>JAYZWL010000035.1:0-16254 GCA_036154955.1 Pseudomonadota bacterium | reverse complement strand
GCGCCGCGGGCGCCCCGGCGCCGCCGGCGCGCGGCCCGACGCGGCGCCTGCGCTTCGGGCCGGGGCCCGGCGCCCGGTCAGCCCTTCTTGGCGATGGGCCGCATCAGCCCTTCCTGCGCCACGCTCGCCACCAGCCGCCCCTGCCGGTCGTAGATCCGCCCGCGGTTGAAGCTGCGCGCCCCGCCCGCGAAGGGGCTGTCCATGGTGTAGAGGTGCCATTCGTCGGCCTTGATCGGCCCGTGGAACCACATGGCGTGGTCGAGGCTCGCCGACATGATGTCCCCCGACAGCCAGCTCACCGAATGCGGGCGGGAGCCGGAGCTCAGCAGGTTCATGTCCGAGGCGTAGGCCATGATGCATTGCTGCATCCAGGGCTCGGCCTCGATGGGGCGCGACACCCGGATCCAGGCGTGATTGACGTCCGAGGCCTTCACCGGCGCCAGCGGGTTGACCGGCTCGACCTCGCGGATTTCGATGGGGAAGGACTTGACCATCTCCGCCAGCCGCGCGTTGCCAGACGCCTCGGCCAGCGCGCCGCGGAACTCCGCCCGGCTCGGCAGGCCGTCGGGGCCGGGCACGTCGGGGATCGCGTGCTGGTGGTGGTGGCCCTCCTCCGCCACCTGGAACGAGGCGGCGAGGTTGAGGATCTGCTTGCCGTGCTGCACCGCGATCACCCGCCGCGTGGTGAAGCTGCCGCCGTCGCGGGCGCGGTCGACCTCGTAGATCACCGGGATCGAGGGGTCGCCGGGGCGGATGAAATAGGCGTGCAGCGAATGGCAGTCCCGCCCCTCCACCGTGCGGCAGGCCGCGGCCAGCGCCTGGGCGATGACCTGGCCGCCGAAGATGCGGATCACCGTGTCGCCGCCGCCGCCGTCGCCCCGGAACAGGTTCAGCTCCAGCTGCTCGATGTCGAGCAGGCGCATGAGCTTGGTCACCGGCTCTTCGCGCGGGGTCTCGGTCGGGCTGGCGGGATCGCTGGCGGTGTCGCTCAAGGGGCGCGTCCTTCTCTTGCTGCGGCGCGGCGACATCATGGCGCGGCGCCGCGACGCAAGCCATAAGCGCGCGTATGCCGCGGGGCAAGTTTTCCGAGGGGCGGGGCCGGGCAGGGCCCGCGCCGGGTCACAGCCCCCAGAGCCGCGCCTCGGCGAACTCCACCGAATTCCCCGCCGGATCGCGGCAGTAGATCGAGGCGGCGCCGTTGGGCCATTCCACCCGGCTCTCGATCTCCACCCCCGCCGCCGTCAGCCGCGCCTCCCACCCCGCCAGCCCGGGCCCGTCGGCGGAGAAGCAGACATGTCCGTGCCCATGCGCGCCATGGGGCGGGACGGGCAGGGCGCCCTCGGGGGGCGGGATCGGGGTGGCGCGCGGGTCGAACAGGAACACCATGCCGCCCGCGGCGCGGAAGAAGCGGTGGCGGCCCTCCTCGGACAGGATCAGCTCCAGCCCCACCACGTCGCGGTAGAAGGCTTCGGCGGCGTCGAGATCCTCGGCGTAGAGGCAGGTTTCCAGCACGCGGGGCGGCATCGGCGCTCCTTCCGCCGGACGGAGCCGGCTCGGTTTTCGGGCCGCCGGGCGGGCCCGGCTCGGTCCTCAGGCCGCCGGACGGGGCCGGCTCAGGCCTCTTCGTCGTCCGCGTCGTCGTCCCCGGCTTCGGCTTCGGTGGCCGCGGCCAGCGCCGCCAGCGCGCCCAGCCCGCCGGCGCCGCGCAGGTCGGGCACGTCGCCCGAAGCATCCCCCGCGGGCGCGCCGCCCGGGAAAAGGTTCGCGAAATCGAAGAGGTTCGGGTCGACCAGATGCGAGGGCCGCACGTTGGTCAGCGCCTTGAACATCACCTGCCGGCGGCCGGGCGCGTTCTTCTCCCACCCGTCGAGCATCGCCTTGACCTGCATCCGCTGCAGCCCCTCCTGGCTGCCGCAGAGGTCGCAGGGGATGATCGGGTAGCCCATCAGCCGCGAATACTTGGCGCAGTCCGCCTCCGACACGAAGGCCAGCGGGCGCAGCACGCTCAGGTCCCCGTCCTCGTTCACCAGCTTCGGCGGCATGGTCGCCAGCCGCCCGCCGTGGAAGAGGTTCATGAAGAAGGTCTCGAGGATATCGTCCCGGTGATGGCCCAGCACCACCGCCTGGCACCCCTCCTCCCGCGCGATGCGGTAGAGGTTGCCGCGGCGCAGGCGCGAGCATAGCGCGCAATAGGTCCGCCCCGCCGGCACCTTGGAGGTGACGATGGAATAGGTGTCCTGGTATTCGATCCGGTGCGGGATCCGCATCCGCTCCAGGAATTCCGGCAGGACGGTGGAGGGGAATCCCGGCTGCCCCTGGTCGAGATTGCAGGCCAGAAGGTCCACGGGCAGGAGGCCGCGCCAGCGCAGCTCCACCAGCGCCGCCAGCAGGGCGTAGCTGTCCTTGCCGCCCGACAGGCAGACCAGCCAGCGGTCGCCGCGCCGCGCCATGCCATAGGCGTCGATGGCCGCGCGGGTCTCGCGCACCAGGCGCTTGCGCAGCTTTCGGAACTCGGTGGAGTCCGGGGCCCCGGCCAGGATCGGCGGCAGTTCGTCTTCGGCGTCGAGCATGGCCCGAGGGCTAGCCCGCCCCGCCCCCCCGCGCAACCGGAATCGCGTGCGGGGGCGGCGGGTCCTCGCCTGGGATCGGAGCGGCGCGCCCGCCCGACCGCCAGGCCGCGCCCGGACGCCCGCGCCGCGCGGGACCGGGGGCGCGGGCGGCGGGGCGGGCGGCGGCTCGGTCCGTCGCGGGGGGACGCGGCGCTCCGGTCGCCCCGCCTCCCGGTCCGGGACGCCCCGTCGCGGCCCCTCGCGGGCGTCGGTCCGCGGGCGTCGGTTCGCAGGCGTCGGTTGGCGGCGACGGCGGGCCGGTCGCCGGTCGCCGGGCGGCCGCCATCCGTCTCCGGCCGCCCTTCGTCTCCGGCCGTCGTCGGCGCCCGGGGCGGAACGGCCTCCGCTCGGCGGCGCGGTCGGTCGAGCGGGTCCGTCCCGCCGCCGCCCGATCCCCGCGCCGCGGGCGCCCCCGCGCGTGCGGCGGGCCACGCCCCGCTGAACGCCCGTTGGGCGAAGACGCTGGCGCGCGCCCGCGCAAGCGGCGCGCCCCTCAATCCCGCCCCCTCGGTCCCGGCCGCGCCGGCCGGTCCGCCCGGATCGCCCGGGCGCTCCGCCTCGCGTCGGCAAGGTCGTCCCGCGGAACCTCCGCCGCCGGAGCCCGGCGACCGACCCCGGCGCGGCCCGGGCTTGACGCGGCGGGCCCGCTTGCGGAGGTTTCGGCGGGAGGGCTAGCGTGCCGGCCCCGGTCGTCCCGGTCGCTCCGCTCGTCCCGCACGCAAAGGCCAGAGCCATGACATCCGCGTCTTCCGCCCCAGCGATCCCCGCCCCCGCGGTCCCGGCCCCAGCGATCCCGGCCCCCGCGGTCCCGGCGCCGCGCGCCGACCGACGAGCCGCGCCGTCCCCTCCGTCCGAGCGCCGCGCGGGGCGGGGCGATCCCGTTCCCGCCGACGCGCGAACCCGGGGGCGAAGCGCCGCCCGCAGCCCGGCCGAAAGCCAGGCCGACAGCCCGCCCCATGGCCCGTTGCCGGGAGCGTTGCCGGGAGCGGCCGCCCCGTCCGCCAGCCCTGCCGCCAGCCCCGCCGCCCGTGCCGCCGCCGGGCGAGACGCCGGCTGGGCCGCCTGCGAGGCGCCCGTCGCCGCGCCGCCCCCCGGCGGAGCGGCCCGGCGCGACGGCTTCGGTTCCGCGCCGCTCCCGCATTCTCCCGGGCGCGGGGCCCTCGGCGCCGCCCGCGATGGCCTCGCCGGCCGCGCGCTCGCCGCCGTCGCCGTCGCCGCGACCGCGCTTCTGCTCGCCGCCTGCGGGGCCGAGGGCCAGGACGGCGCCGCCCCGCCCCCGCGCCCCGAGGCGATCGCGCCGAGCTGCGGTCCCGCCATCGCCGCGGCCACCCCGCGCGCTCTGGCGGCGCAGGGCGTGGCGCTGGTCTTCGTCGAAGCCACCGCCGCCATCGCCGCCGAGGCCTCGCCCCGCCCCGTGACCCTGGAGCTGGTGGAGATCGACAGCGGCGCCCGCGCCCGTCTTCCCTGCGCGGAGCGCCGGGCGGGCCGGGTCGTCGCCTACGGGCTGGTGCCGATGGGCCGCTGGCGGCCGGCGGCGGTGGCGCCGGTCGAGGGCGCGCCGGGGGTGGACCAGCCGCTCGCCGGCGCCGGGACGGGGGCGGAGGACGAACTGCGCCTCGGCGCCGGGGAGGCGATGCATCTGGGCCGGGCCGCCTGGACCTTCCCCGCCGGGTCGGGAGCGCCCGCGCTGCGCGCCGGCATGCCCGACGCGGAGGCGCGCGCCGACGCCCGCCGCATCGCGCCCGGCATGGCGCCGGCGCTGCTGCTGCGCGCGCTGCTGCGCAGCGGGTGAGCGCCCGTCGAAGCCCCGCGCGACCCCGTGCGACCTCGTGCGACCCTGTGCGACCCGGTTCTCGCCCGGCCCCATGAACGGGCTTCCGGCATGCGCCGAGCGGCTGGGAACGGGCGGCCTCTCCGGACGCTGCCGCCGGAGAGGCCGCGCGTGGCGCCTCGGGTGGACGATCGTCGGGCGATCGAGGGCCTCCTGCGAATGTTCCGGGCCGGGACGCCATCGCGGGACGCGCGCGGGCTTTGCGGCCCGCGAACCGCGCCCGGCGACCGTTTCACGCGGTGGCGGGCGGCCGGAGGCGGGGACCGCGTTCCGCAGGCGATCCCGGCGGCGCCTGCGTCCGCGTCCACCGGCGCGGGGCCGCGGGAAAAAGGGCGGCCGCAGCGGCGGCGGCCATGGTCGCATGGGACATTCGCGCCGCGCCCTGACGCCGAAGATCCCTGCGCTGGCCGACGCCGAAGGCCGTCCCGTCCGCGCGAAGCCGACGCCCGGCCGGTCGGGCGACGCGCCCGTGGGCGGCGCGTTCGTCGCCGCCCTCGATCCCGGACCGCGCCCGCGACGCCGGTCCGACCTGATCCGGCCCGATCCGCGACGGGCGATCATCCTTCCCGCCGGGACCCGAAGGCGGGCCTTCGGCTTCGGCCCCCGGGCCTGTTGTCTGCGAATTCCGGTCGCGCGCGTCGTCAGCCGTATCAAAGGGTTCCGCGGGCATGCCGCCCGCTGTGACCGCGGACCGGAAAGCCGCTCCGCCGCCCTCGGACCCGCCTCGCTCGTCCCGCCCGCCCGTTTCGTCCCGGCGCAGCCGTTCGGCGCCGACATCGTCGGGCGGAGAGATGGGGCCCCCTCCCGCGCCGGCGATGGGGCCGGTGGGACCAGGCGCAGGCGCGCCGCCGCGCCCGGCGCCGAACTCCGAAACGTCCCCTGACCCGGCCGCCAGGACGCGCCCCCGAGACGGAGCCCGAGACCTGCCGCGCGCCGGGGCCGGCCGCTGAGCGGATCCCGCCGCCGGGCGAGAGATGGCCGGGAGCCGGAGCGCGCGCCGACGGTCTCGGGACGTCCTGACGCGGACGCCGACGATTCCGGTCCCCCGTCCGCCCCGCTCCGCCGACCCTCAAGGTGGTCCGGCCGTCCCCCGACCCGGCGCGCGCCGCTCCTGCCCGCCGGCCGGAGGGCGCGCGCGTCGTCCCCAGCGAACGGAGCGGCGCGCCGACCCGCCCGCCAGGCCGCGCCCCGACGCCCGCGCCGCCCCGAACCGGCGGCGAGGGCGTCACGGCGACGGCCTGCGCCGTCCCGCCCCCGAAACCGCTCTCGCCGCCGTCGGTGCGGGCGGCGGGCTTTCGGTCGGCGCGTCGCCCCGCGGCAGAGCATGAGACAGGCGGACCCGCGCGGGCCGAACGGGCCGTGACCGCGGCGGCGAGCAGGCTGGGGGGCTGGATCGGCGGCCGGGGAGATCGCAGACGGGGCGGGAGGCATCGGGGAGCGCGCAGGCGGCGGGCGGACGGAGCAGGGATGGACGCGCCCGCCTGACCGGGCGAGCCGACCGGTCGCGCCGGTGTCATGCGGCGAGCGCGGCGGCGACGCGGGCGGGAGAGCCGGTCGCCGGGTGGCCGCGCGCCGGACGCCCTGCGCGCCGGGTCCGGCTCGTGTCTTCGCGACATGGGCCCGCCCCGTCGCTTGCCCGCCGGTCGACCGACATCCCCGCCGGCGTCGTCGCAGAGGACGGCGACGCCGGCGGCCGCTGACCGGTCGCGGCAGGCGGCATGGCGGGCTCAAGGACGTTTCCCGGCGCCCCGGCTGCGGCGACGCGGGCGACAGGAGCGCGCGCGGCGGAGGCTTGGCGCGCGGGCTTGCGGGCAGGTGCAGCGCGCCCGGCCCGCCCGGTCCGGATCGGGTCCTTCCGACGGGGACATGTCCGACATGACCCGCCCGCGGGTCGCCGATAGTCACGGCGCCAGCGTCGCAGGGAGCGACGACGCCGGCGGCCGCCGACCAGTCTCCAAGGGGGGCGCGGCGAGTTGGAGGCGTCTCCCTGCATGGCGGGGGCCACACGGGCGGCGGGGTCGGGAGAGCTGATCGCAGGGCGCATGCGCGGCGGACGCCCTGCGCGCCGGGTCGCGGGGAGGGTCAGCGCGCCCGACTCGACCGCTCCGGCAGGGGTTTTCCCGGCATGGGGCGGTCGGACATGGGGCTGTCCGACATGGGCCCGCCCGTCGCTTGCCTGCCCGTCGCTTGCCTGCCCGCGGGTCGCCCGAAAGTCACGGCGGAGGCGTCGCATGTGACGACGACGCCGGCGGCCACGGGTCGGTCGCTACTGGGGGCGCGGCGATTTGGAGGCGTCTCCCTGCGTGGCGGGGGCGACGGGGGGGCGGGAGGGCAGGTCGCGGGGAGCGCGGCGGAGGCCCGGCGCGCCGGGGCGTTGGGAGGGGCAGGGCGTGGGGAGGGTCAGCGCGTCCGGCCCGTCCCGTCCGGCTCGGGGCCATGCGATCGGGGGCCCCCCGCCATGGGCCCGCCCGCGGCTTGCCCGCCGGCCGGCCGGCCGGTTTCCGAGGCGGTCTCGTCGCCGGGGGCCCCGTCCCCGCGGTTCGGCGGCGGCGGCACCGGGTCGAAGCCCTCGCCGCCCCAGGGATGGCAGCGCATCACCCGCCGCAGGGCCAGCGCGCCGCCGCGCAGGGCGCCGTGGACCTCCAGCGCCTCCAGCGCATAGGCGGAGCAGGTCGGGGCGAAGCGGCAGTTGCGCCCCAGCCAGGGCGACAGAAGCAGCCGGTAGGCCCGGACCGGAAGCGCGAGCAGCCGGGCCGCGGGGCTCATCTTCCGGCCCCGCCGCGGGGCGCGTCGCCCGCCGTCCCGCCAGCCGTCCCGTCCGCCGATCCGCCCGGGCGCCCGCCGCCCGCCGGCTTGCCGCCGGGCTTGCCCTTGCCGCCCCGGCCGCGTTTGCCGGAGGGGGGGCGGGGGCGCTCGGGCCGGCCCTCGTCCTCGCGCGCATGGAGGCGCGCCATGCCGGCGGCGAGGTCCGCGGTCAGCGCCGCGAAGGGCCGGGCCGCGGTCGCCTCCGCGCGCCCCACCAGAACGTAGTCCCAGCCCGCCCGGGCCCCCTCCGGCATCGCCGCCGCCGCCGCCGCGCGCAGCCGCCGCTTGGCCCGGTTGCGGGCCACGGCGTTGCCGACCTTCTTGGAGCAGGTGTAGCCGATGCGGACCGGGGTCTCGGCCGGCTCGTCCTCGGGGCGCCGGCGGGCCTGGAGCATCAGACCCTCGGTCGCGCAATGCCGCCCGCGATTCGCGCAGGCGAGGAACTCGCGCCGCCGCCGCAGGGTGGAGAAGGCGGTTCGGGGCAGCGGGTCCGCCGCGGCGATGGCCGCGGGGGCGGCGCTATGGGAGGCGGGGCCGGGCGATGCGGGGTTGGGTGATGCGGGGTTGGAAGACGCAGGATCGCCGGCGAGGTCTGGGTCCTGCGGCCCGGCGGCGGGATCGGAAGCGGTCATCGGCGCGGAGCCTCCGGGCAGCCGGATCGAGGCCGGTCGGGCCTGTCCGCGGACGCGCGGGGCGGCGCGACGCCCGGTCCCGCCGCCCGGTTTCGAGGGCGCCGCCGGGACAGGCCCGCCGGCGCGCGGATCGGTGTCGGACGCGGCGATCCGAGAGCCGTCCAGACTCCGGCCCCGAGCGTCCGGCCGAGCCCTGTCCGGATCCGGATGCCGGGATCGGCGGCAGGTCCGAACCGCCAGGGCAGGTCGCCCCAGGCGCCTCATCGCGCCCCCGCCGTCCGACACCGAACCCGGCTGACGCCCTGGCCCGTCCGTTGTCCGCCCCGCCGAAGGGCCTGCCGGTCGGGGGGGCGATCCGGCCTGGCCGGGGACCCGTCCTGCGGAGCGCTCGGGGCGGATCCGCCGCGCCGGGCTTCGGCGGCGGCGCGGACGCCCGGACTCAGGCAAGGCCCGGAATCTGGCAATGCCCGGAATCGCGCAAGGCCCGGCATGACGCCGGGCCCGGTCGCGGTCGGGGCCGCGCATCGCGCTGTCGCCGCGCGCCCGGTCTCGTCCGGCGGCGGCCTCGGGGACCGGCGCGGACTGGACCGGCGCGGACTGGACCGGCGCGGACGGGGACCGCCTTGGCGAGCACCGCCGCCGCGACGCGGGCGAGGGCCGGCCTTTCGGCGGCCCCGCCCGGCGCGGGATCAGGCGCTCAGCTTCTTGCGGCCCTTGGCGCGACGGCGCGCAATGATCTTGGCGCCGTTCTTGGTCGCCATGCGGGCGCGGAAGCCGTGGCGGCGCTTGCGGACGAGCCGGCTCGGCTGGTACGTGCGCTTCATCGCTCTTTCTCCTTCTGCGGGGGCGTGCGGGCGACCCCGGCCGCGGCGAAACCGGACCCGGAACGGCGACCCCCTGGCCACCCGTCCCCGGACCCGCGCGCACGGCGTCTGAAAACCGGAGCGCGTCGGATAAAGCCCGCCCCGCCGGCTGTCAATGCCCGGGGGGCGGCGGAGGCGGGCGAGACCGGGCGGCGCGGCGCAATTCGGCCCGCACGGCGCGCCGCGGGCGGGCGGGATGGCCGCGCGGGCGCCTGAAACAATGCCGTCGCGCCCCATCAAGGCGACGTGAGCCCCCTATCCGCGCCGGGGATCGCGACGGCATATCGGGCGGAGGCGGCCGCGATTCCCGGCCGTCTCGCCGCCTTCGCCGCCCCGATCCCGTCGCCGCCCCGATCCCAGCGCCGGCCCTGTTCCGTCGACCGGCGCCGCCGGTCTTTCGTCCCCGCCGCCGTCCCCGTAGCCGTCCCCGTCCCCGTCCCCGTCCCCGCCCGCCGACCCCCTCCGCCCCATCGCGACCGACGCCACGTCCCGCCGCCGAGGAGCCAGCCCATGACCTGCGCCCCCCCACCCGCCTCCGCCCGGGCGCCCGCGTCCCTGTCGCCCGAGGCCCCGTCCAAGTCCCCGTCCAAGGCCCTTCCGCCCGCCGCTCCGCATTCCCCGGCCTGGCGGCGCTGGGCGGCGCCCGCGGCGCTGGTCCTCGTCGCCGCCGCGGCCTGGGCCGCGTTCGGCGACCGGCTGTCCTTCCAGACGCTGGCCGACAACCGCGAGGCGCTGATCGCCTGGCGCGACGCCGCGCCCCTGCGCGCCGCCGCGGTCTATGTCGCGGTCTACGCCGCGGCCGTCGCGGTGTCGCTGCCCGGGGCGCTGGCGCTGACCCTGACAGGGGGGTTCCTGTTCGGGCTGGCGGCGGGGACGGGGCTGACCGCGCTCGCCGCCACCGCGGGGGCGACGGCGATCTTCCTCGTCGCCCGCTCCGCGCTCGGCGCCCGGCTGGAGGCGCGGCTGGCGGGCCGGGGCGGCTTCATGGCCCGGCTGCGGGCGGGGGCGGCGCGCAACCAGGTCTCGGTCCTGCTGCTGCTGCGGCTGGTGCCGGCGGTGCCGTTCTTCCTCGCCAATCTCGCCCCCGCTTTCCTGGGCGTGCGCGCGGCGACCTATGTGTGGACGACCTTCGTGGGCATCCTGCCGGGAACCGCGGTCTACACCTGGGTCGGCGCCGGGCTGGGCGAGGTCTTCGACCGGGGCGAGGCGCCGGACCTCGGCATCGTCTTCACCTGGCCGGTGCTGGGCCCGCTGGCCGGGCTGTGCCTGCTGGCCGCGCTGCCCATGGTCCTGCGCGCCCTGCGCGGGCGCGACACGGAGGACGCCGCATGACCGCTCCCACCCCGACCCCCGCTCCCCCCCCGCCCCACGCTCCCGTCCTGACCCCTGACCTGTGCGTGATCGGCGCGGGCTCCGCCGGGCTGTCGGTGGCCGCGGGGGCCGCGCAGATGGGCGCCTCCGTGGTGCTGGTCGAGGCCGGCGAGATGGGGGGCGACTGCCTCAACACCGGCTGCGTGCCCTCCAAGGCGCTGCTGGCCGCGGCCAAGGCCGCCCACCACGCCGCCGCCGGCGCGCGCTTCGGCGTGACCGCGGGCCCCGTCGCCATCGACTTCGCCGCCGCCAAGGACCACGTCGCCCGCGCCATCGCCGCCATCGCCCCCCACGACTCGGTCGAGCGGTTCGAGGGGCTGGGCGTGACCGTGCTCAAGGCCCGGGCCCGGTTCGAGGGGCGGGACGAGGTCTCCGCCGGCGCCGTGCGCATCCGCGCCCGCCGCTTCGTCATCGCCACCGGGGCCCGGCCCGCGATCCCGCCGATCCCCGGGCTGGCCGGGACCCCGCATCTGACCTCCGAGACCGTCTTCGCCCTGCGCGAGGCCCCGTCCCGCCTGCTGATCCTCGGCGGCGGGGCGATCGGGCTGGAGATGGCGCAGGCCCATCGCCGGCTGGGCTGCGAGGTGGCGGTGATCGAGGCCGACCGGGCGCTGGGGCGCGAGGACCCCGAGCTCGCCGCCATCGCGCTCGCCGCCCTGCGCGCCGAGGGGGTGGAGATCGCCGAGGGCGCCCGCGCGGCGTCGGTGAGCGCCGGGTCGGAGGGCGTGACCCTGACCGCGGAGGACGGGCGGACCTGGCGGGGCTCGCACCTGCTGGTCGCCACAGGACGGGCGCCGGACGTCACGGGCCTGAACCTGGAGGCGGCGGGGGTGGCGGCCGACCGGCGCGGCGTGACGGTCGACGCCGGCCTGCGCACCACCAACCGCCGGGTCTACGCCATCGGCGACGCCGCCGCGGGCCTGCCCGCGTTCACCCATTCCGCGGGCTGGCAGGCGGGGCTGGTGATCCGCTCCGCCCTGTTCCGCCTGCCGGTGAGGGCCGAGACGCGGGCCATGCCCATGGCGGTCTACACCGACCCCGAACTCGCCCGCGTCGGCCCGACCGAGGCCGAGGCGCGCGAGATCCATGGCGACCGGCTGGAGGTGATCCGCGTGCCGTTCTCCGGCTCCGACCGGGCGGTGGCCGAGGGGGCGACGGAGGGGCTGCTCAAGCTGCTGGTGGTCCGGGGCCGCCCGATCGGGGCCGGCATCGTCGGCGCCCAGGCGGGGGAGCTGATCGGTCTGTGGACCCTGGCCATCGGCGCGAAGCTGAAGCTGGGCGCCGTGGCGGGCATGATCGCCCCCTATCCGACGCTGGGGGAGCTGTCCAAGCGCGCCGCCGGCCAGCATTTCGCGCCGAAGCTGTTCGAAAACCCCTGGGTGAAGCGCGCGGTCCGGCTGCTGGCGCGGCTGGGGTGAGGGGGGCGGGAAGCGGGCTGAGGCGCGGACGGGCGGCGCGGACGGATGGCGCCTTGCCCGGACCCCTTCCGGCGTTCCCATGTCTCGCGCCGCATTCCGACAGGAAGGCGCCCCGGGCTCGACCCGGGGCCTCTCGCCGCTGGCCGCCCGCGCGAGGCCCCGGGTCAGGCCCGGGGCGCGCCGAAGGCGGAGCCGCGCCGCCGCCTGCGCGACGCTCGGGCGGCCACCGGATCCCGGGGCGATCCGTGATGCTCGGCGGTCCCGCATGCGGCGCCCCGGGCTCGACCCGGGGCCTCTCGCCCGTCGCCGCCCGCGCGAGGCCCCGGGTCAGGCCCGGGGCGCGAGGCGGGCGGGGCGGGCGATCCTGGGGCGGTTCGAAGGGCGGGCCGGTTGGAAGGGCGGGGGGCGGCGTCGGCCGTCGGTTCGACGCGCCCGCGTGAACGGGGCGCCTGCCGCGACGGTCCTGTCCCTCCCGCCGGCCTTCAGCCGCCGATCTCCACCGCGAAGTTGCGGTTGCCGGCATAGCCCGGGCCGAAGCGGGCGCGGAGGCGTTCGGGGGTCAGCGGCTCGGTCTCGCCCGACACCCGCATCGGCGCGTCCCCGAAGGCGGCCAGCGCCTCGCGCGTCGCCTCGAACGCCTTGCGCCGGGCGAAGAGCGTCCAGTCGCGGCGCAGCTTCTTCCACAACTGGCGGGGATGCAGCGACAGGTGCAGCGCCGCCCCTTCCTCGCCCCCCAGCCGGGCCCGCAGCTCCGCCAGCCGCGGGGCCATGGCGTATTCGTGGCCCTCGATATCCACCTTCATCAGCGCCGCCCCCGGGCCCGCCCGGTCCGCCACCTCCGCCGGCGTGACGGTGGAGACATGCACCGGCTCCCCCCGATGCACCCCCAGCGCCGAGGTCATCGAGGCCCCCAGCCCCTTGCGTCCGCCGTAAAGCGTCAGCCCGTCGCCGTCCGAATGCAGCGCGGCCGGGATCACCTCCGCCCGCAGGCCGTTGAGCGCGAAATTCTCCTCCAGCGAGGCGCGGGCCACCGGGTCGGGCTCCAGCGCCACCACCCGCGCGCCCAGCCGGGCGGCGAGCAGGCTCACCGGCCCGATCCAGGCGCCGATGTCCACGAAGACCACGCCGGGGCGGGCGCGGGCGGCGACGAAGGCCAGGGTCTCGTCCTCCCAGCCGCCCCCCACGCCCCGGCTCTGCACGCCGAGCGCCAGCGTCTCCCAGAACGCCCGCTCGTCGGCCGAGCGCGGGGCGACCCGCAGCCGGGTTCCGGCCAGCATGACCTCCATCGGCGAATTGGGCATGGTGCGGGCCTCCCTCCCGGTCCGGGCGGCCGCATCCGGGCGCGCCGCCGCCTGCCGCGGCGTCGGGGCGCGCGGCCACTGGCGCGGGTCGTAGCGTATCACTAGGATCGCGGCAATCATGCGCGCGGCCCGCGCCGCGCCGTGGAAGCCGCCGTCGAACCGGATGCGGGGACCCCGCCTCATGCTGTTGCGAAGCCTCTCGGGACGCCTGCTCGCGCTCACCGTGCTGTTCGTGATGGTGACCGAGGTGCTGATCTTCGTCCCCTCCGTCGCCCGCTTCCGCGAAGCCTGGCTGGTGGAGCGGCTGGAGCGCGCCCAGATCGCCTCGCTGGCGCTGCTCGCCACCCCCGACGACATGGTGACGCCGGAGCTGGAGAAGGAGCTGCTCAAGACCTCCGAGGTGCTCAACATCGTGCTGCGCCGCGACGAGGCGCGGGAGCTGATCCTGGCCTTGCCCGCCCCCGCGGTTCCGGTGGACGCCAGCTTCGACCTGCGCGACGCGGGGGCGCTGACGCTGATCCGCGACGCGGCCGGGGCCTTCCTCGCCCCCCGGGGGCGGGTGATCCGGGTGATCGGGATGCCGGTGCATGGCGGGGGCGTCGCGATCGAGGCGACCATGCGCGAGGGCGACCTGCGCCGGGCGATGGCCGACTACGCGCTCAGGGTGCTGGCGCTGTCGCTGGTGATCTCGGCGGTGACGGGCGTGCTGATCGCGCTGGCGCTGCGCCGCTTCCTGGTGCGCCCGATGACCCGGGTCATCGACAACATGCGCGCCTTCGCCGAGGATCCCGAGGACGGGACCCGCGTCATCCGCCCCGCCTCCTCCATCGCCGAGATCGCCGAGGCCGAGGCGACGCTGGCGCGGCTGGAGACCGACCTGCGCGCAGCCCTCCGCCAGCGCGCCCGCCTGGCGGCGATGGGCGAGGCGCTGGCCAAGGTCTCCCACGACCTGCGCAACATGCTGGCCACGGCGCAGCTTCTGGCCGACCGGCTGGAAGGGTCGGCCGACGCGGGCGTGGCGCGGGTCGGGCCCAAGATCATCCGGGCGCTGGACCGGGCGGCGACGCTCTGCGCCTCGACGCTCGACTACGGCAAGGCGGAGGAGCCGGCGCCGGTGATCCGCATGACCGCCCTGCGCGCGCTGGTGGAGGAGGTGGGCGAGAGCGTGTTCCCCGACCGCGCCGCGCCGGGGGCCGCCGGCCCGGGGGAGGTCCGCTTCGTCAACGCGGCGCCCGAGGGGCTGGCGGCCCCCGCCGACCCCGATCAGCTGCACCGCATCCTCGCCAACCTCGCCCGCAACGCCCGCCAGGCCATGGAGGCCTCGGGCCGCGGCGGCGAAGTGCGCATCGCCGCCCGGCTGGAGCGGGCCGGCGAGACCCGTCCCGCGCAGCCGGCGGCCGGAGCGGCCGCGGGGCCGGGCTCCAGGCCGGGCTTCGGGCAGGGCGCGGGTCAGGGCGCGGGGCAGGGCGCGGGGCAGGGGCCCGGGGCGGGCGGGCCTTCGGACGCCATGTCGCCTGAGGCGCCCCGGACGGACGCGGCTTCGGGCGCGGTTTCGGGCGCCGGCATAGGTTCGGGCTCGGGTTCGGGCGCAGGCGCGGTCTCGGGCGCGGGGCGGGGCGCCCGGCTGGTGATCGACGTCACCGACCAGGGCCCCGGCCTGCCCGAACGGGCGCGCGCGCATCTGTTCACGCCGTTCAAGGGCGGGGCCACGCGGGGCGGGGCGGGGCTGGGCCTGGCCATCGCGGCGGAGCTGGCCCGCGCCCATGGCGGCGCGGTGGAGCTGGCCGGCTCCACCACCGAGGGCGCCTGGTTCCGCGTCACGCTTCCCGCAGACGGCGCCCGCTTCGCGCCGCCCTCCGATCCCCGCCCCGCCGCGCCCGCTTCCGGGGACCGGGGCGTCGCCCGCGCCGCCCCAGGGGACGGCGCGTCGGGCGTCATCCGTCCCTTCGCCCGCCGCTTCGCCCCGCCGCGCGACGACGAGCGCTGAGACCCCTGAACCGCGGAGCCGCCTCGCGGGCCGCTCGGACCCGGAGCCCCGCAGGCCGCTGAAACGGCGGAGGCCGCGGAGACGGCGGGGCCCGCCCGGCCCCCGGCGCCCGCGGCTCCCCCGGCGCCCGCGGCCCTGCGCGGCTCCGGCCTGCGCCCGACGCCGCGTCGCCCTCGCCGTCGCTGTCGCGAGGGGGGCGAAGGCGTTGCGCGCCGCGGCCGCCCTGTTCTCCACGGCGCGCCGCGCCGCTCGCCCGGTCCCGGGCGGACCGCTCGCGGCCAAGAACCTCCCCCCCGTCGCGCCCCCTCCCCTCGCGCCCGGTTCTGGGGCGCCGTCGACCTGGAGGCGGTCGGCGGCGGGAGGCGGTCGGCGGAAGAAGGGCGGATCGTCCGCCCGCTAGCCGGATCGCCGGGCAGGAGCGGCGGCCGGGGCGGGCGAGGGCCGGCGGGGGCGGACCTGAGGGGCGGCTCTCCGGCCGTTTCGCGCCTCGGCCGGAACGACGGCGCGCCGGCCGCGCCGGGGAAGCGGCCGGTCTGCGACGGTGCGGATTTGCCTAGACCACCCTAAAGAAGGAGGCGTCGATGCGCCGCCATGAACCGAGAGACAAGGAACGGGCGGTCATCCCGCCGCCGCCGCGGACGTCGCGGGGCGTTCCGCGGGGCGACGATCGACGGGCGATCGACGGCATCCTGCGGCGGTTCCGCGGCTGGACGCCCTTGGCGGGAAGCGCCTGAGCGCACCGGTCCGCGCACGGCGGCGCGCGGCCGGGGGCCGGGGCCGGATGCCGGAGGCGATCTCGCAGGCTTGCGGCGCCGACGTCTTGACGATCGACAGCGCCTGCGGCCGCGTCCGCCGGCACGGAACCGCGGGAAGAAGGGAGGGCCCGGGCGCCGGCGGCGACCCTGGCCGCAGCGGGGGGCCCGCGGCGGGCTGACCAGGAGGGTCCTCGTCCTGGTCGACGCCGAGGGCCGCCCCTCCGCCTCAAGCCGACGCCCCGTCGGGCGGGCGACGCGCCGGTGGGAACCGGGTTCGTCTCCGGCCTCGCCTCCGGCGCGCCCCCGATCGCCGGCCGCGTCTGCGGCGCCGGCCCGGTCCGCGACGGCGCGGCGGTCCGCCGCGTCCGGGCGAGCATCCCTCCCCGCGCGGTCTGCAGGAATGCCTTCAGCTGCCGCCCATGGGCTCGCCGCCGACGCGTCCCGGGGCGCGGGGGGGGAGGGGCCGGCGGGTCGACCGGCGACCCCGCCCTGCGGCTGAGCCGCCGGTTTCGCCGTCGCGGCGGATAAGGGGTTGCGTCCCGGGGCGGCCCATGCGCGTCCGCCTCTCCGCCTCTCCGCCTCTCCGCCTCTCCGCCTCTCCGCCTCTCCGCCTCTCCGCCTCTCCGCCTCTCCGCCTCTCCGCCTCTCCGCCTCTCCGCCTCTCCGCCTCTCCGCCTCTCCG
>JAYZWL010000034.1:0-38103 GCA_036154955.1 Pseudomonadota bacterium | reverse complement strand
CCCGCGCCGCCCGCCCGTCGCGCCCCACCCGCCCGCCCGCGCGCCGGCCGGACGTCGCGGGCGCGCCCTGTCTGGGGGCTCGGGCCGGGGGCGGCAGGGCGGCTTGCGGGGACCGGGGCGCCATCGCGAAGCGCGACGCGGGCGATCACGAAAAATCATCCCGGGGCGCGGGGCGGGGCGGGGCCGGCCAAGTCACTGGAATTTCATGCGCGGCGCCCGCGCCTTGCGCGCGTCCTGTCGCGAACCGGCCGCGCGGGGTCGCGACATATCTTTTGCACCGCAATGAATGGCTGTAGCCCTGTCGGGTCCCGACCGGCCCCGCGCGGCCGCGCGACGGACCCAGATCGACGTCCCCTCCCTTTAAGAGGTCCGCCATGTCCCTCGCCTTCGGCCGGCATTTCCTGTCCATCCCCGGCCCCTCGGTCATGCCGGACCGGGTGCTCAACGCCATGCACCGCGACGCCCCCAACATCTACGAGGGCGACCTGACCCGCATGGTCGCGGGGCTCTACGAGGACCTCAAGCGCGTCGCCCGCACCACCGAGGGCCGGGTCGCGGTCTACGCCGCGAACGGCCACGGGGCGTGGGAGGCGGCGGTCTCCAACCTGTTCTCGCGCGGGGACAAGGCGGTGGCGCTGGACTGCGGCCGCTTCGCCGAGGGCTGGGCGATGGCCGCGCGCCAGATGGGCGTGGACTGCCAGGTGGTCGCGACCGGCGACCGCGGCCCGGTGCCGCCGGAGACGGTGGAGGCGCTGCTGCGCGCCGACGTGAACCATGAGATCAAGGCGGTGATCGTGGTGCAGGTGGACACCGCCTCCTCCGCCCGCAACGACATTCCCGCGATCCGCAAGGCCATCGACGCCGCCGGGCACCCGGCGCTGTTCCTGGTGGACTGCATCGCCTCGCTGGGCACCGAAGTCTTCGAAATGGACGCCTGGGGCGTGGACGTGATGGTCGCCGGCTCCCAGAAGGGTCTGATGACCCCGCCGGGGCTGAGCTTCGCCTTCGTCGGCCCCAAGGCCTGGGAGGTGCGCGGCGACCTGGTCACCGCCTATTGGGACTGGAAGCCCCGCGCGGCGCCGGAGATGTTCTACCAGCGTTTCGGCGGCACCGCCCCCACCCATCTGCTGTTCGGCCTGCGCGAGGCGCTGACCATGCTGGTGGAGGAGGAGGGGGTGGAGCGCGCCTGGCGCCGCCAGCGCATCCTCGCCGACGCCACCCGCGCGGCGGTGGAGGCCTGGGGCGCCAATGGCGGCCCGGTGGAGCTGAACGTGCAGGACGAGGACGCGCGCGCCAACGCCGTGACCACGATCCTCACCCGCGGCTTCCCGCCGGCGGCGCTGCGCGAGCTGTGCGAGAGCCAGATGGGCCTGACGCTGGGCATCGGGCTCGGCCGCTATGCGGGGACCTCGTTCCGCATCGGACATATGGGCTGGCTGAACCCGCCGATGATCCTCGGCACGCTGGGCGCGGTGGAGACCGCCTTCGACGTGATGGGGGTGAGCCACGGGGCCGGCGTCTCGGCCGCCGCGCAGACCATCGCGGCGGGGCTGGCGGAGGCCGCCTGAGCGGCGGGCCGATGCCGTTCGATGACATCCCGGGGCGCGGTCGCCGCGGCCCGGGAGGCGACGCATGATCGTCGTCGCGGTCCTGCTGGCGCTGCTGGCGCTGGGGGCGCTGACCCTGCGGGCGCGGTCCCGCGCCGGGGCGCGGGGGGCGGCGCGGGACCGGCTCGCCGCCCATGCCCTTCCGCTCTTGCGCGACGCCTTCCCGGAGGCGGCGGAGGCGGTGAGCCTTGAATGGTGCGCCGCGCTGTGGCGGGCCTATGAGGATCACGCGCTGGCCGTGACCGGGGCGCCCGACACCGGCGCGGCCTTCGCCCGGCTGGGCCCGATGGAGGCGGATCCCGCGCAGGCCCCGGCCCTTCGCGCGCGCTACCTCGCCTCGGTGGAGCCGCTGAGCCCCGAGCCCCTGCGCGCCCGCCTGCGGGAGGACCCGGAGGGAGCCGCCCGGCGGATCTACGATGCGCTGGCCGAGGCCGCGGCGAAAGCCGCCTGAGACGACGCCTGACCCGTCGTCCCGTCGCCCGCCGGCCCTGCGCGGCTCCGGCCACTTCCCATCCCGGAACGCGGGGTGTATGCAACCGGCCCATGAGCGATCCGCGCGCGATATCCCCGGCCCTTTCGGGCCTGCGAATTAGCCCGGCGGCCTCCTGAGCGATCAGGGGCGCCGCCCGACCCATTCGCGCGCCGGCGGGCGGGGCCATGCCCGCGCCCTCCGGCCGATCCGCCCGATCCCGAGACTTCGCCACGGAGCGTCCGCTTATGTGCGCCGACACCGCCGACAAGACCGGCCCCGACTATCGCGACACCCTGTTCCTGCCCGAGACCGGCTTTCCCATGCGCGCCGGCCTGCCCAAGCGCGAGCCCGAATGGCTGGCGCGGTGGGAGCGGATCGGGGTCTATGACCGCCTGCGCGAGCAGGGCGAGGGCCGCCCGCCCTTCGTGCTGCACGATGGCCCGCCCTACGCCAACGGCCACCTGCATATCGGCCACGCGCTCAACAAGACCCTGAAGGATTTCGTGGTCCGCTCCCAGCAGATGCTGGGCCATGACAGCCGCTACGTGCCCGGCTGGGACTGCCACGGCCTGCCCATCGAGTGGAAGATCGAGGAGCAGTACCGCGCCAAGGGCCGCGACAAGGACGAGGTCCCGATCAACGAGTTCCGGGCCGAGTGCCGCAAGTTCGCCGAAGGCTGGGTGGACGTGCAGCGCGAGGAGTTCAAGCGCCTCGGCGTCACCGGGAACTGGGCCGATCCCTACCTGACCATGGACTTCGACGCCGAAGCCGTGATCGCGGCCGAGTTCATGAAATTCGTGATGAACGGCAGCCTCTATCGCGGCTCCAAGCCCGTGATGTGGTCGGTGGTCGAGAAGACCGCGCTGGCCGAGGCGGAGGTCGAGTATCACGACCACCAGTCCCACGCGATCTGGGTGAAGTTCCCGGTGGTGCGCGCCGTCGCCGGATCCTCCTACTGGCCGGTGGAGGAGGATCCCGACAACGAGGCCGCCGCCCGCCGCGCGGTCGCCGCCCTCAAGGCCCATGTGGTGATCTGGACCACCACCCCCTGGACCATCCCGCAGAACCGGGCGGTGTGCTTCAACCCGTCGGTCTCCTACGGGCTCTACGAGGTCACGGCGGCGCCGGAGGGCAACTGGGCCGCGACCGGCGACGTCCTGTTCCTTGCCGACGCGCTGGCCGAGGACGTGATGGCCAAGGCCAAGGTCGAGGCGTATGAGCGCCGCCGCGACGTGACCGCAGACGAGCTGGAGAAGATGGTGCTCGCCCACCCGCTGCGCGGGGTCGAGGGCGGCGAGGGGGAATGGGACTTCGACGTCCCCGTGCTGCCCGGCGATCACGTGACCGACGACGCGGGCACCGGCTTCGTGCACACCGCCCCCTCCCACGGCGCCGACGACTACGAAATCGGCCGGAAATTCGGCCTGCCGATGACCTACAACGTGCTGGAGGACGGGTCCTTCCGCCCCGACCTGCCGCTCTTCGGCGGGGCCGTCATCTTCGACCAGAAGGGCAAGGAGAAGGACGCCAACAAGCGCGTCATCGACAAGCTGGCCGAGGTCGGGGCGATGCTCGCCCGCGGGCGGATCAGGCATTCCTACCCGCATTCCTGGCGCTCCAAGGCCCCGCTGATCTTCCGCAACACGCCGCAATGGTTCGCCGCCATCGACGTGAAGCTGGGCGACGGCATGGACGCGCATGGCGAGACCATCCGCGAACGCGCGCTGAAGTCCATCGACGAACTGGTGGAGTTCACCCCCCGCTCCGGCCGCAACCGCCTGCACGCGATGATCGAGGCCCGCCCCGACTGGGTGCTGTCGCGCCAGCGGGCCTGGGGCGTGCCGCTGACCTGCTTCATGCGCGAGACCGGGCCGGGCGAGGTGGAGATCCTGCGGAACGCCGAGGTCAACGCGCGCATCGAGGCCGCCTTCCGCGAAGAGGGCGCCGACGCCTGGTTCGCCGAGGGCGCGAAGGAGCGGTTCCTGGACGGGCTCGCCGATCCGGCCGAGTGGACCAAGGTCGACGACGTGCTGGACGTGTGGTTCGACAGCGGGTCGACCCATGCCTTCGCGCTGCGCGACCGGCCGGACGGGATCTGGCCCGCGTCCCTCTACCTGGAAGGGACCGATCAGCATCGCGGCTGGTTCCATTCCTCGCTGCTGCAGGGCTGCGGCACGCGGGGGCGGGCGCCCTATGAGGGCGTGCTGACCCACGGCTTCACGCTGGACGAGAAGGGCATGAAGATGTCCAAGTCCATCGGCAACACCGTGGCCCCCGAGGACGTCATCCGCCAGTACGGCGCCGACATCCTGCGGCTCTGGGTGGCGCAGACCGACTTCACCGCCGACCAGCGCATCGGGCCGGAGATCCTGAAGGGGACCGCCGACAGCTATCGCCGCCTGCGCAACACCCTGCGCTTCCTGATCGCCGCCTGCGACGGGTTCGAGGAGGCCGAGCGGGTCGAGCCGGCCGAGATGCCGGAGCTGGAGCGCTACATGCTCCACCGGCTGACCGAGCTGGATGCGGAGGTGCGCGCGGGCTACGGCCGCTACGCCTTCCAGACCGTGTTCCAGACCCTGTTCCAGTTCTGCACGGTGGACCTCAGCTCGGTCTATTTCGACATCCGCAAGGACGCGCTCTACTGCGACCCGGCCGACAGCCTCCGCCGTCGCGCCTGCCGTACGGTGATGGACGCGCTGTTCCACCGGCTGGTCACCTGGCTGGCGCCGATCCTGGTCTTCACCATGGAGGAGGCATGGCTGGAGCGGTTCCCGGGGGACGGCAGCTCGGTCCATCTCCAGGACTTCCCCGCCACGCCGGACTGGCGCGACGACGGGTTGCTGGCGGCGCGCTGGGAGAAGGTGCGCCACGCCCGCCGCGTGGTGACGGGGGCGCTGGAGGTCGAGCGGCGCGAAAAGCGCATCGGCTCCAGCCTCGAAGCCGCGCCGGTGGTGCATGTGGCGGACCCGGAGCTGCGGGCGCTGCTGGACGAGGTGAAGTTCGCCGATCTCTGCATCACCTCCGGCATCACCCTGACCGACGCGCCGGCGCCGGAAGGGGCCTTCACGCTCCCCGACGTGCCCGGCGTCGCGGTGGTCCCGGCCCCGGCCTCGGGCGCCAAATGCGCGCGGTGCTGGAAGGTGCTGCCCGATGTGGGAACCCATGCCCACGAGGCGGTCTGCGGCCGTTGCGAGGACGCGCTGGCCTGATCGCGGGCCGCGCGGGGAACGACCGGAACGGGCGGCGCCTCGGCGTCGTCCGTTTCGCGTTCCGGGGCGAGGGGCGCGGCGTTCACGATCGGTTAGCCCTGCTTCTTAGCGCTGGGGAAAGCGGGGGCGCCTAGGGTCCGCCCGAGACCGGATCCCCGCCGATGGTCGGCGCGGGCCGGAACGCGCGGAGACCACGATGCCGGCCCTTCTGACCCTCGAAGACGCGCGGATGCGCGACGACGACCTTCCCGCGTTTCTCGGCCGCCGCCGCTTCGACGACCGGCTGAAGGCCGACGGTTTCGTGCTGACCAACACCGGAGACGAACGCTCGGAGACCGGGGCGCGGCTGGTGGTCACCGTCACCTACGGCCATCTCACCGAACTGCCGGTGAGCTATGAGGCGCTGGTCGCCGACATCCCCCGGCTGGATCCGGGCGAGAGCTTCGGGCCGCTGACCCGCGCCTTCGGGCTGGAGCAGGCGGAGGGCGCGCTATACGGCGACGCGCTGATCTCCTACGCGGTGGAGGCCGAGGGGGAGGGGGCGCCGGCGCCGGACCTGCCGGAGGCCGCGGCGACGGACGTGGTGCAGATCAGCCCCTTCACCAACCAGGCGGACAACGTGGACCTGTCGATGAAGCTGTCGGGCGCCGTCTGGCAGGCCCGCGGCGGCGCCGACGAGGTGGACGCGAGCGGCCTGATCCTGGCCGAGACCGACGCTGGCGTGACCGTGCTGGGCGGCGGCGGCGGGGACATGCTGCTGGGTTCCGCCGGGATCGACGACCTGAAGGGCCAGAACGGGGCCGACGTGCTGGAAGGCGGCGCGGGCGACGACCTGCTGGACGGCGGCCGCGGCGGCGACGAGATCGACGGCGGCGCGGGGAACGACCGCATCGTCGGCGGCGGCGGCCGCGACGTGGTCGAGGGGCGGGAGGGCGACGACGTCATCTCCGGCGACGGCGGGCGGGACCGGCTGGGCGGCGGTTCGGGGGATGACGAGATCGACGGCGGCAAGGGGCGCGACGTGATCGACGGCGACAGCGGCGCCGACATTCTGACCGGCGGCGCCGGCAAGGACCGGTTCGTGTTCGACCGCCACGACTTCCATGGCGACGTCATCACCGACTATCAGGTCGGCGAGAAGCTCTACTTCGACCGTTACATCAAGTCGACGGACGGGTTCGAGCTGACCCAGGTCGGCGACGACCTGGTGATCGTCGGCGACGGCCGCTTCTTCGAGGAGGGGGAGCCCCAGTTGACCCTGCTCGACGTCGATATCGACGATTTCCGCATGAAGGACATCCAGTTCGGCCCCAACCCGATCATCGACCTCTGAGCGGGGCGGCGGAGAGCGCGCGGACGGAGGGCGTCGCCATGGACGCCGACGCGCCGTTCCGTGGCGGGGTTCCGGGCCAGGCGGGCGGCCCGGGCTTGCCGTAGCGGCCGTCGGCGTGCCATTCAGATATTCGTCTTTTTTCTGATCCCGCGTCGGCTCCGCGCTTCGCGCAATGTCCGCCGTTCGGACTCCATCCGCGAAGGGAGCCGCCATGGCCGGCATTCTCGGCTTTTCCGCCCACGAGCCCCGATTCCTGGGTCGCCGCCGTTTCGACGACCGGTTGAAGGCCGACGCCTTCACGGTGACCAATATCGACGGCGAACGCTCCGACGCCGGCGGGCGGGTCGAGGTGACGCTGATCCACAATTTCGGCGCGGCGACCCAGTTCGAGACGCTGGCGCTGGTGGTGGACGTCCCCCGGCTCGACCCGGGCGAGAGCTTCGGGCCGCTGACCCGGGCCTTCGACCTGACCCAGGCCGAGGGCGCGGATTTCGGCGATATTCAGGTGGTCTACACCCTGACCGCCTCCGGGACCGGCCCCGACATCGCCGCGCTGACCGAGCCGCTGACCGACCTCGTCCAGATCACCCCCTTCACCAACGGGGCCGATGACGTGGAGCTCGCCGGTCACCCGTCGACCGCCTTCTGGAACGCGCGGGGCGGGGCCGACAAGGTCAGCGGCTTCGGGGAGACGCTCGCGCTGGAGATCCGGGGCGGCGGCGGCGACGACGAGATCGACGGCGGAAGCGCGGGCGACCGGCTGCTGGGCCAGAACGGCAAGGATTTCATCGGCGGCGGGTTCGGCGACGACTTCATCGACGGCGGCAAGGGCGCCGACGCCCTGTTCGGCGACTCGGGCGACGACCATATCCTCGGCGGCGGCGGCAATGATGTGATCGACGGCGGCAATCAGGACGACCTGCTGGAGGGCGGCAAGGGCCGCGACAGCATCAATGGCGGGCAGGGCGAGGACGTCGTGCTGGGCCAGGGCGGGCGCGACCGGCTCAACGGCGGGTCCGACAACGACACGCTCGACGGCGGCGCGGGGCGGGACCGGCTCGACGGCGACACCGGCGCGGACCTCCTGACCGGCGGGGCGGGGCGGGACCTCTTCCGCTTCAACGTGGAAGATTTCCTGGGCGACCGGATCACCGATTACCGCCTCGGGGAGACGCTGAAGTTCGACAATATCAGCCGGCTCGGGGTCCGCTCGCTCGACGATTTCCGCATCGAGCAGGTGGGCGACGACGTGCTGATCCACCTCAAGGGCAAGGCGTCGGGGCTGACCCTGCTCGACCATCGGGTCGAGCTGGTGGACCTGGACGATTTCCTGATCTCCTGACCGGCCCCGAACGGAAACGGGCGGCCCCGAGGGGCCGCCCGTTCGTGTCTCGTCCCGTGACGGCCGGGGTCAGAGCAGCGCCTTGACCTTGGCCGCGGTCGCCTCGGCGGTGATGCCGAAATGGGCGTAGAGCTCGGGCGCGGGCGCGGAGGCGCCGAAGCCCTCCATGCCCACGAAATCCGCCTTCTTCTCCGCCCCCCGCTCGGCGCAGAGCCAGCGGTCCCAGCCGAAGCGCACGCCGGCCTCGATGGCGACGCGCACCGGACCCGCGGGCAGGACCTTCTTGCGATAGGCCTCGTCCTGGGCGGCGAACAGCTCCTGGCAGGGCATGGAGACGACGCGGGTCCCGATCCCTTCGGCCTGCAGCAGGTCGCGGGCGGCGAGCGCGATCTCGACCTCCGAGCCGGTGGCCATCAGGATGGCGCGGCGCTTGCCCTCGGCCTCGGCCAGCACATAGGCGCCCTGGGCGACGAGGTTCTTCGACTGGTTCTTCAGCCGCACCGCCGGCAGGTTCTGGCGCGACAGGGCCAGGACCGAGGGCGCGTTCTTCGTGGTCATCGCCACTTCCCAGGCCTCCAGCGTCTCCACCGAGTCGGCGGGGCGGAAGACCAGGGTGTTGGGCGTGGCGCGCAGCATGGCGAGGTGCTCGACCGGCTGGTGGGTCGGACCGTCCTCGCCCAGGCCGATGGAGTCATGGGTCATCACGTAGATGGACCGCACCCCCATCAGCGCCGACAGGCGCATGGCGCCGCGGGCGTAGTCGGTGAAGCACATGAAGGTGCCGCCGTAGGGGACCACGCCCCCATGCAGCGCCATGCCGTTCATCGCCGCCGCCATGCCGTGTTCGCGGATGCCGTAATAGACGTAGCGGCCCTTGCGGTTGTCGGCGTCGAACGTGCCCAGACCGGCGGTCAGGGTGTTGTTCGACCCGGTGAGGTCGGCGGAGCCGCCCACGGTTTCCGGCGCGGCGGCGTTGATCGCGCCGAGCGCGACCTCGGAGGCCTTGCGGGTCGCGACCTTGGGGGCGTCGGCGACGAGCTGCTTCTTCAGCTTGCGCACCGCGGCGGCGAGCTTGGGCGAGGTCTCGCCCGTCATCACCCGCTCGAACTCCGCCTGCTTGGCGGGCGACAGCATCCCGAGGCGGGCCTCCCAGGCGTAGCGCTCGGCCGAGCCGCGCTTGCCGATCTCCGCCCACTGGTCGGCGATCTCGTTGGGGATCACGAAGGGGGCGTGGGGCCAGCCGTAGATCTCGCGCACCGCGGCGATCTCTTCGGCGCCCAGCGGGGAGCCATGGGCGCCGGCGGTGTCCTGCTTCTTGGGGCTGCCGTAGCCGATATGGGTCTTGCAGGCGACGAGCGTGGGGCGGTCGTCGGCCTTGGCCGCGGTCAGGGCGCGGTCGATGTCCTCGGGGTCATGCCCGTCGCAGGACAGGACCGCCCAGCCGGAGGCGGAGAAGCGCGCGAGCTGGTCGGTGATGTCCGACGCATCCACCCGCCCGTCGATGGTGATGCCGTTGTCGTCCCACAGCACGATCAGCTTGCCGAGCTTCTGCTTGCCCGCCAGCCCGATCGCCTCCTGGGAGATGCCCTCCATCAGGCAGCCGTCGCCGGCGATGACCCAGGTGCGGTGGTCGACGATCTTCTTGCCGTAGCGCGCGGCGAGCGATTCCTCGGCCATCGCCATGCCGACGGCGGTGGCGATGCCCTGGCCGAGCGGGCCGGTGGTGGTCTCGATCCCCTCGGCATGGCCGTATTCGGGATGGCCCGCGGTCTTGGCGCCCAGCTGGCGGAAGGCCTTGAGCTGCTCGACGCCCATGCCCGGATAGCCGGTCAGGTGCAGCAGGGAATAGAGCAGCATGGAGCCGTGGCCCGCCGACAGCACGAAGCGGTCCCGGTCGTGCCAGCCCGGGCGGGCGGCGTCGAACTTGAGGTGCTTCTCGAACAGCACGGTGGCCACGTCGGCCATGCCCATCGGCATGCCGGGATGGCCGGAATTGGCCTGCTGCACGGCATCCATGGACAGGGCGCGGATCGCGGCGGCCTTCATCCAGTGCTCGGGATGGCGGGCGCGGAGGGTGGGGATGTCCACGAGAGTTCGCCTTTCGTCATCTTGCCGCCGGGATGCGGCCTGCCGGGGACCGGCGCTGGCAAAGGGGGCGCGGGCCGCGGCGGTCATGCATCGGCAGGCCCTCAGGGTCAAGGGCGGGCGGCGCTCCGTCCTGCGGAATCGCGGCGGAAGGCGCGGTCGCGGACGCTTGACGGCGCCGCGCGCGGATGGTCGAATCGCAGGCGAACAGGCGTGACCGCGAAACGCGGCGCGCGAGGCGGGAACGCACCGCGGAGGCCGGGCAGGCCACGGGACGGAGGGTTGCGCGTGGCGCAGACGCGGATCACGGGGATCGCTGCGGCGAAGCGGACGCTGGCCGCGGCGCTGGGCGAGCTCGAAGCGGCGGTCGAGGATCTGAGGGACGACGCGGGCGCCGGGGCCGAAGCCGGCGCCGCGCTGGAGGAGGCCGAGTCCGCCGCCCGCGCCGCCATGGCCCGCGCGGCGGAGCTGGAGCACGCCCTGACCGAAAGCCGCCGGGCGGCGGAGCTGGCGGAGGCGGCGGCCGAGACCGCGGAGGCCGATCTCGACGCGCTGCGCGACGAGCTGGTCGCGGCGCGCGAGGAGCTTTCGCGCCTGCGCGCCCTGCGCGAGGAGGACGCCGCGATGATCGAGGAGGCGCTGGCGGAACTGCGGGCGGTGGTGTGATCGCGCCCGCCCGACGCCTTTCCCGCGCCCCCTTCCGCCTCCCCCTGACGGAGACCGAGCCCCATCATGGCTGACCTCGACATCGCCATCGCCGGCCGCAACTACCGCGTCGCCTGCGCCGACGGGGAGGAGGGCAACCTCACCCGCGCCGCCTCCCTGCTGGCCGAGGAGGCCGAGACCCTGCGCGAGCAGTTCGGCGGCCGCTTCGCCAGCCTGCCCGAAAGCCGGGTGCTGCTGATGGCCTCGCTGATGCTGGGCGACCGGTTCCGCGCCACGCTGGATGCAGCCGCCGCGGCGCCCGAGCCCGCTCCCGCCGCCGCCGCCGCCGCGGCGCAGGCCGGGTTCTTCGACGATCCGGTCATGGCCGCGAAGGTCGCCGCGCTGGAGGCCGAACTGGCCGAGGCGCGGGAGGGCGAGGCCGCCGCCCTCGCCGCGCTGGAGGACGCCGCCGCTCGCGTCCGCACCCTCGCCGCGGAGATTCGCGAGGACGAGGAGGATGAAGAAGACGAGGCCGGGGACGAAGAAGAGATCGACGGCGGGGACGACGGCGCCGAGACGCTCGCCGCCGTGGAGGTGGAGTTCGACGAAGCCCTGGACGAGGACGATCTCGACGATCTGGAGACGGACCTCGACGCGGATGACGACGACGACGACGACGACTCCGGGGACGACGACCTCGACATCCGCCTGTCCGGCGACGCGGAGGACGACGAGGACGCCTATGACGACCTTGAGGACGACGCGGGCGACCTGAACGACGACGGGGACGACCGCCGCCGCTGAGCCGGAACCCCGCCCGGCTCCCGCGGCGGTTGACAGCGGCGCGCGCCGGGCGATGCTCCCGCCATGACCAAGACGCCCGCGCCCTTCGCCGCCCGCCTCGTCCGCGCCCCGCGCGCCCATGATCCCGAGCGGGGGGCCGAAAGCTGGGCCGCGCTCGGCCCCGACCTGGCCCTGCCGGAGCTGCGCCCGCTGATCGAGGGCGCCGCCGGCTCCTCCCCCTATCTGCGCGATCTGATGGCCAAGGAGGCCGCCTGGCTGCCCGAGGCGCTCGCGGGCCCGCCGGAAACCGCGCTGGCCGGCATCCTCGCCGACGCCGCCGCCGCGGTGGCGGAGCCGCGGACGCTGGGCGGCGCCCTGCGGCGGGGCAAGCGGCGGCTGGCGCTGCTGACCGGGCTGGCCGATCTGGGCGGCGTCTGGGACCTGGAGGCGGTGACCGGCGCGCTCTCGGACTACGCCGACGCGGCGGTGGAGGCGGCGATCCGCGCCGGCCTCGCCGACGAGATCGCCCGCGGCCGGCTGCCGGGGGCGGAGGCGGACCCGACCGGGACCTCGGGCCTCGTCTCCATCGCCATGGGCAAGGGCGGGGCGCGGGAGCTGAACTACTCCTCCGACATCGACCTGATCTTCCTGTTCGACGAAAGCCGCCACGACCCCGCCGACCATGCGGAGATCCGCGCGCGGCTGGTCAAGGTCTGCCAGGGCGCGGCGCAGCTTCTGTCCAAGCCCACCGGCGAGGGCTACGTGTTCCGCACCGACCTGAGGCTGCGGCCCGATCCCTCGGTCACCCCGGTCTGCATCAGCATGGACGCGGCCGAAAGCTACTACGAATCCCTCGGCCGGACCTGGGAGCGGGCGGCCTTCATCAAGGCCCGCGCCGCTTCGGGCGACATCGCGGCGGGGGAGGGGTTTCTCGACCGGCTGCGTCCCTTCATCTGGCGGCGCTTCCTGGATTTCGCCGCGATCCGCGACGCCCATGACATCCGCGAGCGCATCCGCGCCCATCGCGGGGTGGGGGGCGAGATCTCGGTCCCCGGCCATGACGTGAAGCTGGGCCGCGGCGGGATCCGGGAGATCGAGTTCTTCGTGCAGACCCGGCAGCTGATCTGCGGCGGCCGCGACCCCGCCCTGCGCCCCCGCGCCACCCGCGAGGGGCTGGCGGCGCTGGTCGGGGCGGGCTGGGTGGCGGAGGAGACGGCGGCGGTGCTCGACGCGGCTTACCTCGCGCATCGGGAGCTGGAGCACAGGCTGCAGATGGTGGAGGACCGCCAGACCCACGCCATGCCCACCGCGCCGGAGGCCAGCGACCGCATCGCCGCGCTGGCGGGCTTCCCGGACCGCGAGAGCCTGGAGACGGCGCTCGACGCCCGCCTGCGCGCGGTGGCGGCGATCACCGAGACCTTCTTCGCCCCCGCCGCCTCCCGCAAGGCGCAGCCGGACCCGGCGGCGGGGGCGGGGACGGGGACGGGCGGCGACGCCCGGACCGACCCGCTCACCGCCCGCGGCTTCGCGCGGGCCGAGACGGGGATGGCGCTGGTCGACCGCTGGCGGCAGGGGACGATCCCGGCCACCCGCTCCGACCGGGCGCGGGGGCTGCTGGCGGAGCTTGAGCCGCTGATGCTCGACGCGCTGGCCCGCGCCGCCTCGCCCGACGACGCGCTGATCCAGTTCGACCGCTTCCTGTCCGGGCTGCCGGCGGGGGTGCAGATCCTGTCGCTGTTCTCCGCCAATCCGCGCCTGCTGGACCTGATCGCGGAGATCTGCGCGGCGGCCCCCCGGCTGGCGGAGGAGCTGGGGCGGAACTCGCGGGTCATCGACGCCATCCTCGCCACCGACTTCTTCCGCCCGCTGCCCGACGCCGACGCGCTGACCGAGGAGCTGGAGGGCTGGCTGGCGCGGGAGGGGGACGACTACGAGCGCAAGCTCGACGCCGCCCGCGCCTGGGCCAAGGAGATGCGGTTCCGCATGGGCGTGCAGCTTCTGCGCGGCATCGCCGATGCGGAGGAGGCGGGCCAGGGCTTCGCCGCCATCGCCGAGGCCGCGCTTCGCGCCCTGATGCCGGAGGTGGAGGCCGAATTCGCCCGCCGCTACGGCCCCGCGCCGGGGGCGCAGGCGGGCGGCGGGGCGGCGGTGCTGGCCATGGGCCGGCTGGGCAGCCGGGAGATGACGGCGAATTCCGACCTCGACCTCATCCTGCTTTACGACGCGGCGGGGGCGGAGGCGTCGGAGGGGCCCAAGCCGCTCGCGACGGCGGTGTGGTATTCCCGCTTCGCCCAGGCGCTGATCCTGGCGATGACCGCCAAGACCGCGGAGGGCGCGCTTTACGAGATCGACATGCGGCTGCGCCCCTCCGGGCGGCAGGGGACGGTGGCGACCTCGGTCGACGGGTTCCGCGCCTATCATGCCGAGCAGGCCTGGACCTGGGAGCGGATGGCGCTGACCCGGGCCCGCGCCGTGGCCGGGCGGCCGGGGCCGATGGCGAAGGCGGGCGCGGCGATCGACGAGGCGCTGGCCCGCCCCCGCCCGCCCGGCGTCACCCGGGCCGACGCGGCGGAAATGCGGGCGCGGGTGGCGGAGGCGGCGCGGGGCGGACGGTCCGAGCCCTGGTCGGTGAAGCGGACCTGGGGCGGGCTGATGGACGTGGAATTCGCCGCCCAGGCCGGGCTGCTCGCGCGCATCGACGCGGCGGCGGAGGCGGGCGAGGACCCCGCCGCCGCCTGCGCCGCGCTGCCCCGCGCCGCCGCCGCGCCGGCGGTGCTGGCCGCGCTGGCCGCCGACGGCGCGCTGGACGAGGCGGACCGGGCGGCGCTGGCCGAGGCCCACGCCCTGCAATCCCGCGCCCTGCAGGCGCTGCGGGTGACGCTTCAGGGCCGCTTCGACCCGGAGGCCGCCGGGGCGGGTCTGACCGCGGTTCTGTGCCGGGTGGCCGGCGTGGAGGCGGAGGACGACCCCGCCGCGGGTCTCGCCCGGCTCGAGGCCGCCCTGCGCACGGCCCAGGCGCGGGCGGGGGATGCGGTCGACCGGCTGCTGCCGTCTCCTGAGGACGCGGCGGAGGAGGAGGAGGGGGAGGGACCGGGCGCGCGGGCGGCGCCCTGGGACGACCGCGCGCCATGACCCTGCCGATCGTCTGGCATCCCGACTACGTGGCGGCCCTGCGGCCGAACCATCCGTTCCCGATGTCCAAGTATCACTACCTGCGCCAGGCGCTGGAGGCGCGGGGGCTGATGGGGCCGGGCGGCTGGCTCGCCCCCGCCGCCCTTCCCGCCCTGCGCATCGCCGCCGCGCACGATCTGGGCTATGTTGAGCGGGTGCTCGGCTGCGCCCTGACGGCGGAGGAGACGCGGCGCATCGGCCTGCCGTCCACCCCCGCCGTCGCCCGCCGCGCGGCGCTGTCGAGCGCGGGCACGCTGCTGGCGGCGCGGCTGGCGCTGGACGGGGGGCTCGCGGTCAACGCCGCGGGGGGCTCGCATCATGCGGGGCCTGACGCGGGGTCGGGCTACTGCGTGTTCAACGACGTGGCGGTCGCGGCGCAGGCGCTGCTGGACGAGGGGCTGGCGCGGCGCATCCTGGTCGTGGACTGCGACGTTCACCAGGGCGACGGCACCGCGCTGATCTTCGAGGACGAGCGCCGGGTCTACACCTTCTCGATCCACGCCCAGAAGAACTTTCCGGCGCGGAAGGCGGTCTCCGACCTCGATATCGGGCTGGCCGACCGGCTGGGCGACGCGGACTACCTCGCGGTGCTGGCGGAGGCGCTGGCCCGGGCGCTGGAGGAGGCGGCCCCGGATTTCGTGTTCTACAACGCCGGGGTGGACCCCTGGGAAGGGGACCGGCTGGGCCGGCTGTCGCTGACCATGGGCGGGTTGCGCCGGCGCGATCGGCTGGTGCTGGAGACGGTCCGGGCGCGCGGCCTGCCGCTGGCCGCGGCGCTGGGCGGCGGCTATTCGCGCGACCCCGACGAACTGGCCGGGCGCCACGCGATCCTGTTCGAGGAGGCCGCGGCGCTGGCGGGCTGAGGGCGCGCGGTCTCAGCCCGCCATCGCCTCCAGCCGCAGGAGCGCGATGCGGCGCACCTGCTCCAGCGCCCCGGCGAACTCCGCGTCAGGGGCGTTCCCGACCCGCGCGCGGAAATCGGCGAGGATCTCCGTGCGATGCCGCCCCCGCACCGCGAGGATGTAGGGGAAGCCGAACCGGGCCTTGTAACGGTCGTTGAGCGACTGGAATTCCGCCAGCTCCCCGGCCGAGCACTGGTCGAGCCCGGCGCCCGCCTGCTCCGCGGTCGAGTCCGCGGTCAGGCCGCCGGCCAGCGCCAGCTTGCCGGCGAGGTCGGGATGGGCGCGCAGCAGCGCGAGCTGCCGGTCCCGCCCGCCCGCCTCCACCTGCGCCTGCAGCGCGGCGGACAGGCCCGCGGGCGTCGCCGTCTCCGGCCCCAGCCCCGCGTCGAAAGCCGCCTCCGCCACCCAGTCGGAATGCTCGTAGACGCCGCCGAAGCGGGCGACGAAGCCGGCGCGGTCCATCGCGGCGGGGGCGGGGGACAGCGAAGGGGAGGCGGCGTCGGTCATGGGGGCTCCTCGCGCGGTCATGCTGCGGCGCGAAAAGGGGGCTTGGCGGGCGCCGCGCCGCAACGCTAACGTCGAATTGCGGCCCCTGAAAAGGTCTGCGGACAACGGACAGCAACCGGCGCAGGGGGCGCGCGACGATGGAAGCCATCTTTCACGACTGGATCAGCTTCGCGGTGCGCGCGGCGCATATCGTGGCGGCGATCGGCTGGATCGGGTCGTCGTTCTACTTCATGTGGCTCGACTATTCGCTGCGTCACGACCCGGACCTGCCCGGCGGGGTGAAGGGCGAAAGCTGGTCGGTGCATGGCGGCGGCTTTTACCAGGTGCGCAAGTTCGCCGTGGCGCCCGAGAAGATGCCGCAGGTCCTGCACTGGTTCAAATGGGAGAGCTATTCGACCTGGCTCACCGGCTTCGCGATGATGACGGTGACCTACTACTGGGGCACCTCCAGCTTCCTGATCGACCGGGAGGTGGCGGACCTGCCGGTCTTCGCGGCCATCGCCATCTCCATCGCGTCGCTGGGGGTGGGCTGGGTGCTTTACGACGGGCTGTGCAAGTCGCCGCTCAAGGCGCATCCGGGCTATCTGTTCGCGCTGCTCTACGCTTCCATCGTGCTGCTGTGCTGGCTTTACGGGCAGATCTTCTCGGCCCGCGCGGCGTGGCTCCATACCGGCGCGGTGATCGCGACGATGATGTCGGGCAACGTGTTCCTGGTCATCATCCCCAACCAGCGCAAGGTGGTGGAGGCGCTGAAGGCGGGCGAGACGCCGGACGCGAAATACGGCGCGATCGCCAAGCTGCGCTCGACCCACAACAACTACCTGACCCTGCCCGTGATCGCGATGATGATCTCCAATCATTATCCCATCGCCTTCGGGCATCCGCATAACTGGATCCTGGTCGGCTTCATCCTCGCCATCGGCGGCATCATCCGCCACTTCTTCAACCTGCACGACCAGGAGAAGCACGGCTGGGCGATCATGTGGCAGTGGCCGACGGCGACGCTGCTGTTCATCTGCATGATGTGGGTCAGCGCCTGGCGGCCCGACCAGCAGGGGGCGGAGGTCGACGCGGGCCAGGCGATGACGCTGGTCGCCACCCATTGCACGGTCTGCCATTCGGCCACGCCCGCCCATGACGGGTTCGAGGAGGCGCCGGGCGGCGTCATGTTCGACACGGTCGAGCAGATGCGGACCCACGCCCCCAAGATGCTGGCGCAGGCGGTGCTGTCGAACATCATGCCGCTGGGCAACGAGACCGGGATGACCCAGGCCGACCGCGCCGTGCTGGGCGCGTGGCTGCGCGCCGGCGCGCCCTCGGAGTAAGGGGCGCGGCCCTTCCCTTCACGGAGCTTCCGCCATGGCCCTTCCGGTCGATCCCGAGATGCTGGCGCTGTTCGCGCCCGTGGCGCTGGCGCTGAACCTGACGCCGGGGGCGGACATGCTGTTCTGCCTCGGGCAGGGGGCGCGTTCCGGCCCCGGGGCGGGGCTGGCGGCGGCGGCCGGGATATCTGCGGGCAGCCTGGTGCATGCGGGCGCGGCGGGGCTGGGGCTGGCGGCGCTGATGGCGGCGCATCCGCCGTTGTTCGAGGCGGTGCGCTGGGCGGGCGTGGCCTATCTCGCCTGGCTGGGCCTGCGGGCCTTCGCGGCGCTGGCGCGGGGCGAGGACGCGGTTGCGGGCCGCGCGGTCCGGCCGCTGCGGCCGGGGGCGGCGTTCCGGGCGGGGCTGGCGGTCAACCTGCTCAACCCCAAGGTCGGGGTCTTCGTGCTGGCGCTGGTTCCGCAATTCGTGCGGCCGGAGGCGGGGCCGGTGCTGGGCCAGTTCCTCGCCTTCGGCGCCGTGCTGGCGGCGGGGGGCATGCTGGTCAACGGCGCGGTGGGCGCGAGCGCGGGCCATGCGGGCCGTGCGCTGGCGCGGTCCCGGCGGCTCGGCCAGGCGTTGCAGGCGGCGACGGGGACCATCTTCCTCGGCCTCGCCGCCCGTCTCGCGCTTCAGAAAGGCTGATCCATGGCGACGCTCCTTCTTCGCAACGCCGACGTGCTGGTGACCATGGACGACGCGCGGCGGGAGATCCCGGGCGGCGGGCTCTTCGCCCGCGACGGGGCGATCGAGGCGGTGGGCATGGCGGCGGACCTGCCGCGGGAGGCGGACGAGATCGTCGACGCCGCCGGCTGCGTGGTCACGCCGGGGCTTGTGAACACCCATCACCACCTGTTCCAGACCCTGACCCGGGCGGTGCCCGCGGGGCAGGACGCGCTGCTGTTCGGCTGGCTGCAATCGCTCTACCCGATCTGGTCGCGGATGGGGCCGGAGGAGATCCGCGTCTCCGCCCTGATCGGGCTGGGGGAGATGGCGCTGAGCGGCTGCACGCTGTCCTCCGACCACCTTTACCTGTTCCCCAACGGCGCGCGGCTGGATGACGAGATCGACGCCGCCCGCGCGCTGGGGGTGCGGCTGCACGCCATGCGCGGCTCGATGAGCGTGGGAGAGAGCGCCGGCGGCCTGCCCCCGGACGCGCTGGTGGAGCGGGAGGACGCGATCCTCGACGACTGCATCCGGGTGATCGACGCCTTCCATGACCCTGCGCCCGGCGCGATGATCCGGGTCGGCGTCGCGCCGTGCTCGCCGTTCTCGGTCAGCCCGGAGCTGATGCGGGATTCGGCGCTGCTGGCCCGCGACAAGGGGGTGATGATGCACACCCATCTGGCCGAGAACGACGAGGACATCGCCTTTTCGCTGGAACGCTTCGGGCAGCGGCCGGGGGAGTTCGCGGAGGGGCTGGGCTGGACCGGGCCGGATGTGTGGCACGCCCATTGCGTGAAGCTGGACGGGGCGGAGATCGACCTTTTCGCCCGCTCGGGCACCGGGGTCGCGCATTGCCCCTGCTCCAACTGCCGGCTGGGTTCGGGGATCGCGCCGGTGCGGGCGATGCGGGACGCGGGGGTGAAGGTGGGGCTGGGCGTCGACGGCTCGGCCTCCAACGACGCGGGCGACCTGATGGGCGAGGCGCGGCAGGCCATGCTGCTGCAGCGGGTGGCGCGGGGGGCGGACGCCATGTCGGCGCGCGAGGCGCTGGAGATCGCCACCCGCGGCGGGGCGGCGGTGCTGGGGCGGGACGATCTGGGGTCGCTGGAGCCCGGCAAGCGGGCGGATTTCGCGGTGTTCGACACGGGCGGGATCGGGCAGGCGGGGTCCTGGGATCCGGTGGCGGGGCTGGTGCTCTGCGCCCCGCCGCGGGCGCGGGAGGTGAGGGTCGAGGGGCGCGCGGTGGTGCGCGAGGGCCGCGTGGTCATGGCGGACTGGGACCGGACCGTGGCCCGGCAGAAGGCGCTGGCCCTGAAGCTGGCCGGAGGCTGAGGGAGAGGGGACGGGGCCGGGCCTCGCCGCCCTTCGGGCCGGCATCGTCCCGCCCGCCGTCCCCCGCGCCGCGGCGCCTCGCGGGTTCCACGCAAGTCTCATCGAAAGCGACGGATCGCGTCGCGCCCCGCGAGCCTGTCCGCGACGCGGCGCGGTCGCGGACAGGCGCGCGGGGCGGGCGGGGAGGGCGTAGGGAAGGCCTCCCCGCCGGCCGGGCCGTTCCGCGCCGCCCCATCGAGACCGTCCCCATGCTGCTGCCCGTGGTGCTGCCCGACCTGTTCTCCGCCGACGACTGCGCCCGGATCGTGGCGATGGCCGGGGCGGCGGAGATGGAGGAGGCCCGGCTGGTCGGCGGCCGCGCCGTGGCCGAGAAGCGCCGGGCCCGCCTGTCCTGGCTGGACGACGAGGGAGAGGCGGCCTGGGTCATGGCGCGGATGATGCGGGCCATCGCCGACGCCAACCGCGCCGCCTACGGCTTCGACATCGAGGCCTTCGAGGAGCGCGCCCAGGTCGCGCTTTACGAGGACAGCGTCGGCGGCGGCTTCGACTGGCATTCCGACGTGGGCGACGGGCCGCTCGCCCGCCGGCGCAAGCTGACGGTGGTGGTGCAGCTTTCCGGGGACGCCGACTACGAGGGCGGGACGCTGGAGGTCAATTCCGACGGGACCGTGCGCGAGGCGCCGCGCCTGCAGGGGACGGGGCTGGCCTTCCCCTCCTTCGCGCTGCACCGGGTGGCGCCGGTGACGCGGGGGCGCCGCTGGTCCCTGACGCTCTGGGCGCATGGGGCGCCGTTCCGCTGAGGCTCGCCGGCTCCCGCCGCGCTCCCCGCCGCGTTCAGCCGTCCCGGCGCAGGCCGCGATAGGGGGCGGCGGGCAGGTCGCCGGTGCGCGACAGCAGGATGGCGATGGGCCGGGTCACCGGGAACTTGGCGAAGACCATGGTGGCGATGACCGTGATCGGCACCGCCAGGAACAGCCCCGCCGGCCCCCAGATCGCCCCCCAGGCGGCCAGCGACAGCATGATGACGAAGCTCGACAGGTTGAGCCGGTTGCTCATCAGCGCCGGCACCGCCCATTGCCCGGCCAGGAACTGCGTCGCGCCCAGGGCCGCGGCCAGCGTCAGCACGCCCGACGCGTCGCCCTTGGTCAGCGCCGCGAAGGCCACCGGCAGCGCCACCCCGGCCAGCGAGCCGATGGTGGGGATGTAGTTCAGCCCGAAGGCCAGGAACCCCCACAGCGCCGCGCCGGGCACGTCCAGCCACCAGCAGGCCAGCCCGGTGATCGCGCCGACCCCGATGGAGATCACCGTCATCAGGTAGAGATAGACCCGGGTTTCCACCGCGATCTCGGTCAGCGTCTCCTTCAGCTCCTCCGCCTGTTCGGGGCTGCGGGCGAGCGCGTTGAGCTTGGCGGGGAAGAACTGCTCGTCCACCAGCAGGAACATGGTGAACACCAGCACCAGCGACACGATGGAGACCGAGGACTGCACGTATTCGAGCAGCGCCTCCAGCCCGCCGACCCCGAGAAACCGGCTCATCAGCGCTTCGGAGGTCAGCTCCTCCTGCAGGCCCATGCCGGAGGCCCAGTACCACAGGTCCAGGAACATCGGGTTGCCGTAGAGCGTGACGTCGTCGGCGAGCTCGGCGAGGCTGGTGGCGACCAGGTGCCCCGATACCGACAGCGCCCCGAACAGCAGCGCCACCGCCATGGCGCGGGCGAGCGGACGGGGCAGGGCTGGGCCGAGGCCGGGCAGGCGGGTCAGCGCCTCGGCCAGCGCGTTGATCAGAAACCACGCGAGGATGGAGAGCGCGACGGGCACGGCGTAGGTCGCGGTCGCGGCCAAGCACCAGGCCAGCAGCGCCGCGAAGGCCAGCGTGAAGAAAGGCCCGGCGGCGAGCGCCTGCCCTATGCGCCGCGGCGGCCTGCGGCGGGCGAAGGTGGGCCGGGGCGGAGGGGCCGCGCGCGCGGCCGCGGCCTCCGCGGCGGTTTCGGCCGCAAGCAGGCGCGCGTCGGTGGCCGCGTCGGCGGCGGCGGCTTCGGGCGGGGCCGCGGGACGGGAGTCCGCCGCGGGCTCCGCCGGCGCCGCGCCCGAGACCGCGTCCCCGGGCGCCGCGTCCCCGGGGGGCGCCGCGACGGCGCCGTCCGGCCCGAGGGGCGTGCGCATGCCTGCGTCGGTTTCGGCCTCCGGTCGCGGGCCTGCGCCCTCGTCCGCGGGCGAGCCCGCGTCAGGCCCCGGTGACGCGCCGCGGCGCGGCGTTCCGGGCGCGGTCAGGGCCGGGCGTCCGGCGCGGACGCGGCGTCGTCGCCGCAGAAGATGTCGTGCAGCAGCGCGAGGATCCGCGCCGCGCGCGGGTCGGCGATGCGGTAGTAGATCGTCTTGCCCTCGCGCCGGTTGTCGACCAGCCCCTCCAGCCGCAGGCGGGACAGTTGCTGGGACACCGCGGACTGGCGGGCGGAGATCAGCCGCTCCAGCTCGGTGACCGACTTCTCCCCTTCGGCCAGATGGCAGAGGATGCGAAGCCGGCCTTCATGGGCCAGGGCCTTGAGCAGCGCGGTCGCCGCGTCGGCGTTGGCCTCCATCGCTTCCATCGCCGAGGAGGGCGGCGGGTCGGCTTGGTGCGTCTGGGCGAGACCGGAGAGGGGAGGCATGGTCGGTGTCTCTGCGAAATCCCGGGTCCGCGCGCGTCGTCTGGCGGCGGCTTGACGACAGGCGCGGCGGGGCCGTAGCTGGGATGGTCCGCGGCGCAAGTCGCCGGCGGGCCGTCGGTGGCGGTTTGCCGAGGACGCCTGGTCGCGTCCATCGGCGGGCTGGAGGAGCGCGCGAAGAACCGTCCAGGCGGACTTGTCCGGCGGAGCGGGCCCGTGCGGGGTGGCGGCGCGTTTCCACTCCGTAACATATTCGCGCATGGGGCGCAAAAAAGGCATGACGCCCCCGGCTGTCCGTCGCGACGAAGGACTCGCCCCGCAAACCGGCCCCGGAGACAGGACCGCGCATGACCCTGACCCTTCTCATCCCGCTCGCCGGCGCCGCTCTGGTCGCCGCCGCCACCGGCTTTCTGTTCCGGCCCGGCGACTGGTATCGCAGCCTCTCGCGCCCGCGCTGGACCCCGCCGGACCTGGCCTTCCCGATGGTCTGGACCGCGCTTTACGTGCTGATGACCTGGGCGGCGGTCCGGCTCGCCGACGCCGCGCTGGCGGGCGGAGACGGCGTCGCCGACGGCCTGGCGCGGCAGGCGGCGTTGACCGCGCTGGCCTTTCACGGGTTGCAGATCGTGCTGAACGCCACCTGGTCGCCGCTGTTCTTCGGAACCCGGCGGCCGGTCGCGGCGCTGGTCGTGGTCGGGCTGCTGCTGCTGGCCGTGCTGGCCGAGATCGGCTTCGCCCTGCGGGCCGACCCTTGGGCGGCGCTGCTGCTGGCGCCCTATCCGTTCTGGGTCGGGCTCGCCTTCGCGCTGAACCTGTCGATCTGGCGGGCCAATCCGGAGACGGCGTTCGGCCGCCCGGGCTGAGGCGCGGGGCGACGGTGCGAGGGGGCGGGGCGACGGGCGCGCCGCCCCCGGTCGCATCCAAATGCCGCGGAAAAAATTCAAGCGATTCGCGACCGAGTATGTTTATTTCGCGTCCCCGAACCCCCTGTCGCGTCCAGACGCGAAGGGCGGCGCGGACCTGCGGCGCGACCCGGACGCGATCCGGCCCGGGACCCGCCGCGATCCCGCCGAAACGCAGCCCTGGCGCGGCCCCCTCCGCCTGACGCGGAGCCCGGCGGCCGCCCCTGAGCCACGGAGACGACGGCCGGATGGACTACGAAGGCTTCTTCCGCTCGGAAATCGATGCGCTTCGAGATGAGGGCGAGTATCGCGTGTTCGCCAATCTCGAGCGGCATGTCGGCGCCTTCCCCCGCGCCACCCGGCGCCGGGACGACGCCTCTGGCGGCGCCAACGAGGCGCAGCACGAAGTCACCGTCTGGTGCTCCAACGACTATCTGGGCATGGGCCAGGACGCGGGCGTGCGCGCCGCGATGATCGACGCGATCGAAACCTGCGGCGCCGGCGCCGGCGGCACCCGCAACATCTCGGGCACCAATGTCCACCATGTGGCGCTGGAGGCGGAGCTCGCCGACCTGCACGGCAAGGAATCGGCGCTGCTGTTCACCTCGGGCTACGTCTCCAACTGGGCGGCGCTGGGCACGCTGGGCGCGCGGCTGCCGGGCTGCGTGATCCTGTCGGACGCGCTCAACCACGCCTCGATGATCGAGGGGATGCGCCATTCCCGCGCCACGAAGCGGATCTGGAAGCATAACGACCCCGAGGACCTGCGCCGCCGCCTGGCCGAGCTCGACCCCGCCCTGCCCAAGGTCGTGGCGTTCGAGAGCGTCTATTCCATGGACGGCGACATCGCGCCCATCGCCGAGATCTGCGACGTCGCCGAGGAGTTCGGCGCCATGACCTACCTGGACGAGGTCCATGCCGTCGGCCTCTACGGCCCCCGCGGCGGCGGCGTGGCGGAGCGGGACGGGCTGATGGACCGTCTCACCGTCATCGAAGGCACGCTGGGCAAGGCTTTCGGCGTCATGGGCGGCTATATCGCGGCCTCCTCGGCGCTGTGCGACTGGGTGCGCAGCTACGCCTCGGGCTTCATCTTCACCACCTCGCTGCCGCCGGCGGTGGCGGCGGGGGCCTGCGCCTCGATCCGCCATCTGAAGACCTCGGACGCGGAGCGGACGCAGCAGCGCGCCATGGTGGCCCTGCTGCGCAAGCGCCTGGACCAGATGGGCATTCCGCATCTGCCGAATCCCAGCCACATCGTGCCGGTGATGGTGAAGGACCCGGTGAAGTGCAAGATGATCTCCGACATCCTTCTGGACCAGTACGGGATCTACGTGCAGCCGATCAACTACCCCACCGTCCCCCGCGGGACCGAGCGGCTGCGCTTCACCCCCTCGCCCCTGCATTCGGAGGCGGATGTGGAGCATCTGGTGCAGTCGCTGCACGCGCTGTGGAGCCAGTGCGCGCTGAGCCGCGCCGTCGCGTAATCGCGCGCTGAGCCGCGCCGTCGCGTGGCCTTGCGCTGAGCCGGTCGGTCGCGCTGAGCCGGGGCGTCGTCCGACTTCGCGCTGAGGCGGGAAGGGGGGGCAGCGCGCGCCGGTTCCCGCGTTGGTCGGCGTGGTATGCGGACGCCTCGCGCGGACCGGCCGCCTCATGCCCGCGGCGCGGCGCCGGGCGGCCGTTCAGGCGCCGCGAGGCCCCGACGCGCGCGCCCCGGGCTCGGTCCCTGCGCCTCGCGACGCCGGCCGCCCGCAGGAGGCCCCGGATCAAGTCCGGGGCGCCCGGCGGACGCGGCTTTCTCCCGGATCCGCGAGGCGCGCGCCGGTCGGCCTGCGCTCCGCCCGCTGCAAGGGCCTCCCCTCGCCGAGCCTTCCCGCGCCCTCGTCATGCCGCGCCTGCGACATGCCGGCCCGCGCGCCGGTGTCGCCTCGCTCGCGCCAGGGGGCGGTCCTATGTCCTCTTCGGGCCCGGCCCGGATGCGCGAACCGCGACCGGGCGCCCGCGGGACCGAGACCAATGTAGGGGGCGCCCCATGCCTCGGGGCGATTGCCCCGCCGCCTCGGCTCCGCGATTTTCGGACCTGCGTCCGGAGACGCGCCGCGCGCGCTCCGCCCGCGCATGAGGAAGCCCAGGGAGAGCCCCGATGAAAGCCACCCATGTCCTGACCGCCCTCGGCCTCGCCGCGGCCACCGCCGCGCTTGCGACGCAAGCGGCGCAGGCCGGCGACGTCGCCGCCGGAGAGAAGCTGTTCGCCCGCTGCAAGGCCTGCCACATGATCGCGAACGGCGACGACGTGATCTACAAGGGCGGCAAGACCGGCCCCAACCTCTACGGCGTGGTCGGCCGGCCGGTCGGTTCGGAAGAGGATTTCCGATACGGCAAGGGTTTCGACGAGGCCCGCGAGGCCGGCCTGGTCTGGACCGAAGAGGACATCGCCGCCTACATCGCCGACCCCACCGCCTGGATCCGGGAGAAGACCGGGGACAAGAGCGCGCGATCCAACATGTCCTTCAAGCTGCGCAAGGGCGGCGAGGACGTGGCCGCCTATCTCGCCAGCGTCGGCAAGTAAGCGCGGGAGCGGCCGTCGGAGGCTTGCCGGTCTCCGGCGGGACCGGTCGTCGCCGCCGGCGCGGCGCGGCCGCGTCACAGGCCGGCGCGCCTGACCCGGGGCCGGGCCGGGCGCGCATCGTGCGAAACCCGCGCTCAGGCCCTCCGCCCGAGATCGGCTACGCTCCGCCGGGCCGACGGCGGCGTCGCCTTGCGTCCCAGCCGGGACGGACCCATTCCGCGCCCGCCCGCCCGCCCGCCCGCGCCAGACGCCGGATCGGGCGGGCGGAGCGTGTCGCGGCCGCCGCCTGGGCGCGCGGCCGGCATCCGCGGCGCTGCGCGCCGCTGCCTCGGGGGCCGGCCTCGGCCCCCCCTCGACCCTGCTCACCGCTCTCGGAACCGGGCCGCCCCGGCCCCCCCTGTCGCGCGGCGCCCCGGCCGCCGCCCTCGTCCGGGCGTCCGCCGGCGCCGGCGCAGGGGCGCGGCCGGGCGCGGCGGCCGGGGCGCCGGCTTCCTCGCGGGGGGGGCGGGCGAAGGGGGGCGTCAGGCGCGGCTGCGGCCGGGATCCGCGGGGCGCGGCTCTCCGGGCGCCTCGACCTCCTCGGGCGCGGCCGGCGCGGGGCGGGCGCGCTCCCGGATCACCCGGTCGCGCTGGTCGGGCGGGTAGGCGTCCAGCGGGGGCGGCCCGCCCCACAGCGCGTGCATGATCACGTCCTGCGCGATCGGCGCCGCGGCGGAGGACCCGCCGCCCCCGTGCTCCACCACCACCGAGACCGCGTAGCGCGGCTTGTCATAGGGCGCGAAGCTGACGAAGAGCGCATGGTCCCGCCGCTCCCACGGCAGGTCCTCGTTGCGGATCACGCCGGCCGCGCGCTCCGCCGCCGTGATCCGACGCACCTGGGAGGTGCCGGACTTGCCGGCCATGGCGACGCCCTCGGCCATGATCCGCGCGCGCCGCGCGGTGCCGCGGCGATCGTTGACCACCGCCCACATCCCCTCGCGCACCATGCGCAGATGCGCGCCGTTGACGTCGAGCGGCGGCGGCGTCGGGTCAGGCAGGGGCCGGCCGCCCTGGCCGCGCACCAGTCGGGGCGACACCGCGCGCCCGGTGGCGATCCGCGCCGTCATCACCGCCAGATGCAGCGGCGAGGCCAGCACATAGCCCTGACCGATGCCGGCGTTGAGCGTGTCGCCCACCAGCCAGGACTGGTCGTAGCTCGCCCGCTTCCAGTCCCGCGTGGGCGCCACCCCTTCCGCCACCACCGGCAGCGGCAGGTCGTGGCGCACGCCCACGCCGAGCCGATGCGCCATGTCGGAGATGGCGTCGACCCCGACCCGCCTCGCGATCTCGTAGAAATACACGTCGCAGGACTGGGCCAGTCCGTCGCGCAGGGTCAGGTTGCCATGCCCGCCCCGGCTCCAGCAATGGAAGTAGCGGTCGCCGAGCTTGTAGCGGCCGTTGCAGAAGATCTTCTCGGAATTGTCGATCACGCCGGCTTCCAGCGCCGCCAGCGCCACCACCATCTTGTAGGTCGATCCCGGCGGGTAGAGGCCCGAGACCGTCTTGTTGGACAGCGGACGATAGGGATCGTCCATCAGCGCCCGCCAGTTCTTGGTGGAGATGCCGAACACGAACTGGTTGGGCTCGAACCCCGGCGAGGAGGCGCAGGCCACCAGGTCGCCGGTGGTCACGTCCATCGCCACCACCGCCGCGCTCTCCCCCGCCAGCCGGCGCATGGCGTAGCGCTGAAGCTCCAGGTCCACGGTCAGCTGCAGGTCGGCGCCCGGCGCGCCCTCCTCCCGGCTGAGTTCGCGCACCTTGCGGCCGCGGGCGTTGACCTCGATCCGGCTGAGCCCGGCATGGCCGCGCAGGGCGTCCTCCTCCCGGCTTTCCACCCCGGACTTGCCGATCTGGAAATCGGGGATCTGGAACAGCGGCGTGCGGCCCTCGTCGGCGATCAGCTCCCGCTCCGACACCCGGCCGACATAGCCCACCACATGGGCCATCGACAGGCCTTCGGGGTAGATCCGGGTCAGGCCCACCTCCACGTCGATGCCGGGCAGGGCGGGGGCGTTGGCGTTGACCCGGGCGAAGTCGGCCCAGTCCAGATGCTCGGTCACCGTCACCGGCACGAAGGAGGACTTGCGGCGGATGTCGCGCAGCACCCGCTCGCGCTCATGCGGCTCGATCCGGATCAGGCGGCCGAGCCGGTCGAGCGTCGCCTCCACGTCGCCGGCCTGCTCGCGGATCAGGACCACGCGGTAGTTCTGCGAGTTCACCGCCAGCGGCGCCCCGTCGCGGTCGAAGATCTGGCCGCGGGCGGGGGGGATGAGGCGGATGTTGATCCGGTTCTCCTCCGCCAGCAGGCGGTAGCGCTGGGCGTCCTCCACCTGCAGGGCGCGCATCCGCCAGGCGAGCGCGCCCATGATCCCCGCCTGGGCGCCCAGCAGCAGCAGCCCGCGCCGGGTCAGGCGCAGGGAGCGGACGGGGGGCGGGCGCCAGCGGCTCATGCCTCGCTCTCCCGCGGGGAGGCGCCCATGCGCAGCACGTAGCGCAGGAAGCCCGCCACCACCGGGATGGCGAGCGCCGTGGTCCCCACATGGGGGGCGAGCGCCATGGGCGAGGGCGGCTGCGCGAAGGTCAGCGCCATCATCAGCCATTGCAGGGCCACGGCGGCGGCGTAGACCAGCGCCGCCGCCGCCCAGTCCCCCAGCACCGAGCGGGGGGCCGGCATCGCCCGCGCCCGCAGGCGCAGCGCCTCGGCCCCCAGCATCAGCGACAGCGCCCCCGCCCCCAGCGGCCCGCCCAGCAGCGCGTCGCGGGTCAGCGCCAGCGCGAAGACCAGCAGCAGCGGCGCGGCCTCGGGCCGGCGCAGGGCGAAGAAGCTGAGCACGCACCAGAACAGGTCCGGCATCGGCGCGTCGGGCAGCGGGCCCAGCGGCGCGAGCTGCGCCATCAGCGCGGCCAGCGCGCCGAAGGTCAGCACCGCCATGGCCGCCGCCCGGCGGAAGGCCGCCCCGGGGCCGGACTGCGCCGCGCTCATGGCCGGGTCTCCCGCGCCGCCGCCGGGTCGGGGGCGGGGTCCGCCGGCGGAGCAGGGGCCGCGCCGGGGGGCGCGTCGGGGCCGGCGGGGGCGGTCTCGTCCACCGGGGCGCCGCGGCGGATAAGGCCGCCGGGCTGGTCGATCTCGGTATCGGGGCGGTAGCGCAGCACGCGCACGAATTCCAGCCGCTCAAGGTCCGCCGCCAGCCGGGCGCGCGCGGTTCCGTCCGGGCCCGCGATCACCAGGCCGATGGCGAGTTCCGGCGGGAACACCTCGCCGTCGCCGGAGGTCACCACGCGGTCGCCGGGCCGCACCTCGTCGGGGTCCTCCAGGAAATCCAGCCGGGGCGCGGCGCCGCCGTCGCCCGACAGGATCGCCCGCCGGCCCGAGGGGCGGATCAACACCGGGATGCGGGAGGAATAGTCGGTGAGGTAGAGCACCCGCGCCGCCCGCCGGCCGAGCCCCACGACCCGTCCCGCCAGCCCCGCGCCGTCCATCACCGCGGCCCCGTCCATCACCCCGTCGCGCCGGCCCACGTTGATCAGCCCGGTGGCGAGGAACGGCCCGCCCGAATCCCCGATCACCTCGCCGGTCACGAAGCCCAGCGAAGGCGACAGCCGCACGTTGTTGAGCGCGCGCAGGCGGGCGTTCTCCTGCTCCAGCGCCAGCGCGCTTTCGCGCCAGGCCTTGAGGCGCTGGATCTCGTGGCGCAGGCCCTCGTTCTGCTCGTAGACCCGCACGAAATTCTCGAAATCCGCGGCCATGGCGGCCAGGAAGTCGAGCGGGCCGGAGGCGCGCTCCACCATCGGGCGCAACCCGTCGACCACGCCCATGCGGATCCGGTCCACCCGCGGATTGTCGAGCCGCCAGAAGGCGAAGAGCGCGATCAGCGCGAGGCTGAGGACAAGCAGCAGGATGCGCCGCAGCGCCCGCGCCGCCCCGCCTTCCGCGATGCCGTCATCCCTGGCCATGGCCGTCCGTCACCGTCCGCTCGGTTCGTGGTCCGCGTTGCAGTCTGGTCTGGTTAACGTTCTGCATTCGTTAACGTTGGGGCGGGGGGCGCGCCGCGCGCCCGTTCCGTCCCGAGCCTGTTCCGCCCCAGCGTGACTCCGCGGGCTTCGCGGGTCAACGGCGGCCGGCGGCGGCGCCCGGCGGCCCGTGGCGCGGGCCCGCGCCCCCCGGCGCCGGTACCGCCCGCGGCCCGTCCGCCCGCCGGCGCCGGCGCCCGGCCGCGGCTCTCGTCCGGGCCGGGGCGCCGGCCCCCTCGGGGCTCGCGCGCGCTCAGCCCTTGTAGTTGAGGATGTGGATCAGGTCTTTCTCATGCTCCAGCGCCTTGCCGGTGCCCAGCGCCACGCAGCTCAGCGGATCCTCGGCGGTGGTGATCGCGAGCCCGGTCTGCTCGCGCAGCGCGAGGTCGAGATCGCCCAGCAGCGCCCCGCCCCCGGTCAGCATCACGCCGCGGTCGACGATGTCGGCGGCGAGGTCCGGCGGCGTCGCCTCCAGCGCCGACATCACCGCTTCCTTGATCTGCATCACCGGCTCGGCCAGCGCCTCGGCGATCTGGCCCTGGGTGACCTCGATCTCCTTGGGGATGCCGTTGAGCAGGTCGCGGCCGCGGATCTCGATGGACCGGCCGCGGCCGTCCTCGGGCATCCGGGCGGTGCCGATGGTGCACTTGATGCGCTCGGCCGTCGCCTCGCCGATCAGGATGTTCTGCTGACGGCGCAGGTAGGAGATGATGGCCTCGTCCATCTTGTCCCCGCCGACCCGGATGGAGCGCGCGTAGACGATGTCGCCCAGCGACAGGACCGCGACCTCGGTGGTGCCGCCGCCGATGTCCACGACCATGGAGCCGGTCGCCTCGGTGATCGGCATGCCGGCGCCGATGGCCGCCGCGATGGGCTCGGGGATCAGGGCGGCCTTGCGGGCGCCGGCGGCCATGACCGACTCGCGGATGGCGCGTTCCTCGACCGGGGTGGCGCCGTAGGGCACGCAGACGATGATCTTGGGCGAGGCGAAGGAGCCGCGCCGATGCACCTTGCGGATGAAGTGCTTGATCATCTCCTCGGCCACGTCGAAGTCGGCGATGACCCCGTCGCGCATCGGCCGGATCGCCTGGATCGAGCCGGGCGTGCGGCCGAGCATGAGCTTGGCGTCCTCGCCGACCGCGAGCACCTCCTTCTTGCCGTTCTTGGTGGCGAAGGCGACGACGGAGGGTTCGTTCAGCACGATGCCGCGGCCCTTCACGTAGACGAGGGTGTTCGCGGTCCCGAGATCAATGGCCATGTCGGCCGAAAACATCCCGAAGAGGCTGTTCAGCATCTGCCTGTCCTTGCGTGCGGCCACGCGGGCCCGGGCGCCCCGGTTCGGGGTCTCTCATGGGTCGCGACTCGGCCGGAAGTTCGGCGGAAAATATGGGGGCGGGGCCGACAAGCCAACCCCGGGCGTTTGCCGGCCCGGTCGCGCGGCCCCTCCGGCGGGAGCGCGCCGGGGACCGGGGGGCATCCTGCGCGGTTTCGCGGCGGCGCGCCATGGGCTGCGCCTTGGCGCCGCGGCGTTTTTCGGCCCGGACGGGGGAAGGCGCGGCCCGCTTCGGCGCGCGGGGGGCCGCGCGGGCGGGGCGGGAAGGGCCCGGGCGCCGCCGCGGCGCCGGGGGCGCGGCGGGTCGTCGCTGCGTGCGGCCGGGGCGTGCGGGGGCGTGCGCGAAGGCGGCGCGGCCGCCCGGGGCGCGCCGCCCCCGCGGGCCGTTCATCCATGCGGCGCCGGCGCGCGCGCCGGGGCTTGCGCGCCCGGGGCCTTCGGGCCATCGTGACGGGGACGAAAGCCTTTTTCCCACGGGTCGCCGGCCGCCTCGGCCGCCGCGCGCCCGCCTTCCGACCCGAACCGCCGGAGAGCGATGCTGGACGCCGCCCGAGCCCTGCCGGACCCCTCCGACGCCTCGCCCGGCCAGACGCGGCCCGGTCCCGCGCCCCTGCGCCGCGCCGCGCCCGGGCTCGCCCAGCCCCGGGCCGAGGGGGAGGGGCGGGTCGCGGTCCGGCTCGCCCGCGGCCGGTCCCGCCTGCGCGACCTCTACCAGCGCGGTTCCGCCAAGATCCTGCTGCCGACCACCGAGGGCGCGGCCTTCGAGGCGGTGCTTCTGAACACCGCCGGCGGCCTGACCGGGGGCGACCGGTTCGACTGGCGGGCGGAGGCGGCGGAGGGCGCGGCCCTGACCCTCTCCACCCAGGCGGCCGAACGCATCTACCGCGCGCATCCCGGCGAGGAGGCGCAGGTCGCGACCCGGCTGACCGCGGGCCCGGGCGCCACGCTGGACTGGCTGCCGCAGGAGACGATCCTGTTCGATGGCGGCGCCCTGCGGCGGCGGCTGGAGATCGAGCTCGACCCCACCGCGTCCTTCACCGGGATCGAGCCCCTGATCCTCGGCCGCGCCGCGATGGGGGAGACGGTGCGCGAGGCCGCCTTCCGCGACCGGTGGCGCCTGCGCGTGGGCGGCGAGCTGGTCTGGGCCGACGCCCTGCGCCTGGTCGGACCCGTCGCCGACATCGCCGCGCGCCCCGCCTGCTTCGGCGGCGGCATCGCCGCGGCGACGCTGGTCCACGCCGCCCCCGGCGCCCCCGCCCGGCTGGCCGAACTGCGCGGGCTGCTTTCCGGTCATGCGGGGGTGGAGGCCGGGGCCTCGGCGCTCGACGGCCTGCTGGCCGCCCGCCTCGTCGCCCGCGACGGCCGCGCCCTGCGCCGCGCCCTGATCGCGGTGCTGAGCCGTTTCCGCGCGGGCCCGCCGCCCCGCGTCTGGACCATGTGAGACCTCAAGGAGCCGCCCATGAACCTGACCCCGCGCGAAAAGGACAAGCTGCTGGTGTCGCTCGCCGCCATGGTGGCCCGCGGCCGCCTCGCCCGCGGCGTCAAGCTCAACCATCCCGAGGCGATCGCGCTGATCACCGACTACGTGGTGGAAGGCGCCCGCGACGGCCGCACCGTGGCCGACCTGATGGAGGCCGGGGCCGGCGTCGTCACCGCCGAGCAGTGCATGGAGGGCATCCCCGAGATGATCCACGAAGTGCAGGTCGAGGCCACCTTTCCCGACGGCACCAAGCTGGTGACCGTGCATCACCCGATCCGCTGACCGTTCCGCCCGCCCCCGTAGCGAACCCGCGAGCCCGCGCCATGAAAGCCTTCGCCGCCGCCGCCCTCTACGCCGCCCGCCGCCATGCGGGCCAGGTGCGCAAGGGCGCGGCGAAGGAGCCTTACGTGAATCATGTGCTCGAAGTCGCCGCCCGGCTGGCGGAGGCGCATCCCGAGGACGAGGCGCTGCTGCTGGGCGGCCTGCTCCATGACATCGTGGAGGACACCGAGGGCACGGAGGCCGAGATCGCCGGCCTGTTCGGCCCGGAGGTCGCGGCGCTGGTCATGGAGGTGACCGACGACAAGTCGCTGCCCAAGCCCGAGCGCAAGCGCCTGCAGGCGGTCCACGCCCCGCACCGCTCGGACCGGGCCAAGCGCATCAAGCTGGCCGACAAGGCCTCCAACCTCGCCGCCATCGTCGACAGCCCGCCGGCCTGGCCCCTGGCGCGCAAGGCCGAGTATCTCGCCTGGGCGCGGCAGGTGACCGACCCGTGCCGCGCCGCCTCTCCCGCGCTGGCCGCCGCCTTCGACGCGGAGGCGGCGCGGCTTTCCCGACATCTCGCCGAAGCCGAGGCCGACCCGGCCTGAGCCCGGCGCGACCCCCGATCCCGCAATCCCGGACGGTCCCGTCCGACCAAGGAGACCTCATCCCGATGACCACCCGCCTCTCCGCCGCCCTCGCCGCCATCCTCGTTCCGGCCGCGGCCTTCGCCCATGCCGGCCCCGAGGGCCATTCCCACCCGCACGGCATCGAGACCCTGGCGCTGGCCGCCCTCGCCGTCGCCGCGATCTGGGCCGCGCGGAGGGCGCAGCGTTGATCCCGGGAGAGCTGTTTCCCGCCGCGGGGGAGATCGAGCTGAACGCCGGCGCGGAGACGGTGAGCCTCACCGTCTCCAACACCGGCGACCGGCCGGTGCAGGTCGGCTCGCACTACCATTTCGCCGAGACCAACCCGGCGCTGGACTTCGACCGGGAGGCGGCGCGGGGCATGCGGCTCGATATCGCCGCGGGCACCGCGGTGCGGTTCGAGCCGGGGCAGACCCGGGACGTGACGCTGGTGCCCTATGGCGGCGCGCGGCAGGTCTGGGGGTTCAATCAGAAAGTGATGGGGGCGCTCTGAGCCATGCCCCTTCCCGCCTCCTGCGCCCCGCAGGTCGTCGAGACCGCGCATGACTACCCCGTCGCCCCGGAACTGCTCTGGGACGTCGCGATAGACTGGCGCCGGCTGGGCGAGGTGAATCGCGGCATGGTCACCCAGATCGGCCTGCCCGAGGGGCGCTTCACGGCGGGGCAGCGGCTGGAGATCGCGGTGTCGGCCTTCGGGTTGCTCCCGGCCAAGCCCTACGTGATCGAGATCCTGGAATGCGACGACGCCAGCCGCACCATGATCAGCCGGGAGCATGGGGCGGGCGTGAAGTCCTGGAACCATGAGATGCGGGTGGAGGCGACGCCGGAGGGCTGCCGGCTGCTGGACCGCATCGAGATCGACGCCGGCGCCCTGACCCGCGCCTTCGCCGCCTGGGCGCGGCTCCTCTACCGTCGCCGGCACAAGCCGCGGCTGCGGATGCTGGGGCTGGCGGCATGAGCGGCGGGCGCGCGGCGCCGCGCGGCGCCGCGAAGACGAGGGAGACGGCATGACGGTGGTGGCGGCGCTGGCGGTGATGGGGCTGATGGGCTTTTTCGGCCCGAGGATCGGCCTGCGCCTGTTCGGCGGCCCGCGGGGCGTGCTGATCGGGGGGCTGGCGGCGCTGGTGCTCGCCCCGGCCGCCGGATTCGCGCTGGCCGCGCTCTTCTCCGGCATCAACGGCCGGCCGATGAACACCGAGTTCGAGGCGACCATGAACGCCTGGGGCCTGGCCCTGTTCGTCACCGGCGCCATCTGCCTGCACCTGATCGGCCGGTTGCGCCGCGAGCGGGGGCGCCCGCTGCGGGACAACCGCTGGCGCGAGGCCTCCGACGGCGGGACGGGCGATTCCCATGGCGGCGCCGACGGCGGCTCCGCAGGGGAGTCCGGCGGGGGGGACGGGGATTGAGGGCGGCCGCGCGGATCCCTGCGACCGCCCCGTTCGCCCGCCGCCCCGGCTCAGTGCGGGTCGGGCAGCGGCGGCAGGGTGCGCAGGAAGGCGATGATCGCCGCCGCGTCGTCGTCGGTCATATGGGCGTAGTAGCCGTAGCCCATCGGCGGCGCCATGTCGGAGCCGTCCGGGCGCTTGCCCTGCCGGATCATGGCGTCGATCTCCGCGTCCGAGTAGCCGGCGAGCCCGTCCTCGTGGCTGGTCAGGTTGGCCGAGACGCTGACGCCCCAGGGCCCGCGCCACTCGTTGCCGCCGGCGCCCAGATGGGTGTCCATCATCGGCCCCTGCGGCCCGAAGGTGGTGTGGCATTCCAGGCAATGCGCCACCGGCCCGGCCAGATAGGCGCCGTATTCGGCGGTCGGCCCGCGCGCGGGCGCGGCCACCTCGCCCAAGGGCGGCCCGTAGGCCGGGGGCAGGGGGATGTGGTATTCGGACTTGGGCGTCACCCCCTCGACCGCCGGGACCGTGCGCAGGAAGGCGATCATCGCGTCCACATCCGCGTCCGACAGCCCGCGATAGAGCATGATCGGCATCGGCGGCCCGATGAGGGATCCGTCGGGGCGCAGCCCCTCGCGGATCGCCGTCTTCAGCTCGGCGTCGGTCCAGCCTCCGATGCCGTCGGTCATGTGCGGCGTGATGTTGGGGGCCCAGGCGGTGAAGGCCGGGTTCTGCTCGACCAGGCGGCCGCCCAGCTCCTTCGACATGTCCGGCCCCTGCGGACCGAACGGCGTGTGGCAGTTCCCGCAGGCCGCGACGACCCGCACCAGATATTCCCCGCGTTCAAGCTGGGTTTCCGCCTGAGCCGCGGCGGCGAGACCTGCGATCGCCAGCGCGACGACGCCGGCGGGCGCCTGACTGATTTTCAAGATATGCTCCTCATTGACACGAACGGGGCCTCCCGGGCCCGTTCCCGGAAACGTTACGTCGCGTCCCGCTGCGGCGTCGATGAGAAAAATCACATGCATGCAAACGATATCCCGCCGCCCGCGGGACCCGCCTCCGCCCGTCCCGGGCGCGTCCGCCGCCCGATCCGCCCCGCCTGAGTCTCGCCGCCTGACTCCCGCCGCCTGAACCCGCCCCCACCCCGCCAGCCCTCCGGAGACCCGCCATGCCCGCCCGCATCTCCCGCCCCGCCTACGCCGCCATGTTCGGCCCCACCACCGGCGACCGGCTGCGGCTGGCCGACACCGACCTGGTGATCGAGGTCGAGCGCGACCTGACCACCTATGGCGAGGAGGTGAAGTTCGGCGGCGGCAAGGTGATCCGCGACGGCATGGGGCAGAGCCAGATCACCCGGGCCGGCGGCTCGGCCGACACGGTGATCACCAACGCGCTGATCGTGGATCATACCGGCATCTACAAGGCCGATGTGGGCCTGCGCGACGGGCGGATCGCGGCCATCGGCAAGGCGGGCAACCCCGACGTTCAGTCGGGCGTCGACATCATCGTCGGCCCGGGGACCGAGGTCATCGCGGGCGAGGGGCGGATCCTGACCGCGGGCGGCTTCGACAGCCATATCCACTTCATCTGCCCCCAGCAGATCGACGATGCGCTGCATTCGGGCGTGACCACGCTGCTCGGCGGCGGCACCGGGCCCGCGCATGGCACGCTCGCCACCACCTGCACGCCGGGGGCCTGGCATATCGGGCGGATGCTGCAGGCGCTGGACGGGTTCCCGATCAATTTCGGGATCTCGGGCAAGGGCAACGCGAGCCGCCCCGACGCGCTGGTGGAGATGGTGTCGGCCGGCGCCTGCGCGATGAAGCTGCACGAGGACTGGGGCACCACGCCGGGCGCCATCGACTGCTGCCTGTCGGTGGCCGACGACATGGACGTCCAGGTGATGATCCACACCGACACGCTCAACGAGTCCGGCTTCGTGGAGAACACGCTCGCCGCCATCAAGGGCCGCACCATCCACGCCTTCCACACCGAGGGCGCGGGCGGCGGCCACGCCCCGGACATCATCAAGGTCTGCGGCGAGGCGCACGTGATCCCCTCGTCCACCAACCCCACGCGGCCGTTCACGCGGAATACCATCGACGAGCATCTCGACATGCTGATGGTCTGCCATCACCTGTCGAAGTCGATCCCCGAGGACGTGGCCTTCGCCGAGAGCCGCATCCGGCGCGAGACCATCGCCGCCGAGGACATCCTGCACGACATGGGCGCCTTCTCGATCATCGCCTCCGACAGTCAGGCGATGGGGCGCATCGGCGAGGTGCTGATCCGCACCTGGCAGACCGCGCACAAGATGAAGGTGCAGCGCGGCCGCCTGCCGGAGGAGACGGGCGACAACGACAACGTGCGGGTGAAGCGCTACATCGCCAAATACACCATCAACCCGGCGGTGGCGCATGGCATGTCGACCGAGATCGGTTCGGTCGAGGTCGGCAAGCGCGCCGACCTGGTGCTGTGGTCGCCGGCCTTCTTCGGGGTGAAGCCGGAGATGACGCTGGTGGGCGGCACCATCGCCTGCGCGCAGATGGGCGACCCCAACGCCTCGATCCCCACGCCGCAGCCGGTCTATTCCCGGCCGATGTTCGGATCGTTCGGCGTGTCGCAGTCCCGCGGCTCGGTGACGTTCGTATCGGAGGCGGCGCAGGCGGCCGGCATCGGCGCGGCGCTGGGGCTTGCGAAGGACACGGTGGCGGTGAAAGGCACGCGCGGCATCGGCAAGGCCGACATGCGCCTCAACGCCCATTGCCCGAAGATCGAGGTCCATCCCGAGACCTACGAGGTGAGGGCCGACGGCGTCCTGCTGACCTGCGAGCCCGCCGAAGTGCTGCCGATGGCGCAGCGGTATTTCATGTTCTGAGGGACGCCGGGCGAGGGGCGCCGGAAAATGTCCCCGCCCGCGCTGCCGGGCGCCTCCCTCCCCCGCCTGCGGGGGAGGGCAGGGGAGGGGGCGGTCCCGACAGAGGGGGCCTGCGCCTCGCTGCGGCCCGGGGCGGCGTCGGCATGACCCGCTTTCGCCGCGACCCGGTGCTGCGCGATCGCGCCCGCGCCCTGCGCCGCGACGCGACGCCGGCGGAACGACGCCTGTGGCGCGAACTGCGCCGCGCAGGCCTCGGCGCCCGCTTCCGCCGCCAGGCGCCGCTCGGCCCCTATATCGCGGATTTCCTTTGCCTCTCCGCCCGTCTGGTCGTGGAACTCGACGGCGGTCAGCACAACGACCTTGCGGCCCGCGCCCGGGATGCGGCCCGCGACAGGTTCATGCAGGAGCGCGGCTTCCGGGTGCTGCGCTTCTGGAACGCGGAGGTCTTTGGCAACCTGGACGGGGTGCTGGAGGCGATCCGGCTGGCGCTTGTCGAGGCTGAAGGCGAGGTCGGGACGGACGGCGCGGGCCCCCTCCCCA
>JAYZWL010000033.1:0-63543 GCA_036154955.1 Pseudomonadota bacterium | reverse complement strand
GGCGCCGCGCCGGGCGCGCGGGCGGAGCCGTTTCCCCACCGGGCGCCGCGCGCGGGGGCGGGCGGCGGCGCCAGCGGCGCGACGCCGCTTTCGCCGCGCGGGCGGAGGCGGGCCACGGGCGCCCGGGTCGTCGCGCGGCACGCGCGCAGGCGGGGGAGCGCGGCACGCGCGCAGGAGAGGGAGTGCGGCACGCGCGCAGGAGGGGGAGCGCGGTGGCGGGATGCGCGGCATTCGTCGCTCCGCAGGCTTGCCCGACGGGAGGGATCGGCGCAGGAAGGCGGGGCATGGTCGAATTCCTGCTCGCCTACGCGGCCTTCCTCGCCGCTCATGTCCTGCCCGTCGCCACCGGCGCGCGGGCGCGGCTGATCGCGCGCCTCGGGCGCGGGGCCTATATGGCGGGATACGCGGCGGTCTCGGTCGGGCTGCTGGTCTGGCTGGTCTCGGCCGCGTTGCGGGCGCCGGTGGTGGAGCTTTGGGCGCCCTCGCGCCCGCTGGCGCTGGTTCCCCATGCGCTCATGCCCGTCGCCTGCCTGCTGCTGGCCGGCGCGGCGACGCGGCCCAATCCCGGCTCCGTCGCCTTCGTCGGAGGGCCGGCGCCCGAGGCGGCGGTGGGCCTGCCGGCGCTGATCCGGCACCCGATCCTCTGGGCCTTCGCGCTCTGGGCGCTCGGGCATGTCGCGGCCAATGGCGACCTCGCCGCCGCAGCGATGTTCGGCGGCTTCGCGGTCTTCGCCGTCGCCGGCATGGCGGCGCTGGACCGGCGGGCGGCGCGGGCGGGGATCGCGCCGCCCGCGCACGGGCCCCTTTCGGCCCGCGCCGCGCGGGCCTGGTCGCCGCGAATGGCGGCGGAGGCGGCGGCGGGACTGGTGCTCTGGGCCCTGCTGCTGGGCCTGCACGCGCCGGTGTGCGGGGCCGCCCCGCTGGGCTGGCTCTGCGCCCTGCTCCTGGGCCTCCACGCGCCGGGGATCGGGGCCGACCCGCTGGGCTGGCTCGGCGCCGGGCTCAGGCGGCGGCGCGCGCCGCCGCCGCCCGCGCCTCGGCCCGGCCCGCCACCAGCCGCACCCGGCGGGGCGAGGCCTGCCAGATGCAGATCATCGACAGCACCGACAGCGCCAGGCAGATCCAGAACCCCGCCCGATAGTCCCCGGTCGCGTCATGGATCCAGCCCATCGCCCAGACCCCGGCCCCCGCCCCGAAATTGGCGATCAGCGAGATGGTGGCGAAGATCTGCGGGAACTTGCGGCCCTGGAAGATCTCCGCCGGGATCGCGCCGAACATCGAGCTCAGCCCGTTGCCCAGCAGCCCCTGCATCACCACCATGGCCCAGAGCAGCGCCATGCTCGGCGCATCCGCCAGCGCCAGCAGCAGGAGCGACGCGCCCACGAACCCGGTCAGCGCCAGCGCCCAGCCCAGCTCCCGCCCCACCCGGTCCGACAGCGCCCCGATGCCGATCTGGCCGAAGATGCCGAAGAAGGCCACGCCGCCGAGCGCCAGCGCCGCGACGCCGGGGGCGAAGCCGATCTCGATCAGGAACCGGGTCTGGTGCACCTGGATCGCGTACCAGATGAACAGCCCGCAGAAATATCCGACCGCGATCCACCAGAACCGCGCGGTGCGCAGGGCGAGGCGCAGGGTCCAGTCGGTCTCCGCCCATCGCCGGTCCACCACCGGGTCGGCATGGAGGGGGGCCGCGCCCTCCACCGGTTCGGCGTCGCCGTCGGGGCGCAGGCCCATCTCCTCGGGGCGCATGCGCTGGAACAGGGCGTTCAGCGGCACGATGGCGACGATGGTGACCAGACCCACCGCCAGGCAGGCGGTGCGCCAGCCCTCCGACGCGATCAGCCATTGCATCGCCGGCAGCAGCGTGACCCCGCCGACGCCGACGCCGGCGAAGGCCAGCCCCACCGCCAGCCCGCGATTGCGCACGAACCAGTTGGGGATGAACATCGAGTGGCTGATATAGCTCATCGCCATCGAGCCGTTGACCGCGAACAGCCCGAAGCAGAGGTAAAGCTCCACCGGATTGGTGATCCAGCGCGCGGCCAGATAGCCGCCGCCCACCATCAGCGCCCCCATCGGGATGGTGGCCCGCGGCCCCCAGCGGCCCATGGTCCAGCCGACGATGGGCAGGAAGAAGGTCGAGGCCACGAAGCCCACCGAGAAGGCCCCGGCGGTCATCCCCGACTCCCAGCCGAATTCGTCGATCATCTCCGGGAACAGCAGCGAGTAGCCGGTGCGCGCGGTGATGGCCACGCCCATGGTCACGAAGGCGATGGCGATGACCACCCAGCCGTAATAGAGGCGCGGACGGGCGCCGGCGGCGTCTGACATCTCGGATTTCCTCCCCGGATCGCGCGTCTGGCGGCGCGGCTTCGGGCGAGGATAGGGGGAGCCCGTTGCGCACGGCAAGTACCTGCGGGGTCATCGACCCGCCCGTCATGCGCGCCGGCCCGAATGTCGCCCGCGCGGCGCCGCGACCGGTCGGAACCGGCGACGGAACGGCGGGGCGGCCGGCGCCAGGTCGGGAGCCGGGGCGAAGCGAGGGGGCGAGGCGAGAGGCGAGGCGACGGCGCCCGGAGACGGGACAGGGGAGCGGGACGCGGGAACGGGACGCCGCTAGGGCAGCGGCCGTCCCGCTCCGGCGGGCGGATCAGTAGCCCGTGCTCGGGGACGTGTCGAAGGTGTCGCCGACGCCCGGATCCGCAACCGGGTCCGCCATCGCGCCGTCCGCCGCGACCGGGTCGACCGCGACGGGGTCGGCGGCGGCGATCTCGTCCGCCGGCGCGACCTCGATGGACAGGTCCAGCGTGGCGATCGGCGCGCCCTCCCCGGCCTGGGCGCTCAGCTGCGCCTCGATCAGCCCGGTGAAGCCCGCGGGCGGCGCGATGTCGAGATCGGTCAGATCCCACCCTTCCAGATCCAGCGGCCCGCCGTCGCTGATCGCGCTCATCTCGCCGTTCAGCACGATGGTGTCCGCCGGCAGCCCGGTCAGCGTCAGCCGCGGGGTCTGCCCGGCCTCCAGCCCCATGAGGGTCACGTCGAACTCCGCCATCCCGTTCTCCGTCACCGCGTCGGCGCCGGTCAGGTCGGCCTGCGGCGTGCTCAGGCTCAGCGCGTTCGAGGCGCCCGCGTCCAGCGGCATCGCGCGGAAGGCCAGCGAGTCGATGCGCGCCGCGTCGAAATCCCCGCCTTCGGTCACGCCATGCAGGGCGATCACATCGCCCGTGTTCAGCTCGATCCCCGAGATCTGCACGGTGCGGAACGACAGGTCGGCCCAGCCGTCGCCACCGGTGCCCCGATCCAGCGACACGGTGGAGACGACACGGTCGTTGACCAGAAGCTGGATGAAGCCGTCGCCGTCGCTCTCGTCGATGGCGCGCAGGGCGACCACGTAGTCGCCGCTCTCGCCGCCGAACACGAAGGAGGCGTCGCCGGACAGGTTCTCCGCCTGGTTGAGTTCGGTCTTGTCGACCCGCAGCATCCAGCCGCCCTCGGCCTCCACGAAATCCTGTGCGACATAGCCCGCGAGCGTCATGTCCTCGGCCTGGATCACGGTGCGGGAGGCGGGGTCGAACGCCTCGGAGGTCATGACCTGCCGCAGCTCGACATTGTCGATGGCGACCGACTGCACGCTGGAGAGGCCCAGCGAGCGGAACGCGATGTCATGGGCCCCCGCATCGAGATCGAACTCGACGGAGAATCCCTCCTCCCCCTCGGCGAAGGGCCGGAACACGCCCACCGAGACCCCGTCCACCGTCACCTCGACATCGTTGTCGAAGTCGTAGCCGAGCTTGAACGCATTGAAGTTCAGCCGGTAGGCGCCTGCGTCGGTCACCGAAACGGTCTGCGAGATCGCCGTGCTCTGGGTCAGATGCACGATGGCGTCGCCGTCGCCCTGCCCGTGGCCGATGTCATGTTCCATGATCGTGGCCGGCGCGACGCCGACGGACCGCCACGGCCCGGTTTCGTCGAAGGTTCCGAAGCCCGAATCCAGCAGGTTGTTGTCCTCGAAATCGCCGTTGGAGATCAGGTTGACGCCGAGAAGCTCCTTGTCGTCGACATCGATCTCGATCGCCCGGGTTTCCGACCCGCCATGCCCGTCCGATACGGTCACCTCCACCCGATACTGGTTGTCGCCCGCGGCCGAGCCGCCGCCCAGCGTCGGGGCCGTGACGAAGCTGAGCGCGCCGGTGTCCGGATCCACCACGAATTTCGCCGCGTCCGCGCCGCCGGTGACGGCGTAGCTCAGCACGTCGCCCTCCGGATCGGCGGCGTTCAGGTCGACGACGAAGGTCGACCCCTCGTCCGCGATCAGCAGCCCGCTGTCGGGCACGTTGACGAAAGAGGGGCCGAGATTGCCGGCCACCGACAGCGTCGCGGTCGCGGTCGCGGTCCCGCCGCGGCCGTCGTCGACCGTGTAGTCGAAGCCGACCAATGCGGTCTGGCCGGCGGCGAGCCCGTCGAAGTCGTGGTCGTCGTCGAAGCCCACCCGCCCGTCGAAGCGCACGTAGAGCCGGCCCTGGGGCAGATCCACCCAGGCCCCGTCGCCGATGGCCTGGCCATTGACATGGGTGACGCGCAGCGCGTCGCCGTCCGGGTCGAACGCGTTGGCCAGCAGGCCCGGGCCGGTGACCCGCCCGGTCTCGTTCACCCGCGCGTAGCTCAGCGCCTCCCCCGCTTCCGTCGGCGCGTCGTTGAGGTCGGTCACGTCGATCGCGAAGCTTCGGGTCGTGGCGTTCCCGGCCGGATCCGTCGCGGTGAGCGCCAGCGTCACCGTCGGCTCGGCCTCATGGTCCAGCGCCACGCCGTCGCGCAGCCTGAGCACGTCGCCCACGATCTCGAACCGGGGGTCGTCAACGGCCCAGGTCAGGGCGCCTCCCTCCGGGTCCTCCGCCGAAACCACGCCCACCGCGGCGCCCGGCGCGTTCTCGTCCGCCGACCGGTTCGACAGCGCGAGGGCCTCCGGCGCCTCGTCCACATCCGCCGCCTCGACCGTGAACAGGTGGGTCAGGGCGTTCCCGGCGGGGTCGGTCGCGGTCAGCGTCAGGGTCACGGGCCCGGCCTCATGGTCCAGGCTTTCCCCCGCCTTCAGCTTCAGCGCGTCGCCCGCCACCTCGAAGCGCGGGTCGTCCACCGACCAGCTCACCGCCTGACCTTCCGGATCGGTGGCGAACAGCGTCGCGACCTGGGCGCCGGCGTCGTTCTCCGTCACCTCCGTCGCGAAGGCGTGCGGCAGGGTCGGCGCCTCGTTCAGGTCGAGCACCGATATCGTCTCCACCAGCGTGGTCGACTGGCCCGAGGAGTCGGTCCCGGTCAGGGTCAGGGTCACGGAGTCCACCGCATCCGCGTCCACGAAGCTCGCGCCCGCGCCGCCCATCAACGCGCCGTCGACCCGCGCCTCGATGCCCGCGGAGCCGTGGTTCTCATACCAGATCAGTTCGACCGCGACGGTCCGGTCGCTGTCCAGGTCGAGGCTCCAGTCGTCGTAGGCGAAGCCGCGGTTCCAGTCGTAGCGCCCGACCTGCTCCCCGTCGATCAGCAGCAGGTAGCCGTCGTCGGACCCGATGCGGATGCTGTGGGTCCCCGCGGACAGGTCCATGAAGCCCGTGAACCGGTAGACCGTGGTGTCCAGGTTGGGGATGTCCGCGCCGGTCAGCGTCGCGGCGTCGGTTCCGAGAATGGCGGCGAGCCCCTCCGAATCTCCCATCCAGGTCGCGCCGCCCTGCGGATAGTCGATGCCTGTGGACACGAAGCCCGCGACCGGCCCGCCGCCGGCGATGACCGCCTGCGCCTCGGCGATGGAGTTCAGGCCTCCGGTCGCGTCCCAGACCTCGCCGCGCAGCCCCTCGACCATGGTCTCCCGGTCCAGCTCGACGCCGTCCCGGAGCTTGAGCACGTCGCCCACCACCTCGAAGCGGGAGTCGTCCACCGTCCAGGTCAGCGCCTCGCCTTCCGGGTCGTCGGCGGCGAGCGTGCCGACGACGGCGCCGGGGGCGTGTTCGCGCACCTCCGCTCCCGAAAGCGTCGGGTTGCTCGGGGCCTCGTCGACATCGGCCACCGTCACGGTGACGGCATGGGTGGCGACGTTCCCTGCCGGATCGGCGGCGGAGAGGATCAGGTCGACCGCGGGCTCGGCCTCACGGTCCAGCGCCGCGCCGTCGCGCAGCTTCAGGGTTCCGTCGACCACCTCGAAGCGGGGGTCGTCGACGCTCCAGGTCAGGGGGGCGCCCTCGGGATCGGTCGCGGAGAGGGTCCCGACCGCGGCCCCGGGCGCGGCCTCGGCCACGGTCCCGCCGGTCAGCGCGAGGCCGGTCGGGGCCTCGTCGACATCGGCCACCGTCACGGTCACGGCATGGGTGGCGACGTTCCCGGCCGGATCGGCGGCGGAGAGGATCAGGTCGACCGCGGGCTCGGCCTCATGGTCCAGCGCCGCGCCGTCGCGCAGCTTGAGGGTTCCGCCGACCACCTCGAAGCGGGGGTCGTCGACGCTCCAGGTCAGGGGGGCGCCCTCGGGGTCGGTCCCTGCGAGGGTCCCGACCGCGGCCCCGGGCGCGGCCTCGGCCACGGTCCCGCCGGTCAGCGCGAGGCCGGTCGGGGCCTCGTCCATGGCGGGGGGGGGAGGCGACGGCGGCGCGGCCGGCGTTTCGCCGATGTCCGGAGGGGGGGCGTCCTCGGGCGCCTGCCGCCGGGGCGTCGGCCCTGGCGCCGGCGCCGCGCCGACCGGCGGAGGCGCGCCCGGATCCAACGATGCGAAAGGCGCGCCGGGCCCTGGCGCGAAGAGGTTGTCGGACGGCGACCCCAAGTCGACGGCTGAGGACGGCGCGCGCGCGAACAGATTGGTCGTCGCGTCGGAAGTCGGCCCGGCGCGGGTCGTTTCGACCGGCGCCGCGGCGGCGATCGTCGACAGCGGCGCGGGCGCCCAGGCGTCCAGCGACGCCGATTTGCCCGGCGTCGCGAGGTCGCGTCCGGGGTCCGAGAGGCCGGTCGAGGCGCCGTCGTCGGCCGCATGCGCGCTCAGGGACGGGTCCGGCGCATCCCCGGCGCCGTAGTGCAGCGTGGATTCGCCCCGGTCTCGGGCCTCCCCCTCCACCTTCGGGCGCAGGTCCTCCTCCAGCGCCTTCCGCCGGTTGGCCGCATCCAGCCGCCCCTCCCCGGCGGCGACGCGTCCGTCGCGCATGGCCTCGTTCTTTTCGCTCATCGCGTCCCCGCAGATTCACCCGGGCGCAGAAGACCCGAAAGATCCGAACAATTCGCAAACGCCGAAGCAGGGGCGCGACCGGTCGCCGGAAGCGGACAGGCGAAGCGAATTGTTAAGCATCCCGGAGGCAGAAGAGGCGCGTGGAGTGAACGGCCACGATCAGTCGGTGATGCATTGACCACGAACCGGAGCCTGTATCCGCGGCGCACCGCCGCGACGTCTCTTCCGTCGCCGCCGCGGCTCGGCGGCGCCGTCGTGGCCGCGTCGCTGGGGATCAACGTTCTGGCGCTCGGGCTTCCGCTGGCGCTGCTTCAGGTCTTCGACCGGGTGCTGCCCAACCGGGCCGAGGCGACGTTGGCGGTGCTGTTCGGGGCGTTGCTGGTCTTCGCCGGCCTGGAGTTCGCCCTGCGTCTGGCGCGGCTCGGCCTGCTCGGCGACGCGGGCGAACGATACGAGCTTCGGCTCACGGATGCGGTCGCGACGCGGTTTCTGCATGCGGATCCGGCGGCGTTCGAGGCGACCACCGGGGGCGCCCATCTCGACCGGATCAACGCGATCGCGCAATTGCGCGACCACTATGGCGGCCAGGGCCGGCTGCTGGCGCTGGACCTGCCCTTCGCCGCGGTGTTCGTGGGCATGATCGGGCTGATCGGCGGCCCGCTCGCGCTGGCGCCGCTGGGCAGCCTGTGCGCGCTCGGACTGGCCAGCGTCGTCCTGCGCCGCCTGCAGGCCCCCGCGCTGGCGGAGCGGGAATCGGTCGACCGGCGGCGCTACTCCTTCCTGATGGAGACGCTCGGCCAGATCGAAACGCTCAAGGTCCACGCGATGGAGCCGCGGATGATGCGCCGCTACGAACTGCTCCAGATGCAGGCGGAGCAGGCGAGCCGGCGGCTGATCCGGGCGTCCGGCCTCACGCAGGCGGTTTCCGCCGTGATGTCTCAGGCCGGGGTGGCCGCGATGGCGGCGGCGGGGGGGCTGCTCGCGGTGGAAGGCCGGCTCGGCATGGCCGAAATCGCCGCCTGCATGCTGCTGAACGGCCGCGCCATGCAGCCGATGAGCCGGGCGATGGGCCTCTGGGTCCAGCATGCCCAGCTGCGCGGGGCGGAGACACGGCTCGCGGAGGTGGAGGCGCTCGCGGGGGACGCGGCGCCGGACGGCCCGGCCGCGGCGGAGCCCCTGCGCGGGGCGGTCTCGTTCGTCGGGGTCGGCTTCGGGCGGCCGGGCCGGCCGGACGCGCGCGAGCTGTCGGTCCGGATCGAGCCGGGCCGCTGCCTCGCGTTCACCGGCGCCGCGGGGGACGAGGGTTCGGTCCTGCTGCGGATGGTGCTCGGAGAGCTGGCGCCCGAGCGCGGCGAGGTGCGGATCGACGGCCGGGCGACGAGCCGCTTCGGCCATCCGCGCGGCAGAGGCGGCATGGTGCTGGTCGACGGCCGTCCGGCGGTGTTCGAGGGCAGCTTGCTCGACAACCTGTCGATGTTCGGCGACGCGGAGGCGCGGGATGCGGCCATCGACGCCGCGCGCCGGATCGGTCTCGACGAGCAGATCGACCGCATGGCGCGCGGCTTCGACACGCCGGCGCTGATCCGGGGCCGGCAGACCGGGACGGTGGGGTTCCTTCAGCGGGTCGGCATCGCCCGGGCGCTCGCCTGCGATCCCCGAATCCTGCTGTTCGACGAGGCCAACACGGCGCTCGACATGGTCGCGGACCGCAAGCTGCTGTCGGCGCTGGCGGATCTGCGCGGACGCACGACGCTGATCCTGTCGACCCGCCGGCCCTCCTACCTGACGCTGGCCGACCAGGTGGTCGACCTGTCCCGCACGGACGCGCGGGGGACGATTTCGGCGACCCCGGCCGCAGCCCTGCGCGCGCGCGCGGCTCCGGCCCCGCTCCGGCCCGAGGATCCGGCGCGGGAGACGGCGCAGGCCGGGAAACCGGCGGCGTCGGGACGGCCGGCGGAACAGCGGCGCGCGGGTCCGGACGATCCGGGCGCCGCACCTCCCACCGGCGCGCCGACCGCGCCCGAACCGCGACGAAGCCGTCGCGGCGCGGGCGGGTCCATGTCCGTGTCGGGATCCGGCTGGCTTGCGGGCGCGCCGTCCCGTCCGCGCGGGAACGGGGGCTCGGATGCGGCGCCCGGGCGCGCCGGCCCGCCGATCCGGCCCGTGAATCCCGCCGCGGCGTCGGCTCCCGGCGCGGCGGGCCCGGCCGCCGCCGCCGCCTCGCCGACCGGCCGTCCGCTGTCGCCGGCCGTCCCCCTCAACCTTTTCGCCGAGCCGTCCCCGGACGCGGCCGCGGCCGCGCAGGCGGACATGGACGCATGGGCGCGCGATCTGGCGGCGGAGCTCGGCGCCGCGATCGTCCCCGCGAGGGGCGGCCGCGTCAGGCGGGAGATGGCGGAATGACCCTCGCGGCCGATCGCGAAAGTCCGGACCAGCTCCCGCCCGCCGTGGCGCGCGACCTGCTGCGCGGGCTGATCGGCGCGGCCGGGTGGCAGGGCGACGCCCGCGCCGTCGCCGACGCCATGCCCCATGACCGACGGTCGATGCGGCCGCACGACCTGGTGCGCACGCTCTCCAATCTCGGCATCGCCGTGGAAACCGCGGAGGCGCGCCTGACCGAGCTTCAGCGCGCGGACATGCCCTGCCTGTTTCTGCCTGAAGACGCCCCGCCGCTCGCGGCGCTGGCCCGGGACGGCGGCAGGATCCGGGCGCTCGTCCCCGGCGACGCCGCGCCGAAATGGGTCGAGATCCCGCCGCTCTCCGGCGTGGCGGCGAAGGTCGGGCGGGCCGATCGGCCGGGGGAGGACGGCGGGTCCGGTCCGGCCTTCTCGCTCAGCGCGTTCCTGAGGGCCCATGGCGGCGTCTTCGGCGGGCTCGCGATCGCGTCGCTGATGATCAATCTGCTGGCCTTCGCCACGCCGATGTTCGTCATGGCGCTCTACGACCACGTGATTCCGACCCGCTCGGGGTCGCTGCTGGCGGCGCTGGTCGCGGGACTGGCGCTCGCCTTCGGTTTCGACGCGGCCTTCCGCCTGATCCGGGCCCAGGCGCTGGTCCATGCCGGCGCGCGGATCGAGCGGGGGCTGGTCATCGGCCTCTTCGCCAAGCTGCTGGCCCTGCCGATGGCGACGCTGTCGCGGGCGGATCTCGGCCAGCACCTCGCCCGGTTCCGCCAGTTCGAAAGCCTGCGCGACGCGTTCGTCGGCCCCAACATGGCCGCCCTGCTGGACCTGCCCTTCGCGGTGATCTTCCTCGCCGCCGTCTTCGTGCTCGCCCCGGGGGTGGGGTGGCTGATCCTGGCGCTGGTCGCGGTCTTCGTGCTGGTGGGGCTCGGCACGCTGCCCCTGTCGCGGCGCCTGGCGCGGGAGGCGGCGGCCGCCCGCGCCGCCCATCAGCGCCTGATGCTGGAGATCGCGACCAACCAACGGGCGATCCGGCGGCTGGGCGCCGAAGGCGCGTGGCGCGCCCGCGTGCGGCCGCTGGCCTCGGAGGCGGCGGCCACCGCCCGGAGGTCGCGTCAGCTCGCCGGCGCCCTGCAGGCGTTCGGCCAGGCGCTGATGACCGTCGCAGGCGTCGGCGCCGTCGTCTGGGGGGCGGAGGCGGCGATGCAGGGCGACATGTCGCTGGGCGCGCTGATCGCGGTGATGACGCTGGTCTGGCGGGTGCTCGCCCCGTTCCAGGCGCTGTTCGTCGCGGCCCCCCAGCTCGACGGACAGCGCCGGGGCGGCGCGCAGGCCGACGCGATGCTCTCGCAACCTGAGGAGCCGACCCGCGGCGCCGCCCGCGCCCGCCATCGCGGCATCCGCGGAGAGGTCCGGTTCTCCGGCGTCGCCCTGCGGTTCGAGCCGACCGGCGATCCGGTGCTGGCCGGCGTGTCCGCCGCCGCCCGGGACGGCGAGATCCTGATGATCCCCGGCCGCAACGGCGCCGGCAAGACCTCCCTGCTGCGGCTGGTTCCGGCGCTGTGGCGGCCGACGGCGGGCGCGGTGTCGATCGGCGGCATCGACCTGCGTCAGCTCGCCGTCGACGACCTGCGCGCCGCGATCGGCTTCGCCGCCCAGACGCCGGAATTCTTTCATGGCAGCGTGCGCCAGAACCTCGCGCTCGCCGAGCCGCTGGCCGAAGAGCCCGCGATGCTGCGCGCCCTGCGCGAGGCGGGGATCGAAGAGGAGATCCGCGCCCTTCCCGACGGGCTCGACACCCGACTGACCGAAGGTCTGCGCCGCACCCTGCCGCCGGCGCTGCTGCAGAGCCTGTCGCTTGCGCGGACCTGGCTGAAGGACGCGCCGATCGTGCTTTTGGACGAGCCGGCCAACGGCCTCGACCCGGAGCGCGACGCGCTGCTTCTGGACAAGCTGCGCGCGCTTCACGGGCGGCGCACGGTGCTGATGGTGACCAACCGGCCCTCGCATCTCGCGCTCGCCGACCGCATCATCTACCTCGACGAGGGCCGGGTTGCGCTGGACGGCGCCGGCGAAAGCATGGTGCGCAAGGTCGCCGCGCTCAACGCCCTTCGCCTGGAGCCGCAGCCATGATCGGCCGGCGCCAGGCGGGCGTGTTCGAGCGGCGGCGCAACCGCGATCGCGACGCCGCGCCGCGTCTGGCGCGGGCGATCGTCCTGACCATTCTGAGCATGATCGTCGCCGGGCTGGTCTGGGCGGCCCGGACCGAGATCACCGAGCTGTCGCGGGCCGACGCGCGCATCGTGCCGCTCGGCGAACTGCGTGTGGTCGAGCATCTCGAAGGCGGCATTCTCGCGGAGATCCTGGTGTCGGAGGGGGCGTTCGTCGCCGCCGGCCAGCCGGTCGCCCGCCTGTCGCCCGAGATGCTGGACCTGGAACGCGGGCGGATGCGCCTGCGGGAGGCGCGCGCCCGCGGCGACGTGCTGCGCCTGCGGGCGCTGCTCGCGGCGCTGGACGCCGCCGCCCCGCCCGACGACGGGGCGACGCCGACCGGGACGATCCCGCCCGGCGGCCCTGCGGACGCCGCCGGTCCCGGTCAGGCCCCTGCGCCAGCCCCTGCGCCAGCCCCCGGACCAGCCCCTGCGCCAGACCCCGCGGCGCCCCCCGGAGCCGACGCGACCGAGGCCGCGGCGCTCGCCCTGCGCGCCCCCGGCGTGGCGGCGGAGGCCGCGGGCCTCTATCGCGCCCAGCTCGCCGCCTGGCGCGCCCAGTCGACCGCGCTCGCGGCGCGGGAGGCGGAGGCGGCCGGCGCGGTCGCGCTCGCGCGCGCCCGGCGCGACAGTCTCGCGGACCGTCAGCGGCTGATGGAGCGGCGCCATGCGATGGCTGAGGCGCTGGCCCGCAGCGGGCGGGTCAGCCGCGCCTCGGAGATGGAGCTGGCCATCAGCCTGTCCGAAATCCGCGGCGACCGGATGGAAGCGGAGACCGACCTGCACGCGGCGCTCGCCGCCCGGCGGGAGGCGGCGCGCGCGGCGCTGGAACTGGCGTTGGCGGCGCGCGAGACCTGGCTCGCCGAGCTGACCGCGGCGGAGGAGGCCTGGGGCCTGGCCCAGGAGGCGCTGGCCGACAACGCCGCGCGCGCCGCGCGGCTCGTGCTGCGCGCGCCGGTGGCCGGGCAGGTGCAGGCGCTTCGGGTCCGCGCGCCGGGCGAGGTGATCGAGCCCGGCGGCGCGGTGGCCGACATCCTGCCGACAGAGATGCGCCTCGCCGCGGAGGTGCGCCTTTCGCCGCTCGACATCGGTCATGTCGCGCCGGGCGACCCGGTTCAGCTGAAGCTGACCACCTTCGACGAAAAACGGTTCGGCGCGGTGGCGGGCCGGGTGGAGGCGATCGCCCCGACCTCGTCGGAGGATGAGACCGGACGCACCTATTTCCGGGTCGCCGTGGCGCTGGACGGCCAGACCATCGGGCAGGGCGGTTTCGAGCGGCCGCTGCGCGCCGGCATGGAGGCGCGGGCCGAGATCGAGACCGACCGACGCTCGGTGCTGACCTATCTGCTCAAACCCGTCGAGCGCACGCTGGATCAGTCGTTCCGAGAGCGGTGAGCCCTCGGCCGGGGTCGCGCTGTTGCGCTTCGCCTCGGGATGGGGGACGATTTCGCATGATGACCATCATGCGAATCCCTCTGCCATGAGCGATCCCGACCCGACCACCGACCGGACCACCGACCCGGCGCCCGACCGGGGCCGGAGCGCCTCCGCCTCCGCCTCCGCCTCCGCCGCCCCGTCCCGCCTGGCCGGCACGCCGCGGGCCGAGGCCAAGCGGCGTGCGCTCGGGCGGATCCTGGACGCCGCTTCGGCGCGGCTGCGGGCGGAAGGGCTGTCGGGCGCCGCCATCGGCCCGGTGATGCGGGACGCGGGCCTGACCCACGGCGCCTTCTACGCGCATTTCCAAGACAAGGAGGCGCTGGCGGTCGCCGCTTTCCGCCACGCGTTCCGCCGCGATCGCCGCCGCTGGATCGGCGCGGCCCCGGACCGGTCCTGGGCGGCGCGGGCCGCCCGGCTGGCGCGGCGCTACCTGACGCCGGCGCATCGCGACGACCGCGCCGCCTCCTGCGCCTTCGCCGCCCTCGCCACCGACGCGGCGCGGGCGCCGGAGACGTTCCGCGACGCCTATGGCGAGGAACTGCTGCGCTCGCTCGCCGCGATCTGCGGGGAGGACCCGGACGCGGCCGACCTCGCCGCGACCCTCGCCCATCCGCGCTTCGACGAGGCGGCGGCGCTGCTGGCGCTCTGCCTCGGCGGGCTGTCGCTGGCCCGAGGCGTCGCCGATCCGGAGCTTTCGGCCCGCCTGCTCTCCGCCAGCCGCGCCGCCGCCGAACGTCTGGGCGCGACCGCGCCCTGACCCCGACTCGACCCCGACCTCGCCGCAACCCCGCCTCCGGGACGCCGCACGGCCAACCCGGAGCCCGATTCAAGGGAGACACCCATGACCCCCGAACCCCAACCCGATCCGACCCCGTTCGCACCCCGGAAATTCATCGAAATCAAGGGCCTGCGCATGGCCTATATCGACGAGGGGCAGGGCGACCCCATCGTGTTCCAGCACGGCAACCCGACCTCGTCCTACCTGTGGCGCAACGTGATGCGCCGTTGCGAGGGGCTGGGCCGGCTCATCGCCTGCGACCTGATCGGCATGGGCGACTCCGACAAGCTCCCCGACCCCGGACCGGGCCGCTACAGCTATGCCGAGCAGCGCGGCTTCCTGTTCGCGTTGTGGGAGGAGCTGGGCCTCGACCGCGCGGTGCTGGTGCTGCACGACTGGGGCTCGGCGCTGGGGTTCGACTGGGCCCGCCGCAACCCTGACCGGGTCCGCGGCATCGCCTATATGGAGGCCATCGTGACGCCGCTGACCTGGGCGGACTGGCCCGAGGACGCGCGCAAGGTGTTCGGCGGCTTCCGCTCGGACGTGGGCGAGGCGATGGTGCTCGACAAGAACGTGTTCGTGGAGCGCGTCCTGCCGGGCGCGGTGCTGCGCGAGCTGACCGAGGCGGAGATGGCGGAATATCGCCGCCCCTTCGCCGCGCCGGGCGAGGACCGGCGCCCGACCCTGACCTGGCCCCGCCAGATCCCGATCGAGGGCGAGCCGGCCGACGTGACCGCGGTGGTCGCAGACTATTCCGCCTGGCTGGCGCAAAGCCCGGTTCCCAAGCTGTTCGTCAACGCCGAGCCCGGCTCGATCCTGCGCGGCCGGGCGCGGGAGGTCTGCCGGAGCTGGCCGAACCAGACCGAGGTCACCGTCCCCGGCGCGCATTTCATCCAGGAGGACAGCCCGGCCGCCATCGGCGACGCGGTGGCGGAGTTCGTCCGGGGGCTCGGCTGACCCCGCGGCCGGAACGGCAGGCGGCGGCGCGGGGGACTGACCGATCGGTCATCGCCTGCGCCCCGCGGCGCAGGCCGGCTCAGGCCGCCGGGCCTCCCCGCGGGCCATAGGCGCGCATGAACACCCGCGCCGCCTCGCGGCCCACGCGGGACAGTTCCTCCATCGTCGGGCGGGGGGCGGCGGACATCAGGGCGCAGAGCGAGATCGGGTTCTTGATCAGCCCCAGGAAATGCCAGGCCGCGTCCTGCGGGTCGACGCCGTCGAGCGCGACCTCCCCCCGGGCCGCGCGCAGGGCCAGGTGCTCCGCCAGCCGCGTGGCGCCGTATTGCGGGCCGGCCTCGAAGAAGGTGCGGCCGATATCGGGGAACCGGTCGGAAGCCGCGACCACCATGCGCAGCAGCGCCACGTGGTCCGGCTCCAGCACTTCGTGCAGCAGGCGGGCGGCGAAGCGGGCCAGCGCCGCCTCCAGCCCCTCGTTGCACCAGTCGAGTTCGGTCAGCCGTTCGGCGGTGGAGCGCTTCAGGTCGACGATCAGGGCGCGGAACAGCGCCTCCTTGCTGTCGAAATAGACGTAGAGCGTGCCCTTGGAGACGCCGGCCTCCCGCGCGATCTCGCCCATCGCGGCGGCGTCGAAGCCGCGCGACAGGAACACCCGCCGGGCGCCGGCGAGGATCTGGGCGCGTTTGGCGCCGGACTCGGTCGCTTCGTCGGCGGGGGGGGCGGCGGCGGGTTTGGCGCGGGTCCCGGCGGGGCTGTCCATGTCCATGTCGTCAGGCGCTCCGGTCATCGTTCCGCTCATCGCTGCGGCATCGTTTAGCCGCGGGGCGGAATCGCCCGTCGGCGCGGTCATCGAGCGCATAGCACGGTCGGCGGCCGGGCGCCGCCTTCGCGGCGCCGTTTCGCGCCTGCGTCATCCCGTGCGCCGCGCTCCCTTGATTTCGGTGACGGAGGGCGCCATGTCAACCTCTGACCGAACCGTTCGGTCAATATGCGAGTCGCGTGAGGATGCGCGGCGGAAGACCAGCGGAGACGCGACATGGCCAGAGATTTCGACGCCGGCGAACATGACCGGGACCAGGCCGAGGCGCGGGACGCGGCCGCTGACGACAAGGCCCTGCTCTCCGACCGGGAGGCGCGCTCCGGCGACGCGGGGGCCGGCGCGCGGTCCGACGCGCCGGAGGCGCCGAAGAAGCGCGGCCGCGGAAAGCTGATCCCGCTGGTCATCGCGCTGGGTCTGGTCGGCGCCGGCGCCTATGAGGGCTACGGCTACTGGACCGACGGCCGCTTCATGGTGTCCACCGACGACGCCTACGTGGCGGTGGATTTCGCCCAGCTCGCCCCCAAGGTGTCCGGCTACATCGCCCGGGTGGACGCGGTGACCAACGCCCATGTGGCGAAGGGCGCGCCGCTGGTGACGCTGGACGACGGCGATTACCGGGTGGCGCTGCGGGTGGCGGAGGCCGACATCGCCTCCCAGCGCGCGGCCCTGATCCGGCTGGAGCGGCAGAAGGAGGCGGCGGCGGCGGCCGTGACCCAGGCCCGCGCCCGGGTGGCGGCGGCGCAGGCCTCGCTGGCCCAGGCGCAGGCGGATTTCGCCCGCTACAACCGGCTCGCCGCCAATGACGTGGCCTCGGGCCAGAAGCTCGACGCCGCGCGCGCCGCCCAGGCCACGGCCGAGGCCAACCTGCAGGAGGCGCAGGCGGGCGTGGTGTCGGCCAGCGCCCAGATCTCGGTCTACGACGCGCAGAAGGGCGAGGTGGACGCGGCGCTGGCCCGGGCCGAGGCCGCCCGGGACCAGGCCGCCCGCAACCTGGCCGACACGGTGATCCGCGCCCCCTATGACGGGGTGGTCGGCAACCTGTCGATCGCGGTCGGCGACTACGTGACCCCGGGCAAGCGCCTGCTGGCGGTGGTGCCGCTGGGCTCGGTCCATGTCGACGCGAATTTCAAGGAGACGGAGCTGGCCGACATGGTTCCCGGAACGCCGGTGACCCTCGCCGTGGACGCCTATCCCGACCGCACGGTCACCGGGCATGTCCAGTCGGTCTCGCCGGCCTCGGGCGCCGTGTTCAGTCTGCTGCCGCCGGAGAACGCGACGGGCAACTTCACCAAGGTCGTGCAGCGCCTGCCGGTCCGCGTCTCCGTCCCCGCCGAGGTGGCGGCCCAGGGCTGGCTGCGGCCGGGCATGTCGGTGATCGCGACGCTGGACAGCCGGGTCGCGGACGATCTGCGGGCCCGTGGCGCGCAGCCGGTCTTCGCGCCCGATGCGCGGAGCGGCGCCCCTGCGGCCCCAGCCGACCCCGCGGCCGACCCGGACGCGCCGTCGCCGATGGCGGCCGTGTCCCGCTGAGCCTTTCCCCGCGCGCCCGGTGCGCGGGGACCCCCATGCCGGCCTCGCCCCGCCCGGACGCGGCCGGCTGAAAGCCCGATCCCGCCTCGCCCCCCTCTGGAGGCGCGGATCGGGCGCCTTCCTCCCGGGCAGGCGCGTGCGGCGAGCCCGCCGCCCGAGCCCCTCCGCCGGACCGCCGCGCCCGCCGCCCCGGCCCGGCCCGCCCCTTCCCGCCGCGCGCGCCCCTCCGCGCCGCGGCCCCGACGCGGATCCCGAGCCATGGCCGACGCCGCCGCAAATCCCTCCCGCCGTTCCGCCCGGCCCCTGCCGCCGGCCGCGCCCGCGGCCCAGGCGGGCCCCGCCGAGCCGCCGCCCCCGACCCTGCGCCGCCTGATCGGCTTCTTCGCGCTGGTCTTCGGGATGTTCATGGCGATCCTCGACATCCAGATCGTGTCGTCGTCCCTGTCCGAGATCCAGGCGGGGCTGTCGGCCTCGCCGGACGAGATCAGCTGGGTCCAGACCTCCTACCTGATCGCCGAGGTGGTGATGATCCCGCTGTCGGGGTTCCTGGCGCGCGGGCTGTCGACGCGGGTGCTGTTCACCATCTCCGCCGCCGGGTTCACCATCGCCTCGGTGCTCTGCGCGACCGCGACGACCATCGACCAGATGATCGTCTACCGGGCCATCCAGGGCTTCATCGGCGGCGGCATGATCCCCACCGCCTTCGCCGCGGCCTGGACGGTGTTTCCCCGGAAGTCCCAGGGGCAGGTGATGGCGCTGGTCGGCCTGACGGTGACGCTCGCCCCCACCGTGGGGCCGACCATCGGCGGCTATCTGACCGAGCTCTTCTCCTGGCACTGGCTGTTCCTGGTCAACGTCATTCCCGGCGCCGCCGCCACCCTGATCGCCTGGGCGCTGGTGGATTTCGACGAGCCCGACCCGGCCCTGCTGCGGCGCTTCGACTATCTGGGCCTCGCCGCCATGGCGGTGTTCCTCGGCAGTCTCGAATTCGTGCTGGAGGAAGGGCAGAAGGAGGACTGGTTCCAGTCGGCCGAGATCACCTGGTTCGCGGTCGCCGCCGCGGTCGGGGGGGTGCTGTTCTTCTGGCGGGCGCTGACCAACCACACGCCGATCGTGGACCTGAAGGCCTATCGGGACCGCAACTTCGCCATCGGCTCGGCCCTGACCTTCGTGCTGGGCGTGGGGCTTTACGGGCTGACCTACCTCTATCCCCTCTATCTGGCCCGCGTGCGGGACCTCACCGCGTTGCAGATCGGCGAGACGGTGTTCGTCACCGGCGCCTTCATGTTCCTCACCGCGCCGGTGGTCGGCGCGCTGTCGCGCAAGCTCGACCCGCGCAAGATCATCTTCGTGGGGCTGGTGGGTTTCGCCGTCTCCAGCTTCGAGCTGACGCCGATCACCAAGGACTGGAGCTTCTGGGAGCTGTTCTTCCCGCAGGCCCTGCGCGGGGTGTCGCTGATGCTGTGCATGATCCCGATCAACATGATCGCGCTGGGCACGCTGCCGCCGCATGAGGTCAAGAACGCCTCGGGCCTGTTCAACCTGACCCGCAACCTCGGCGGCGCCTTCGGGCTGGCGGTGATCAACACCACCCTGACGTCGCGGTCCGACATGCATTACGCGCGGTTGTCGGAGCATGTGGCCTGGGGCGTGCCGCAGGCCGAAGAGCGGCTGGCCAGCATGACCGCGGCGCTGACGCCCACGCTGGGTTCGGACGCGCAGGCGGGCGCGCTGGTGAGGCTCGCCGGAATGGTGCGGGCCGAGGCGCTGGTGATGGCCTTCGCCGACGTGTTCCTGCTGCTGGCGATCCTGTTCGGTTCGATGCTGGCGCTGGTGCTGCTGCTGCGCCGCCCGGCGGCCGGCGCGGGGGGCGGCGGCGGGCACTGAGGCCGGACGCGCCCAGTAAAGAAAAACGCCGCGCCGGGGCGACCCGGCGCGGCGTTCGCATGTTCGGGGCGCGCGCCTCAGGCGGCGGTCAGGCGCAGGATGGAGGGCGGGCCGTCCATGAACGCGCCCATCGCCCGGCCCAGCGTGCGGAAATGATCGGACTTGCGATGCGCCTCGACCGCCTCGGCGTCCTTGTAGGACTCGACGAAATAGAAGGTCGAGGGCTCTTCGCCCTTGCACAGCACGTATTGCAGGCAGCCCGGCTCATTGGCGTTCACCGCCTTGGCCAGCTCCTGGGCGGCGGCTTCGAACTCGGCCTCGGAGCCGGCTTTCGCCTTGATGGTGGCGATGGTGAAAAGCATGTGGTTCTCCTCCCGGACCCTGCGGTCCCGATCCTGGCCCCGGTCTCGGCGGGGGTTTCAGCGGCGGACATACGAGCGCGTATGTCGGACATTGGCAAGAGGGCGCGGGCGGGAGGCGGGCGAGATCACCCGGCGGATGACGATGCGGGAGCGCGGGGCCGCGCGACGACCCGGCCGCCGGCGGACCCCGGGCGCCCGCGCGGCGCGGGGCCCGGTCCGCGCGTGGCGAGGCCGCCCGCCGGCGCCGTCCGCGCCTCCCTCAGCGGCGCCGGCGCATCGCGGCCGCGAAACCGCCCAGCCCCATCGCCAGCAGGCCCAGCGCGCCGGGCAGGGGGACCGGGGCGGCCAGGCCGAAATTGACCACGCCGTCCCGCTCCGCCGCGTTCAGGCCCGAAAACATCAGCTCCGGATCCGCCAGCAGCGCCAGCACGTCCGCCTGCGACTGCGCGGTTGAGGCGGTCTGCGGGAAACTGTCGGTTTCGTTGCGGGAGGCGAGGAAGATCAGCACGGTCTTCGTCTCGCCGATGTCGAAGCCGAGATCCATCTCGATGAAGGTCCACTCCTTGGCCTCGGCGTCGCTGGACACGTCGGGCGACACCGCGCCGAGGCCGTCGGACCACAGGATGCCGACCGCGGGGTCGCGGGTGCCGGTGGCGTTGGCCGCGCCGCCGTCGTCCTGGTCCTCCATCACCCGCCAGCCGTCGCCCTGGGCCGCGATACGCCCATGCACGCCGCCGCCGGTATGCACCGCCACCTCCAGCGTCTTCGCGTCGGCGGGGCCGGTGTTGGTCAGGCTCAGCAGGGTGCGGGAATAGACGTAATCGGCCTGGTTCGGCGTCTTGGTGTCTGTCGTGGTCGTGCCGTTCGGGACCAGGAAGTCGATCCGCCCGCCGAACGCGATGCCGCTCACCGTCTCGCCGGTCAGGATGTAGGGCGCGCCCGCGCCCCGGTCGTCGTCGAAAACACGGTCGCCGTCCAGCTCGACATAGCCGACCGACATCTGGTCGTCGCCGCCGTCGCGCGGGAAGGCGCGGTGGTTGTCGCCGGCGATCAGCGCCGCCGCAGGAGCGGCCGGCAGGACCGCCAGCGGGGCGAGCAGCAGGGCGAGGAGCGGCGGGACGGCATGGCGGGAGGGCGGCGGCATGGCGGAAATTCCCCTTGGATCAAAACGCCCGGCACGCGCCTTCGCGCGCGAGGCCGGGCAGGGCATGGTGCGGCGCAGCATCGCCCCTGTCGGACTCGATGCCCTCATGTGTTCCCGCGCGCGGGCGCGCGGTTCATGCCCGTCCGAAAAAATCCCGTCCGAAAAAATCTGAAAAACTTGAAGAACGCCCCGGACCGCCCGGCGCCGGACGCATGAAAAAGGGCGGCGCCTCGCGGCGCCGCCCCCTTGTTCCGTCCGATCCGGTCGGGATCAGAGGTTGTAGTACATCTTGTACTCGATCGGGTGCGGGCAGTGCTCGAAGGCGTAGACCTCCTCCCACTTCAGTTCCGCATAGCCTTCGATCTGGTCGCGGGTGAACACGTCGCCCGCGGTCAGGAACTCGTAATCGTCCTCGAGCGACTGCAGGGCCTCGCGCAGCGAGCCGCAGACGGTCGGGATGCCGGCCAGCTCCTCGGGGGGCAGGTCGTAGAGGTCCTTGTCCGCGGCCTCGCCCGGATCGATCTTGTTCTTGATGCCGTCGAGGCCGGCCATCAGCAGGGCCGAGAAGGCCAGGTAGGGGTTGGCCGACGGGTCGGGGAAGCGGGTCTCGACGCGCTTGGCCTTCGGCGACTCGGTCCAGGGGATGCGGATGGAGGCGGAGCGGTTGCGGGCCGAGTAGGCCAGCAGCACGGGAGCCTCGAAGCCCGGGATCAGGCGCTTGTAGGAGTTGGTCGACGGGTTGGTGAAGGCGTTGAGCGCCTTCGCATGCTTCAGCACGCCGCCGATGTACCACAGGGCCTCGTTGGAGAGGTCCGCGTACTTGTCGCCCGCGAAGAGCGGCTTGCCGTCCTTCCAGATCGACTGGTTGACGTGCATGCCGGTGCCGTTGTCGCCGGCGATCGGCTTCGGCATGAAGGTCGCCGACTTGCCGTAGGCCGCGCAGACCTGCTGGATCACGTACTTGTACTTCAGGATGTTGTCGGCCTGCCCGCAGAGCGAGCCGAACACCAGGCCCAGCTCATGCTGGCACGAGGCGACCTCGTGGTGGTGCTTGTCGACCTTCATGCCCATGCGGGCCATGGTCGACAGCATCTCGGCGCGGATGTCCTGCATGTGGTCGACCGGGGGCAGCGGGAAGTAGCCGCCCTTGACCAGCGGCCGCATGCCGGTGTTGCCCATCTCGTAGTCGGTGTCGGAGTTCCAGGCGCCGTCGACGGCGTCGACCTCGTAGGACACCTTGTTCATCTCGACCGAGTATTTCACGTCGTCGAAGATGAAGAACTCGGCTTCCGGACCCCAGAAGGAGCTGTCGCCGATGCCGGAGGTCTTGACGTAGGCCTCGGCCTTCTTGGCGGTGCCGCGCGGGTCGCGCTCATAGGCTTCGTTGGTGTCGGGCTCGAGCACGTCGCAATGGACGCACAGGGTCTTCTCGGCGAAGAACGGGTCCATGTAGACGGAGTCGAGGTCGGGCATCAGCTTCATGTCCGACTTGTCGATCGACTTCCAGCCGGCGATCGACGAGCCGTCGAACATGAAGCCTTCGGTCAGGAAGTCCTCGTCGATGACGTCCTTGATCGCGGTGACGTGCTGCAGCTTGCCGCGCGGATCGACGAAACGCAGGTCGAGATATTCGACCTCTTCGTCCTTCATCTTCTTGAGAACGGAACTTGCGTCGGTCATGCGTGATCCTCTCCTGGAGTGTTCCGGCGCCGGCTGACGCGGGCGCGTCGCTGTTCCGCCGGCGCCCTGCGGGTCCGGCGGGATGGGTTGCGGGGTGCGGTCAGAGCGCGTCGGCGCCCTCTTCCCCGGTGCGGATGCGGATGGCCTGCTCGACATTGGTCACGAAGATCTTGCCGTCGCCGATCTTGCCGGTGCGGGCGGCGGCCACGATCGCCTCCACCGCGCGCTCCACCATGTCGTCCTCGAGCACGACCTCGAGCTTCATCTTGGGCAGGAAGTCCACCACGTATTCGGCCCCGCGATAGAGCTCGGTATGGCCCTTCTGTCGTCCGAAGCCCTTGGCCTCGATCACGCTCAGGCCCTGGACGCCGATCTCCTGCAGCGCCTCCTTCACTTCGTCGAGCTTGAACGGCTTGATGACGGCCTCGATCTTCTTCATGGACCTCGGGCTCCCTCGGTTGCTGCGTTGACGGCCGCCCCCGCCGCCGTGTTCGCAAGATGTTATGCAGGGCTCATGCCAAGCATTTCGGCCCGGCGGATGCAATGGGGGGCAGGTCCGCAGGGCGGGTCCGGGGCGGGAATCGCGCGCCGGCGCCCAATCATAGGGCAATCTGCCCAAGGCGTGGGCGATGAATGCGGGCTGAGCGGAGGGGGCGAGGGATGGAGCTGCTGACCTCGGGAGAGATGAAGGCGGTCGAGGCGCTGGCGATGGGGTCCGGCCGGGTCTCCGGCCGCGCGCTGATGGAGCGGGCGGGGGCGGGTGTGGTCGCCGCGGCGCTGGACTGGCGGCCGGACCTCGCCTGGGGGCCGCGGCGGGCGGTGGTGTTCTGCGGTCCGGGGAACAACGGCGGCGACGGGTTCGTCGCGGCCCGGCTGCTGGCGGCGCGGGGCTGGGCGGTGGCGCTGTTCGCCTGGGGCGACCCGGCCCGCCGCCCGGCCGACGCGGCCGCCGCCGCCGCGGACTGGACGGCGGCGGGGGGCGCGACGCGGGCCTGGGACCGGGCGGCGATCCTCGCCACGGGCGCCGCGCCGCCGGACCTTTATGTCGACGCGCTGTTCGGCGGCGGCCTGACCCGGCCCTTGCCGGAGGCGGTGATCGAGCCGCTGGCCGAGCTTTACGTCCGCGGGGCCACCTTCGGGCGGATGCTGGCGGTGGACGGGCCGAGCGGGCTGTGTCTCGACAGCGGGCGGGCCCTGGGGGACTGGGATCCGGTCTTCGCCTGGGCCACCGTCACCTTCCACCGGCCGCGTGCGGGGCACCACCTGGCGGAGGGGCCGGCGGCCTGCGGGGCGCTGCATGTGGTCGATATCGGGTTGACGGAAGCGGAGACCCGCGCCGCCGCGCCGCGGGCCGCGCGGCTGGTCGGTCCGCCCGATCCCGACCGGCTGCTGAAGGGCGGCGCGGGCCACAAATACGACCACGGCCATGCGCTGGTTCTGGCCGGCGGCGTCGGACGCGGCGGGGCCGCGCGGCTGGCGGCGCGCGCCGCGCTGCGGGTCGGGGCCGGGCTGGTCACCGTAGGCGCGCCCCCCGCCGCGCTGATCGAGAACGCCGCGCGCCTCGACGCCGTTATGCTGCGCCGGGTGGCGGACGGGGCGGCGCTGGAGGGGATGGAGGGGATCGGCAAGGTCTCCGCCCTCTGCCTCGGGCCGGGACTGGGCGCGGGATTGGGTTCGGGGGAGCGGACCGCGGGTCTCGTCGCCGCGGCCCGTCGGCTCGGAAAACCCTGCGTGCTGGACGCCGACGCGCTGAGCGTGTTCGCGGAGCGGCCCTCGGACCTCTTCGCCCAGCTCGGCCCCGACTGCGTGCTGACCCCGCATATGGGGGAGTTCCGGCGCCTGTTCCCCGACCTCGCCGCCCGCCTCGCCGCGCCGGCGGTGGCGGGGCCGGCGGTCTCGCGCCTCGACGTCGCGCGGGAGGCGGCGGCGCGGGCCGGGGCGGTGGTGCTGCTCAAGGGACCGGACACCGCGATCGCGGCGCCTGACGGTCGCGCGGCGCTGCATTCCGCCGCCCATGGGCGGGAGGCGCCCTGGCTCGCCACCGCCGGTTCCGGCGACGTGCTGGCCGGGCTGATCTGCGGGCTGCTGGCGCGGGGCTGGGCGGCGTTCGAGGCCGCGCAGGCCGCCGCCTGGCTGCACGCGGAGGCCGCCCGCGCCTTCGGCCCCGGCTTGATCGCCGAGGACCTGCCCGAGGCCCTGCCGGCCGTGTTCCGCGCGCTGGCCTCCCGCGCCTGAGCCCCGCGGCGCGGGAGGCCGCGCGACGCCCCGCGCGCCGCTGGCCCGCCCCCGCCCGCGCGGCGGTCCGGCCGGCGCGCCGGTCGCGCCGTTTCGGCCGGGCGGTTTCGCGCCGCTCCGGGCCGCGCCCGCGCCTTTTTCGACTCGCACCCGCCGCGCAACCCTGCTACTCCCCCGCGGAATCCGCGCCGGGCCCCGCCCGGCGCCGGCCGCTGCGGGCGTGGTGGAACCGGTAGACACGCGAGATTTAGGTTCTCGTGCCGCAAGGCGTGGGGGTTCAAGTCCCTCCGCCCGCACCAGTCTCCCGGCTCCCGGGCCGCCGCCCGGCGGGGCCGCCGAGAGGGGGGACGCAAGATTCCGGGCCGCCGCCCCCGACCAGGGGACCGCGCGACGCCCGAAGCCGAGACGCTGGAGCAGGATACGCAGATGCAGGTCGTCGAAACCAAGTCCGAGGGGCTCAGCCGGGCCTACGCCATGACGCTCCCCGCGTCGGAGCTGGCCGAGAAGATGAACGAGAAGCTGGTCGCGGCCCGCGCCGAAGTCCAGATGAAGGGCTTCCGCAAGGGCAAGGCCCCGCTGCCGCTGCTCAAGAAGATGTTCGGCAAGTCCTTCCTGGGCGAAGTGGTGCAGGAGTCGGTCGACGGCGCCGTGCGCGAGCATTTCGAGAAGACCGGCGACCGTCCGGCGCTGCAGCCCGACATCAAGGTCACCAACCAGGACTTCGACGAGGGCGACGACCTGCAGGTCGAGCTGTCCTATGACAAGCTCCCCGACGTCCCGACCCCCGACTTCGCCGCCATCTCGCTGGAGAAGCCGGTGGCGACCGTCGAGGACGCGGCGGTCCAGGAGGCGCTGGAAAGCCTCGCCAAGAACGCCAAGACCTTCGAGCCTCGCGCCGAGGGCGGCTATATCGAGACCGGCGACCAGGCCACCATCGACTTCGTCGGCAAGGTCGACGGCGAGGTCTTCGAGGGCGGCTCGGGCGAGGACTTTCCGCTGGAGATCGGCTCGGGCTCCTTCATCCCCGGCTTCGAGGACCAGCTCGTCGGCGCCCATGTCGGCGACGTGCGCGACGTGACCGTGACCTTCCCCGAGGAATACCAGGCCCAGCACCTGGCCGGGAAGGAAGCCGTGTTCACCTGCACGATCAAGGCGATCGGCTACCCGGTGGACGCGACCATCGACGACGCGATGGCCGAGAAGTTCGGGGCCGAGAACCTCGAGGACCTCAAGGGTCAGATCCGCGAGCGGCTGGAGGCCGAATACGGCGTCGCCTCCCGCGCGCTGGTCAAGCGCAAGCTGCTCGACGCGCTGGACGAGGCGGTGACCTTCGAGCTGCCGCCGGCGCTGCTGGAGATCGAGGCCAGCCAGATCGCCCACCAGCTGTGGCATGAGGAGAACCCCGAGGTTCACGGCCACGACCACGGCGCCATCGAGACCACGGACGAGCATCGCAAGCTGGCCGAGCGCCGGGTGCGCCTCGGCCTGCTGCTGGCCGAGACCGGCTCTCGCAACGACATCCAGGTGTCGGAGAACGAGATCGTGCAGGCCATCGTCCGCCAGGCCCAGCAGATGAACGTGCCGCCGAAGGCCTTCTTCGACTACGTTCAGCAGAACGAGCAGGCGATGCAGCAGATCCGGGCGCCGCTGTTCGAGGACAAGGTCGTGGACTACATCCTCGAACTGGCCTCGGTGACGGAGACCCCGGTGACCAAGGACGAGCTTCAGGCCCGGCTCGAGGCGCTGGACGCCGAGGACGAGACGGCGACCGCCTGATCGCCGCGCCTTCCGTTCCCTCCGGGGGACGCGCGACGGCCCGCCCCGGCGACCCCGGGGCGGGCCGTCCGCGTTCGCGGGGGCGCTTCGGCCCGCGGCCTCCGGGGGGCGGCGGCTGCGGCGGGTCCGTTCGCGTCGGGATCTCGCTCGGGGCGGAGCGGCGACATTCCGTCTCGGGACCTTCGGATCATGTCGGGCGGAGCGACGGCCCCTCCGCCGACTTTCCGGCGGGGCGGGCCGGATCCGCGGCGGCGACCGGCCGCGCGGACGCGCGCGGGGCGCCGCAGGGTTAACCTTTCCTTATCTCTCCGCGGGCGAGGCTCGGGCCAGGACGCGCCGCCCGCCCTTGAAGCCCCCCCGGCGAGGGCATAGGACTCTGAGGGAAGGCACGTCCCCGTTTCCAGCGCCGCCGCGCCGCCCCCAGCGCCGCCGGCGGCGCCCCGCTCAGCGAAAGGCCCGTCCCCATGCAGGACCCCACCGAATTCTACATGAACACGCTCGTCCCCATGGTGGTCGAACAGACCGCCCGGGGCGAACGGGCCTACGACATCTTCTCGCGCCTGCTGAAGGAGCGGATCATCTTCGTCTCCGGCCCGGTGCATGACGGCATGTCCACGCTGATCGTGGCGCAGCTTCTGTTCCTGGAGGCGGAGAACCCGAAGAAAGAGATCTCCATGTACATCAACTCGCCGGGCGGGGTGGTGACGTCGGGGCTCTCGATCTACGACACCATGCAGTACATCCGGCCGAAGGTGTCGACGCTCTGCGTGGGGCAGGCGGCCTCCATGGGGTCGCTGCTGCTGACCGCGGGGGCGAAGGACATGCGCTTCTCGCTGCCCAACAGCCGCATCATGGTCCACCAGCCCTCGGGCGGCTACCAGGGTCAGGCGACGGACATCCTGATCCATGCGCGCGAGACCGAGGCGCTGAAGCGCCGGCTCAACGAAATCTATGTCGAGCATACCGGCCAGGACTACGACACGGTCGAAGCGGCGCTGGAGCGCGACAATTTCATGACGGCGGAGAAGGCCCGCGACTGGGGCCTGATCGACAGCATCGTGACCAGCCGTGAGGTCCCCGAAGACCCGGCCGGATAACGGAAATTCCGCGCGCCTCCCATGCGGGGCGGCGCGCGGGTCGCGCGGAATCGCCGGGGTTTCGACCTTGCGCCCGCCGCGACGACATGCACCAATGGCCCCAAGGCCGGGATTCGCGGCCCCCGGGCTAGCGTTCCCTTAAGGGTCGCGACCCTAGGGTGGCCCTGCGGCGGCGACCGCGGGCGGGAGAACTGGATGACCAAGCAGACCGGATCGGACTCGAAGAACACCCTCTACTGCTCTTTCTGCGGGAAGAGCCAGCATGAGGTGCGCAAACTGATCGCGGGACCGACCGTGTTCATCTGCGACGAATGCGTCGAGCTGTGCATGGACATCATCCGGGAGGAGACCAAGACCTCCCTGGTGAAGTCCTCCGACGGCGTGCCCACGCCGACCGAGATCTGCCAGGTGCTCGACGACTACGTGATCGGGCAGAAGACCGCCAAGCGGGTGCTCTCGGTCGCGGTGCACAACCACTACAAGCGGCTCAACCACGCGGCCAAGCAGCAGGACGTGGAGCTCAACAAGTCCAACATCCTGCTGATCGGCCCGACCGGCTGCGGCAAGACCCTGCTCGCGCAGACGCTGGCCCGCATCCTCGACGTGCCCTTCACCATGGCCGACGCCACCACGCTGACCGAAGCGGGCTATGTGGGCGAGGATGTGGAGAACATCATCCTCAAGCTCCTGCAGGCCGCCGACTACAATGTGGAGCGGGCGCAGCGCGGCATCGTCTATATCGACGAGGTCGACAAGATCTCCCGCAAGTCGGACAACCCCTCGATCACCCGCGACGTGTCGGGCGAGGGCGTCCAGCAGGCCCTGCTGAAGATCATGGAAGGCACGGTGGCGAGCGTTCCGCCCCAGGGCGGCCGCAAGCATCCCCAGCAGGAGTTCCTGCAGGTGGACACGACCAACATCCTGTTCATCTGCGGCGGCGCCTTCGCGGGCATCGACCGGATCATCTCCCAGCGCGGCAAGGGCTCGGCGATGGGCTTTGGGGCCGAGGTCCGCTCCTCCGACGACCGCCGCATCGGCGACGTGCTGGCGGAGCTGGAGCCGGAGGACCTGCTCAAGTTCGGCCTGATCCCCGAATTCGTCGGCCGACTGCCGGTGATCGCGACCCTGAAGGACCTGGACGAGCCGGCGCTGGTGCAGATCCTGTCGGAGCCGAAGAACGCCCTGGTCAAGCAGTATCAGCGCCTGTTCGAGATGGAGGAGGTGAAGCTCACCTTCACCGATACCGCGCTGCGCGCCGTCGCCCGCAAGGCGATCGAACGCAAGACCGGCGCCCGCGGCCTGCGCTCGATCCTCGAGAACGTGCTGCTGGACACCATGTTCGACCTGCCCGGCTCCGAAGGGGTCGAGGAGGTGGTGGTCAACGACGAGGTGGTCGAGGGCCGGGCCCAGCCGCTGATGATCTACGCGGAGAAGAAGGGCGAGCCGGCCAACGCCTCGGCCTCCTGACCTCTCCGCCGGACGATCCGCGCGCCGCTCCCGTCCCGGGGGCGGCGCGTCGCGTTCGCGGGGCGGCGTTTTCGCGGGGGGGGCGGGGGCCTTCGCGGGGGCCCGGCGCACGAACCCGGGCGCGGAGGCCGCGCGACGACCCGCCCGCCGCTTGCGCCCGCCCGCCCGCGCGGCCATGCCACCGGCCGCCGTTGGGGACGGTCGCCGCCCCGTCTCGCCTCGCCTCGCCATCGCCCGGCCTCGTCTCGCCGCCTCCGCCGGCCTTCCTCCCGCCCGACATGTCGGAGACGTCGCCGCCTGGCGGCCCCGTCTCACCGCCGCGCGGGCGCCCCGTTCCCGCCCGCGACCGGGTCGTCGCGCGGCCCCCGCGCCCGCGGGGCGCGACCGGGGCGGGGGGCGCCCGGCCTTCCAGCGGGAGGAGCGTGCGCCCTCCGCCGCTCACGCTTTCGAAATCTCCCCGGCGCAATCTTCCCCAAACCGCCCCCGCGCCCGCGTCGTGACTTGAAACCCGCCCGTCGCAGGGCCAATTTGCACAGGGGCGAAGCCGCTGACGACGGCCCGTCCGCCCATCCTGCGGGGGCGCCCGCGTCGCCTCGAACCGGGGCGCGGCGCTCCGCCGAAAAGGAAAACAAATGACCGACCTTCCGCCGAGCGCCGCCAATCCGACCGTCACCCTGCCGGTCCTGCCGCTGCGCGACATCGTCGTGTTCCCGCACATGATCGTGCCGCTCTTCGTGGGGCGCGAGAAATCGGTGCGCGCGCTTGAAGAGGTGATGCGCGCCGACAAGCAGATCCTGCTCGCCTCCCAGACCGACGCGGGCGAGGACAATCCCTCCGAAAAGGACATCTACCGCACCGGCGTCGTCGCCAACGTGCTGCAGCTGCTCAAGCTTCCCGACGGCACCGTCAAGGTGCTGGTCGAAGGCCAGCGCCGCGCGCGCATCACCGGCTTCGTCACCCCCGACCCGTATTTCGAGGCCGAGGCCGAGCTGCTGGAAGAGGAGATCGGCGACCCCGACGCGGTCGAGGCGATGACCCGCACGCTGGCCGACGAGTTCGAGAAATACGTCAAGCTCAACAAGTCCGTGCCCGACGAGGCGCTGGGCTCGATCGCCGACGTGGACAGCCCCTCGCGGCTCGCCGACACCATCGCCGGCCATCTCTCCGTGAAGCTCTCGGAGAAGCAGTCCCTGCTGGAGACCCTGTCGGTCGAAGCCCGGCTGGAGCGGATCTACGGCCTGATCCAGGGCGAGATCTCGGTGCTCAAGGTCGAGAAGAAGATCAAGTCCCGGGTCAAGACCCAGATGGAGAAGACCCAGCGGGAATACTACCTCAACGAGCAGATGAAGGCGATCCAGCGCGAGCTGGGCGAAGGCGACGACGGCCGCGACGAGATCGGCGATTACGAAGATCGCATCGAGGCCGCCAAGCTCACCAAGGAAGCCAACGACAAGGCGATGGCGGAGCTCAAGAAGCTGCGCAACATGGCGCCGATGTCGGCCGAGGCGACCGTGGTGCGCAACTATCTCGACTGGATCCTGTCGATCCCGTGGTCCAAGCGCAGCCGCGTGAAGAAGGACCTGGTCAACGCCGAGAAGATCCTCGACGACGACCATTACGGGCTGGAGAAGGTCAAGGAGCGGATCATCGAGTTCCTGGCCGTGCAGAAGCGCTCCGCCAAGCTCAAGGGCCCGATCCTGTGCCTCGTCGGCCCTCCGGGCGTCGGCAAGACCTCGCTCGGCCGCTCGATCGCCAAGGCGACGGGCCGCGAGTTCATCCGCATCTCGCTCGGCGGCGTCCGGGACGAGGCGGAGATCCGCGGCCACCGGCGCACCTATATCGGCTCGATGCCCGGCAAGGTCATCCAGTCGATGAAGAAGGCCAAGACCGTGAACCCGCTCATCCTGCTCGACGAGATCGACAAGATGGGCCAGGACTTCCGCGGCGACCCGGCCTCCGCCATGCTGGAGGTGCTGGACCCGGAGCAGAACGCCGCCTTCATGGACCACTACCTGGAGGTGGAATACGATCTCTCCAACGTGCTGTTCCTGACCACGGCCAACTCCTACAACATGCCCCGGCCCCTGCTGGACCGCATGGAGATCATCGCCATCTCGGGCTACACCGAGGACGAGAAGCTGGAGATCGCCCGCCGTCACCTGCTGCCCAAGCAGATGAAGGGCCACGGCCTCAAGGCGACCGAATACAAGGTCGACGACGCCGCGATCCTCGAGGTCATCCGCCGCTACACCCGCGAGGCCGGCGTGCGGAACCTGGAGCGGGAGCTGGCCAAGTCCTGCCGCAAGGCGATCACCGAGATCGTCAAGGACGGCGCCAAGTCGGTGCATGTCGACGTGGCCAAGATGCATGACCATCTGGGCGTCCCCCGCTTCCGCTTCGGCCTGGCGGAGGAGACGGATCAGGTCGGCGTGGTCACCGGGCTGGCCTGGACCGAGGTCGGCGGCGACCTCCTGCAGATCGAGGCGCTGAAGCTTCCGGGCAAGGGCCGGATGAAGACCACCGGCAAGCTCGGCGACGTGATGAAGGAGTCGATCGACGCCGCCGCCTCCTGGGTGCGCTCCAAGTCGCCCTCCCTCGGCGTGAAGCCGCCGGAGTTCGAGAAGATCGACATCCACGTCCATGTGCCGGAGGGGGCGACCCCGAAGGACGGGCCGTCGGCGGGCATCGGCATGGTGACCTCCATCGTCTCGGTGCTGACCGACATCCCGGTGCGCAAGGACATCGCCATGACCGGCGAGGTCACGCTGCGCGGCAACGTGCTGGCCATCGGCGGGCTGAAGGAGAAGCTGCTCGCGGCGCTGCGCGGCGGCATCAAGACGGTGATGATCCCGAAGGACAACGTGAAGGACCTGCCGGACATCCCCGACAACGTGAAGCAGGGGCTGGAGATCATCCCGGTGGAGAACGTCACCGAGGTGCTGGCTCAGGCCCTGGTCCGCAAGCCCGAACCGGTGGAGTGGACCGCCGCCGACGCCGAAGCCGCCGCCCGCGGCGGGGCGGAGGCCGCGGCCGCGGCCGAGATCCGGGCCCACTGACGCCGACGGGCATGGCCCCGGGCGAACGCGACAGGCGGGGCGGGCGGAGCGTATCCGCCCGCCCCGCTTCCGTTTCGGCCGGGCCGCGTCCCGGCGACGGGGCGGCGGCGGGCAGGGTGCTGCCCGAACTGCTCGCGCCGGGACTGCGGGTGGTCTTCGTGGGCTCGGCGGCGGGCAGGGTCTCGGCCCGGCGGGGCGCCTATTACGCCGGGCCCGGCAACCGGTTCTGGCCGATGCTGGCGGAGACGGGGCTGACCCCGCGCCGCTTCGCGCCGGAGGCGTTCCGGGAGCTGCTCGCGCTCGGCATCGGGCTCAGCGACGTCAACCCGAGCCAGAGCGGCGCGGACGCCGAACTCGACCCCGCCGCGGACGAGCCGGAGGCGCTGCGCGCCCGCCTGGCGGCGGCGGCGCCGCGGCTGGTGGCCTTCAACGGCAAGCGCCCGGCCGCGGCGGCGCTGGGGATCGCGAGCGGCCGGCTCCGCTTCGGCCGCCAGGCGGCGCCGTGGGCCGGGGCCGAGATATGGGTCCTGCCCAGCACGTCGGGCCTCGCCGCGCGCTGGTGGGATCCTGACCCGTGGCGCGCCCTGGCGGCGGCGGCGCTGGCCTGACAGACGCAGGCCGCGCGCCCGACCCGCCCGCCGCTGGCCCGGGCGGCCCCCGCGCGGCCGACGATCCGCGCGCCCCTGGCCCCCGGGCCCCGGCGCCATCCTCGCGCCCTCGCCCGGCCGCGCGGGCGCCCGCTTCCCACCGGCGCGCGGGTCGTCGCGCGGCTCCCTTGCCGGCGGCGCCGGCGCGGGGCAGGGTCGGGGGCCATGCCCGCCCGGAGACCCGCCATGCATGTCCGCAAGACCCTGCTGATCCGCGAGACCGCGACCTCCGACGCCTTCGGCGCGCCCTGCGCGCCGATCGCGCGCGTGGCCGCGCTGGCGGTGGTTACCAACCCGCTCGCCGGGGCTTTCCACGCCGACCTGACGCCGCTGTTCGAGATCGGCGCCGCCATCGGCCATCGCCTGGCGGCGGAGGCGGCGGCGGCGCTGCCCGGTCCGGCCGTCTCCTACGGCAAGGCGGCGCTGGTGGGCGTGGCGGGCGACATGGAGCATGGCGGCGCCTGCATCCACCCCCGGCTCGGCGCGCCGATGCGCGCGGCCGTGGGCGGCGGCGCGGCGCTGATCCCCTCCAACGTCAAGCTGGCGGCATTGGGGACGCCCATCGACATCCCGCTCGGCCACAAGGACGACGCCTGGTCCTTCCCGCATTTCGACACGTTCACGGCGATGGTCGCCGACGCCCCGCGCCCCGACGAGATCGTGATCTGCCTCGCCTATGCCGACGGCCCGCGTCCGCATCCCCGCGTCGGCTCCGGTCCCGTGACGACCTGAGCGCCGCCGCCCTGTTGACGCCCCGCCCGGCCTGACCTATCCAGCGCCCCGACCCGGGCGGTTAGCTCAGCTGGCAGAGCGCCTCGTTTACACCGAGGATGTCGGCGGTTCGATCCCGTCACCGCCCACCATCCCGCCGTCGGCCCCCACCCGGGCCGGCCCCGAACCCGACACCCTGTCTACCTCAACTAGCGTCCGGCTTGTTTCGGGCCACGAAATGCTGTAGTTCGTGAGTCCCGTGCAGAGGGTCTGGCGCAGTCGGCGCCCGGCCGCGGACGCCCTCGATCCGATCACGGGAAACCCCTCCATGGCGCGCTTCATCTTCATCACCGGCGGCGTGGTTTCGAGCCTGGGCAAGGGCCTGGCTTCGGCCGCGCTGGGCGCCCTGCTGCAGGCGCGCGGCTTCTCGGTGCGGCTGCGCAAGCTGGACCCCTATCTCAACGTCGACCCGGGCACGATGAGCCCGTTCGAACATGGCGAGGTCTTCGTCACCGACGACGGCGCCGAGACCGATCTCGACCTCGGCCATTACGAGCGCTTCACCGGCGTCGCCGCCCGCAAGACCGACTCCATCTCCTCCGGCCGGGTCTATTCCAACGTGCTGGAGAAGGAGCGCAAGGGCGACTACCTGGGCAAGACCATCCAGGTGATTCCCCACGTCACCAACGAAATCAAGGACTTCATCCGCATCGGCGAGGATGAGGTCGACTTCATGCTCTGCGAGATCGGCGGCACCGTCGGCGATATCGAGGGGCTGCCCTTCTTCGAGGCCATCCGCCAGTTCGCGCAGGAGAAGCCGGCGGGCGACTGCATCTTCGTGCACCTGACCCTGCTGCCCTACATCTCCGCCTCGGGCGAGCTGAAGACCAAGCCGACCCAGCACTCGGTGAAGGAGCTGCGCTCCATCGGCCTCGCCCCCGACGTGCTGGTCTGCCGCTCCGGCCGGGCGATCCCGGAGAAGGAGCGGGAGAAGCTGGCCCTGTTCTGCAACGTGCGGCCCGAGCGGGTGATCGCGGCCCGCGACCTCGACAGCATCTACGACGCGCCGCTGGTCTACCATGAGGAAGGGCTCGACCAGGCGGTGCTGGACGCCTTCCGCATCTCTCCTGCGCCGCGCCCCGACCTGTCGAAGTGGAAGGACGTGTCGGACGCGGTGCACAATCCCGACGGCGAAGTGCGCATCGCCATCGTGGGCAAGTACACGCAGCTCGAAGACGCCTACAAGTCGATCAACGAGGCCCTGACCCATGGCGGCATCGCCAACCGGGCGCGGGTGAAGGTGGAGTGGCTGGACGCCGAGATCTTCGAGAAGTCCGAGCCCTCGCCGCATCTGGAGCGCTTCCACGGCATCATCGTCCCCGGCGGCTTCGGGGAGCGGGGGACCGAGGGCAAGATCAACGCCGCCCGCTTCGCGCGGGAGCGCAAGGTGCCGTATCTGGGCATCTGCCTCGGGATGCAGATGGCGGTGATCGAGGCGGCGCGGAACCTGGTCGGCATCACCAACGCCGGCAGCCAGGAATTCGACCACGAATCCGGCGACGCGCGCTTCGAGCCGGTGATCTTCCACATGTCCGAATGGGTGGAGGGCAACCGCACCGTCACGCGCGAGGTCGGCGACGACAAGGGCGGCACCATGCGGCTGGGCGCCTATGACGCCGTGCTGACCCCGGGCAGCCGGGTGTCGGAGATCTACGGCGGGACCGAGATCTCGGAACGTCACCGCCATCGCTACGAGGTCGACATCGCCTATCGCGAGCGGCTGGAGGCCTGCGGGCTGAGCTTCTCGGGCCTGTCGCCGGACGGCCGCCTGCCGGAGATCATGGAGGTGCCCGACCACCCCTGGTATGTCGGCGTGCAGTTCCATCCGGAGCTGAAGTCCAAGCCCTTCGACCCGCATCCGCTGTTCCGCAGCTTCGTGGCGGCGGCGTTGAACCAGTCCCGCCTGGTCTGAGCGGTCGGGGCGAGGCGGCGAGGCGAGGCGAGGCGAAGCGCGGGGCCGCCGACGGCGGCCGGGCGGCCACGAAAAAGGGCGGCGGCGCTGCGAGGCGCCGCCGCCCTTTTCCTTTCATGTCTCGGACGCGCCGGCGCGCGGATGTTCCGGCGCGCGCCCCGCGGTCAGAGCGTGCGCAGCAGGTCGCGGACCTTGGGCGCTTCTTCGTGATTGGGGTTCAGTTCCAGCGCCTTCTGGAACTCGGCCTTGGCCTCGGCGTTGCGGCTGCGCGCCAGCATCACGTAGCCCAGGTGATAGTGGATCTCCGCCTCGTCGGGCAGCATGGCCACGGCCCGGGTCAGCAGCCGCTCCGCTTCGCCCAGCGAGCCGACCTTGTAGAGCACGAAGCCCAGCGTGTGCATCACCGCGGGGTTTTCGGGCTGAAGCTGAAGGGCGCGGCGGGCGAAGGTCAGCGCCTCCTGCTCCTTCTTCAACCGGACCAGCACCAGGGCGAGGTTGTTCATCGCCGCCCAGTTGTCGCGCTGCTTTTCGGTGACCTCGCGGTAAAGCTGCGCGGCCGGGCCGTCCATACGGGCCTTGTCGAGCAGGGTGGCGTAGATGAAGCGGTCCTGCACGCTGTCGGGGCTCATGGCGAGGATCTTCTCGCCATAGCGCACCGCCACGTCGATCCGGTCCAGATCGCGGGCCACGGTGGCGCCGATGCGCAGCAGGGTGATGTCCTGCGGCGCGACCGCGAGCCCGGCCTCGGCGGTTTCCAGCGCGCCTTCCAGGTCCAGCACGTCCCGCTTGAACAGCGACAGGCGGATGTAGTTGGCCGGATCGTCGGGGAACAGCTTCACCGCCCGCTCCAGCGACGCCCGCGCGTCGTCGGAGCGGTTGGCGGCGCGCTGGGCGCCGGCGAGCGCGGCCAGCGCCCCGGCGCTAGCGCCGTCCCGGTCGATGACCCGGTTGTAGAGCGTCACCGCCTCGTCCGCCTTGCCGAGCTGCAGCAGCACCGCCGCGTAACGCGCCTCGATGGCCGCCGGCGCGCTGGCCATGTCGATGGCCTTTTCGAAGCTCGCCTGCGCGGCGGCGTTCTCGCCCAGCGACAGCTGGGTTTCGGCGATCTGGACCACCGGGGCGGGGCTGGAGGGCGCCTCTTCGGCCAGTTTCTCGAAGATCTCCAGGGCCTGGTTGGGCACGCCCATGGCGCGCAGGGCGACGCCGTGGCCCAGCCGGGTCTGCAGGTCGTTCGGGTCGATGGCCAGCGCGAATTCGTATTGCCGCACCGCCTGCTCATAGCGGCGCTGACCCAGGATCGCTTCGGCCAGCACCCGATGCGTGCCGACCGACACGTCGCGGTCGCGCTGCCACAGCGACAGCAGGGCGACGGTCTTGTCGAATTCGCCCCGCGCATTGTAGAGCGCGCCGAGATTGACCCGGAAGCCCGGCTCCACCCCCGGCGCCTCCTCCGCCGCGACCTCGTATTCCTTCACCGCCTGGTCGGGACGGCCCAGCGCCTCGTAGACCCGGCCGAGGCGGGAATGCGCGCCGTAGAGCTTGGGGTCGATCGCCACCGCGGCCTCGAGCGACTCCCGCGCGCCTTCCAGATCCCCCCGGCCCACCAGCAGCACCGCGCGGTTCACATGGGCGCTGGCGATGTTGGGGTTCATGCGCAGCGCCAGCTCGATCTCCGCCAGCGCCTCGTCCTCGCGGTCCATGCGGCCCAGGATGGCGCCCAGCACCTCATGGGCCTGGGCCGAAGCCGGATTGAAGCGCAGGAAGGTCCGCGCGATCGTCTCCGCCTCCTCGTAATTCCCTTCCCGGTAAAGACGGATCGCGTGGTTCAGCGCTTCGTCCGTCTGCTGCTGCTCGGAGAACGGATCGATCGAAGCGGCGAAGGCCGGGCGATCCGCGATCCCGGGCAGGCCGGCGGCGGCGGCCGCGGCGAGCAGGGAGAGGAGCGGTTTGCGCATGGGCGAAGTCCTGTCAGTCCGTTGCGTCAATCAAGCGTCGGCGCGGGGCGCGATAGGCCCCGGGCGCGGTCCCCGCGGACTATATCGTGCGGGGCGGCGTGAACAAGCGCCGCAGGCGGGCGCGAGGAGGCCCGGAACCGAGAATGACCAAGCTTCACAGGGATTTCAATGCGCGCCCGGTCACGCCCTCGCGACGCCGAAGCCGGCGGCGGGCGGGCCGGAACGAAAACGGGGCCGCCCTCGATGGGCGGCCCCGCTCACGTCCGGCGCAGGCGGCGCCGGCTCAGTTCGCGCCCTTGCGGTTCTTGACCACGCCGCGGGCGATGACGATCTGCTGGATCTGGGACGTGCCTTCGTAGATCCGAAGCAGGCGCACGTCGCGGTAAAGCCGCTCGATATCGTATTCGGCCATGTAGCCGGCGCCGCCATGGATCTGCAGGCAGCGGTCGGCGACCCGGCCGGCCATCTCGGAGCAGAAATACTTGGAGCAGGCCGCCTCCATCGGGGCCGCGCCCACGGCGTCGTAGAGCGTCGCGGTGGCCCGGGTCAGGGCGCGGGCCGCGGCGATCTCGGTCTGGCAGTCGGCAAGCATCCCCTGCACGAGCTGATGCTCGCAGATCGGCACGCCGAACTGCTTGCGGTCGATGGCGTAGTCGGTGGCGATGTCCAGCATCCGCTGCGAGGTGCCCGTGGCCATGGCCGAGATATGCACCCGGCCCCGGTCCAGCACCCGCATCGCGGTCTTGAAGCCCATGCCCTCGCGCTCGGGCCCGCCGATGATGTTCTCCACCGGGACGCGCACGTTCTCCAGGAAGATGTCGGAGGTCTTGGTGCCCTTCTGGCCCAGCTTGCGGTCGGCCTTGGCGATGGTGATGCCGGGGGTGTCGGCGGGCACGATGAAGGCGGTCACGCCGCCGGCGCCGTCGACGTCGGGGTTGGTGCGGGCCATCAGCGTGAACACCGAGGCGCGCAGCGCGTTGGTGATGTAGCGCTTCGACCCGTTGATGACGAAATGGTCGCCCTCGCGCCGCGCCGTGGTCTTGATATGCGCGGCGTCGGAGCCGATGTCGGGCTCGGTCAGAGCGAAGGAGGCCGAGGCCTCGCCGGTGGCGAGCTTGGGCAGCCACTCCTTCTTCTGCGCCTCGGTCCCGTGCATCTGGATGCCCTGGGAGCCGATGCCGACATTGGTGCCGATCAGCGATCGGAAGGACAGCGAGGCGTAGCACAGCGCCTCGACCAGCCGGGCCTCCTGCAGGGTGGACAGGCCCAGCCCGCCGTATTCCTCGGCGATGGACATGCCGTAGAGGCCCATCTCCGCCATTTCCTTGACGATCTCGGGCGGAATCTCGTCCTCGGCCTCGACCCGGGCTTCGTTGGGGATGAGGCGCTCACGGGTGAAGCGGGTCACCGTGTCCAGCAGGGCCTCGAAAATGTCGTCGTCGACACCGACGCTCATGGGCGTTCTCCTCGCCTTATGCGGTCATTGACCGTCCGTATAGTAAGTCCGTTCGCGGCCGGCAATCGCGCGCCCTGCGGCCCGGAGGGCGGGGCAGGGCGGGCGGCCGGGGCGGGCGGGGGCGGCAGCTCCGGTCACAGCTCCGGTTTCAGGGCGCTTTTCAGGATCTTGCCGGTGGGGCCGATGGGAAGCTCCCGCGTCCGGATCTCGGCCGGCAGCTTGTAGGCGGTCAGCCGCTCGCGCAGCCAGGCCTTCATCTCCGCCGCGTCCACCGTCATGCCGGGCTTGGGCTGGACGAAGGCGATCACCTCCTCGTTGCCCTCCACCGGGCGGCCCAGCACCGCGACCATGGCCACCGCCGGGTGATCGGCGATCACCGCCTCCACGTCCGAGGGGTAGACGTTGAAGCCGGACCGGATGATCAGCTCCTTCTTGCGCCCCACGATGCGGATCATCCCGTCGGGATCGCGGGAGGCCATGTCGCCGGTCGCGAGCCACCCGCCCTCGCGGATCACCTCCGCCGTGGCCTCGGGGTTGCGGAAATAGCCGATCATGCGCGCGGGGCCGCGGGCCCAGAGCTCTCCGGGCTGGCCGTCCGGCACGTCCTCGCCGTCCTCGCCCACCAGCCGCACCTCGATCTGGGGCGCGGGCAGGCCGACCACGTTGGCGTCGACCTCGACCCCCGGAGGGACGCGGGCGATGGGCACGATCTCCGAGCAGCCGTAGCCGTTGCCGACCGTCACCCCCAGCTCCGCCTTCACCCGGCGCTGCAAGGACGGCTCCAGCGGCGCCCCGCCCGAGCCGAGCACCCGCAGGCGGGAGCCCTCGCGCAGGTCCACCCCGTTCTCCTTCGCCCAGTCCAGCAGGCGCACGAAGGCCTGCGGCACGGCCACGAGGAAGGTGACATGCCCCGCGCGGATCGCCTCGGCGGTGGACCGCGCCTCGAACCGGTCGGGCAGGCGCAGCACCGCGCCGCAGGCGAAGGCCGACAGCAGGTTGGAGGCGAGGCCGGTCATGTGGCTCAGCGGCGCGATGCACCACACCTCGTCCTCGGTGTTCAGCCCGCGGCTGAGGCCCTGCGAATGCGCCTGGTAGATCAGGGCGGCGTTGGACAGCATCACCCCCTTGGGCGTGCCGGTGGTGCCGGACGTGAACATCATCAGCGCCACGCGGTCGCCCACCGGGCCCAGCGGCTCCGGCTTCGGGTCGCCGCCCATGGCCAGCGCCGCGACGCCGCCCAGGTCCGGGTCGGTCCACTCCGCCGCGCCGAGCCGCGCGGCATGGGCGGCGGCGGCGGGCGAATCGCCGGTGGCGAACAGCATGAGCCGCGGCTCACCGAAGGCGGCAAGCGCGTCGATCTCCGCCGCCGACATGCGGGCGTTGACCAGCGTGGTCCAGGCGTCGAGCCGGTTGAGCGCGCAGAGCGCGGCGGCGGTGGCGGCGCAGTTCTCCGTCACCACCATCACCCGGTCGCCGGGCCCGACGCCGCGGCCGACCAGCGCCTCGCCCATCCGCCCGATCGCCGCTTCCAGCCCCGCCCAGGTCAGCGACCCGCGGGAGCTGACCAGCGCCAGCGCGTCGGGGCGCCGCTCGGCCCAGATGCGGGGGAATTCGCCGGGGCGCTCGACCTCGGCGGCGATGGAGGTGGTGGCCATGCTCATGTCGGAATCGCGCCTCCCGCGCCGATATTTGTTTCGCATCCGATTAGCAGAGCCGCTAAGGTTCCGCTATGCGAAACGCACGACGCGCAGGGAGGCGCGTCGTCGCGTCTTATCCGTTCCGGTCGGTTGACGCAGGCGTCGACCGCGCCGAGTCATGACACGGATTCAAAGAAAACCGACCGGCGGCGGCCGAAAACCTGCCGGCCGGCAGAAAGTGGGAGGCGAGGCCATGGCGACCGACACAGATGCGGGCGGGGCGAGACGGGGCGCGCGGCGGCCGGGGCTGGCCACGCGCCGGATCCCGTTGCGCCTGAACGACGCCGAGCTCGCCGCCCGCCATGGCGAGGACCGCAAGTTCGTCTGGTCGCTGGCCCGCGCCTTCGAGCTGCTGCACGCCTTCCGCCCCGGCCAGGGGCCGCTGGGCAACGCCGAGCTTTCGGCCCGCACCGGTCTGCCCAAGGCCACCGTCACCCGGCTGACCTACACGCTCACCCAGCTCGGCTACCTGCGCCAGTCGGAGATCGACGGGCGCTATCAGCCGAGCCCCGCGCTTCTGGCCATCGCCTATCCGGTGCTCGCCAATATCGGCATCCGCCAGATGGCGCAGGAGCGGATGCAGCGGCTCGCCGACCACACCGGCGCCTCGGTGGCGCTGTCGAGCCCGGACGGGGACATGATGATCTACGTCTCCGCCTGCTCCTCCTCCGCGCTCGACGCGCTGCTGCTGGATATCGGCAGCCGGGTGGGGATGCCGCAATCGGCGGCGGGGCGGGCTTATCTCTCGTCCCTCGACGACGACGAGCGGGAGGCGATGTTCGAGCATTTCGCGGAGCGGCTCGGCCCGGTCTGGCCCGACCTCAAGCCGCGCATCCTCGATTCCATCGCCGAGATCCGCGACCGCGGCTTCTGCTACGTGGACCGGGAATGGCGCGAGGACGTGCGCGCCGTCGCCGCCCCCATCGCCGACCTCGACGGCGCCACCCGCATGGCCCTGACCGTCGGCGGCCCGGCCTTCGCGCTGGCGCCCGACCAGATGGTGGAGGATTTCGGCCCCCGCCTCGTCCACCTCGCCCGCGGGCTCAGCCGGACCCCGCCGCGCTAGGGGGCGGGACGATGAGGGGATCGATTTTCGCCGGGCTCGGGTTTTCCAGGCCCATGGCGGCCGCCCTGATGCTGGTCCTCGCAGCGGTCCCGTCAGGCGCCCCGGCACAGCAAAACTTCTCGTGCACCTATGGCGATCGGGGCGCTTGTCTCGGCTACGGCGAGACCGTTTGCTCCAGCTCGGGAAAATGCGTCGGCGAAAACGCCGTTTGCTTCGATCGCCTTCAGTGCGGCTACGACGGATTCACCTGCACGTCGAACCTCACCGAATGCGCTGAAAAACATGATGCCTTGGTCCGGAAGTACAACGCGCTTGCCGGAGACTACAACGAGATCATCGAAAAAAAATCGGATCATCCGCGCGTCAGTTGAGGAATACTTGGCGGCTTCCGAGAAGATGCGGCAGGAATTGAGCGGCGCCCGTCGCGAGCTTTGGAGTTTGACGCGCGCGCTTGACGACATGCGGACCTGCATCGAGGCCCTCGACCGCAAGGACGATCCGACTTCATGCTTGCCGTGACGCCCGAAACCGCTCCGGCGCGGTTGCGCCGGCGATAGCCTTGCGCCTGGTCCTCATCTGTCGGACGGATATGCCGGCGCAAGGCGAAGGGGCGGGCCATGGCGGCCCGCCCCTCATGTTTTCAGTCCTTCCGCCGCCGCTCAGAGCGCGGCGTCGGTGCCCAGGATCGCGGTGCACTGGCTCGACAGCACGCCGCCGTTGCCATGGGCCAGCGACACGTCGATCTGGCCGGCCTGGCGGGCGCCGCCCTCGCCGCGAAGCTGCTGCACCGACTCGATGACGGTGTAGACGCCGTACATCCCCGGATGCACGCAGCTGAGCCCGCCCCCGTTGGTGTTCAGCGGCAGCGAGCCGCCCGGCGCGATCTTGCCGTCGGACACGAACCGCCCGCCCTCGCCCTTCGGGCAGAAGCCCAGGTCTTCGAGGAACAGCACCGGGTTGATGGTGAAGGCGTCGTAGAGCATCAGGTGCTGCACGTCCGCCGGCGTCATCCCGGCCATGGCGAAGGCCTCCTTGCCCGACTGGGACGCGCAGGTCACGGTCAGGTCGGGCAGGTTGGTGATCTTCGAATGCCAGGCGGCGGAGCCGGCGCCGAGCATGTAGACCGGCTTCTTCTTCAGGTCCTTGGCCCGGTCGGCGCGGGTCATCACGAAGGCGCCGCCGCCGTCCGTCACCAGGCAGCAGTCGCGCACCGTGAAGGGCGTGGACACCGGGCGCGCATCCAGCACGTCCTGCACCGACAGATCGCCCTGCATGAAGGCCTCGGGGTTCAGGTTCGCCCATTTGCGGGCGGCCACCGCGACCTCGGCCAGGTTCTCGCGCGTCGTGCCGTACTGGTGCATGTGCCGCTGGGCGGCCATGGCGTAGGCGCCCACGGGCATCGGCGGCGAATACACCGTCTCGTAGTCATAGGCGGCCATCGCGGCGCGGGCCTGGGCCATCGCCTTGCGGTCCATCTCGCCGGTGCGCTGAACCGAGCCGTAGCAGACCAGCACCGCGTTGCAGATGCCGTATTCCAGCGCCATCGCGGCGGGCAGCATATGCTCCACGAACGAGGACCCGCCGATGCAGGTGCCCTCGATGAAGCTGGGCTTGATCCCCAGATGCTCGATGACCGACAGCGGCCACATGGCGTTGGAGGTCGAGCAGGTGGCGATGCCGTCGATATCGGCCAGCGTCAGCCCGGCGTCGGCGATGGCGAGCTTGGAGGCCTTGATGGCCAGGTCCATCTCGGTGTTGCCCGGCGCCTCGCCCGACCCGTAGGTGGCGACGCCGACGACCGCGGTCTTGCCGCGCAGATCAGAGGGTTTGGGCATGGGTCAGGCTCCGGTCGCCAGGTCGAACACCACGGCGGGCTTGCCGCCGATCTCGGACAGCCGGGCCTTTACCCGGGCGCCGATCTCGATGGCGTCGTTCTCGACGCCTTCCAGCCGGGCCATCATCCGCGGGCCCTCGTCCAGGTCGACGAGGATCACGTTGTAGGGCCCGCCCTGTTCGGCGCGCCGGTTGACGATCGTGTAGCTGTAAAGCGTGCCGAGGCCCGAGGGCTCGACCCATTCCAGGTCGTCCGCGCCCGATCCCGGCGCGATCTCGCGCGGGTAGTAGACATAGGCGCCGGTCGAGTTGGATTTCTGGATCCGCCACTTTCCGGCGGCCATCGCCTCCCGGAATTCCTTTTCCTTGCCGATTTCGCTCATCTGCCGGTCTCCTCCTGGCATCTGTCATGGCGGCGCCCGCCGTCGATGCGGCGGGCGTCCTGATCGTTGGCCGGGCGCGCCCGGCGCGGGGGCTCGGATCAGACCGGGTCCCAGGTGAAGATGTCGCCCGAACGGTCGAGCGGGAAGAAGCTGCCCTTCAGCGCCGGCAGCGCGTGGTCGATCACCGTCTCCGGCGTCCAGCCTTCGGCGTTGTGGATCGAGCGGATGGGCCGCGGCTGGCTCATCAGGAAGATCTCGTTGGAGCGCACGGCGAAGATCTGACCGTTGACGTCGGACTTGTCCGACAGCAGGGCGACGGCCAGCGGCGCGATCTTGGCCGTGGTCATCTTCTTCATGCGCTCGATCCGCTTCTCCTCCTCCGGGTTCTTGGCGGGGATGGAGTCCAGCATCCGCGACCACGCGAAGGGCGCGATGCAGTTGGAGCGCACGTTGAACTTCTGCATGTCCAGCGCGATCGACTTGGACAGCGCGGCGATGCCGAGCTTGGCGGCCGAGTAGTTGGCCTGCCCGAAATTGCCGATCAGGCCCGAGGTCGAGGTCATGTGGACCATCGCGCCCGATTCCTGGTCCTTGAACAGGTTCGCCGCGGCGCGGGACACGTAATAGGCGCCGTAGAGATGCACCTTGACCACCGCGTCGAATTCCGGCTCCGACATCTTGTGGAAGAAGCGGTCGCGCAGGATGCCGGCGTTGTTGACCACGCCGTCGACCCGCCCGAAGGCGTCGACCGCGGTCTGGATGATGCCGGCGGCGCCCTTCGGGTCGGCCACCGAATCCGTGTTGGCCGCGGCCTCGCCGCCCGCCGCCTTGATCTCGTCCACGACCTTCTGGGCCGGGCCCGCGTCATGCCCCTCGCCGGTCAGCGACGCGCCGATGTCGTTGACCACCACCTTGGCGCCCGCCGCGCCCATCGCCAGCGCGATGTCGCGTCCGATGCCGCCGCCGGCGCCGGTGACCACGACGACCTTGCCCTCGACCATTCCGCTCACGTGTCTCTCCATGCTCCCTGGATGGGTTCGTCGGGCACTCTGTCATAACCGGCCGGCAGGGAGAATATCCGGACCCGGCGACATAGCGGCGCCCCTTGCGTCGGGCCCGGGCGCGGACGCCCGGGCGGCCTCGCGCCGCGCTCAGGCGTTGCGCGGGGGAACTTTCGAGCCGTAGGAGCCGCCGCCGGTCATGGTCCGTCCGCCGTCCACCGGGATGATCGCCCCGGTGACGTAGGAGGTCAGGTCGGTGGCCAGCATCATCGCCATGTTGGCGCAGTCGTCCAGCGTGCCGACCCGGCCCAGCGGGGTGCGGGCCAGCATCAGCTCCATCGCCTCGGGCGAGTTCGCCAGCCGGTCCAGCCCCTCGGTCCCGCCGATCGGGCCGGGGACGATGGCGTTGACCCGGATCCCGTGCGCGCCCCATTCCAGCGCCAGCACCTTGGTCAGCATGTCGATGCCCGCCTTGGCCGCGCAGGCATGGGCCTGCATCGCGGTCGGCGCGGTGGATTGCGGGGCCGAGATGGTGATCAGCGACGCGCCCGGCTTGCGCAGGAACTCGTGGCTCAGCCGCAGCACGTTGAAGGTGCCCAGCAGGTCGATGTCGATCACCGTCTTGAAGGCGTTGGGCGACATGTCGAGCGCGGGCGCGAGGAAATTGCCCGCCGCGCCCGACACCACCACGTCGATGTCCCCGAACCTGTCGTGGAAGCCCTTGAGCGCCGCGCCCACCGCCTCGGGCTGGCGCACGTCGCCGGCGAAGCCATAGGCGGGGGCGCCGATGGCCTCCAGCCGCTTTACCGCCGCGTCGACCTTGTCCTGGGAGCGGGAGAACACGCCCACCGAGGCGCCGGCCCGCGCGAAGGCCTCGGCGATGCCCTGGTTGATGCCCGAGGTGCCGCCGGCCACGAACACGGTCTTGCCGGAGAAATCGAAGGCGGGCGCGGTCATGCGCCGGCCCTCCGCGGGAGGCGGATGCGGGTCATGGGGTCTCCTCCTGTTCTGCGCCGGGGCGTTCGGAAACAGGACCGCCGCCCCCTTGTCGTCGCGCGCACTATCGCGGGCGGCTTGGCGCAGCGCAATGGGGTTTGTTCCGCTATGCGGTCCACGGGTCGCGCAAGGCGGTGGAGGGCGAGGGCGAGTCGCCGTCCGCATTCGCAGGACGGCCGCGGGACAGGGGGGCGGCCGCGCCGGTCGCGCGCCCCGGGCGTGCCCCGGGGCCTCGTGCGGGCGGGCCGGATCGGGAGGCCCCGGGTCAGGCCCGGGGCGCCGGCGGAGCAGGGCGCGAGCCAGGACGCGAGACAGGACGCGCGGCGAGTCGGGCGGGGCCTCAGCCCTGCGACTCGTCCCCGTCTTCGACCCCGTCGCTTTCCATATCGGGCTGCGCGGCGGCGCGGGCGCGGTCCTTGCGGCGGCGCAGGTTGGCGCGCAGCGCGGCGGCGAGCCGCGCTTCGCGCTCGGCCTTCGCATCCGCCTTCTTCGCGCCCGCCTTCTTCGCGTCGGCACGGGGCGAGGGGGCGTTGGTCTCGGTGTCGTCGGTCATGGCAACGGGTCTAGCGCCGGGTCCCGGCGCGGTCCAGCGTCAGGACGGGGCGAGGTCGGGGCCGCGTCCGGCGGACCTGCGTCGAATTTGCGTCCGGGGGGGCTTGCGCTCCGCCGCCGAACGCGGCATTACCCGCCCCGCAGCGCCGCAGTAGCTCAGTGGTAGAGCGCACCCTTGGTAAGGGTGAGGTCGGGAGTTCAATCCTCCCCTGCGGCACCATTCCCCCCCTGCCGCCAGACGTTGCGATCCGCCCGACACACCGGGCGGGACATGTTCGGGGAAGGCCCGCCGGCCGCCCCTCAGCCCATGTAATCCGCGTCCTCGACCTTCTCCATCCACGTCACGGCCGAGCCGTCGACGCTCTCCTGAATGGCGATATGGGTCATGGCGGTGTCGGGGCCGGCGCCGTGCCAGTGCTTCTCCCCGGCCGGAAACCACACCACATCGCCCGGCCGGATCTCCTCCACCTTTCCGCCCTCGCGCTGCACCCGGCCCAGACCGGCGGTCACGATCAGCGTCTGACCGGCGGGATGGGTGTGCCAGGCGGTGCGGGCCCCGGGCTCGAACGTCACCGCCGCGCCTCCGACCCGGCCCGGAGGCTCGGCCTGGAACAGCGGGTCGAGCCGCACCCGGCCGGTGAACCAGTCCTCCGGCCCGGCGCGGGAGGGGGCGGAACCGGCGCGCTTGATCTCCATGTCTCGTCTCCTTGGTTCGGTCCGGGGGTCAGACGCCCGGCGCTTCGACCGGCGCGTCCGTCATCGCGCGCGGGACGGGGGCGGCGGCGGTCATCTCCGCCAGCACCGCCGGCACGCCGCCGGCCGCCGCGCCCCCGATCGAAAAGCCCGGATAGCCCTGCGCCGCCACGGCGTCGGAGATGTCGCGGAACCGGGTCATCCCGCCCGCATAGGGCATGAACACCCGCGGCTTGCCCGGCACGTTGGCCCCCAGATACCACGAATGCCCGGCCTGCGGCAGCAGCGTGGCGTTCGCCGCGTCGCCCACATGCGCCATCCAGGCCGCGGCCGCCTCGGCCCCCGCCTCGATGCGCGTCTCGCCCCGCGCCTCCAGCCGCGCGATGCAGTCGGTCACCCATTCCACATGCTGCTCGATCGCCACCGGCATGTTGCACAGGACCGAGGGGCTGCCCGGCCCGGTGATGGTGAACAGGTTCGGGAACCCCGGAACCGCCACGCCCAGATAGGTCGACGGCCCCGCCGCCCAGGCCTCGCGCAGCGTCCCCGCCGTCCCCTCGATATCCATGGCCAGCAGCGGCCCGGTCATCGCATCGAAGCCGGTGGCGAAGACGATGACGTCCAGCGGATGCACCGCGCCCGAGGCGAGCTCGATCCCCTCCGGCACGATGCGGCGGATCGGGTCGGCCCGCACGTCGATGACCGAGACATGGGGCAGGTTGAAGGTCTCGAAATACCGCGTGTCGATGGGCGGGCGCTTGGCCGCGTAGGGGTGGTCGATGTCCGACAGGATGCGCGCCGTCTCCGGATCCTCCACCACCTCGCGGATCTTGCCCTTCAGGAAGGCGGCGGCGGTGTCGTTGGCGGCCCGGTCCAGCAGCAGGTCATGGTAGACGGCGCGGAAGCGCAGGCCCCCCACCTCCCACGCCTTCTCGTAATCCGCGGCCCGGGTCGCGTCGTCCTGATCGGCGGCCTTCACCGGGCGGATGCGGAACGGGTGACCGTTGGGGGTGGAGCGGACGAGGTCCCGGATCTCGTCGTAACCCGCCCGCACCTCGGCCTTGCGCGCCTCCGACAAGGGCGCGTTGCGGGCGGGGACCGAGTAGTTGGCGGTGCGCTGGAACACGGTCAGCGACGCCGCCGTCTCCGCGATCACCGGGGCGGCCTGGATGCCGGTGGAGCCGGTGCCGACCTGGCCCACCCGCTTGCCGGCGAAGTTCACGCCCTCATGCGGCCAACGGCCGGTGTGATGCCATTCGCCCGCGAAGTCCTCCAGCCCCGGGATGGCGGGGACGTTGGCGGAGCTGAGGCAGCCGACCGCGGTGATCAGCCAGCGGGCGCGCAGACGGCGCCCGCCTTGCGTGGTCACCGTCCAGCGGTCGGAGGCGGCGTCGAAGCGGGCCGAGACCACGCGCGTCCCCAGGTCGATGTCGCCCCGCAGGTCGAGCCGGTCGGCGACGTGGTTGAGATAGGCGCGGATCTCCTCCTGTCCCGGGTAGCGTTCGGACCACTGCCAGCTTTCGTGCAACGCGCGGGAGAAGAAATAGGCGTAGCCGTGGCTCTCCGTATCGCAGCGGGCGCCGGGATAGCGGTTCCACCACCAGGTTCCGCCCACGCCCTCGGCCGCTTCCAGCACCCGGGCGCGCAGGCCCAGCCGGTCGCGCAGCAGGTGAAGCTGATAAAGACCCGAGAAGCCGGCGCCCACGATCAGGGCGTCGAAATCCTCCGCGGCGGCGATGTCGGTCATGGTCGTCCTCCCTTCGCGGCCATGCCCCGCCGGAGGCGCCGGCGGGGCTGTCGCTTGTCAGGAGGAAGGCTGCCGTAAGGGAGCCTTGCTTTGCAAGCCCCCCGCGTCGCAGGCCCCCCGCCGCAAGAAGGCGGCGCGAAGGCGGCGGGGGGCCTGCGGGGGCTCAACCGTACATCAGGTCGGGCAGCCAGGTGATGATCTGCGGGAACAGGATCAGCAGCACGATGGTCGCGGCGTCGGCGATGAAGAACAGGAAGATGCCCTTGAACACGTCCGTCAGCGGAATGTCCGGCCGCACCCCGTTCACCACGAAGCAGTTCAGCCCGATCGGCGGGGTGATCAGGCAGACCTCCGCCATCTTCACCACGATGATCCCGAACCAGACCGAGGCCTGCGCCCCCGACAGCCCGAAGGCGCTGTCCGCGGCCGTCACGTCCATGCCGCCGTTCAGCGCCATCACCGCCGGGTAGACCACCGGCAGGGTCAGCAGCAGCAGGCCGATGGCGTCCATGAACATGCCCAGCACCACGTAGCCCATCAGGATCCCCGCGAGGATCACGTAGGGGTCCGCGTCGAAGCTGAGGATCCAGGTCGCGAAGGCCTCCGGCAGGCCGGAGAAGCCGAGGAACCGCCCGAAGATCAGCACGCCCCAGATCAGCGAGAAGATCATGACGACGAGCTTCGAGGTCTCCATCAGCGCGGCCTTCAGCGACGGCCAGCGCATCCCGTTCAGCCAGGCCACGACCAGCACCACGAAGGCGCCCAGCGCGCCGGCCTCGGTCGGGGTCGCCCAGCCGCCGTAGACCGCGGTGACGATGATGACCACCACCGCCACGATGGGAAGCAGGCCGGGGAGGGAGCGGAACCGCTCCCCCCAGCTGATGCCGCGCACCGGCGGGCCGGCGTCGGGATGCAGCATCGCCCAGCCGACGATGATCACCGCATAGACCACGGCCGAGAAGATGCCCGGCAGGAACCCCGCCAGCAGCAGCGCGCCGACCGATTCCTCCACGATCACCGCATAGATGACCAGGATGGTGGAGGGCGGGATCAGCGAGGCGAGCGTGCCCGCCGCCGCCACAACGCCCGCGGCGAGGCGCTTGTTGTAGCCCGCCGCCAGCATCTCGGGGATGGCGACGCGGGAGAAGACGGCCGCCGTGGCGACCGAGGCCCCCGACACCGCCGCGAAGCCCGCCGCGGCGAAGACCGAGGCGACCGCCAGCCCCCCCGGCACCCAGCCGATCCAGGCCCGCGCCGCGGCGAAAAGCTGACGGGTCATGCCGGCGTGGAAGGCGAGATAGCCGATCAGGATGAACATGGGCAGCAGGCCCAGCACGAAGCTGACGGACTTGGAGAACGGGATCTGGCCCACGGCCGAGGCCGCGCCGTGCCAGCCGATCAGCTCCACCAGCCCCACCAGCCCGACGATGCCGGCGGCGAACACCACCCGCACCCCCATCAGCACCAGCACCAGCAAAAGGCCCATGCACAAGACGCCGACCTCGGTCGGGTTCATGTAGCCGATGCCGAAGATGGCGTCCGGCTGGCCGTCGATCAGGGCGGAGATGTTCATTTGCGGCCCTCCTCGCCGGCGGAGGCGCTGGAAGAGCGGATCGCCTCGATCTCGTCGCGGTCGATGCCGGCTTCGCGGATCTCGCGCTCCGCCTCTTCGGCGGCGGACAGGTGCAGGGGCACGGCCACGGGCTCCGCGTCCGGCCACAGGGTCAGGCGCAGATAGCCGACCGTCTCCAGCGCCAGGCGCGCGGCCCAGATGCAGAAGGCGATGGGCACCAGCAGCTTGGCGGGCCAGGTCGGGAACTCGATGTCCACGGTGGAGTCGCCGATCAGATAGGCGTTGAGGAAGAAGTCCCAGGAATAGCGGATCAGCACCACGATCAGCAGGAAGCCCGCGAAGCTCGCCGCCGCCTCCACCAGCCAGCGCAGCCGGCCGGGCAGGGCGCCGATCACCAGCTCCATGCGGATATGGGCGTTCAGGCGCTGGCCATAGGCCGCGCCCAGAAAGGCGAAGATGGCGATGGCCTGTTCCGACACGTCCAGATAGCCCGGGATCGGAAAGCCCGCGATGCGGCAGGCGATGGACACCGTCGTGCCCAGCATCAGCACGAAGATCGTGACCGCGGCCACGATGTTGAGCAGGTCCTCCAGCCGCGCGAGCCCCGCCGAGGCCGCGCCCAGCGCCCCCGCCTTGCCGGCGTCGCCGCCGCCCCCGCCGGGATGCGTCCCGGCCGCTCCCATGCCAGCCATGGGCTTCCTTTCGCGTCGTGGCCGGAGCGAACGCCGCCCGTCCTCCGGTCCTGCCGAAGGCAGGCGGGGCGCGGGCGGGGCGGTCCGGCGAATTCAGGGAGGATGAAATGGATCGGCCGGGCGGAGAGGGCGCAGCGCCCGCCTCCGCCCGGCCGGAACGGTCAGGCGATCAGCTTTCGCCGCCGGCCAGCTTCAGCACGAGGTCGAGCACGGCCTGCGCATCGAACTTGTCCTTGTTCTCGGCCACCCACTCGTCCCAGACCGGCTGGCCGGCGACGGTGCGGAAGGCGTCGAGCTGCTCGGGCGTGTAGACCACTTCCTTCAGCTTCTCGCGGAACAGGGGCAGGTTCTTGGCGTCGGCCGCGTCATAGGCCTCCTTGTAGACGTCCTTCACCTCCGGCTTCAGGTCCTGCAGCAGCTTCTGATACTGCTCGGGCAGGGACTCGTAGGCCGACTTGGAGAACACGATCGGGCAATCCGAGGTGCCCGGGCTCATGTTGGAGGTGAACCAGTCCGCGACCTCGTGGATTTTGTAGGAGGCGTGGGCGTAGGTGTAGGGCAGGCTCTCGGCGTCGATGGTGCCGCGCTGCAGGGCGGTGTAGACCTCGGTCGCCGGCATCGACTGCCGGATCGCGCCCATCTTCTCCATCGCCACGCCGATGCCGCCGCCGGCGCGCACGCGCAGGCCCTTGAAGTCCTCGGGCGCGAGCGGCGGGTCGCCGGCGCCCATGAACTCATACTGGGGCAGGTTGGTGGTGGCGTAATAGAGCGCGTTCCAGGCCGCCATTTCGTCGGCGAGGATCGGGTTCTGGTAAAGCCCGTCGCGCACCTTCCAGGCGGTGTCGAAGTCCGGGATCGGCAGGAACGGCATGGTCATCACCATCAGGGCGGGGTTCTTGCCCGGATGGTAGAAGTTGCAGAACGCGGCCGCCTCGAAGGCGCCGGCCTTGAGCCCGTCCAGGTTCTCCTTGGCCTTGGAGATCTGCTCGCCGTGGAACACCCGGATCTTGAACTTGCCGCCGGTCTCCTCCTCCACCCGCTTGGCGAGATGCTCGAAGCCGGCGGTGAAGGCGCGCGGGTTGCCCCAGGACGAGAATTTCCAGAAGACGGACGGGCCGTCCACGTTGGCGGCCTGCGTGGCGGGCGCGAGCGTCCCGGCGGCGAAAGCGGCGATGGCGGCGGCGAGAACGCCGCGGGCGCCCTTCCGCGTGAAGCGGCGGTTGGTCATGTTACCTCCCTGTGTTTCGTCCCGGACGCTCTGATCAGGCGTCTTGCTCCCCGGCCCGCCACTCCCATGCGCGGGCCCTCGGTCAAAAGAGACAGGCGGGCGGCGGATAGTCAACCGTTCGCATGCGTCATTTCGGCCTGCGGCTTCGGGATTTCAGCCCGGTGAAAAAACGGTTTCCGCGCGGGTCAGGCGGGAATCCGCCGACCCGCGCGGGGCGCCGCTACGGCAGAAGCTTGCCGGGGTTGAGCAGGTTCTCCGGATCGAAGGCCGCCTTCAGCCGACGCATCAGCGCGATCTCCACCGGGTCCTTCAGCCGACCCAGCTCGTCCTTGCGCAGCCGGCCCACCCCGTGCTCGGCGGTGATCGAGCCGTTCATCTCCGCCACCAAGTCATGCACCAGCCGGTTGATGGCGACGGTCTCCGCCTTCCAGTCCGCATCGGTCCAGTCCGCGGGGCGGATCGGGTTGTAATGCAGGTTGCCGTCGCCCGCGTGCCCGAACGTGCAGGCGCGGAAGCCGGGATAGAGCGCCTCCAGCGCCGCGTCCGCCGCCTCCACGAATTCCGGGATGCGGGAGACGGGGACCGAGATGTCGTGCTTGATCCCCGCGCCCGCCCGCTGCTGCACCTCCGCCTGGTCCTCGCGGATCCGCCACAGCTTCGCGGCCTGGTCGAGGCTGGAGGCGAGGATCGCGTCCTCCGCCAGCCCCCGTTCCAGCGCGTCGGCCAGCGCCGCCTCCAGCCCCTCGCGCATCGCGCCGTCGGGGCCGGGACCGTCAAGCTGCATCAGAACCCGCCAGCCCGCGCCGGGCAGGGGGTCTTCGTGGCCCATGGTCTCGGCGGCGAGCGAGAAGCAGATCGGGTGCATCAGCTCGAACGCCGTCACCGCCTCGCCCATCGCCGATTTCATCGCCGCCAGCAGCTCGATCGCCGCGGCGCAGGTCGGGACGGCCACCAGCGCCACGGCGCTGTCCGCGGGCTTCGGGAACAGCCGCAGCACGGCCGCGGTGATGATGCCCAGCGTGCCTTCGGCCCCGATGAACACCTGCTTGAGGTCGTAGCCCGCGTTGTCCTTGCGCAGCGCCCGCAGCCCGTCCCAAACCTCGCCGTCCGCCGTCACCACTTCCAGCCCCAGCGCCAGGGCGCGAGCGTTGCCGTAGCGCAGGACCTGCACGCCGCCGGCGTTGGTCGAGAGGTTCCCCCCGATCCGGCACGAGCCCTCGGCGGCCAGCGACAGCGGGAACAGCCGGTCGACCTTGGCCGCCTCCTCCTGCACCGTCTTCAGGATCACGCCCGCCTCGACGGTGATCGAGTCGTTGAGCGGGTCGATCTCCCGGATCCTGGTCATGCGGTCGAGCGACAGCACGATCTCCCCGCCCCCCATATGCGGTTGCCCGCCGCCGGTGAGGCCGGTGTTGCCGGACTGGGCGACGATGGGGGTTCCGGTCTCGGCGCAGATCTTCACGATGGCGGCGACCTCGGCGGTGGAGCCGGGGCGCATCACGATCGGAACCTCCCCCCGCCAGCCGTCGCGCCAGGCGAGGCAGTGGGGTTCGATCGCCGCCGGGTCGTCCAGGTAGCCCGCGGGGCCGGTCACGGCGCGCAGCCGGTCCAGCACCTCGGCCGGAACGGGGCGGGCGGGGGTCATGTCCTGCATAAAGTCCTCAGATCTTGGCGAATTTCGCCAGCGCCTCGCGGAAGGAAAGGCCGGCGCGCATCTCCTCCATGGCCTTCGCGTCGTCGGCGGCATAGCCGGCGGCGAGCCGGGCGATCTCCGCCGCCCGCGCCGCGGGCAGCACCACGACGCCGGTGCCGTCGGCGACGATCACGTCGCCCGGGTTCACCGCCACGCCGCCCGCCACGATGGGCCCGCCGATCTCCTCGATCCGGATCCGCGTCTTGCCGGGGGTGGGGACCATATGCGCGGAGAAGACCGGGAAGCCGAATTCGAGGATCTCCTCCCGGTCCCGCACCCCGCCGTCGACGATCAGCCCCTCGATCCCCTTCAGCTTGGCCGCATAGCTCGCCATGCCCCCCCAGGTGGAGACGGGGGCCCCGCCATTGGCCACCACGATCACGTCGCCCGGTCCGGCGGCGTCGATCATGTGGCCGACCTTGAAATCCTCCACCCCGAAGCTGCCGAACGGCCGCGTCACCTCCCGCGCCGTCACCGCCCGGCCCACGCAGCGCAGGCCCGGCCCCGCCGCGTGCAGGCCCAGCATCACGCCGCCCGCGCCCGTCTCGTCGATGGCGTTGGCCAGCGTCGGCGTGGCGATCCCGCGCAGCAGTTCCAGCGTTTCGTCCGCGACCCTCATGCGCCTCCCTCCAGATCCAGCGCGGCGTCGATCAGCGCCGCGTCCTCTTCGTCATGCCAGTGATGCCAGCCCACCGCCGGCGAGGCCGCCGCGGGGCGCGACACCAGCCGCGCCGGCCGCCCCGCCGCCCGCTCGATCCGGCGGTCGAGCCAGGGGAAGGGGCCGAGATTCTCCGGCTCCTCCTGAACGAAGACCAGCTCGCCCCCCGCGCCCTGAAGCGCCATCGCCAGCGCTTCGGCCGGGAAGGGGAAAAGCTGCTCCAGCCGGATCAGCGCCACCCGCCCCTCCAGCCCCCGCGCCGCGCGCGCCTTCGCCAGCGCCCAGTAGACCTTGCCGGAACACAGGATCACCCGCTCCGCCCCCGCCGCGGGCTCGTCCAGCACCGTGCGGAACCCGGTCCCCGGCGCGAAATCGGGGGCGGTGGACACGCACTCGCCCAGCCGCAGCAACAGCTTGGGCGTGAACACCACCATCGGCTTGGGGTCGGGCAGCGCCATCTGCCGGCGCAGCAGGTGGAAGTAGTTGGCGGGCGTCGAGGGGTTGGCCGCCACGATGTTCCCCCGCGCGCAGCGGGCCAGCACCCGCTCCACATGCCCCGTGGAATGGTCCGGCCCGCCCCCGTCCCAGCCATGCGGCAGCAGCATGGTCAGGCGCGAGGTCAGCAGCCACCGGTCCTCCCCCCCCGTCACATACTGGTCGAAGATCGGCTGGCAGACGTTGAGGAAGTCGCCGAACTGCGCCTCCCATACCGGCAGGCCGTCGAAGGAGGTGGAATAGCCGTATTCGAAGCCCAGCGCGGCGTTCTCGATCAGCGGAGAGTTGAACACCTCCGCCGCCCCGAACCCCGCCAGCACGTCATGAACCATGCCGGAGGGCTGGTCGGCCAGCCGCAGATGCCGCTGGGCGAAGGCCCCGCGCACCGCGTCCTGGCCGGAGAAGCGCAGCGCCACGCCTTCGTCCAGCAGCGAGGCGAAGGCCAGCGCCTCGGCGAAGGCCCAGTCCACCGGCGCCTCCCCCCGCGCCATCTTGCGGCGTTTGTCGAGCAACTGGCGCACCTTGGGATGCAGCGCGAAGCCGTCCGGGATCCGCGCCAGCCTGCGGGCGAGGGCCTGGAGCCGGTCGATCGCCACCCCCGTCTCCCGCCATTCTGTCATCCGCTGTTCCGCCCCCGCGTCCAGCCCCGGCGCCTCGGGCGCGTTGGGGGTGGCGGGGGGCGCGGCGAAGGCGGCGTCGAGCCGCGCCTGAAGCGGCCCGAGATCCGGCGCCGGCAGGCCCGCGGCCTCGGCGTAGCGTTCCGACAGCGGCGGCAGGGCGTCGATGGCCGCGTACATCCGCGGCTGGGTGAACCGCGCCTCGTCCATCTCGTTGTGCCCGCGCCGCCGGTAGGCCACGAGCCGCACGAGGATGTCCTCCCCGAACCGCGCCCGCCAGGCGCAGGCGACGGCGGCGGCGCGCAGGATCGCGTCCGGGTCGTCGCCGTTGACATGCAGGATCGGGGTCTCGGTCAGCTTGGCCACGTCGGCGGCGGTGCGGGCCGAGCGCGCCTCCGCCCCGTCGGTGGTGAAGCCGACCTGGTTGTCGAGCAGCAGGTGAACCGTTCCGCCCACGTCGTAGCCCTTCAGGCGGGCGAGCTGCAGCGTCTCCATGTTCACGCCCTGGCCGGCGAAGGCGGCGTCGGTGTGCAGGACCAGCGGCAGAACCCCTCCGCCCTCAGCCCGCGCCCGGCCCAGCGTCACCGGGGCGACGATGGACAGATGCGAGGGATGCGGCGCGGTCCACACCTCCACCCCGTCCTCGCGCAGCCCGTCATGGCCCAGATGGTAGGGCACGTCGGAGGCCGCCCCCAGCGCGCGCGGCAGGTCCGGGGCGCCGCGCAGCTCCGCCGCCAGCCGGGTCAGCGGCTTGCCGAGCACGAGCGCGAGCTGCGTGATCCGCCCGCGATGCATCCCGCCGCAGACCACGCGGGCCGCGCCCGAGCCGCGGATCACCGCGTCCATCAGCAGCACGAACCCCTCCGCCCCGGACAGTCCGAAGGTCTTGGTGGTGGGCAGGCGGCGCTTGATGTCGGCCTCGACCCGCTCGGCCTCGGCGATGCGCGAAAGCGCGTCGGCCTGCGCGGCGCGGGAGGGCGGGGCGGAGGTCTCCGCCGCCTCCGTCAGCCAGGCGAAGCGGGCCTCGTCCTGCACATGCCCGATCTCCCAGCCGAGCCCGCCGGCATAGGCCGCCTCCAGCGCCGCGCGCAGGGGCGCGGGGCCGGGCAGGTCCAGCGCCGCGGGACGCTCCGGCGCCGTCAGGCCCAGCGGGTCGAGCCGCGCCGCCCGCCAGCCGTGCCGCGCCCAGGCCTCGCGCAGCCGCGCCGCCTCCGCCGCGCCGCCGTCTCCGCCGCCGCCGGACCCTTCGCCCATGGCCGCCTCCACGGCCGCCGGATCCCCGGCGCCCAGATGACCGTCGTCGCGCATAGCTTGCCTCCCCGCCGCGGGCCCTTATGCTTGGGCCCGACCGTCAGCAATAAAACAAGCACGCGGCCGCCCCGGGGTCAAACCGGCGGACGGCCCGGCGGGACCGGGAGGAAGACCGAAATGACGCGATCCCAGATGCGCCGGGGCGCGGGGGCGCGCCGCGCCGCCCGCATCCGCGTGGCCAGCCGGCGGAGGGCGCGGGCATGACCGACTCGCTTCCGCTCAGGGGCCGCCTGGTCCTCGACCTCTCCCAGGGCATCGCCGGCCCCGCCTGCGGCATGGCCATGGCCGAGCACGGCGCCCGCGTCATCAAGGTGGAGCCGCCGGCGGGCGACTGGATCCGGGCGCTCGGCGCCCCCGCGGATCCGGAGAACCCGGGCGCCACGCCCTTCTCGCTCTACTACAACCGCGGGAAGGAAAGCCTCGCCCTCGACCTCAAGTCCGAGAAGGGCCGCGCCGCGGCGCTGAAGCTCGCCGCCCGCGCCGACCTGCTGATCGAAAGCGGCCGCCCCGGCGTGACCGAGGCTATGGGCCTCGGCTTCGACGCGGTGCGGGCGCTGAACCCGGCCATCGTCTACCTGACCATCTCCGGCTTCGGGCTGGAGGGGCCGCGCCGCGCCGACCCGATGGTCGACACCTACGCCCAGGCCTTCACCGGCATGATGTCCATCAACCGCGACGTGACCGGGGAGCCGGTGCGCTTCGGCCAGCCGCTGATCGACGCGGTCACCGGGCTTTACGCCGCCCAGGCCGCGCTCTCGGCGCTCTACCCCTCCGAACGCCCGACCGAGGGCCGCCGGCTCGACATCTCCCTCACCCAGTCCGCCGCCGCCCTGATGGGGCCGAAGGTGCTGGAATGGACCGTCACCGGCGGCCGGTCGGAGAACATCAACCCCCCCGCCGGCATCTACCGCGCCGCCGACCGCCATCTCGCCTTCACCCTGGTGCGGGAGGTGGAGTGGGCCGCGATCTGCCGGGCGCTGGGGCGCGAGGACTGGCTCGCCGATCCGCGCTACGGCTCCTTCGCCCTGCGCAACGTCAACAAGGACGCCCTGCGCGCCGAGATGGACGCGCTCTTCGCCACCGATACCGCCGAGGCGTGGAGCGCGAAGCTCCAGGCCCAGGGGGTTATGGCGCGCCCGGTCAACGACTTCGGCGCCTGGCTGGCGGAGGAGCAGGTGCAGGCCATGCGCGCCGCGCCGGCCACCGACTACGACGGCGTGACCCTGCCCACCCCGCGCACGCCGTCCCGCCAGCCCTTCGACGCGGCCTCGCCCCGCGCCGACGCCCATGGCGCGCGGATCGCCGCCGAATTCGGGCTCGACCTCTGAGCCCACTGCCAGGACCGACCATGACCGACACGACCATCGACCCGATGTCCCGCCAGCTATGCCCGCCCCGCTGGTTCGAGGATTTCGAGGTCGGAGAGACCTTCTACATCCCCTCCCGCACCATGACCGACGCGCTGTTCTCGGCCTTCCAGCTCGCCTCGGGCGACAATCACCCGATCCACTACGACCGGCACTGGTGCCAGGCCCATGGCCATCGGGAGCTTCTGGCCCATGGCTATCAGGTGGTGATCCAGACCTGCGCCGGGGCCGGGCAGCTTCCGCATGTGATGGGCGATTCGCTGGTGGCGTTCCTGGAGCAGGGCTCCCGCTTTCTCGGCGCGGTCTATGCGGGCGACACGCTCTATCCCCAGCTGAAGATCACCGAGCTGAAGCCCGGCCGCTCCACCGGCGTGATGACCTGCGAGGCCACCGTCCACAACCACGAGGGCAAGCTGGTGATGGACGGGTTCCACAAATACCTGGTGCGCAAGCGCCCCGTCTGAGGCGGCCGCCAGCCGCTCCCCCGCCGCTCACGGCGCCCCGGGCTTGACCCGGGGCCTCGCGCGGGGGCGGGGTGGCGTGTTGGCCCCGGTTAAAGCCCGGGGCGCGCCGCTCCCTCGCGCGCGGCCGCGAGGGGGCCGTGCGGACGTTCAGTCCTGCGGGATCTCCACCCCGACCTGCCCGGTGATCGGCCCGTAATGCTCCGGGCGCCGGTGGCGTTTGAAGTCGAAGACCGAGCGGCGGATATAGGCGCCCAGATCCAGGTCGCAGGCATGGGCGATGACCTCGTCCTCCTCCGACACCGCCCGCGCCACCGTCTCCCCGGTCGGCGCCACGATGGCCGAGCCGCCGATCATCGCGAACCCGTCCTCCGCCCCGCATTTCGCCGCCGCCATCACCCAGGCGCCGTTCTGGTAGGCGGCCGATTCCAGCGACAGCCGGTTGTGGAACTCGCGCAGATGCGCGGGCTCGGGGTGGTGGATGTTCCGCGTCGGCGTGTTGTAGCCCAGCATGAACACCTCCGCCCCGCGCAGCGCCATGGTGCGGAACGTCTCCGGCCAGCGGCGGTCGTTGCAGATGCACATGCCGAAGCGGCCCGACGGCGTGGCGAAGGTGGGGAAGCCCAGGTCGCCGACCTCGAAATACCGCTTCTCCAGATGCTCGAACTCCAGGTCCCCGATCGGGTCCTTGGTGCCGGGCAGGTGGATTTTCCGATATTTCCCAAGGATGTCGCCGTTGGGCGCCACCAGAACGGCGGTGTTGTAGCGGTGGGTCTCGCCGCCCTCCGACGCCTTCTCCGCATAGCCCAGGTAGAAGCCGACGCCGAGGCGCTTGGCCTCCTCGAACAGCGGGACCATGGCGGGGGAGGGCAGGCCCTCCTCGAAGAACCGGTCGTAGTCGGCGGGGTCGTCGTAGATGTAGCGCGGGAAGAACGTGGTCAGCGCCAGTTCCGGGAAGGTCACCCAGCGCGCGCCGCGGCCATGCGCCTCGCGCAGCATCTCGATCAGCCGCGCCACCGCCGAGGCCTTGTCGTCGGCGAGGTGGATGGGGCCGAGCTGGGCGACGGCGAAGATTTCCCTGCGGCTCATGGACGGCGTTCCTCCTGATGGTTCGGCTTTACCGATACCCAGCCCGCGCATTATCCAGAAATCAGAAAGCGCCCCCATCGAATAATCCGAGGTTATCGACCCGCCATGCTCAAGGCCCGCAACCTGGAAGTGCTCTGCGCCGTGATCGAGATGGGGACCACCGCCATGGCCGCCGAGTCGCTGGGCATCAGCCAGCCGGCGGTGTCCAACATGATCCGCCATACCGAGGACCAGATCGGCTTCCCCCTCTTCATCCGCGAACGCGGCCGCCTGACGCCGACGCGCGAGGCGCTGCACATCGCCGACGAGGCCCGCCACCTGTTCCGGCAGCAAAAGCGCATCGGCGGGCTGGTGGAGCAGCTTCGCGACGGCGAGGCGGGGCGGCTGTCGATCATCGCCACGCCCTCGCTGGGCCACGGCATCGTGCCTCGCGCGCTGGGGGCGTTCCTGCGCGGGCGCTCCAAGGTCAGGATCTCGTTCGAGGTGGGCACGGTGGACGAGATCGCGGCCCGCCTGCTGTCGGGGGAGGCCGACCTCGGCCTGTCGATCACCCGGCCGCGGCAGGCGGGGCTGTCGGCGCAGCCGCTGGCCGAAGGGCGCATGGTCTGCGTGCTGCCCGAGGACCACGAACTCGCGCATTTCGAGCGGATCCGCATCACCGACCTCAACCACATCCCGCATATCTCCTACGCGCTGGAAACGCCGCTGGGCCGCACCATCGACGCGGCCTTCGCCGCCGAGGGGCTGGAGCGGCGGCATTTCTGCGAGGTGCGCCACACCGCCACCGCGCTCGACCTCGCGGCCGGCGGGCTGGGGGCGGCGCTGGTCGACGACTTCGCGCTGATGGGGCGCGACATTCCCGGCATCGCCGCGCGGCGCACCACGCCCGACATTCCGCTCAGGGTCTACGCGCTGACCTCCACCCTGTTCCCGACCTCCAACCTCGCGCTTCTGTTCCAGAGCCGGTTCCGCGATTTCGTGGCGGACTCGAAGCGGGTCTGATCCGGAGGGCCGATCGGGCGCCGCGCCGGCGCCCCGGGCTTGACCCGGGGCCTCGCCGCCCAGGCCGCCCGCACGAGGCCCCGGATCAGGTCCGGGGCGCGTTTCCCCTCCGGTCAAGGCGCGGCCCCGGCGCGGGTTCCGCCGTCAGGCGTCCTGACGATAGGCGTTAGGGTATAATCTCAGGATATTCCCTCGCCGCGCTTTTTTATTTCTGCATGATGGCCTCTCCGTGGTCAGATTTTCCCCGACCAGACCTTCCCGACGCGAGGCCGATCCCGGCCCGCGCCTGCCGCCCACGGACCCCGGAGCCCCATGACCGACGCGATCCTGTCGATCCGAGACGCGATGAAGCGCTATGGCGAGACCCATGCGCTGGACCATGTCGACCTGGATGTGGCGGAGGGCGAGTTCCTCACGCTGCTCGGGCCGTCGGGCTCGGGCAAGACCACGCTGCTGACCGCGGTGGCAGGCTTCACCCAGCTCACCGGCGGCAAGGTGTCGATGCGCGGCCGCGACATCACCTCCCTGCCGCCGGAAAAGCGCGGCTTCGGCATGGTGTTCCAGGGCTACGCGCTGTTCCCGACCATGACGGTGGCCCAGAACGTCGGCTTCCCGCTGCGCGTCCGCGGCGCCGGCAAGGCGGAGATCGCCGCCCGGGTCGCCGAATGCCTCGACCTGGTGCAGATGGGCGCCTTCGCGGAGCGGATGCCCTCCCAGCTTTCCGGCGGCCAGCAGCAGCGCGTGGCGCTGGCCCGCGCCCTGTCCTTCCGCCCGCAGGTGCTGCTGCTGGACGAGCCGCTGTCGGCGCTCGACAAGAAGCTGCGCGCCGATCTGCAGTGGGAGCTCAAGGCCCTGCACGAGAAGCTGGGCGTCACCTTCATCTACGTCACCCACGACCAGGAGGAGGCGCTGTCGATGTCCGACCGCATCGTCATCCTGTCGGGGGGCAAGATCCAGCAGGCCGGCGATCCGGAGACGCTCTACAACCGTCCGCGCACCGGCTTCGTGGCGAACTTCCTCGGCAAGTCCAACTTCCTCGACGTGACGGTGACCGGCCATGCGCCCGGCGCCGCCGCCTGCGACCTCGGCGGCGCGGCGGTGGAGATCGAGACCCTCGCCCCGCCCCCCGTCGGCGCCGCCGCCCGCGTGGCGCTGCGGCCCGAGCGCATCGCGCTGGGCGCGGCCGGGACGCCGGGCGTGCCGGGGCGGATCGACCAGGTGTCCTATCTGGGCGAGCGGGCGCAGGTGATCGTGGAGACCGAGCATCTCGGCCCGCTGCTCGTCTCCCGCCCCACCTGGAAGGCGGGCCTGCATCCCGAACGCGACCTGCCCGTCAGCCTGACCTGGGACCGCGACGCCTGCGTGTTCCTCGAAGAGGCCTGAGGCCGACCCGAGCCCAGACCCCGACCCGCAACCCAAAGGCCGCCAGAAGCCGCCCCCGAACCCCGACAAGGAGCATCCCGATGTCCGACGACAACGACTTCAAGCGCGACCTCGCCGAGATCGCCGCCCATCGCCTGCGCGAAGGCCGGCTGACCAAGCGCGGCTTCCTGATGGCCATGGGCGCGCTGGGCGTGATCCCGATGGTGGGCATGGGCTCCCGCGCCAAGGCGGCGCCGAGCGAGCTGGTGATCGTGAACTGGGGCGGCAAGGCCGCCGAGATCATCAAGGAAGTGCTGGGCGACACCTACAAGGAAGCCACCGGCATCGACGTGGTGATCGACGGCTCCGGCCCGTCGGCCGGCCGCATCCGCGCCATGGTGGAAAGCGGCGCGGTGGTCTGGGACGTGTGCGACTCGGGCCCCGGCTCGGCCATCATCCTGGGCGAGGCGGGCATGACCCAGCCCATCGACTATTCCATCGTCGACCGCGCCAAGCTGATGCCGGGCACCGACTGGGAATACGGCTGCGGCAACTACGTCTATTCCTACGTGCTGGCCACCAACCCCAAGCTGCTGGGCGACGCCGTCCCGCAGAACTGGGCCGACGTGTTCGACACCAAGAACTTCCCCGGCATGCGCACCTTCCGCAAGGCGGTCCGCGGCATGCTGGAATGCGCCACCATGGCCCAGGGCGTGCCGCTGGCCGAGGTCTATGAGGTTCTGGGCACCGAAGACGGCATCGACGCCGCCATCGAGCAGTTCCGCAAGATCCGCGAGAACGTCATCGTCTGGGGCTCGGGCTCCGACTCCCAGAACCTGTTCCTCCAGGAAGAGGTGGTGATGGGCAACATCTGGTCGACCCGCGCCCACCTGCTGAAGGACGAGATGGAGGAAGGCTCCTTCGCCGTCAGCTTCGACGGCGGCGTGATGTCGCCCGGCACCTGGGTCGTCCCCAAGAACAACCCCGCCGGCGGCGAGGAGGCCATGAAGTTCATCGCCTTCGCGCAGGAGCCCAAGCTGCAGGCCAAGTGGTTCGAGCTGATCGGCTCGGCCCCGATCAACCCCGCCGCCGCCTCGCTGGTGCCGGAGTCCATGGCCAAGTGGAACCCGACCTCGCCCGAGAACGTGGCCACCCAGATCCTCTACAACGACGAATGGTACGCCAAGAACCAGATCGCCGCCGAGGAGAAGTACGTCAACGCGCTCATCAACTGAGCCGGAGACGTCGGG
>JAYZWL010000032.1:0-6656 GCA_036154955.1 Pseudomonadota bacterium | reverse complement strand
CGACCGGAAGGGACGCGCCGGCGAACGAGCCGGACAGGCCAAACCAGCGCGCACACGAAACCGGCCCGTCCAGGGAGGATCAGGGGCCGGGGCACCGGGGGGAGGCCCCCGGATCGGGTTGCACCGGAGCGCGTTAGCATTCCGTCGTCGGCGCCGGCGACGCCGCGCCCCGGTGCGAGCGGCGGGAGGGAGGCCCCGCCGCTATGGGAAAAGGGGTGGCGGCCCGGCGCCAGGCGCGGCAGGCCGCCGGCCGGGGCCCGCCCGCCCCCGGCCACGCGCGCGGGTCGAGGGGAGACCCGGCGCGCGATGAAGCGGGGGCGGCTCACGACCGCGCCCCCTTGATCCGCTGGAAAAACTTTTCCGCACGCCGTTCGAACAGAACGGCGGCCGCCTGCGCACGGCGAGAGCGCATGCGGTTGAAGCGATAGAAGATGCGCCAGAGCCAGTTCATCGCCGCGCCTCCGCGCCCGAGGCGTCGTCTTCGGGATCCAGCACCGCGAACACCGTCTCGGCGCCCGCCATGGCGATGACCCGCAGCACGTAGCGGAAATGCGGGGCGTTCTCGCAGCGCAGCCAGTTGCGCACCGTGCGGGCGTGGACCGGGCGGCCGTCCTGCGACAGCACCTCCGCCGCCAGCTCGGCGAGCTCGTTCTCCGACCCCGCCTCCGGAAACGCCCGCCAGAGCAGGCCGGCGAACCAGGCCCGCTCGGAATCTTCGCCCGATGTGAATTTTCTGAAAGACATTTCCGACCCTGACGCCTGATCATGGGGGCGTTCGGGACGCTTGGTCGTGGAACGGACGAAGGAAGCGGGGGCGGCGTGCTGCATCAGGCCGCCCCCAACCCGCTCAGGAACAGCGCAGATGAACGAACGACTCGCCCCGCACCCGCGGCGGCGCCATGCTGGCGGCCGGATTTCGGATGACGGAGGGGACGATGAACAACGATGACCCGGACAGGGCCCTCAAACTGGCCATCCGCAACGCGGCCCAGATCACCGCGGTCAAAGCCGCGTTCATGATCATCGCCCGAACGATCGTCGACTCTCATCGCCCCGATGAAGCCGAGCGGATCATCGCCGAGATTGAGGCGATAAGCCTTTCGATCAAGCCCGAAGGGCCGAAGCCGTTGAGCTACGCGAGAGAGATCGAAGCCTACGCTGGCGCTTTCAGCGACCAGATCGACGAGGTGGTGCGATTTCTGCGACGGACCTGATGTCGCCACCGGCCAGGAAGGTGACGGTAACGTGGACGCACCTCGGCGGCGGAACGACGGGTTCCGGCCCGACGGCCCCCACTTCCCGCAGAGACGATGGACGACGCAGCCTGAAAAGCCGGCGGATCCAAGTTCCGATGCGCATCGGCTCACTCCTGTGTTCCGAAGGGATCGCCCGCCGGCCGCACCTCGACGATCGCGGTCACGAACCGGCCCGGTTCGACCTCGATATCGGCTACGGCGATGCAGCCCATCACGTTCCCCTTGGCGGCGCGAAGGCGCCGCCATTCCGCCCGAAACTCTTCCTCGGAGAGCAACATGCGCATTGAAGACCTCGCTGATTATCGCGGCCCCGGCCGCCTGGACGGACCCGCTCAGGAACAGCGCAGATGACCAAACGACTCGCCCTGCTTCCGCGGCGGCGCCATGGTGGCGGCTGGATTTCCGATGACGGAGCGCGACTCGATGCCGAGCATTCCCTGCCCCAACTGCCAGACCAGCGTCAGCGACAAGGCCGCGACCTGCCCGAACTGCGGCGAGCCGCTCCGCAAGCCCAAGGGCCGGGGCTGCCTCGGCGCCGGCGCCCTGATCCTGTTTTGGCTGTGGCAGGCGGCGATGATCGCCTGGCTGATCAGCTATCTCGCCGACATCGGAACCACCGTGGACATGGCGACCATGTCCGAGGCGGAGAAGGCCGGCGTCGGCCTCGGCGCCACCATCGGCATCGGGCTGGTACTGGGCGTCTGGGCGGTCGGCAGCGTGATCTTCGGGCTGATGGCCCTGCTCACCCGCTCCCGGCGCTGAGCGGGCGCCCGCGAACGCAAGGATATCGTCGGTCAGGCTCATGCCGCGTCGGCCTCCGGGGCCTCGGCCTCGGCCGGCGGGTTCGCCGCCATGTAGGCGCGGACCCGGTCCATCGTGCGCGGGAGGCACTGGCCGCCGGACTGCAGGCGCGCGAAGAGCTTGCCGTCGTTCACGGCTAGTCGCCCGAAAGTGCTCGTGCGGATGCCGGCGCGGTCGCAATATGCGGCGATATCTTCGAGGAAATTTTCCATGGCGGCGAAGCTATGGGATTAATCCCAATATCGCAATGGGAAAACTACCACTCGCCTCCAGGCATCCGGTGGGCATTATCCCAACCATGATAAACGAGCGTATCAAATCCGCCCTTAGTGATGCGGTGGAAGCATTTAGGCCCAAGGGGGGGCTCAAGCGCGCAGCGGCGGAAGCCGGCATTACGCACGACATTGCACGCGGAATTGTGGGCGGCCGGTCTTCGAAGGTCGACATCGACTCCGCCATCGCCCTCGGCCATGTCGTTGGGGTTGACGTTGTGAACCTAATCGACAGCCTGAGCCGTCCAGCCGCGGTGTCCATCGCCGGCAAGGTCGGCGCGGGGGCGCAGGTGCCGCTGGTCGACGCCTACGAAAAGGGCGACGGGCCGCAGGTGGAATGCCCGCCCCAGCTTTCGCCCCACGGCATCGTGGCGGTGGAGGTGGAGGGCGACAGCATGGAACCGGTCTACAGCCAGGGCGACCTGCTGTTCTACAGCCGGGACGCGGTAGGCGTGCCGGACGAGGCCATCGGCGCCCGCTGCGTCTGCGAGGACATGGACGGCAACGCCTGGGTCAAGCAGGTGAAGCCGGGGCGTGAGCCCGGAACCTTCGACCTGCACAGCATCAACGCGAAGGTCGACCCGATGTGGGGCGTCCGCCTGAAATGGGCCGCCCGCGTGCGCCTGCACCTGCCCGCGGATCTGGCGAAGAAGGTGGGATGAACCCGCGAAATTAGCGAAAAGGAAGGTGAAAATGAAAGAGACGATTTCAGGTTCCAGCTTGACGGGCATGGGCGAGTATGGCGCCACTGTCGTGAGAGCCGAAGCGAACGGCGACTTGGTGCGCCTGGTTTTCGGCAGAAAGGGACCCGGTGATTCCGAAATTTTCTTCTCGGCGGTTTTCGTGAGCCACCAGGTGGCCCGAGACCTCGCAGCTCAGATCGGAGACATCGGGTGAGCATCGGCAGCCTTGGTCCGGGGCATGCCCCGCCCCATCTAACGGTTGTGGAACCCGGCCATGGAGCAGGAGGTGGAGGAGGCGGAATGGAGACGAGGATCGGACGACTGGAGGCGACGGCCGAACATCTGAGCCGCGACGTCACGGATCTTCGCGGCGACATGAAGGATGTTCGCTCCCGCCTCGACCGGCTTGAGGTGAAGGTGGATCACCTTCCATCCAAAGGCTTCATCGTGACCGCGCTTGGGGTGGCGGTGAGCCTGCTTGCCGCGGTCATGGCGTTCGCGGACCGCATCCAGGCGCTCATCTCCGGCGGCTGACCCGCCTCCACAACCGACAGCCACCTCGAAGCCCCGCCCTCGCGCGGGGCTTTTTCATGCCCGGCCGGGATCGGCCGCAGCGGCCGCGAATCACCAGCGCGGTTCAGGTGGCAAGACATTAATGGGATTTTTGCCACTTGATGAGTTGACAGTGGGATTATTCCCAATTCATTCTCCCCTCCGTCACCCACGACGGAGGCCCCAATGCCCACCCCCCCCAATTCGCCGAACGCCCAAGCCATTTCCGCGCTCGGCTGCGTGTTCAGCGCCAAGGCACATCTCAAACACGCGCTAGAGGCGCCGCGTGACGAAGGCCGCATCAAGGACGCGCTCGCGCTGCTGGCCGAAGCCGAGAAGAGGTTGGCCCAAGCCGAGGACCCGACGCCCGACGCCCTCGAAACTCAGCTCATCTACGCGCACGTCCCGCTGTTCAGCCCGACGATCAAGCCTGACCGGCTCGACGTGGCGCTTCCGGACGGCCTGATCGCGCTGCGCCCGACCACCGCCGCCGCCGCCCTCTTGGTCAAGGTCGTGATCGAGGGCGAGGCGCTTCAGGCCATCATCCCCCTGCGCGCCGCCGCTTCGCTGCGCGACGCGCTCACGGCGATGATCAGCGAAGCCGCGTCGTGCCGCATGGCCGACGCCGCCGCCCCGGAGGCCGCGCGATGACCGTCCGCCGCACGCCCCCCGACAGCCATCCCCACAGCGTCCGCGACCTCTGCGAGACCTTCGGCGTCACCCCGCGGACCCTGCGCTACTACGGCGCGACCGAGCTCTTGCCGCCCCACCGGGTCGGCGACGCCCGGTTCTATTCCGACGCCGACCGGGCCCGCCTCGCCGAGATCCTGCGCCTCAAGTCCCTCGGCCTCACCTTGCGCGCCATCTTCGGCCTGTTCGCCGCCCAGGACGCGGGCGACGACGCCCGCCGCGACGCGCTGCTCGCGGCCGCCTGCGTCGAGCAGTTGGAGACGACGCGCCGGAGCCTCCGCGAACTTCTCACCCGCGGCGCCGCGCTCGAGGCCGAGCTCGCGGAGCTTGGCCGGAGGGCCGCGTGATGGTCCCCGGCTCCCTCAACAGCGCCCTGAGCAGCACGCGCGGCGCCGCCGCCGAGGCGCTGGACATGTTCCATGACCTCCGCGCCGCCGAGGCCAAGGCGGCCAGCCTCCGCAACCGGCGCGCCGAACTGAACGCGGAAATGACGAAGGTCCGGGCGCAGCTCGCCGACGAGGAACGGCGCGTCAGCGACCTTGTCCATCGGATCGACGAAACCCTCGGCCGCGCCTCCGGCCGCCCCGAAGCGGCGCTCGCGCCCGAAGCCGCCCCGGAGGACGCCGCATGAAGTCGGACCTGATGGACGTCTCCGTCCTCTACCAGCACCGCACGCTGCGCGCGGTCTGCGTCCGCCAGACCCTCGACGGCGATGACATCTGGTTCCCGCTCTCGCAGGTCGAGGTCTACCCGGCCGAGCCCCTGATGCGCGGCGAGGCGGTGACGCTCACCGCGCCCCTGCGGCTTCTCACCGAAAAGGGCCTCGCATGATGCGCACGCCCCAGCAGATCGCCGACGAGGTGCTGCGCGCCTCCGACCGGCTCCGCAAGCGGCAGGCCTGGGTCGACGACGACCCGGGCAGCCTCGCCGCCCACCTCGCCCGAGACGCCGCGCTGGTGGAGCTCGAGCTGGAGATCGACCGCTTCCAGCGCCGCGTCGAAGCCATCGCCCCGCCGCCCGACCGGGCCGCCGAGGCGCCGCCGATCGGCGTCGCGTGATGCCCGGCCTCCCCGCGCCCTACGCGGCCCCGGTCAGCGTCGACGCCCGCGTGCGCGAGGTGGAGGCGCAGATCGCCGAGGCGCTGCAGCTGCTCGCCTCGCCCCACGCCCCCGACCGTCGCCTCGCCGCCGCGCGCCTTGGCGCGCTGGTCGACGAGGCGACGGCGGCCAGCGCCCAGGCCCGCGCCCTGATCGGGCGCGCCATCACCGCCGCCGGCTACGCCGCCGCGGCCCTGAGCAAGCACGACAGAGGAGACGCCGCATGATCGCCCAGCAGCTCGACGCCCGGGCCGCGCGATGGCCCGAGGCCCCGCTCCGGGTGCTCGCGCCCCGCGCCGTCGCCTCCGTGACCTGCAGGGGCGAGCCCGCGCTCTATGCCGACGAGCCCACGGCCGGCGCGATCCGCCACCTGCGCGAGGCCTGGGCGGCCCTGCACATGGCCCGCAACGCCCGCGCCAGGGCCCGCGCCCACGCCGCCCGCGACCGGGGAGACGCCGCATGATCCTCCACCGTCACCCCGAGGCCGACCCGGAGGCCTGCGCTCGTCGCGACCTCCCTATCTGGCCCGACCCTGACCCGACCGAGGCGGAGCGCCTGCCGGTGGTCGGCCTGATGCTGATCGCGTTCGGGATCGCCGCCGCGGGCCTCGCCCTCGGCTGGACCCTGCGCGGCTGGTGGGGGGCGTGAGTATGAACGAGCTTTTGCCCTGCCCGTTCTGCGGTCACGACGCGGAGCGCTTGACGCTGGACGAACCGGAGAACGAAGGCGGCGATGTGATCTGCTGCACCCGCTGCCAAGCCTCATCGCGCGTCGAGTTCGGCCGAAAGGAGACCGTGGTCGAAGCCTGGAACCGCCGAGCACACGCCTCTGGCGGAGTCGCCGCCATTGCTTTCGAGCGCCGCAGACAGATCACGGCGGAAGGCTGGACGCCGGAGCATGACGACGCCCACCGCAACGGCGAGCTGGCGAAAGCGGCAGGCTGCTACGCGTGGATTGCGGGGCAAAGCGACGAGCTGCGCAGTGTCTTCCGCAGCCCCCCGCCGACGTGGCCCGACGGGTGGGGGGCGGAGTGGTGGAAAATTAAGGATCGCCGCTCGGACCTTGTGCGCGCAGGCGCGCTGATCGCCGCCGAGATCGACCGTATCGACCGGACTGTCGCCGCTCGCCTCAAGGACGGAAAGGCGCCCGACAATGGCTGAGACCACGCATATCGAGTGGACCGATGCCACCTGGAACCCGGTCACCGGCTGCACTCTGGCCTCGGAGGGCTGCCGGCACTGCTACGCCGCCGCCCTCGCCGCCGGCCGGCTCCGCCACCACCCCAGCCGCGCCGGCCTCGCGCGC
>JAYZWL010000031.1:0-28864 GCA_036154955.1 Pseudomonadota bacterium | reverse complement strand
CGGGCGTCATGGGGCGACCCGCCATCCCGGTCGCCTCCGTCGTCGCCGCTCCGCCCCCCGAAATCCGCCCCCCCCCCCCCCCCGCGGCGACATGGCCCGCCCCTGCGGCGCGATGGTCGGGGCGGGGCGGATTGCGGGGCGGGGGCGCGGCTCGCATAGTCGGCTCCAGTTTCCGCGGCGCGCCGCGGTCCCCCTCATCGCCCGCCGGACCCTCCCGCCGGATCCTCCCCCGGCCTGCGCGGGCCCATTCGACAGGAGCCGCCCCCCATGTCCGAACAGTTCGATGTCATCGTGGTCGGAGCCGGCTCGGCCGGCGCGGCGCTCGCCGGACGGCTGTCGGAGGACCCGGAGTGCCGGGTCCTGCTGCTGGAGGCCGGCGCCGACTGGCGGGCGGAGGAGGCGCCGCACGCCGCCCGCTCGGCCAACATCTACCCGTTCATGTTCCAGCCCGGCCACCAGGCGGACTGGCAGTGGCCCGGCGTGTGGAGCCGGCGCACCACGGTCCAGCAGCCCCGGCATTACTGGCGGGGGCGGGGCCTGGGCGGCTGCAGCCTGGTCAACGCCCAGATCGCCATCTGGGGCGTGGGCGCGGCCTTCGACGCCTGGGCCGAGGCGGGTTGCGAGGGCTGGTCCGCCGCCGACGTCCTGCCGCTGTTCGCGCGGATGGAGGACGACCCGGAGATGGCCCATGCCAACCATCACGGCCAGGGCGGGCCGGTGCCGATCTACCGCGCCCCGCAGGAGACCTGGGGGCCGATCGACAAGGGCCTGCGCGACGCGGCGCTGGCGGCGGGCTTCCCGTGGAACCCCGACCTCAACGCCCCGGACGGGGAGGGGGTGTCCTGCTACCCGATCAACTCCCGCGGGCTGCGCCGGGTCACCACCAACGACGGCTATCTGGAGCCGGCGCGGGGGCGGCCCAACCTGACCATCCTCGGCCGGGCGCTGGTCGACCGGGTCGTGGTGGAGAACGGCCGGGCGACCGGCGTGGTCGCCCGGGTCGGCGACGAGATCCGGAGCTTCGAGGGGCGCGAGACCGTGCTCTGCGCCGGCGCGGTGCATTCGCCGGCGATCCTGATGCGCTCGGGCCTCGGCCCCAGCCTGCACCTGCGCGCCCACGGCATCCCGGTGGTGCGGGAGATGACCGGGGTGGGGCGCAACTTCATGGACCATCCGATGCTGCGCGCCTCGGTGTTCCTGAAGCCGGAGCACGCGGCCAAGGACCCCGACCAGCGCCACACCAATTGCTGCGTGACCTACTCGTCGGGTCTCGGCGAGGGCGGCGCGCGCGACATGATCCTGATCGGCTTCAACCATCGCGACATCGAAGGGGCGGGCGGCAACCCGCTGGGCGCGGTGGGCATCGGGCTCTACGACGCGTTCTCGCGCGGAGAGGTGACGCTGAAATCGGCGCGGGCGGAGGACGATCCGCTGGTGGAGGAGAACATGCTCTCCGACCCCCGCGACATGCTGCGGATGCGCGACGGGGTGGCGCGGGTGGCGCGGCTCGCCCGGCTGCCGGGGCTCGCCGACATCGCCGAGCGGATCGAGCTGGCCGACAGCGGCATCCCCCTGGTCGAGGCCGCGGCGCTGCCCGTCCCGGAGCTGGAGGCGTTGATCCTGGAGCAGGTCGGCGACATCCAGCACGCCGCCGGCACCTGCCGGATGAGCGCGCGGAGCGACCGCGAGGGCGTGGTGAACCCGGATCTGGGGGTCAAGGGCGTGCCGGGGCTCCGGGTCGCGGACGCCTCGATCATGCCGATGGACTGCCGGGCCAACACCCACATGACCTGCGTGATGATCGGCGAATGGCTGGCTGATCGCCTGAAGGCGGAGCGCCGCGCCGGCCGCGCCGCCTGACCCCGGCGCGGGGCGCGGGCGGGGCGAGGGGCGGCGGGCTGACGCGCCCCGGGCCTGACCCGGGGCCTCGCGCCGCCCGCCGCCGCCGCACCGGGGCGCGTCCCGTTCGCCCGGCCGCTCCGCCCCCACGCCCGCCGCCCGCGCCCCGTCCCGGAGACCTCGCCATGTCCGCCGCCGCCTCCCCATCCCCCTCCGCCTCCGGCCCCGAGCCGGTCGACCTGCTGGTCTCGGCCGGGTTCCTCTACCCGATGACCGGGGACGGGACCGAGGTGGTGCGCGACGCGGAGGTCGCGGTGCGGGACGGGCGCATCGTCTTCGCCGGCCCCGCCCGGCCCGCCGGGACCTGGGCCCCGGCGGAGCGGATCGGCGGCCCGGGCCTCGCCCTGGCGCCCGGCTTCGTCAACGCCCATTGCCACACCGCCTCGACCGTGTTCCGCGGCCAGTTCGACGACGGGATCGGGCAGAAGGGGCTCTACACCATCTCCTTCCGCGGCGAGAGCCTGGTGGCCCCGGACGACTGGTCCGCGCTCGCCGCGCTGGGCGTGGCCGAGATGATCCGCGCCGGCTACACCACGCTCAACGACTTCTGGTACTGCCCCGACGCGATGGGGGAGCTGGCGCTGGCCACGGGCCTGCGCATGCAGCTTTCCTGCGAGATCTTCGATGTGGAGAAGCCGCGCCTGGCCGACGGCGACTACACGCGGTTCCCCGACATCGGCGCCGCGCGGCTGGCCGAGGGCGTGCGGGTGGCCGGGACCTGGCACGGGCGCGGCGACGGGCTGGTGACGGCCCGCATCGGGCCGCATGCCGCCGACACCTGCTCGGCCGGGCTGATGCGCGAGGCGACGGCGGAGGCGCGGCGGCTGGGCGTGGGCCTGCACTGCCATGTCGCCCAATCCCCGCAGGAGGCGGCGCAGGTGCGGGCCGAGCAGGGCATGGGCCCGGCGGAATGGCTGGCGGATCTGGGCGTGCTGGGCCCGGACTGGGTGCTCGCCCACCTGACCCGGGCCTCCGAGCGCGATCTCGACGCTGTGGCGGAGACCGGGGCGGGCTATGCGCATTGCTCCACCATCTACCCGCGGCGGGGCTTCTATCCGGACCTGGCGGGGATCCGGGCGCGGGGGATCCGCACCGGGCTGGGATCGGACTGGATGATGAACGACCCGTTCGAGGGGATGCGCGGCGCCATGGCCGCCCTGCGCCTGCGCGAGGGGCGGGCGGAGGCGCTGTCCTCGGCCGAGGCGCTGGGCCTCGCCACCGCCGGCGCGGCGGAGGCGCTGGGGATCGGCGAAGCGGTCGGCCGGATCGAGCCGGGGCGGGAGGCGGACATGATCCTCATCGACCTCGACGCCGCGCATATGCAGCCCTTCTACGGCGAGCCGGCCTCGCTGGCCTGGTATGCGCGGGCCTCGGACGTGCGCCATTCCATCGTGCGGGGCCGGCTGGTGATGCGCGACCGGGAGGTGGCGGGGATCGACCTGGACGCGGCGCTGGGGGCGGTGAGGGGGCGGACGGCCGGGCTGGCGGCGCTGATCCGGTCGCTGGGCGGGTCGCACCGGCTGGGCTGTCCCTGCGGGGGATGCTGAGGGGAGCGGTCGGGCGGGTCGGGCCGGGGGAGAGGCGCCCGGCGGCGACCGCGCGATGGAGGCGACGGCGCGGCGGTGCTCCGGCCCGGGTCCGGCCCGGCGAAACGGACGCGGCCGCAGGCCGCGGGTGTTCGGGCGCCCGGGGTTCCGCGCCTGCGACGCGCCCGCGGGACGCTCGCGGCGGATGACGACTGCGGGAGGCGGGGGCGGCGCGGCGCGCAAACGTGGTATCGGGCGGGCATGACCTGCGTTCGCCCGTTCTCCTGCGCCTCCGCCTCCGCCGCCCCCGCGCCGCGTCCCGCCCGCGCCGTCGCCTTCGCGCGGCTGACCGCGATCGACCCCGATGCGATCGCCGCCCACATGTCCGACCCGCGCATGGCCGAACACATGCCGCTGCTGACCGGCGTCGCCTGGGACCGGGCGGCGGCGGAGGCGTTCGTCGCGGCGAAGGAGGCGCGGTGGGCCGTCGACGGGATGGGCCATCAGGCGATCCTGGCCGACGGCGCCTATGCGGGCTGGGGCGGTTTCGAAAAGACGGGCGAGGACTGGGATTTCGGCCTGGTCCTGACGCCGGCCGCCTTCGGGCTGGGCCCGGCGGCGACCCGCGCGGCGCTGGCCATGGCGCGGGCCGATCCGCGCATCGGCTCGGTCACCTTCCTGCTGCCGCCGACCCGCGCCCGGCTGGGCGCGCTGGCCCGGCTTGGCGCGCGGCGGGACGGGGAGGCGGAGATCGACGGCGCCCGGTTCCTGCGGTTCCGGCTGGCGACGGCGTAGGGCGCCCCGGACCTGACCCGGGGCCTCTTCGACCGGGGAGCCGGGCGCGGACGGCGGGCGGGGCGAGGCCTCGGGTCAGGCCCGGGGCGCGCGTCCCGGCGCGCGTCCTCCCCCCCTCAGGCCGCGGCCCAGCGCAGGTCGGCGGCGGCGGCGAGGTTGGCCTCCGCCCCGCCCAGCGCGCCGCGCAGCCAGCGGGCGCGGTAGGTCCAGCGGTGGAGCGGATGCTCCAGCGTCAGACCCATGGCGCCCATGAACTGGTGCAGGTCGTAGACCGCCTCGCCGGCGATGCGCTGGGCGTGGCCGAGCGCCTCGGGCGCGTCGGCGGGGCAAAGGTCCTGGGCGGCGCGGAGCGCGAGCAGCCGCGCCCCCTCCACCCGCGCGGCGGTGGCGGCCAGCCGGTGCTGGACCCCCTGGAACGAGCCCAGCGGCCGGCCGAACTGCCGCCGCTCGGTCACATGGGCCACCACCGCGTCGAGCCCGCCCTGCAGCGCGCCGGCGAGCTCCGCCGCCAGCGCCACGCGCCAGCGGGCGAGGGCCGCGTCGGGGGAGACGGAGAGCCGGGTCCAGTCGGGTTCGCGCACGAGCCGCCCCATGGGATAGGCGAAGAGGCTGGGGACCGTGGCCGCGTCGCCGGGGGCGAGGGCCGCCGCGTCCACCCCATTGGGCGCGATGCGCAGGACGGCGCGGGCCACCGGCAGGAACGGGATCGCCGCGCCGGGCGCCGTCCCTGCGGTCACCGCCAGCGGGCGGGGCAGGTCCGGCGCCCCCGCGGCCAGCGCCAAGGGGCGCAGGAGGGCGGAGGCCCCGGCCTCGGCCAGCGCCGGCGCCCCCGCGACGCGGCGGGTCAGCTCCGCCGCCGCCACGGGGCCGAGGGAGGGCTCCGCCGCCGCTTCGAAGAACCCGGACGCCTCCAGCTGCGCGTCGAGCGCGGGGGACCAGGCGTGGCGGGCATGGTCGGGCGCCACCCGCCAGCCGGCGGCGTCGGAGCGCAGCACGCGGTCGAGGGCGGAGAGCAGGGCCGACAGGTCCTCGTCGGGCTGGAAGCGCATCAGGCGACCTCGCGGGGCAGGTTCAGGTGACGGGAGGCGATGAGGTTGAGCTGGATCTCCGCCGCGCCCGCGGCGATGCCGGCGACGATGGCGCGCTCATGATGGGCCTGGGCGAAGGGCAGGCCGTCGCCCGCGAAGGCCTCGGGCAGGAAATCCATGCCGAAATCGGCCACCGCATGTTCGGCCGCGACCACCGCGGCGCGGGCGATGTTGGACTCCGGCCCCGGCGCCAGCCCGCGGGCGCGGTCGTCCACCACCCGGTAGACCAGCAGCCGCGCGGCCTCGCAGGCCGCGGAGGCCGCGCCGGCGCGGGCGCGGACTGCGGCGTCGGCGAAGCGCCCCTCGGCCCGGAGCGCGGCGACCATCTGGGCCAGCGCCTTGGCTCCCATCTCATAACGGGGGATTCCGACCCGTTCGTTGGCCAGAGCGTAGGAGATGATCGACCAGGCCTGCCCCTCCTCCCCCAGCCGGGCGGAGGCGGGCAGGCGCAGGTCGGTGAAGAACACCTCGTGGATGTCGCCCTGGCCGATCAGGGAGGGGATGGGGCGCACCTCTATGCCTGGGCTGTCCATGGGCGCGAGGAAGATGGCGATGGCGGATTTGCCCCCGCCCTTCGCGTCCTTCCCGCCGCCTTGCCCGCCGCCCTCCGCCCCCCCGACCACCCGGGTCAGCAGGAAGCAGGTGTCGGCGAGGCCGGCGTAGGAGGTCCAGATCTTGGTCCCGTTGATCACGTAGTCGTCGCCGTCCCGCTCCGCCCGCGTGCGCAGGGCGGCGAGGTCCGAGCCCGCGCCGGGCTCCGAGAAGCCCTGGCACCAGATGGCGGTTCCGCCGGCCATGGGGGGGATGTAGCGGGCCTGTTGTTCGGGCGAGCCGAAGCGCATCAGGGTCGGACCGATCCAGTTGACGTTCATGTATTGCGCGCCGCGGGGCTCTCCGGCCGCCCACATCTCCTCTCCCAGGATGAAATGCTCCCAGGTCGGGCGGTCGGCGCCGCCCCAGGCGGCGGGCCAGTGCGGGACGAGCAGGCCCTCGGCGGCGAGGCGGGGGCAGAATTCGCGGGAGAAATCGGTCTGGGCCTTCGAGCCCGGCCCCTCGCGCTGGATGGCGGGCCAGTCGGCCGGCAGCTCACGCGCCAGGAAGTCGCGGATGCGGGCGCGGTAGGCGCGGTCCTCGTCGGTCCAGTCGAAATGCATGAGGGTCTCCGGGGTTCGGCGCGGGAAGGACGATCAGCCGCCGGCGCCCGCGTCCGGCGGGGCGGGACGGGCGGCCACCCGCTCCATCACGCCGGGGCGGGCGATGCGGCACAGGAAGGTCTCGGCCAGCATGTCGGCGTCGGCCACCAGCCGCGCGGTGTCGCCATAGACCAGCGCCTGGATGCAGGCGCCCGAGATCGCGCCCGAGATCAGCCGCGCGGCGCGGTCGATATCCACGTCGTCGCGCAGCTCCTCCAGCGCGCGGGCCTCGATCAGGTGGCCGCGCAGGTTGTCGTGATAGACTTGGTGGAGCGCGAGGACGCGGGGGTGCAGCTCCGGCTCGGCGCCGATCGAGTCGACGATCATGTGGTAAAGCGCGGTGACGCTGTCGGGCATCTCATGCACCGAGATCACCTGCAGGCGGATGCGCTCGGCCAGCGCCTCGCAGCCCTTGAGGCCGGCGGTCTGGCGTTCGGCGACCCGCAGGAACCGGCGCTCCATCGCGTCGAGCACGGCCTCCAGCAGCGCGATCTTGGTGCCGAAGCGCTGGGTGGGCAGGCCGCGGGAATAGCCGGCCTCGACCCCGATCATGCCCAGCGTGGTGCCTCCGACCCCGTGCCGGCCGATCAGGGCGGCGGCGGCGCGCAGCATCCGGCGGTCGGAGTCGCGGCGGCGGCGTTCCTTGGAGCCGAGGGTTTCGGCCGGGGCGGGGGCGGGGCGGTCGGGCATCGGGCGGGGTCTCCTGTCGGGGTCGGTCAGTCCATCAGGCCGGGCAGCCAGGTGATGATGGAGGGTAGGGCGATGAACAGGGCCACCGCCACCGCGTCTGCGGCAAGGAACATGAAAATCCCGCGGAAAATGGTGGCGAGCGAGGCCTGCGCCCCGACCACGCCCTTGAGCACGAAGACGTTGAGGCCGATGGGCGGGGTGATCATCCCGATTTCGAGGAACTTCACCAGGAAGACCCCGAACCAGATCAGGTCGATCCCCGCCTGGTCGAGCACCGGCAGCAACACCGGCACGGTCAGCAGCATCGCCCCCAGCGGGTCGAGGAACATGCCCAGCAGCAGGTAGATCGCCGACATGCCGAGGATCAGGGTCAGCGGGTCGGCGTCGAAGGACAGGATCGCCCCGGCGATGTAGTCGCCCGCGCCCGACAGGGTGAGGAAGCGGGTCAGCAGGTTGGCGCCGATGGCGATGAGGAACAGCGACGCCGTGGTCACCAGCGTTTCGCGCAGCGACTGCCACAGGCCCGCGCGGGTCAGGCTGCGCCGCGCCCGGGCGATGGCGACGGAGGTGATCGCGCCGACGGCGCCGGCCTCGGTCGCGGTGAACAGGCCCGCGAACATGCCCCCCAGCACCACCGCGAACAGGATCAGGACCGGCCAGGTCTCCTTCAGCCGCTCCAGCCGTTCGGAGGCGGCGGCGGCCCCGCCGCCGGGCAGGCGCGGCGCCCAGTCCGGACGCAGCGAGGCGGTGGCCACGATCACCGTCATGTAGAGCGCGGCGGTGACCAGCCCCGCCCCGACCCCGCCCATGAACAGCTTGGAGATCGGGACCTCGGCGAAGACCCCGAAGAGGATGAGCAGGATCGAGGGCGGGATCAGCGCCCCCAGCGTGCCCGCCGCCGCCACCGCGCCGGTGGCCAGCGCCGGGGCGTAGCCGGCGCGCAGCATCTCGGGCACCGCGATGCGGCCCATGGCGGCGCAGCAGGCGATGGAGGAGCCGGTGACGGCGGCGAAGCCGGCCGAGCCCCAGACCGAGGCCACCGCCAGCCCGCCCGGCAGCCAGGCGAGCCAGCTTCGCGCCGCCTCGAACAGCCCGCGGGTCAGCCCGGCCTGGTGGCACACGAAGCCCATGAACAGGAACATCGGGACGGAACTGAGCGTCCACTTGGCGGTGAAGTCATAGGGCATGCTCGACATCATGCCGAGCGCCGGGCGCTGGCCGATCAGGATCCAGATCCCGGTGACCGACACCGAGATCAGCGCGATCCCGATATGCACCCGAAGCGCCAGCAGCACGAGCACCGCGCCCAGCCCCAGCAGTCCGATGGTTTCGTTTTCCATGCCGCGCGCGGTCCTTCGAACTCAGTGATCGGCGCGGGGCAGGTCGGAGGCGGGGGCGTCGATCCGCGTCTCGCCCATCCCGCTTTCGGCCCCCGTCCACAGCACGACCGCCCGGTGGAGCAGCACGGCGGAGAACAGGCCGAAGCCCAGCGGCAGGAAGAAGAAGGGCGGCCAGGTGATCATCGCCTCGCCCGCCTCCAGCTCGAAACTGCCCGCGGCGAAGCGCTTGAGCGCCTCGGTCCACATCGGCCAGACCAGCGCCGCGGTGACGACGGAGGCGTAGAGGCAGACCGCCCCGCCCACGATCCGCCGGGCCCGGGGCGGGAAATGCTGGAAGGCGATCTCGACCGAGATATGCCGGTCCAGCACCTCGGTCAGCGCCAGCGGCAGGAACGCCGCCGCCACCATCGCCCATTTGGTCGCCAGCGTCTGGGTGAAGGGCGCGTTGAGCGAGACGAGGTTCTTGAGCGCCACGTCCGCCGCCACCTGGACCATCATCCACACCAGCGCCACGGCGCCGAGAAGGGCGAGCAGATCCGCCGCCCCCCTCAGCGCCCGCCCGATCGGCCGCATCATGCGGGCTCCCGCCGTTCAGGCGTCACAGGCCGGCCGGGTCGACCTTGGAGAAGATCTCGCGCACGTAGATCTCCCCCACGGTCTTCACGTCGGCCCGGTCCACGTCCTTGAGGATCTCGGTCCACTTCTCCACCAGCGCCTTCATGCGGGTGACGCGCTCGTCGGCGTCGGCGATGCCGTATTTCTCCTTCGCCTGGGCGGCGACGGTGTCGAGGTCGGCGGCCTGGAAGGCTTTCGAGGCGGCCAGCAGTTCGGCGTCGGGCCGCACGATCTCCACGTCGACCTCCGCCGGATGATGGCGGAAATAGTCGTTCTCCTGGAAATAGCCGACGGTGGAGACGGCGTGGCTTTCGCCGGCGGCGGTCAGGAAGGCGCGCTTCTGGTCGTCGGTCAGGTCGTTCCACACGTCCCGGTTCACGTCGAACATGGAGGAGGCGAGGAACAGGCCGATGGGGATGTCGAGCACGTAGTCGACGATTTCGCCGTAGGAGAGGTTCTTGAGCGTGTCGAGCCCCTGGGTGTTGCCGTCGAGCGAGCCCTGGCTGAGCGCCTCGTAGATGTCGCCGGAGGGGATGACGACCGACTTGCCGCCCATCGCCTCCACCCACCGCCCGAAGGGGCCGAGGCCGCGGATCGACTTGCCGGGGAAATCGGCCAGCGAGGCGATTTTCTGCCGCGACATCAGGTAGTAAGGGCCGGCGGGGGTGAAGCCCATGAAGATCTGGTTCTGGGCCGCGAACTCCTTCATGCACGGCGCGCACGAGAAGGCGAATTCGTTCAGCGCGGCGCCGGCGACCAGCGGGTCGGCGGTGGCCATGGACATGTCGGTCAGCAGGTTGGTGTAGGGGAATTCCGCCCGCGCGTAGGCGGTGACGATGTAGCCCACGTCCACCACGCCGTCGCGCACCGCGTTGATCATCTCGGCGAAGCTGACCAGCGTGCCGGGGAACACCTTGCCGGTATAGGCGCCGCCGGTCTTCTCCTCGATCAGCTCGGCGAAGCGGAACACGGCGCCGTTGAGCGAGTTCTTGGAGGCGGTGCCGGTGGCGATGCGCAGCTCCTCCGCCGTGGCGGCGGAGGGGGCGGCGGCGGCGAGGCCGGCGAGAAGGGCCAGCGCCGCGGAGGCGGCCCTGAGCGCGCGGCGGGCGCGAGGGGTGGTCATGGTCCGTGTCCTCCCTGAATCCGTCCTGTGTCGGACGATTGATTGCTGGAAAGCTAGTGAATGGCTTTCTGGAAAGCAAGCGATGAAATCAGGGGCGGGCGGCGGCGGGCGGGCCGGGTGAGCGGGCGGGGCGGCGGATGAGAGCAGGGGGGGCGGGGCGTCGGGTTCCGCGTTCGGCCGAAGGGGTTGGGCGCCCCGGGCTTGACCCGGGGCCTCGCGTCGGTTGCGAGGATGAGGCTCCGGGTCAAGCCCGGGGCGCGGAATGCGCCGCCCCGTCACGGCGCCCTGCAGGCGCAGGGTCGGAGGCGCACCCGTGACGGGCGGAGCGGCGCGCCTGGCGCATGGATGGGACCCCTTCTCGCAACGCGCTGTCGGGGCGCGCGCGGCGGTTGCCAGAGGGCGTTCCATTAAATAGCTTTCTGGCAAGCAATCGAAATAATCGCGCCTCCGCCCGCCGGCTCCCCGGCGCGCGCCGGGCGCGGGGGAGGAGGGTCAGGTTCATGTTCTCGCTTCGTGACAAGGTCGTGGTGGTCACCGGCGGCGGCCGCGGCATCGGCCGGGGAATCGGCCTCGCCATGGCCGAGGCCGGCGCGGCGGTGGTGCTGACCGGCCGCGCCGCGGCGCCGCTGGAGGCGACGGCCGACGCGATCCGCGCCGCCGGCGGCCGGGCGCTGACGCTGCCGGGCGACATCACCGCGCCGGGGGCCGGCGAGGCGATCGCGGCGGCCGCGACCGCCGCCTTCGGTCGGCTCGACGGCTGGGTGAACAACGCCGGATCCGCCGCGCCCGGCGACGTGGGGCGGCTGATCGACCTGGACGAAGGGCAGTGGGACCGGGTGCTCGACCTGAACCTGAAGGCCACCTTCTTCGCCGCCCAGGCCGCGGCGCGGGCCATGGCGGCGCAGGGGCGGGGCGGGGCGATCGTCAACATCACCTCGCGCTCCGGCTCCCAGCCCAATCCGATGACCGGGCAATACGGCGCCGCCAAGGCGGGGGTGGAGAACCTGACCGCCACCATGGCGGTGGAGTGGGGGCACCTGGGCATCCGGGTCAACGGCGTCGCCCCCGGCGTGGTGCTGACCGAGGAGATGGGCGCATGGCTCAGCCCCGAGCAGCAGGCGAAGCAGGTGGAGAGCGTGCCGATGGGCCGGCTGGGGCGGCCGGAGGATGTGGGCCCGCTTTGCGTCTACCTGGTGTCGGACGCTGCGGAATGGGTCTCGGGGACCGTGGTGCAGCTGACCGGGGGCAGCCGGGTGCCGGTGGGCTATCTCGCCTATCTGCGCCGGGTGAACCGGGAGCGGGCGAGGGCCGCGGGGGCGGCGGCCGGGTAGGCGCCTACCACGCCGCCCGCATCGCGTCGGTCAGGGCGGCTTCGCCCAGGGCCGCGGGGTTGGCCTTCATCGAGGACGAGGCGGCGGAGGCGGCGGCGATGGCGGGAAGCTCCGCCTCCGCCACGCCCATGGCGCCGAGGCCGGGCAGGCCCTGCGCCCGCGCCCAGCCCGCCAGCCTTGCCGGCGCGTCGGCGGGCGCGCCGCCCAGCGCGCCGGCGATCCAGCCCCGCACCTCGGCGAAGCGGGGGGAGGCGGCGGCGCCCAGCGCGGCTTCGTTGGCGGCGAGGATCGCGGGCAGCAGCGCCCCGCAGACCGCGCCATGCGGGGCGGAGGGGGCCATGCCGCCGATAACCCCGGCCAGCCCGTGCACCGCGCCCAGCCCGGAATTGGCCAGCGCCAGCCCGCCGCAGAGCGAGGTCCAGGCGAGCGCGTCCCTCGCGTCCCGGTCCTCGCCCGCCATCAGCGTCGCCAGCGCGGCGAGGCCGCGGGGGATCGCGTCGCGGCAGAGCGCGTCGGTCAGCGGGTTGGCCTTCGAACACAGATAGGGCTCGATCACCTGGGTCACGGCGTCGAGGCCGCTGGCCAGCGTCACCGCGCGGGGAAGGTCATCGGTCAGCGCGGGGTCGACGATGGCGAGGCGGGGCAGCATCCGCGGATCGCGCAGCGACACCTTGCGACGGTCGGCGGGGGCGAGGATGACGGCGTTCTTCGTGACCTCCGCCCCGGTGCCGGCGGTGGTGGGCAGGGCGATGAAGGGCAGGGGCGCGGCTTCCAGCGGCAGGCCGCGGCCGACCACTTCCAGATGGTCCGTCATCGGGCGGGCGGCGGGGGCGAGCGCGGCGATGGCCTTGCCCGCGTCGATGGCGGCGCCGCCGCCGAGGCTCAGCACCACCTCCGCCCCATGGGCGCGGGCGGCGGCGACGCCGGCCTCTATCAGCGGCGCGTCGGGCTCCCCCGGGCAGGCGAAGCGGGCGACGGAGAGGCCGGCGGCTTCCACCGCCGCGGCCAGCCAGTCGGCCCGCGCGGCTGTCGCGCCATGGACCAGCAGCGCCCGCGCGCCCATCCCCGCCGCCGCCTGCGCCGCGCCGTCGGCGGTTCCCCGGCCGAAGCGGATCTCGGTCGCGGTGAGGAAGCTGAACGGGGTCATGGCGGGGCTCCGGATTGGCTGGGTGGGGCGCGACCCTGCCCGAGACGTCCGGCGGGGCCGAGCCGGCGCGGGGTCGCGGGCGGTCGGAATGCAGGAGGCCGCGGGGAACGTCCCGCGGCCTCCGGTGGTTTTCTCAGGCCCGGATCGCGTCCGGGTCCCGAGTCACTTCCACGACTGGATCAGCTCGTCGTAGGAGACGGTCTCCGGCGCCGGCTTCTCGTCCGCCAGCTTGGGCTTGGGGGCGCCGGGCTGGGCGAGCCAGTAGTCGGCCCCCTTCTCCTCGTTCAGCTTCGGGCCGAGATCGCCCTGCACGCCGGCCCGCTCCAGCCGCTGGAGCACCCGCTCCTGCTGTTCGCAAAGGCTGTCCAGCGCCTCCTGCGCCGACTTGGCGCCCGAGGACGCGTCCCCGATGTTCTGCCACCACAGCTGCGCGAGCTTGGGGTAGTCGGGGATGTTGGTGCCGGTGGGCGACCAGCGCACCCGGTCGGGGGAGCGGTAGAACTCCACCAGTCCGCCGAGCTTGGGCGCGCGCTCGGTGAAACTGTCGTGCTGGATGGTGGATTCGCGGATGAAGGTCAGCCCGGTATGGGCCTTCTTCACGTCCACGGTCTTGGAGGTGACGAACTGGGCGTAGAGCCAGGCGGCCTTGGCCCGGTCGACCGGGGTCGACTTCATCAGCGTCCAGGAGCCCGCGTCCTGGTAGCCGACCTTCATGCCGTCCTCCCAGTAGGCGCCGTGCGGGGAGGGGGCCATGCGCCATTTGGGCATGCCCTCGTCATCCAGCACCGCCTTGGCGCCGTCGCCGACCATGTCCGCGGTGAAGGCGGTGTACCAGAACATCTGTTGGGCGATCGCGCCCTGGGCGGGCACCGGCCCGGCTTCGCCGAAGGTCATGCCGGCGGCCGCAGGGGGCGTGTATTCGTTCAGCCATTTGACATATTTTTCAATGGCGTAAACGGCGGCCGGGGAGTTGGTGGCCCCGCCCCGGGCGACGCAGGAGCCGACGGGCTGGGAGTTTTCGTTGACCCGGATCCCCCATTCGTCGACGGGCAGGCCGTTGGGCTCGCCCTTGTCGCCCATGCCGGCCATCGACATCCAGGCGTCGGTGAAGCGCCAGCCGAGCGACGGGTCCTTCTTGCCGTAGTCCATGTTGCCATAGACCTTCTGGCCGTCGATCTCGCGCCCGGTGAAGAATTCGGCGATGTCCTCATAGGCCGACCAGTTGACCGGGACGCCGAGGTCGTAGCCGTATTTCTCCTTGAACTCGGCCATGATCGCGGGGTCGGTGAACCAGTCGTAGCGGAACCAGTAGAGGTTCGCGAACTGCTGGTCGGGCAACTGGTAGAGCTTGCCGTCCGGCCCGGTGGTGAAGCTGAGGCCGATGAAATCCTCCAGGTCGAGGCCTGGATTGGTGACGTCGGCGCCTTCGCCCGCCATCCACTCGGTCAGGTTGCGGGCCTGCTGGTAGCGCCAGTGGGTGCCGATCAGGTCCGAGTCGTTGATATAGGCGTCGTAGATGTTCTCTCCGGACTGCATCTGGGTCTGGAGTTTCTCCACCACGTCGCCTTCGCCGATCAGGTCGTGGGTGATCTTGATGCCGGTGATGGCGGAGAAGGCCGGCGCCAGCACCTTGGATTCGTATTCATGGGTGGTGATCGTCTCGGACACCACGCGGATGTCCATGCCGGCGAAGGGCTTGGCGGCGTCGATGAACCATTGCATCTCGGCCTCCTGATCCGCGCGGGAAAGCGCGGAGAGGTCGCCGATCTCGGCGTCGAGGAAGGCCTTCGCGGCCTCCATGTCGGCCTGCGCCGGCGCGCCGAGCAGCGCGATGGCCAGCGCCAGCGCGGTTGTGGATCTGAGCGGAAGCTTCATGGTTGGGGTCCTCCCTGCGGACGTCTTGTTATGAAGCCCCCGGCCCGCCTCTCCCGTGGCGGGCCGGGGGCGGCGTTCACACCCAGCGGAACACCGCCGCGGCGTAGACCAGGCACAGGGCCAGCGCCCAGGGCTGCGGCAGCCCCGACAGCGCCAGCCAGGCGAGGTTGATGAAGGCGGAGCCGAGCAGCGTGATGAACAGCCGGTCGCCGCGCGTGGTCTCGATCCCCAGCGCGCCGCGCCGGGGCGTCTCGGGAAAGCGGATGGCGAGGAAGGTGAAGCTCGCCAGCAGCGCCGCGATGACGGCGAAGAAGATCGCGGTCTCGGTGGTCCAGGCCATCCATGCCATTGCGGATCCTCCCCTTTCCCGATCAGACGCGGCCCAGGGCGAAGCCCTTGGCGATGTAGTTGCGCACGAACCAGATGACGAGCGCGCCCGGCACGATGGTCAGCGACCCCGCCGCCGCCAGCACCCCCCAGTCGAGGCCGGAGGCCGACACGGTCCGGGTCATGGTCGCGGCGATGGGCTTGGCGTCGACCGAGGTGAGCGTGCGGCTCAGCAGCAGCTCCACCCAGGAGAACATGAAGCAGAAGAAGGCGGCGACCCCGATGCCCGAGGCGATCAGCGGCATGAAGATGCGCAGGAAGAACCGCCCGAAGGAGTAGCCGTCGATATAGGCGGTCTCGTCGATCTCCTTGGGGACCCCGCGCATGAAGCCCTCCAGGATCCACACCGCCAGCGGCACGTTGAACAGGCAATGCGCCAGCGCCACGGCGATATGGGTGTCGAAGAGCCCGACCGAGGAATAGAGCTGGAAGAAGGGCAGCGCGAACACCGCCGGCGGGGCCATGCGGTTGGTCAGCAGCCAGAAGAACAGGTGCTTGTCGCCCAGGAACCGGTAGCGGGAGAAGGCGTAGGCCGCAGGCAAGGCCGCCGCGATGGAGATGACCGTGTTCATCACCACGTAGATCAGCGAGTTGACGTAGCCCATGTACCAGCTCGGGTCCGTCAGGATCGTGCGGTAGTTGGCGAAGGTCAGGTCGCGGGGCCAGAGGGTGAAGGTCGACAGGATCTCGGCGTTGGTCTTCAGGCTCATGTTCACCAGCCAGTAGATCGGCAGCATCAGGAACACGAGGTAGACGGTCATCACGGCGGCGGAGCCGAAGGGCGTGCGTTTCATTCCCTTCCCTCCCGCGCGTCGAGCGTGGTCATCACCGTGTAGAACACCCAGCTCACCAGCAGGATCACCAGGAAATACATCAGGCTGAACGCGGCAGCGGGCCCGAGGTCGAACTGGCCGAGCGCCATCTTCACAAGGTCGATGCTGAGGAAGGTGGTGTCGTTGCCGGGCCCGCCGCCGGTGACCACGAAGGGCTCGGTATAGATCATGAAGCTGTCCATGAAGCGCAGCAGGATGGCGATCATCAGCACGCCCGACATCTTGGGCAGCTCGATATGGCGGAACACCGCCCAGCGGCTGGCCTGGTCGATCTCGGCCGCCTGGTAATAGGCGGCGGGGATGGAGCGGAGACCCGCATAGGCCAGGAGGGCGACCAGCGAGGTCCAGTGCCACACGTCCATGACGATGACGGTCGCCCAGGCGGCGTAGAAGTCCTGCGTGTAGTTGTAGTCGACCCCCAGCCCGGCCAGCGTCCGGCCCAGCAGCCCGATATCGACCCGCCCGAAGATCTGCCAGATGGTGCCGACCACGTTCCACGGGATCAGCAGCGGCAGGGACATGAGCACGAGGCAGAGGCTCGCCCACGCCCCGCGGCGCGGCATGTTGAGCGCGACGAACACGCCCAGCGGCACCTCGATGGCCAGGATGATCGCCGAGAACGCCACCTGCCGGCCCAGCGCGTTCCACATGCGGTCGGACTCCAGCAGCTCCCGGAACCAGTCGAGGCCGGCGGGGAAGAACTGGTTGTTCCCGAACGTGTCCTGCACCGAGTAGTTGACCACGGTCATCAGCGGGATCACCGCCGAGAAGGCGACGAGCGCCAGCACCGGCAGCACCAGCAGCCAGGCCTTCTGGTTGACCGTCTTGTCATTCATCGGGCTTGCCAATCATCGGGACGGGATCCTTTCGTGTTCGGGCAGGGGGGCGGGGCGGTCAGGCCGCCGCCCCCTCCACCCGCCAGTCGTCGGCGTAGACGTTGACCCGCGCGGGGTCGAAATGCAGGCGGGCGGGGCCGGAGGGGATCGGGGCGCCCTCGGGGACCACCACGTCGACCGAGGCGCCCTCGATCTCGGTGCGCAGGATCTTGTGGCGGCCCACGTCCTCCACCCGGCGGATGCGGGCCGGCAGGCCGTCGCCCTCGCCGCCGCCCTCGCCGCCGCCGGGCGCGAGGCGGACATGTTCGGGGCGGACCCCGATCTCCACCTTGCCGGTCAGCTCGGGATAGGCCGCGCCCAGCGGCACGGTTCCCGCCGGAATGCGCGCGGTGCGGCCCGAGACCTGGGCCGGCAGCAGGTTCATGCCCGGCGAGCCGATGAAATAGCCGACGAAGGTGTGCTCCGGCCGCTCGAACAGCGCCTGGGGCGTGCCGATCTGCACCACGCGCCCGTCATGCATCACCACCACCTTGTCGGCGAAGGTCAGCGCCTCGGTCTGGTCGTGGGTCACGTAGATCATGGTATGCCCGAAGTCGTGATGCAGCGACTTGAGCTGGGTGCGCAGCTCCCATTTCATATGCGGGTCGATGACGGTCAGCGGCTCGTCGAACAGCAGCGCGTTCACGTCCTCCCGCACCATGCCGCGGCCAAGGGAGATCTTCTGCTTGGCGTCCGCGGTCAGGCCCCGGGCCTTGCGGGACAGCTGGTCCTCCATCCCGATCATCGCCGCGATGCGGGCCACCCGCTCGGCGATATAGGCGGGATCGGCGCCGCGGTTGCGCAGGGGGAAGGCCAGGTTCTCGCGCACGGTCATGGTGTCGTAGACCACCGGGAACTGGAACACCTGGGCGATGTTGCGCGCCGCCGTGGGGGCGTCGGTGACGTCCGCGTCGTCGAACAGGATCCGCCCCTGGCTGGGCCGCAGCAGGCCGGAGATGATGTTGAGCAGCGTGGACTTCCCGCAGCCCGAGGCGCCGAGCAGGGCGTAGGCCTCCCCGTCCGCCCAGACATGGTTGAGCTGCTTGAGCGCGTAGTCCTCCGGCCCCTTCGGCGCCGGCGAATAGGAATGCGCGAGATCGTCGAGCGTGATCCGGGCCATGCCGCCGCCCCCCTCCGTCAGGCCGCGTCCGCATAGGCGGCGGGCGCGGCCAGCCGCCCGTCGGGCGCGAAGAGATAGACATGGGCGGGGTCGAGCCACACGGTCAGCGGCGCCCCGATCGCAAGGTCATGCACCCCGTGCACCAGCCCCACCCAGCGGGCGCCGGCATGGTCGAGATGCACGAAGGTCTCCGACCCCGTCAGCTCCGTCACCCGCAGATGCGCCTCGAAGGGGATGGCGTCGGGGGCGTGGGAGGCGAGGTCGAGATGGTTGGGCCGGAACCCCGCCTGATACCGCCCGTCGGGCAGGGCGGCGAGCGCGCCGCCGGCGGGGGCGGAGGCGCCGGCCTCGAACACCAGCCGGTCGCCGCGCTTCTCGGCGGCGATGAAGTTCATCGGCGGGTCGGAGAACACCCGCGCGGTGGTGGCGTCGACGGGGCGTCGATAGACCTCCGGCGTCGGGCCGAACTGGGTGACGCGGCCTTCCCAGAGCGTGGCGACATGGCCGCCGAGCAGCAGCGCCTCCTCCGGCTCGGTGGTGGCGTAGACGAAGATGGCGCCGGAGTCCTCGAAGATGCGGGGGATCTCCACCCGCAGCTCCTCGCGCAGCTTGTAGTCGAGATTGGCGAGCGGCTCGTCCAGCAGCACCAGCCCCGCGCCCTTGGCCAGCGCGCGCGCCAGCGCGCAGCGCTGCTGCTGGCCGCCCGAAAGCTCCAGCGGGCGGCGGGAGAGCATCGGGGTCAGCTTCAGCATCTCGGCGGTGTCGCGCACCCTGCGGTCGATCTCCGCCGCCGGGCGGCGCTGGAGGCGCAGGGGGGAGGCGATGTTGTCGTAGACCGACATCGACGGGTAGTTGATGAACTGCTGGTAGACCATGGCCACCTGCCGGTCCTGCACCCGCATTCCGGTGACGTCCCGCCCCTCCCACAGCACCCGGCCCGAGGTCGGCGCGTCCAGCCCCGCCATCAGCCGCATCAGCGAGGTCTTGCCCGACAGGGTGGGGCCGAGCAGCACGTTCATCGCGCCGCGCTGGAGCGTCAGGTCGGTGGGGTGGATATGCGTCTCCGCCCCCGCCGTCCGGCTGACCGCGTCGAGGGTCAGGGTCATGCCCGCCCTCCGCCCGCGACATTGGAGAGGGGGCCGCAGGGGAGCGGGCCGCGGATCGCGGACGGGGCGTGGCGGCGCGGCGCGCGAAGGGCGCGCGCGACGTGCGGGCCGGACATGGGCACCCTCCCTAGGGTTGTTTTCTTCGGGCCAAGAGGCCACGAACCACGGCCTGCGTCAATCATGCATGTTCGGATTTTTTCGCATTCGAAAATTGGTGTATGTCCCGCGAGTTAATCGCGCGGTGAACGCCATGCGGGGGGGCGATCGCGGCGGATTTCGCTGTGCGGAACCCGCGGATCATGTGCGAAAACATTCGCTTCGGCGCGAAATCCGCGGCATGTCGAATTCCCGCGCACGTTGCGCGCCAGCGGAGCCCGCCCATGGTGCAGACCTTCCGGCATGCCGAAATCCTCGACCTCGCCCGGCGCGAGGGGCGGGTGGCGGTGGAGGCGCTCGCCGCCCGGTTCGGCGTCACCGTGCAGACCATCCGCCGGGATCTCGCCGACCTGGCGGAGGCGGGGCGGCTGGCGCGGGTGCATGGCGGGGCGGTGCTGCCCTCGGGCGTCTCCAACATCGGCTACGAGGAGCGGCGCGCCCAGAACCAGCCGGCCAAGGCGGCCATCGGGCGGGCCTGCGCGCGGGACCTGCCGGACGGCGCCTCGGTGTTCCTGTCCATCGGCACCACGGCCGAGGCGGTGGCGCGGGAGCTGGTCCGGCACCGCAACCTGATGGTGGTGACCAACAATCTCAACGTCGCGCAGATCCTGGCCGGGGCTTCGGATTGCGAGGTGATCGTGACCGGCGGGCGGCTGCGTCCGGCGGACGGCGGCATGGTCGGCGACCTCGCGGTCGCGGCGGTGGAGCGGTTCCGCTTCGACATCGCGGTGATCGGCTGCTCGGCGCTGGATCCGGGCGGCGACCTGCTGGATTTCGACCTGGCGGAGGTGGCGGGCGCGCGGGCCATCATCGCCCGCTCGCGGCAGGTGCGGCTGGTCGCGGACCACACCAAGTTCCACCGCCGCGCCCCGGTGCGCATCGCCTCGCTGGCGCAGGTGGACGCCTTCTACACCGACCGCCCGCCGCCCGGGGACGTGGCCGCGCGCTGCCGCGACGACTGGGGGGCGGAGGTGCATGTCTGCGGCTGAGGACGAGGGGGCGGGGGCGCGCGCTGCGCCGCGGTATCGCCCTGCGATCATTTCGTAATCCCGCCCGCCCGCGCCCCGCGACCATGCCGCGCGCGTGTCGTGGCGCGCGTTGACGGGGGCGGGGCGGCGGGGCCTGATGGGGGCTCTGTCCGCCATCCGGGAATCGCCTCATGTCCATGCCCACGCCCCCGCTCTCCAAGGCCCGCCGACTGGGCGACGCGCTGCACCTGTCGGGGGAGCTGGGCTTTCTCGCCGACGGCTCGCTGCCCGAGGGGATCGCGGCGCAGACCGAGGCGACGATCGACCGGATCGAGGCGACGCTGAAGGCCGAGGGGCTGGACCTGTCGGACGTGGTCGCGGCCACCTGCTACCTGACCGACAAGGCCGATTTCGCCGCGTTCAACGCGGTTTACGCCGCCCGCTTCCCGCAGCCCTACCCGACCCGCACCACCATCGAATGCGGGCTGATGATCGACGCCAAGGTGGAGATCACCGTCGTCGCCAAGGTCCGCTGACCATGGCCGCCGAGGGGGAAGCCGGGGCCGCGAAAGGGGCGGAGGTCATCGTTCTGGGCGCCGGCATGGTCGGCGTCTCGGCCGCGCTGGCGCTGCAGGCGGCGGGGCGGGCGGTGACGCTGGTCGACCGCGGCCAGCCGGGGCGGGAGACCTCCTACGGCAACGCCGGCATCATCCAGGCCGAGGCGGTGGAGCCCTACGCCCTGCCGCTGTCGCCGCTGACCCTGCTGCGCATGGGGCTGAAGCGGGACAACGCGCTGAACTACCATCTCGCCTCCATGCCCGGGCACCTGCCGGGGCTGCTGCGCTACTTCTGGAACTCGCGCACGAGCCGGCACCGCGCCATCTCGGTCACCTACCGGGCGCTGGCCGAGGGGGCGACGGCCGCCCACGCCCCGCTGATCGAAGCGGCGGGGGCGGGCGCGCTGATCCGGCGCGAGGGCTTCCGCCAGATCTATCGCACGCAGGACAAGCTCGACGCCGAGATCCGGGAAGTGGAGCGCCTGCGCCGCGACTACGGCGTCGGGGCCACGGTGCTGGACGGCGACGCGCTGGCGGCGGCGGAACCGAACATCAAGCGCCGCCTCGCGGGGGCGGTGCAGTGGAACGACGCCTGGACCTGCTCGGACCCCGGCGGGCTGACCGCGGCCTATGCGCAGCTCTTCGCCGCCCGCGGCGGGGCGCTGGTCTCCGGCGACGCGGCGAGCCTGACGGCGGAGGGCGCGGGCTGGAAGGTGACGACGGAGCATGGCCCCGTCTCCGCCCCCGACGTCGTGGTGGCGCTGGGCCCGTGGTCGCCGGCGCTGCTGGCGGGCTTCGGCTACCGGGTGTCGATGGTGCGCAAGCGCGGCTACCACCGCCACCACCGCTGCGAGGCGGGGCCGGTGCTGCCGCTGATGGATGCGGATTACTCGGCGGTGCTGTCGCCGATGCGGCTGGGGCTGCGGGTGCTGACCGGGGCGGAGCTGGCCTCGGAGGGCAAGCCGATCACCCCCGTCCAGCTTCTCAAGGCGGAGGCGGGGGCGGCGGAGCTGTTCGACATCGGCGCGCCCGTCGAGAACCAGCCCTGGACCGGCGTGCGCCCCTGCCTGCCCGACATGCTGCCGATGATCGGCGCCGCCCCGCGGCACAAGGGCCTGTGGTTCGATTTCGGCCATGGCCATCAGGGGTTCACGCAGGGCCCGGTCTCGGCCGAGGTTCTGGTGCGGGCGATGGCGGGGGAGCGGGACCCGGTGCTGGACGCGCTGGCCCCGTCCCCGAAGCGGTTCGCCTGACGGGGGCGGGGCGGCCGCTCAGCCCGCGGGGGCGGGCGGCGCGTCGTCGAATTCGTCCAGCGGCCAGATCGGGCGGCGCAGCTTGACGTAGTTCACCTTCGCGAGGTCGTGGGTCGCCAGCGCCCCGCTGTCGGCGAGGATCACCCGGCGCGACATCGGCTGGAAGGCGGCGCGGAAATGGTGGGCGGATTTCACCGCCACCACCGCGAAGGACGCGGGCTCGGCCCCCAGGGTCTTGAACATCTGCTGGTCCCAGGCCTGCAGCGCGTTGGTCGACAGCGCCACCTTGATCGACCCGCCCGAGGTGGGAACCTCGAACAGCGCCGAGGGGCCCATGGCCATGCTCACGCCGGTATGCATCGGGCCCTCGCAGGTGAAGTCGCCGTCGGTCAGCGCGACCACCTTGCCGGTCAGCGTCACCGGCGGCCCGTAGCTTTCGGGATGGCGGCGCGCGCCCATGGTCAGCGCGATTTCGGCGCCGAGCCCCGCCGCATGGCATTCCGCCGCCGCGACCGGGTCGGGCATCACCCCGTAAAGCCCGCGCCCTATCCCGGCCGCCACCATCGCCTCCAGCAGCCGCACATGGTCGCCATAGGCGCCGGAGCCTGGATTGTCGGAGAAGTCGGCGATGACCAGCGGGCGGGGATCGTCGCTCGGCGCGGTGGCCAGCGCCATGGCCTCGGGCAGGGAAAGGATTTCGACCGTGCGTTCGTCCCGCCGGCGCCAGGCGGCTTCGTAGAGCGTGGCCGCGGCGGCGCGGGCCTCGGCCTCCGCCCCCGCGCGGGCGGCGTCGTAGGAGACGTGGAAGGACGGCCCCGCCTCCTCGATATCGGCCTGGGCGAAGCCGGCGCAGAGGTCGACGGACAGGAGCGCGGGGTTCGCCGCCTCCATCGCCGCGGCCATGTCGAGGAAGTCCGACATCGGCCCGCCCTGGGTGCGGCCATGGTCGCAGCCGTCGATCATCGGGCCCTGCAGGCGGATCACCCGGGGCGAGACCTCGCCGGCCATGGCGCGTTCCAGCAGGGCGGCGGCGCGTTCGGCGGTCTCATACTGGTCGATATGCGGATAGGTCCGGTAGGGCAGGATCAGGTCGGCCAGCGCCGCCATCCGCGCGGTGACGTTGGCGTGCAGGTCGAGCGTGATGGCGATCGGCACGTCGCGGCCCAGCCTCGCGCGCAGGCCTTCGAGGATCGCGCCCTCGGCGTCGTCCTCCGTCTCCGTCACCATGGCGCCGTGCAGGGCGAGGATGACGCCGTCGAATTCGGCGCCCTCGGTGGCGGCGAAGAGCTTGCCCGTGATCGTCTCCCACGCCTCAGCCGTGGCCTTGCCGTAGGGGGTGGCGTTGGCGACGATGGGTTGGGTCAGCGTCCAGCCGAAGCGGTCGGCGGCGTCGAGATGGGCCGCGATCTCGGTCCGCGTGCCGCGCAGGGCGCCCGCGATGGCCTCGCCCTCCAGCAGCAGGCGCTTCGCGAAGCTCTCCAGCGTGGTGGGCAGGACGCAGAAGGTGTTGGTCTCATGCGCGATCTGGGCGGAGAGGACGCGACGCGGAGCGGGGGCGGTCATGCGGAAAGCCTTTCGAGGTCGGGGACGGGGCGCCCGAGGCCGAGGGCGGCGAGCTGCGCCTCCACCGCCTGCGCCACGGCCAGCAGCCGCGCGTCGCCGCCGCGCCGCCCGCAAAGCTGGATGGCGAAGGGCAGGCCGTCCGCGTCCAGCCCGCAGGGCAGCACGATGCAGGGATGCCCGGTCAGGGTCAGCCCGTAGGCCATGGCGAGCCAGTGGAAATAGGTGCGCATCGGCTGGCCGCCGATGGTCATCGGCGCCAGCGTCGCGTGCGGGAAGGGGGGCGTCGCCACGGCGGGGGCGATGAGGATGTCGCGCCCCTCCATGAAGCTCAGGAACCGGCGGTAGAGCGCGGTATGCGCCCCCTGCGCCCAGGCGGCGTCGCGGAAGGAGAAGGTCTCGGCCTGTTCGAGGTTTTCCAGGATGTTGGGGCCGAGCAGGGCGCGCTCCGCCTCCGGCCGGTTCCCGTGCTGGGCGATGAATTGCAGGGCGCGCTGGATGTCGAAGATCCGGTCGGCGTCGGCGAGCGGCGGGTCCGCGCGCTCGGCGGCGCCGAAGACCGGGGAGAGGAGCGCGGCCACCTCCTCGAACCGGGCGCGGATGGCGGGTTCGACCGGGGCGAAGCCCAGATCGGGGGAGATCGCGACCCGAAGGGAAGACAGGTCCGCGGGCGCGGGGGGCGAGAACGTCCCCTCCAGCGGGACCGACAGCGGGTCGCGCGGATCATGCGCGGCGATGGCCTGCATCAGCAGGGCGGTGTCGGCCACCGTGCGGCCCATCGGGCCATGGACGGAGATGGGGGCGTAGCCGAAGCCCTTCCGCTCCATCGGCGACAGGCCGGGCGTGGGGCGGAAGCCGACGATCCCGCAGAAGGCCGCGGGCGTGCGCAGGGATCCGCCGGTGTCCGACCCGGTGGCGAGCGGGACCATGCCGGCCGCCAGCGCCGAGGCGGAGCCGCCCGAGGAGCCGCCGCAGGTCCGTTCCAGCGCGAAAGGGTTTCCGGACGCGCCGTAGACCGGGTTGGTCGAATTCCCGCCCGCCCCGAATTCCGGCACGTTGGTCTTGCCGACCACGATCCCGCCCGCGGCGCGCACGGCGGCGACGATCCGCTCGTCCGCCGTCGGCACGTGGTCGGCGAAGAGCGGCGAGCCGAAGGTGGTGCGCAACCCCTCCGTCTCCTGCAGGTCCTTGATGCCCACGGGCAGGCCGTGGAGCGGGCCCAGCGGCGCCCCCGCCTCCACCGCGCGGGTCGCGGCCTCGGCTTCCTCCCGCGCGCGGTCGAAGCAGGTGGCGGTGATGGCGTTGAGCGCCGGGTTCACCGCGGCGATGCGGGCGAGGCAGGCGTCGAGCAGCTCGACCGGGGTGATGGCGCGCCGCCCGATCAGGGCGCGCGCCTCCACCGCTTCGAGGTCGCAGAGGTCGGTCATCGGGGCGTTCGTCTCAGGCGGGAAGGGGGGCGGGGGCGGCGAGGTGGCATTCCACCAGCCCGGCGGCGTCGCGCAGCGTCTCCGGCCGCTTGGCGGCGCAGAGATCGGTCGCGGCCCGGCAGCGCGGGTGGAAAGCGCAGCCCGTGGGCGGGTCGATCGGGTTCGGATAGGCGAGGCCCAGTTGCGTGTCGGGCACGCCCATGCCGGGATCGGGGGTCAGGACCGAGGCCAGCAGCGCTTCCGCATAAGGATGCCGGGGGCCGGCGAAGAGGCTGGCGGCTTCCGCCACCTCCACGATCCGGCCCAGATACATCACCGCCACCCGGTTCGCGAGATGCTCGACCACCGCGAGGTTGTGGGAGATCAGCAGGTAGGTGAGCCCAAGCTCCTTCTGCAGGTCCAGCAGCAGGTTGAGGATCTGGGACTGCACCGACACGTCGAGCGCGGAGGTCGGCTCGTCGCAGATCACCACCTCGGGCCGCATCACCAGGGCGCGGGCGATGGCGACGCGCTGGCGCTGGCCGCCCGACATCTGGCCCGGATAGCTGTCGGCCACCCGGCGGGGCAGGCCCACCAGGTCCAGCGTCTCGGCCACCACCCGGGCGCGGTCGGCGGGGGCGCCGACGTCGTGAACCTCCAGCGGGGCGGAGACGATCTGGCTGACCGTCTTGCGCGGGTTGAGCGAGGAATAGGGGTCCTGGAACACCGGCTGGATGCGCCGGGCGCGGGCCTTGCGGTCGGCGGCCGACATCGGCTGGCCGTTGACCAGCACCTCGCCCGAAGACGGCGGCATCAGGCCGAGCAGGATGCGCGAGAGCGTGGTCTTGCCGCACCCGCTCTCGCCCACCAGCCCCAGCACCTCGCCGCGGCGGAGCTGAAGGGACACGTCGTCCACCGCCTTCAGCGTGGCCGAACCCTTCATGAGCCCGCGGGAGACCTTGAACTGGCGCGAGACGTTGCGGAGTTCGAGCATCGGGGTCGGGTCGGTCATGCCGCTTCCTCCGCGGTTTCGGCCAGCACGCAGCGCACGGCCCGGCCCTCGCCCAGCGGGGTCAGGCCGACGGGGCGCGCGCAGGCCTCGCGCGCCAGCGGGCAGCGGTCGCGGAAGCCGCATTCGTGGAAATCGCCCACCAGCGAGGGCACGACGCCGGGGACCGAGCCCAGATGCTCGCCCGGTTTCGTGCGGCCCGGCACCGGGATGCAGGACAGCAGACCGCGGGTGTAGGGGTGCTGCGGGTCGGAGAAGATCTCGGCCGCCGTGCCCGTCTCCACCACCTCGCCGGCATACATCACCGCCACCCGGTCGGCGATGCGGGCCACGACGCCGAGGTCGTGGGTGATCAGCACCAGCGCCAGCCCCATCTCGCGCTTCAGTTCCAGCAGCAGGTGCAGGATCTGGGCCTGGATGGTGACGTCGAGCGCGGTTGTGGGCTCGTCGGCGATGATCAGTTCCGGCCCGCACATCAGCGCCATGGCGATCATGATGCGCTGGCGCAGGCCGCCGGACAGCTGGTGCGGGTATTGCGCGAGGCGACGCTCGGCGGCGGTGATCCCCACCTGTTCCAGCAGGGCGATCGCCCGCGCGCGCGCCTCGGACCGGGAGACCCGGCGATGGGTCAGCAGCGCCTCCATCAACTGGTCGCCCACCGTGTAGGCGGGGTTGAGCGAGGTCATCGGCTCCTGGAAGATCATCGCCATCCGGTCGCCGCGCAGCCTGGACAGGCGCCGCCGTGACAGCCCCCGCAGATCCTGCCCGTCGAAGCTCAGCGCCGCCGCGTCGCGCCGGGCGCGGCGGGGCAGCAGCCCCATGATGGCGAGCGAGGTCAGCGACTTGCCGCAGCCGCTTTCGCCCACGATGCACAGGGTCTCGCCGCGCTTGACCTCGAAGGACACGCCGCGCACCGCGTTCAGCGTGCCCGCGTCGACGGGGATCGAGACCCGCAGGTCCTCGACCTTGAGGATCGCCTCGCTCATGACCGGCCCTCCGGCGCCATCACGTCGCGCAGCCCGTCGCCCAGCAGGTTGATGGCGAGCACGAGCAGGAACAGGGCCGCGCCGGGAATGGCGATCAGCCAGGATTTGAAGAACATCGCCTTGCGGCCCTCCGACACCATCAGCCCCCACGAAGGCGTCGGCGGCTGCACGCCGAGCCCGAGGAAGCTGAGCGCGGCTTCCAGCAGGATGGCGTGGGCCATCTCCAGCGTCGCCACCACGATCAGCGCGCCCAGCACGTTGGGCAGGATCTCGGACATGATGATGCGGCGCACCGGCATCCCCAGCGCCTGCGCGGCGGAGACGTATTCGAGGTCCCGCACCTGCCTTGTGGCGGAGCGCATGACCACGGCGAAGCGGTCCCAGAGCAGGAGGCCGAGCACCATGACCACCACGGTCAGCGACGACCCCGCCACCGCGACCACGGCCAGCGCCACGAGGATCACGGGCATCGACAGGCGGGTGGTGACCACGAAGGTCACGAAATGGTCGATGCGCCCGCCGAAATAGCCGGCCGCGACGCCCATCGCGGTGCCGATCACGCCCGAGATCACCATGGCCACCAGCCCGATGGTCAGCGAGATCCGCGCGCCGTAGATCATCCGGCTGAGATAGTCGCGTCCAAGCTGGTCGGTGCCCAGCAGATGCGCGGGGTCGGGCTTGGCCCCCCAGAACGGGTCGATGAGGCGGGCCGACAGGCTCTGTTCCAGCGGGTCCAGCGGCGCGATCAGCGGCGCGAAGATCGCCATGGCCATGAAGAGCAGCAGCACGACCGCGCCGAACATCACGCCCCCATGGCGCAGCGCCCGGCGGCGCATCCGGGCCCAGGGGCCGGACTGGGGTTTGGGGGTGTCGGCGGGGGAGGAGGCGGAGGGGCTGGCGGAGGCTTGCATGTCGGTCATCGCCTCAGGCCACCCGGATCCGGGGGTCGAGCCAGGCGTTGAACAGGTCGGCGACCAGCGCCATCAGGATGTAGATGACCGAGAGCATCAGCACGATCCCCTGAACCACGGTGAAGTCGGAACGCTGCAGCGAGATCCAGGCGAGCTGGCCCACGCCCGGCAGCGCGAAGATGGATTCGATGACGATGGAGCCCGAGAGCATGAAGCCGAACTGCACCGCCGCGAGGCTGACCACCGGGATCACCGCGTTGCGCAGCGCGTGCTTGAACAGGACCTTGCCCACCCCCAGCCCCTTGGCATGGGCGGTGCGGATATAGTCGCTCTCCAGCACCTCGATCATGCCGGCGCGGGTCAGGCGCATGATGGCCGGCGTGGCGTAGTAGCCCAGCGCGATGGCGGGCATGATGTAATGGTCGAAGCCCCCGGCTCCGGAGATCGGCAGCAGCCGCCACCACACGCCCAGCACCAGCATCAGCAGGAGCGCGAACCAGAAGCTCGGCATCGCCTGGCCCAGCACCGCGATCCACAGCGATATGCGGTCGACGATGGAGTTAGGCCGCAGCGCCGCCGCCACGCCCAGCGGGATCGACAGCGCCACCGCGAAGACCAGCGCCAGCGCGCCCAGGCCCATGGTGACCGGCATCCGCTCTCCGATCAGCTCCACCACTGGGATGCGGAAATAGACCGACTGGCCCAGGTCGCCCGACAGCGCGTTGCCGGCCCATTCGAAATACTGCACCGCCAGCGGCCGGTCGAAGCCGTATTGGATGCGGATCGCCTCGATATCCGCCTCGGTCGCGCCCTCGCCGGCCACCGCGACCGCGATGTCGCCCGAGGCGCGCAGCAGCATGAAGCTGATGATGGAGACGGTGACCGCCACCGCGAGCGCCAGCGCCGCCCGCTTGAGAAGAAAGCCCAGCATGTCAGGTTCCCAATCCGCGCCCGGCGCGGGAGCGGCGGGCGCGCCCCAGGGGGCCGCCCGCCGGACCATGGCGCGGCGCGCGGGGGGTCCGCCCCGCGCGCCGCGGCCCCACCGTTCCACCCCCCGCGCGCGAAATGCCGGGGGGCGGCCCACCGCGGGGTGGACGCGGGGGACGAGGGGAACG
>JAYZWL010000030.1:0-12002 GCA_036154955.1 Pseudomonadota bacterium | reverse complement strand
GGGGGGGGGGGGGGGGGGGGGGGGGGGGGGGGGGCGGGGGTTTCGGCGGTCATGGGGGGCTCCTGCGGCGAATGCGGGACCAGCCTGCGCCCGCCTCCGGGACCGCGCGACCCGGATCCTGCGCCGGGCCCGCGCCGCTCCGTCGTCTGGACCCGCGCCCCGGCATTCCGTAAGAGGCCCGCGGCGACGACGGCAGGCGGGAGAGCGCGCATGGACATCCTCATCCTCGGCGGCGGCGGGCGGGAACACGCGCTGGCCTGGAAGATCGCGCAGAGCCCGCTCTGCGACCGTCTGGTCTGCGCGCCGGGCAACGCCGGGATCGCCGAGCTGGCCGACTGCATCGCGCTCGACCCCGAGAACCCCGAACAGGTCGCCGCCTGGGCGAAGGGCGCGGGCATCGGGCTGGTGGTGGTGGGGCCGGAAGCCCCGCTCGCCGCCGGGGTCGCGGACGCGCTGCGGGCGGCGGGCGTCCCCTGCTTCGGCCCCTCGGCCGCCGCGGCCCGGCTGGAAAGCTCCAAGACCTTCACCAAGGAGGTGGCCGACGCCGTCGGCGCCCCCACCGCCGCCTGGGCGCGCTTCACCGACGCCGCCGAGGCCCGCGCCTATGTCGAGGCGCAGGGCGCGCCCATCGTGATCAAGGCCGACGGGCTCGCCGCCGGCAAGGGCGTGGTGGTGGCCGAAACGGTCGCCCAGGCCGTCGCCGCCGTCGACGACATGCTGAGCGGGGCCTTCGGGGCGGCCGGCGCCTCGGTGGTGATCGAGGAGTTCATGGCGGGGGAGGAGGCGAGCCTCTTCGCCATCTCCGACGGGACCACGGTCAAGGCGCTGGGCGTCGCCCAGGACCACAAGCGCGCCCATGACGGCGACCAGGGTCCCAACACCGGCGGCATGGGCGCCTATTCCCCCGCCCCGGTCCTGACGCCGGAGATGGAGGCCGACGCCATGGCCCGCATCGTCCGCCCGGTGGTGGAGGAGATGGCCCGCCGCGGAACCCCCTATCAGGGCGTGCTCTACGCCGGGCTGATGCTGACCGAAACCGGTCCGCGGCTGGTGGAGTTCAACGTCCGCTTCGGCGACCCGGAATGCCAGGTGCTGATGATGCGGCTGGAGAGCGACCTCGTCCCTCTGCTGCTGGCCTGCGCCACCGGCGAGGGGCTGGAGGCGCTGTCGGTGGACTGGCACGACGAGGCCGCGGCCACGGTGGTCATCGCCGCGAACGGTTATCCGGGGAGCTATGCGAAGGGCGAGACCATTCTCGGGATCCCGCAGGCCGAAGCCGACCCGCTGGCCGTGGTGTTCCATGCGGGCACGAAGGCCGCGGGGCCGGAGATCCTGTCCAATGGCGGCCGGGTGCTGAACGTCACCGCCCGGGGCGCGAGCTTGGCGGAGGCCGTGGCCCGCGCCTATCGCGCGGTGGCGCGCATCGACTGGCCGGGCGGGTTCCACCGCACCGACATCGGCGCGCGGGAGCTGAACCGGGGGAAGTGAGCCCCGTCCAAGCGGCCGGCGCGCCCGGGATTTCCTGAATCACTCCGCACCAAACGCGCGCCCCGGGGGGGGGCCGGGGCCGGCTGGGGGGGGGCGCCGGGGGGCGCGCGCCCCCGGCACCCCCCGGGGGCGCGCGGGCCGGGCGTCCTGCGCGGATAGGCGCCGAACGGCCGGTCGGCCGGCGCTCGGCGCGCCTTACGCCTCCAGCATCCGGCGCAGCAGCTCCAGGTCCTCGGCCATCTGGGCGTCGGTCTCCTTGAGCTTCTCGATGGTCTTGCAGGCGTGGATCACCGTGGTGTGGTCGCGCCCGCCGAAGCGGCGGCCGATCTCGGGCAGGCTCTTCGAGGTCAGCGACTTCGACAGATACATCGCCACCTGCCGCGGCCGCGCCACCGCCCGCGCCCGCCGGGGGCTCAGCAGGTCGGTCATGCGGACGTTGTAATGCGCCGCCACCTTGCGCTGGATCTCCTCCACCCCGACCTTGCGGTCCGAGGCGCGCAGGATGTCGGCGAGGCACTCCTGCGCCATGTCCATGTCCGCAGGACGCCCCACGAGGCTCGCGAAGGCCATCAGCCGGGTCAGCGCCCCTTCCAGCACCCGCACGTTGGACGAGATGCGGTGCGCGAGGAACTCCAGCACTCTGGGGAGGATTTCCACATCCGGATGAGTCTGGGCCAGCATCTCGTGCTTGGACTGCAGGATGCCCAGCCTCAGCTCGTAATCGGTCGGGTGAAGGTCCACGACCAGCCCCCATTGCAGGCGGGAGCGGATCCGCTCCTCCAGCCCGTCGATATCCACCGGGTTGCGGTCGCCGGAGATCACCACCTGCTTGCCCTGATCGACCAGCGCGTTGAAGGTGTGGAAGAATTCCTCCTGCGTCGAGTCCTTGCCGGCGATGAACTGCACGTCGTCGATCATCAGCACGTCGACCGAGCGGAACAGCTGCTTGAACCCGATCATGTCCTTGGAGCGCAGCGCCTGCACGAAGCGGTACATGAACTGCTCGGCGGTCAGCAGCACCACGCGGGCGTCGGGCCGCGTCTCGGCCAGGCGCCAGGCCATGGCGTGCATCAGGTGGGTCTTGCCGAGGCCGGAGGCGGAATAGAGGAACAGCGGATTGAACGTCACCTCGCCCCCCTCGGCCACCCGGCGGGCGGCGGCGTGGGCCAGCTCGTTGGGCTTGCCGACCACGAAGCGGTCGAAAGTGAAGCGGGGGTCGAGCGGCAGGGAGGGCGAGTCGGCCGGGTCCCCGGACTCGCCGCCGCCGGGCCGGACCGCGCGGATCGGGGTCGGGCCGCCGGACTCGGACCGGGCGGCGGCCGCCATCGGCGCGGGATCCTGCGCCGCGGAATAGGCGGACGGGGTATGGGCGGAGGGGGCGCGGGCCGAAGAGGCGCGCGCGGCGGACCGGGTCGGCGCGGCGGAGGCGGGCGCGGGCGCCTCGGGGCGCGGCTCGCCCCGGGCGGGCGCGCGGAATTCCAGCCGCGTCACCTCGGCGAACTCGTCGCGCATCAGCCGCAGCAGGGCGTCGGCGTAATGCCGGTCGATCCAGTCGGCGATGAACACCGTGGGCGCCGCCAGCCGCGCCACGCCGTTCTCGATCGCGCAGGGGGTCAGCTGCGACACCCAGCTGTCATGCGGTCCCTGGCCCAGCTCCCGCCGCGTGCGCTCCAGCACCCGCGCCCAGCCCGCCGCCAGTTCCGGCGCGACGGCGAACCGGGGCGCGCCCGGGCCTCGTCCTCGCCCCGCGGGGGCGGGCGAAGATTCGGACTCGGCGGCCGGTCGCTCGAGGCGGTCCATGGCGGGCATCTTCTCTCCTTCTCGCCGGGGTGGGGCCCGGCGACGGGGTTTCGAGCGCGAAGCCGACCGCCCCGCGCCCGGTGGGGCGGGCGCGGCGTCGGGGTCGTGCGATGGCGGCGGCGGCCGGGGGGCGACGTGGCGATGCGCCGTCCCGGCGGGGAATCGGTCCCTGTCTGCGTGTCGTCTGCGTGTCGTCGCGGGCGTCTTCGGGCCCGTCGGTGATGCGTCGCGTTTCGGTCGTCGTCAGTCGTTCGTCTTCAGCCGGCGGCGCCTTCGCCGGCGCCGGACGGCAGGGGCGCGCCCTGCGGTCATCCGGCCTCCTTCGCCGCCCTGCGCGGCGGAGGCCGGGAATTCGGTCGGCGCGGGGCCCCGGAGGTCCGGGGGGGCGCCGCGGTCAGGTCAGCTCTGCCGCCAGGGCAGGCCGCGGACCTTCCAGCCATTGATGCTGCCGCGCTGGCCGGCGGGGTCGAGATCGCCTTCGAAGCCCTCCGCCACGTTGCAGCAGGCGGCGGCCCCGCCCCGCTCGGCCAGCGCGCGGGCGACGGCCAGCGCCGCCTCCTGCGACCGGCCGCCCGAGCGGCACAGGAACAGCAGCTTGCCCGGCAGCGCGTCGCCGAAGGCGTCCAGCAGCTGCGCGGCGAAGTCGGGATTCGGGCTCATGTCCGGGTAGCGGCGCCACTCGACCAGCACCGGCTGGGCGCCGACGGGCGACAGGTCCGGCAGCCCGACGAAGGCCCATTCGGCGCGGGTGCGCACATCGACCAGCGCGGCGTCGCCGTCGGACAGGGTCTGATAAGCCTGTTGCGGAGAAAGCTGGGGGATACCGGCGATGGTTCCGCCGTCCATGGACCCCTCGTCGTCGGGCACGCGCGTTCCTCCTAGTCTTCTGCCGGCCCCCTCGGACCGTTCCGTTTCTGGAATCGCTCCGCATGGTAGGCAGGGCGACGGGCTGCATTCAAGTCGAAGCGACCGAGCCGCTCCAAGTTTCTCGCAAGTGTCTGAATGTTAACGGGCTGCTAAAATCAAGCGGAAAATAGTTAACAAGACCGCGCAATGCTAATACTCACCCCGAATACTTTCGGCGTGTTGCAGCGTGGTGCAGGTGGGTTCGGAAGGTCCGTCGCCGAAGCGGTTGGACAGCCGGAGATTACTGCGGAGCGTCTGTGACTCGCAACGGGGTGAAACCGAGAACATGTCCGGAGCGCGACAGAAACGTGACGCACAGGTCAACGCCCCGGCCGCGGAGGCGACCGGGCGTCAGGACACGCGACGACCCGACCATGGCGCGCCATGGCCGCGTCCGGTGCGATGTTGGAGACGTGCGTCCGCCCGCGCCGCGGCCTCCCGGAAGGGACCGGCCGCGGGCGGCGGAGGTCAGGTCAGGCTGTGGCCAGCGCCTTAACGCGGGCGGACAGGCGCGAGACCTTGCGCGAGGCGGTGTTCTTGTGGAGCACGCCCTTGGTGACGCCGCGCATGATTTCCGGCTGCGCGGCGCGCAGCGCGTCGGTCGCCTTGGCGGCGTCGCCGGAGGCGATCGCCTCTTCCACCTTGCGGAGGAAGGTGCGGATGCGGCTGCGGCGGGCCTTGTTGACCGCGGTGCGCCGCTCGGTCTGACGAATGCGCTTCCGCGCGGACGGCGAGTTGGCCATCTGTGATTCCCGAGGTCTGTGACATTCAACGTGAGGCGGCGCGTATACACGCGCCCTCCGGCGGGGTCAATGCGCGGGCGCCCGGCGCGGGGAGGGCGGGGCCGCCTCCCCCGGACCCGCCTGCTGATCCGGTTCGGGAAACGGCCCGAGCGGAGGGCGGTCCGCTACGGCGGCCAGCCAGGGGCCCAGCCGCGCCGCGGGCATGGGCGCCGCCGCCGAATGGCCCTGAACCACGCCGCAGCCCAGGGCGGCGGCCAGCGCGGCCTGGGCCTCCGTCTCCACCCCCTCGGCGATGACGGCGATGTCGAGCGCGCGGGCCATGGCGGCCAGCGCCCGGATCACCTCCCGCCCCTGGGGCGAGGCGAGCGCGGGGCGCAGCACCTGACGGTGGATCTTCAGCCGCGCCGGGCGCAGCGCCAGCAGGGTGGCCACCCCGGCGCGGCCGAGGCCGAAATCCGACAGCTCCGTCTCCGCGCCCAGCCCCGACAGCAGGTCGGCGGTCCAGCGCAGGGCGTCGTCCGGCGCGTCGAGGCGCCCCTCCTCCCGCCCGCCGGCGCGCGGGTCGCGATGCGAATCGTTCAGGGCGAAGGCCAGCGCCCCCGGCGGCAGGGCGGCGTCGCGGATCCGTCCCGCGAAGTCCGGATGCGCCAGCAGACCGCGCCCGGCGTTCAGGTTCAGCGGCGGGGGCGGGCGGTCCGCGCGCGCGAACGCGGCTCGATCGGCCAGCGCCCGGTCCAGCATGGCGCGGTCGATTCCGGTCAGCGCGCCCGACTCGGCCGCCGCCTCCAGGAAATCGACCGGGGTCAGCACCCCCCGCTCCGGATGCCGCCAGCGGACCACCGCCTCCACCCCGACGACCCGACCGTCGACCAGCGACAGGCGCGGCTGATACCAGGGCTCGAACTCCCCCGCGTCCAGCCCGCGGGCGAGGTCGTCGGCCAGCAGGCGGGCGGCGTCGGCCTCCCGCCGCAGGGGTTCGCCGAAGATCTCGACCCGCCCTCGGCCCAGGCGCTTGGCGCGGTAAAGCGCGAGGTCGGCGTCGGCGAGCGTCCGGCGGGGCGAGTCGCGCGCCGGGTCGAGAAAGGCGATGCCCACCGTGGCCCCGTAGCGGCAGAGCTGGCCGCGCCAGGGGGCGGGGCGGCCCGCCCGCTCGACGATGCGGGCGGCCATCGCGGCGGCGGCGTCCCGGGGGCGGGCGCAGGCGGCGATGACCACGAACTCGTCGCCGCCGATGCGGGCCACGAAGTCCCCCTCCCGCACGCTGTCGCGCAGGATGTCGGCCATCAGCCGCAGCACATGATCCCCGGCGTCATGGCCCAGCGTGTCGTTGATGGCCTTGAACCGGTCGAGATCGACCAGCATCACCGCCAGCCGCGCGTCCGAGCGCCGGTCGAACGCCTCCCCCCTCGCGCGGTCCGCCAGCCCGTCCAGCAGACGGTCGAGGAAGCGGCGGTTGGGCAGGCCGGTCAGGGCGTCGTGCAGGGCGGCGCGCTCCGCTTCGTCGCGCACGCGGGCGAGCGCCTGGGCCCGCCGCTCCGCCTCCCGCCGCGCGCGGGAGATCTCGCGCTGGGCCCGCAGGCGGCGGGCGGCCTGACGGTGGAGATGGGCGTAGATCACGGCGAGCAGGGCGGCGAGCATCACCGCGGCCAGCATCGCCACCAGGGCGCCCCGGGTCGGGTGGGGCCATTGCGCGGACAGCGTCAGCGCGGCGGGCGACAGGAACACCGCCAGCATCGCCCCCTGCCGGATCAGGTTCAGCCCGGGCAGCATGTCGTGAACCAGCGCCGAATAGGCCGACAGCCCCAGCGCCGCGGCGGCCACCAGCGGCGCGATGTCCGGCCCGCTGATGTCGGCGAGCGCCAGCAGGCAGATCGCGGTGACCGCGACGTTGCCGCCCCCGATCAGGTGGACGCGCAGCAGCGTGGCGCGGCGGGCGCGGTCCCGCTCCGGCATCCGGGCGATGGCGCGCAGGGCGACGCGCTCGGCCGCCTCCGCCAGCAGGGCGGGCAGGAACAGCGCGCCGACCTGCGCGGGCGGCGCGAATTGCAGGGCGATGAGGAAGGTGGTCGCCGCGGCGGCGAGGAACAGCGGCAGGTCGGCGGTGCGCGCGCGGGCGTAGCGGCGCAGCATCACCGCGCGTTCCGCCCGGGCGAGGCCTTCGGGCGACTGGCCGGGTTCGGGCGGATGCGGGGCGCCGGTCAGCCCGGCGAGGCCCAGCAACGACGGCGCCTGCGTCTGGGCCGGCGCAGGAGGCGCCTGCCGGGGCGGGGCGGCGTCAGGGTCCGTGTCCGCGGCTGGCGCGGCGTCAGGGCCGAGGTCCGGTCCCGCATAGGGCCGGGGCGCCGCCGGCCGGGCGTCGTCCGAGGAGGCGCCGCCCGGCGGAGGCGCCCCGAGTCCGTTCCTGCCGGGCGCCCCGGCGCCCGCCGCCTTCCGATCCATCGCGCCCATCCCACCGAAGCTCCCGCACCCGCGGGAACCGTGACGGAGGGACGTTTATTTTCGGTAACGGCGGCGGGCGGCGATCAACGGCCGCGAAACTGCGGGGCGCGCTTCTCGATGAAGGCGGCCATGCCTTCCTTCTGGTCCTCGGAGGCGAAGAGCCCGTGGAAAAGGCGCCGCTCGAACATCACGCCCTCGGTCAGGCTGGTCTCGAAGGCGCGGTTCACGGCCTCCTTCGCGGCCATGGAGGCGATGGGGGACTTCTCGGCGATCTTGGCGGCGACGGCCATCGCCTCCTCCATCAGCTTGTCGGCGGGCACGATGCGGGACACGAGACCCGCGCGCTCCGCCTCCTCGGCGCCCATGAAGCGGCCGGTGAGGCACATCTCCATGGCCTTGGCCTTGCCCACCGCCTTGGCCAGGCGCTGGGTGCCGCCCATGCCGGGGATAACGCCGAGATTGATCTCGGGCTGGCCGAACTTGGCGCTGTCGGCGGCGAGGATGAAGTCGCACATCATCGCCAGCTCGCAGCCGCCGCCCAGCGCGTAGCCGGCCACCGCGGCGATGATCGGCTTGCGGGTGCGTTCGATCCCGCGGGACTTGTCGGCGAAGAAATCCAGCCGGAACATCTCCGTCGCGGTCTTCTCGGACATCTCCTTGATGTCCGCCCCCGCCGCGAAGGCCTTCTCCGAGCCGGTCACGACGATGCAGCGCACCTTGTCGTCGGCGTCGAACTTCATCAGGGCTTCGTTCAGCTCGCCCAGCAAGTCCTGGTTCAGCGCGTTCAGCGCCTCGGGGCGGTTGAGCTTGACGAGCCCGACATGGTCGCGGGTCTCGACGATCAGGTTGGCGTAGGCCATCGGGCCCCTCCTGCTGCTTCGGCATCCCGGCGGCGCTGCGACGCCCCCGGCGAGGCGCGCGTGTTAACCCCGCAATGAAGCCCGTTCAAGGCATGTGCGGAATGTCACCCCTGGCACCGCCGACAGTGAAAGCTGGAACGCCCCGATTGCACAAGCCGTTCGACGACGCCGGGGCAACCGGGGCGGGGGCAGGCCTCGCCCTCCCGCCCGTAGACGGCGAAACGGTGCTGGAAATAGCCCAGTTCGCCCGACGCCTGCCGGTAGTCGCGCAAGGAGGATCCGCCGGCCTCGATCGCTTCCTCCAGCACCGCGCGGATGGCGGCGGCCAGCGCGTCGAGCCGCCCTGCGTCGATTTCGCCGGCCGGCAGGTCAGGGGCGATTCCCGCCCGCCACAGCGCCTCGCACACATAGATGTTGCCCAGCCCGCAGACGATTCGCTGGTCCAGCAGCAGCGCCTTGACCGGGGCTTTCCGCCCCGCGAAGCGCGCGGCCAGCAGGTCGGCGGAGAAGGCGTTGCCCAGCGGCTCCGGTCCCAGCCCGGCCAGCAGCCGGTGCGCGGCCTCGCCGCCCGCCGGGATCAGGTCCATGGCCCCGAAGCGGCGGGCGTCGTTGAAGGTCACCGTCGCCCCGCCCTCCAGCCGGAACACGACGTGGTCATGCTTGGCGGGCGTGGCGAGGGCATGGGCGAAGATCCCGGGCGCGGTCTGGCGGCCCGTGTCGATCAGCATCCGCCCGGTCATGCCCAGATGGATCAGCAGCGCCTCGCCCGAGCCGAGATCGGCGAGGATGTATTTCGACCGCCGCCGCAGCCGTTCGATCCGCGCGCCGGTCAGGCGCTCGGCGAAGCGTTCGGGGAAGGGCCAGCGCAGGTCCGGGCGGCGCTGGTCCACCTCCAGCAGGCGGCGGCCTTCCATCACGGGGGCCAGCCCGCGTCTGACTGTCTCGACTTCGGGGAGTTCCGGCATATTTCGGGGGCGCGTCCTTGCGGCTATAGGAAGGGGCATGAGCAACGCATCCGATACCGGCGATACGCCCGGCGCCACAACGCATTTCGGTTTCCGCGACGTGCCCGAGGGCGAGAAGGCCGGGCTCGTCCGCGGCGTGTTCTCGTCGGTGGCCTCGCGCTACGACCTGATGAACGACCTGATGTCGGGGGGCGTCCACCGGCTGTGGAAGGACGCGCTGATCGACTGGATGGCCCCGCGCCCCGGCATGAAGCTGCTGGACGTGGCCGGCGGGACCGGGGACATCTCGTTCCGCTTCCTCAAGCGCCTGAAGGGGCGGGGGGAGGCCACGGTCTGCGACCTGACCGCCGACATGCTGGAGGAAGGCCGCAGGCGGGCCGACGCGCAGGGCTTCGCCAGCCAGCTCGACTGGGTGGTGGGCGACGCCATGGCCCTGCCGTTCGAGGACCGGTCCTTCGACGCGTTCACCATCGCCTTCGGCATCCGCAACGTGACCCGGCCGGAGGCCGCGCTGCGGGAGGCCTACCGGGTGCTCAAGCCCGGCGGGCGCTTCCTGTGCCTGGAATTCTCCCAGATCCCCGAGGCGGGGCTGCAGAAGCTCTATGACCTCTATTCCTTCAACGTCATCCCGACGATGGGCAAGGCCGTGACCGGGGACCGGGACAGCTACCAGTATCTGGTGGAATCGATCCGCAAGTTCCCGGACCAGGAGACGTTCCTCGACATGGTGCGGGACGCGGGCTTCGCGCGGGCGAGTTACCGCAACTACACGATGGGCGTCGCCGCGATCCATTCCGGCTGGCGGATCTGATGGGGGTGATCGCCAATCTGTGGCGACTGGCCCGCACCGCCGCCACCTTCCAGCGCACCGGCGCCATGGCCGAGGCGCTGGAGGCGCTGGACGCCCCCCGTTCGGTCCGCGTCGCCGCCCGGGTGCTGGGCTGGCCGCTGTCGCCGCTGGGGCTGGCGGGCGACCCGTCGCTGCCCCCCGCCCCCCGCGCGCTGACCGCGCTGGGGCCGGCCTATGTGAAGTTCGGCCAGCTGCTGTCCACCCGCCCGGACGTGGCCGGCGACAAGATCGCCCGCGACCTGCGCGTGCTTCAGGACCGTCTGGCGCCCTTCCCGGTGGAGGAGGCCCGCGCCCAGGTGGCGCATGAGCTGGGCCGGACCGTGGACGAGATCTTCTCGGAATTCGGCCCCGCCGTCGCCGCCGCCTCCATCGCCCAGGTCCACCCGGCGGTGGAGCGGGAGACGGGCCGCAAGGTGGCGGTGAAGGTGCTGCGCCCGGGCGTGGAGCGCGCCTTCCGCAAGGACGTGGACGCGTTCTGGTTCATCGCGAAGACCATCGAGGTCCTCTCCCCCTCCTCCCGCCGCCTGCGCCCGCGCGCGGTCATCGCCCATTTCGAGGGCGTGGTGATGACCGAGCTCGACCTGCGGCTGGAGGCGGCGGCGGCGGCGGAGTTCCGCGCCAACACCGCCGCCGACGACGGCTTCGCGGTGCCCGAGGTGCTGTGGGCCCATTCCGCGCGCCGCGTGATGACGCTGGAATGGGTGGACGGCGACCCGCTGGGCGACGTGGACCTGCTGGCGGCGCGGGGGCACGATCTCGTGCCGCTCGGGGCCTTCATCATCCGCTCGTTCCTGCGCCATGCGCTGCGCGACGGCTTCTTCCACGCCGACATGCATCAGGGGAACCTGAAGCTCGCCCGCGACGGCACGCTGATCGCGCTGGATTTCGGGATCATGGGGCGGATCGACCCCTATACCCGCCGGGTCTACGCCGAGATCCTGCTGGGCTTCCTGCGCCGCGACTACCGGCGGGTGGCCGAGGTGCATTTCGAGGCGGGATACGTCCCCGCCGACCGGGACCTTGAGGCCTTCGCCCAGGCGCTCCGCTCGATCGGGGAGCCGATCTTCGGGCAGGACGCCTCGCATATCTCCATGGCGCGGCTGCTGGCGCATCTCTTCGACGTGACCGAGCGCTTCGGGATGGAGACGCGGACCGAGCTGATCCTGCTGCAGCGGACCATGGTGGTGGTGGAGGGGGTGGCGCGCACGCTGGACCCCAATCTCAACATGTGGCGGGCGAGCCAGCCGGTGGTCGAGGACTGGATGAAGGACAATCTGGGCCCGCGGGCGATGCGCCGGGACCTGGCTGCGACGGCGATGGTGCTGTCCCGCTTCGGGCCGCGGTTGCCGGAGATGGCGGAGCGGGCGCTGAAGCGGCTGGCCGAGGGCGGCGATCCGGCCCCGGTCCCGCGCGGCCCGGGCGCCGCGGCGCTGGTCGCGGCGGCGCTGGGCGCGGGGCTGGTCGGCGGCGTGGCGGGGGCGGCGGCGGTCCTGCTGCTCTGAGACGTCGCGTCATGCCATGCTCCCGGCATCGAGGCGCGGCCGACCGCGCCGGAACGCCTGGAGACGACCATGTTCGCCATCCCCCGCGCCGACCTCGCGGCCGCGTTCCGCCTCTGCGCCACGGCCGGAACCTCCGGCGAGCTTTGCTGCCGGGGCTGCGGACCGCTCACCGACCGGCTCTGCGGCTTGAAGGGATCGGTGGTCCGGCCGCGGGTCGCCATCGACGCGCCGGGGAAAGGGGCGCGTCTGACCCCGTGACCGGACCGGCGCCGGGCGCCGGGGGCCGCGTCGCGGTCGCGGAGGCGGCGCCCGGCCGCCCGCGGCGCGCGGGGCCGGGGGCGCCCGGCCCGGGCCGTTTGGGCGGGGGGGGGGGCGGGCGTCCGTTGCATACCCGCCGCCCTGTCCGCGCGCCGCGGGGGGTGCCGAAACACCCGCGGGCGCGCGACCGC
>JAYZWL010000029.1:0-29736 GCA_036154955.1 Pseudomonadota bacterium | reverse complement strand
GGGGTCGCGGCGGGGCTGGTCGCGGGCTGCGGCACCGCGACCGGCTAACGCGCGCTCGGGGGGGGCGGATCCGGCGCGGCGCTCGGCGCGGGGGCTGCCGCCGCGACCGGCGGCGCCATCGGCACCGGCGCCATCATCGGCGGCGCGGCCGGCGCCGCGACCGGCGCGCTCACCAATTCGAGCCAGATCGACCTGGACTGACGCCCGAAGCGTCCCGGCCGATCCTGTTCCCACAGCCCGCCGCGCCCCGTGCGCGGCGGGTCTTCGCGCATCCGCGGCCCGCCCGACAGGGGCCGCCCAGGAGGGGCCATGTTCAAGAAGATCCTGATCGCCAACCGCGGCGAGATCGCCTGCCGCGTCATCAAGACCGCGCGCAAGATGGGCATCAAGACCGTGGCGGTCTACTCGGACGCCGACAAGAACGCGCTGCATGTGCGCATGGCCGACGAGGCGGTGCATATCGGCCCGCCGCCGGCCAACCAGTCCTATATCGTGATGGACAAGATCCTCGACGCCATCAAGGCGACCGGGGCCGAGGCGGTGCATCCGGGCTACGGCTTCCTGTCCGAGAACGCGGTCTTCGCCAAGAAGCTTGAGGATCTCGGCGTCGCCTTCATCGGCCCGCCCGCCTCTGCGATCGAGGCGATGGGCGACAAGATCACCTCGAAGAAGCTGGCCAAGGAAGCGGGGGTGAACACCGTCCCCGGCTACATGGGCCTGATCGAGGACGCCGACGAGGCGGTGAAGATCTCCAACGACATCGGCTATCCGGTGATGATCAAGGCCTCCGCCGGCGGCGGCGGAAAGGGCATGCGCATCGCCTGGAACGACCAGGAGGCGCGCGAGGGTTTCCAGAGCTCGAAGAACGAGGCCAAGAACTCCTTCGGCGACGACCGGATCTTCATCGAGAAGTTCGTCACCCAGCCCCGGCATATCGAAATCCAGGTGCTGGGCGACAAGCACGGCGAGTGCCTGTGGCTGAACGAGCGGGAATGCTCGATCCAGCGCCGCAACCAGAAGGTCATCGAGGAGGCGCCGTCCCCGTTCCTCGACCCCGAGACCCGCAAGGCGATGGGCGAGCAGTCGGTCGCGCTGGCCAAGGCGGTGAACTACTGCTCCGCCGGCACGGTCGAGTTCATCGTGGACGGGGAGCGGAACTTCTACTTCCTCGAGATGAACACCCGGCTTCAGGTGGAACACCCCGTCACCGAGCTGATCACCGGCATCGACCTGGTCGAGCAGATGATCAAGGTCGCCTGGGGCGAGAAGCTGGCGATGAAGCAGGAGGATATCGGGATCAACGGCTGGGCGATGGAAAGCCGCCTCTACGCCGAGGACCCGTATCGGAACTTCCTGCCCTCCATCGGCCGTCTGACCCGCTATCGCCCGCCGGCGGAGGAGGCGACGCCCTCCTACGTGGTGCGCAACGACACGGGCGTGTTCGAGGGCGGCGAGATCTCGATGTTCTACGACCCGATGATCGCCAAGCTGTGCTCCTGGGGGCCGGACCGGGCGTCCGCCATCGAGGTGATGCGCAACGCGCTCGACGGGTTCGAGGTTGAGGGGATCGGGCATAACCTGCCGTTCTGCGCGGCGGTGATGGACCATCCGAAATTCATCTCGGGCGACATCTCCACCGCCTTCATCGCCGAGGAGTTCCCCGAGGGGTTCGAGGGCGTGACGCTGGAGACCCCGGCGCTGAAGCGGCTGGCGGCGGCGGCCTCGGCGATGAACATGATCGTCGAGGGGCGCGCGGCGAAGATCTCGGGCGCGATGCGCAATCACACCCGCCGGGTGGACCCGAACTGGGTGGTGCTGCTGGGCGGCGAGCGGTTCGAAACCGTGGTCAAGGAAGGGCAGGGCGGCTGGGACGTCACGCTCGACGGCGAGACCTGGCGGGTCGAGACCGACTGGACCCCCGGCCAGACCCTGGCCCGCGCCTCGGTGGGCGGGGAGCCGATCGTGGCCAAGATCGACCTCGGGACCGGGGGCGCGCGGGTGCGCTACCGGGGCGCCGACCTCAAGGTGCAGGTGCTGACCCCGCGCCAGGCGGAGCTGGCGGCGATGATGCCGGTCAAGATGCCGCCGGACACCTCCAAGATGCTGCTCTGCCCGATGCCGGGGCTCATCGTCTCCATCGACGTGGAGGAGGGCCAGGAGGTGCAGGAGGGCCAGGTGCTCGCCGTGGTCGAGGCCATGAAGATGGAGAACGTGCTGCGGGCCGAGAAGAAGGCCGTGGTGACCAAGATCAACGCGGCGGCGGGCGCGAGCCTGATGGTCGACGACGTGATCATGGAGTTCGAGTAAGCCCATGGCCCGGACCGGGACGCAGCGGAGAGGGGCGGGGCCTGCGGGCCCCGGGGCCTTCTTTCGCGTTCCGGGCGGGCGGGGAGCGCGTCGGGGACGGCCGGGCTACGGCCGCCCCATCTCCTGCAGGCGGATCGGCAGCCGGTCGATCTGGCGGACAAGCTGCGCGCCGGAGACGGGCTGCGGGCTGCGCCGCTTCACCTGGCCGTCCTTGCCGATCAGGATCAGGTTGAAGTCGTGGGGCCGGAACCTGCGGCGCAGCGCGGTGGTCTCGAAGCGGGAGGGGCCGGGGTCGGTGTCCACGATCACCACCGCGTCGCGGGCGTCCAGGTCGGCCTGCACGCGGGCGATTTCGCGCAGCTGGTGGGCGAGCCTCGGGTCGCGGTCGTTGTCGGCGAAGATGACGATGGGCCGGGCGGTCCACAGGAATTTTTCGAGCGGATCGGCGTTCGGGTCTTCGGCCGGAGCGGGCGAAGGGGCGGGCACGGCGGCGGCCGGCGTCTGCGGCGGCGCGTCGGCGGCGGCCTCGGCCCCGGCCGGGGCGGCGAGCAGGCCGGCGGCGAGCGCGGCGGCCAGAACGCGGGGAATCGCGAAGGCGGGCGGTGCGGATCGGCGGCGCTCGGTCATGGACTCCCCTGTCTCCGTGGGGGGCCACCATACAAGATCCGGCCCCGGTTCCCACCCGCTTCGTCGGGAGGCCCGCGCATGGAGATCGTGATCCATCTGGGTCTGCACCGCACCGGCTCCACCGCGCTGCAGGGGGCGCTGGCCCGGGCGCGGCGTCGGCTGGCGCCCCATGGCGTCGGCTACCCGGCGCTGCCCGAGCATCGCCCCGTCGTGGCCCATGCGCTGGGCGCCGCGGAATGGACCGGTCCGCGGGGGCTGGCCGCGCGGCTGATCGCGCGCCGCCGCATCCGGGACTGGGCGCGGGCGCGGGAGGCCGAAGGGGTCTCGCGCCTGGTGCTGTCGGACGAGACGCTGGCCGGCGATCTCGACCCCTGCCTGACCGGGCGGGGGCCCTATCCGTTCGCGGCCCGGCGGCTGGCGCTGCTGGCCGAGGCGCTGCGCCCCTGGCCCTGCCGCGCCGTCGTCGCGCTGCGCGAGCCGGGCGCGTGGCTGGCCTCGGCCCGGGCCTTCGCGGTGTCGCGCCGGCCGCAGCCGGATTTCGGCCCGGCCCGCGCCGCGGCGCTGGACCCCGAAGGGCGGGGCTGGGCGGATCTCGCCGCCGAGATACACGCGGCCTTTCCGAACCCGGTTTTCTGGGACGCGGGGCTCTATGAAACCCGCCCGCGCCGCGTCCACAAGCTGCTGGTCGGCCGCGGCGCGGCGCGCGAGGTCCGCGGCGCCCGGCGTCAGGCCGAGCGCGCGCGGGTCAACCCGAGCCTTCCCGCCGCGGCGCTGGCCGCGCTGGAGGCCGCCCACGCCGCCGGGGAGACGGTGGACGCCGCCCGCCGCGCCGAGATCGCGGCCGGCGCCGCGGCCCCCGGCTTCGCCCCGGCCCGCTGGGACCCCTGGACGGCGGAGGAACGCGCGCGCCTCGCCGCCCGCTATCGCGACGACCTCGCCGCCATCCGCGCCATGGGCCTGACCGTGCTGGGCGCGAAGCGGCCGCCGAAGGCCGGAGAGCCGGGCGAGCCCGGCGCCGGGGGCGGCCGCCGCAAGGGCGCGGGCCGCAAGCGCGGCCGCGGCCGCGACAAGAACAACCGCATCCGCGGGGCGAAGGGCAGGGCCGCCGGCCCCGCCGCCGCCCCGCATGTCATCGGGACGAGCGCGCCCGGCGCGCGTCAAGGAGGGCCGACATGACCAAATCCGATCTCGACGCCTGGAAGGCGCTCGCCGCGCGCGAGCTGAAGGGCAAGACCCCCGAGGACCTGGTCTGGAAGACCATCGAGGGGATCGACGTGAAGCCGCTTTACACCGAGGCGGATATCGAGGGGCTGGACCATCTGGGCTCCGTCCCCGGGGCCGAGCCCTTCGTGCGCGGCCCCCGCGCCACGATGTATGCGGGCCGGCCCTGGACCATCCGGCAATACGCCGGCTTCTCCACCGCCGAGGAATCCAACGCCTTCTACCGCCGCGCGCTCGCCGCCGGTCAGCAGGGCGTGTCGGTGGCCTTCGACCTCGCCACCCACCGGGGCTACGACTCGGACCATCCGCGCGTGGTCGGCGACGTGGGCAAGGCGGGCGTGGCGATCGACTCCATCGCCGACATGAAGATCCTGTTCGACGGCATCCCGCTCGACAAGATCTCGGTCTCCATGACCATGAACGGCGCGGTGATCCCGATCCTCGCCAACTTCATCGTGACCGGCGAGGAGCAGGGGGTCGACCGCAAGCTGCTGTCGGGGACCATCCAGAACGACATTCTCAAGGAGTTCATGGTCCGCAACACCTATATCTATCCGCCCGAACCCTCGATGCGGATCATCGCGGACATCATCGAATACACCTCCAACGAGATGCCGAAGTTCAACTCGATCTCGATCTCCGGCTATCACATGCAGGAGGCGGGCGCGAACCTGGTGCAGGAGCTGGCCTTCACGCTGGCCGACGGTATGGAATACGTGCGCGCCGCGACGTCGAAGGGCATGGATGTCGACAAGTTCGCCGGGCGCCTGTCGTTCTTCTTCGCCATCGGCATGAACTTCTTCATGGAGGCCGCGAAGCTCCGCGCCGCCCGCCTGCTGTGGTCGCGGATCATGACCGATTTCGGCGCGCAGAAGCCGGGCTCCAAGATGCTGCGCACGCATTGCCAGACCTCGGGCGTGTCGCTGGCCGAGCAGGACCCCTACAACAACGTCATCCGCACCGCCTATGAGGCCATGTCGGCGGCGCTGGGGGGCACGCAGAGCCTGCACACCAACGCGCTGGACGAGGCGATCGCGCTGCCCACGGACTTCTCCGCCCGCATCGCGCGCAACACCCAGCTGATCCTGCAGGAGGAGACCGGGATCACCAACGTGGTCGATCCGCTGGCCGGCTCCTACTATGTCGAGGCGCTGACCGCGGAGCTGGCGGACAAGGCCTGGGCGCTGATCCAGGAGGTCGAGGCGATGGGCGGCATGACCAAGGCGGTCGCCTCGGGCATGCCCAAGCTGCGGATCGAGGAATCGGCCGCCAAGCGCCAGGCCGGGATCGACCGGGGCGACGAGGTGATCGTCGGCGTGAACAAGTATCGCCTCGCCAAGGAGGACGATCTCGACATCCTCGACATCGACAACGAGGCGGTGCTGGCCGCCCAGGTGGCGCGCCTCAAGACGGTGCGCGAGAGCCGCGACCAGGCGGCCTGCGACGCGGCGCTGGCCGCCCTGTCGCAGGGCGCGGCCGACGGCACGGGCAACCTGCTGGCGCTGGCGGTGGAAGCCGCGCGGGCGCGGGCCACGGTCGGGGAGATCTCGGACGCCATGGAGAAATCGTTCGGGCGCCATCGCGCCGAGGTGAAGACGCTGTCGGGCGTCTACGGCGCGGCCTATGAGGGCGACGCGGATTTCGCCGCCATCCAGAAGGACGTGGAGGACTTCGCGGAGGAGGAGGGCCGGCGGCCCCGGATGCTGGTGGTCAAGATGGGCCAGGACGGCCATGACCGCGGCGCCAAGGTGATCGCCACCGCCTTCGCCGACATCGGCTTCGACGTCGATGTGGGGCCGCTGTTCCAGACGCCGGAGGAAGCCGCGCAGGACGCCATCGACAACGACGTGCACGTGGTCGGCGTGTCCAGCCAGGCGGCGGGGCACAAGACCCTCGCGCCCAAGCTGATCGAGGCGCTGCGCGCGCGCGGCGCCGAGGACGTGCTGGTGATCTGCGGCGGCGTGATCCCGCAGCAGGACTACGAGTTCCTCTACGGCGCGGGGGTGAAGGCGATCTTCGGCCCCGGCACCAACATTCCCGAGGCGGCGAAGAACATCCTCAGCCTGATCCGGGAAAGCCGGCGTCCCGAGGCGGCCGAGTAAGGCCGCCGCGGCAGCCCCCCTCCCGCGCGGAGGGGGCGCCTCAGCCCGGCGCGACAAGCGGGGCGGGGCGAAGACGGGGAGGATGCGCCAGGCGCGCCGGTTGAGAAGCCGGCGCGCCTTTCCCTTTTCCCACGGGGTCCGCGGCCGGTCGCGGCGGCCCTCGCCGCTCCGCGGCCTCGCCCCGCCCTCCCGTCCCCGCCCACCCGGCGCGGCCCCGCGACGACGCGTCTCCGCCCGGAGGCGCGCGGGGCGGGGCACTCTGCGCCCGGAGACGGGCGGACGCGAGGAGAGGTCCCATGAAGGTTGCGGTGGTGGGCGCGGGCGGCATCGGGGGGTATCTCGCGGTGCGGCTGGCCGCGGCGGGGAATCCGGTGAGCGTGGTGGCGCGGGGGGCGCATCTGGACGCGATCCGGACGGACGGCCTCACGCTGGAGGAGAATTCGGGGAAGGTCACCACCGTCGAGGTCCCCGCCTCCGCCGATCCCGCGGATCTGGGGCCGGCGGATCTGGTGATCTTCGGGGTCAAGGGTCACCAGCTCGACGCCGCGATGGAGATGTCGCGCCCGCTGATGGCGGGCGGCGGCGTGGCGCTGCCGATCCTCAACGGGGTCACGGCGACGGAGCGGCTGGAGGCGGTCTTCGGCGAGGGACGGGCGCTGATCGGGACCGCGCAGGTTTCGGCCGAGATCGTGCGGCCCGGCGTCATCGGCCGGCTGGACAGCGAGACCGGGATCGTGATGGGCGACCGCGAAGGGCGCCAGGACACCGAGCCGGTCGCCTCGGTGCGGGCCATGTTCCTCGCCGCCGGGGCGCCGGCGCCCGAGACGCCGGACGCCCGCGTGGACCTGTGGCGCAAGATGATCGCCTGGAACGGCACCGGCACGCTGACCGCCGCCGCCCGCTGCCATGTGGGCGACGTGCAGCGGCTGCCGGAGCTGCGCGCGCTCTATGAGGCGCTGGTGCGCGAGGCCTTCGCGGTCGCCCTCGCCGCCGGCGCCCCTGTGCCCGCCGACACGCCCGACAAGGTTCTGGCCCGGTTCGAGGGGATGAACGGGGCCATCCGCTCCTCCATGGCCGCGGACCTGGAGGCGGGGCGGGCGCTGGAGGTGGACCATATGACCGGCGCCGTGGCCCGGATGGGCCGTGCGCTCGGCGTGCCGGTCCCCGCCACCGAAGCGATGTTCGCCATCCTCGCCCCGCATCGCGACGGGAGGGGCTGAGCCCGCCCTCCCGGGACGGCCCCTAACCTCGTCCGCGCCGTCGCGCGACGATGCCCAGCCCGCCGAACGCCGCCGCCAGCAGCGGCCAGGCGCCGGGCAGGGGAACCGCGGCGTCGGTCCCGTAATAGGGCGAGAGCACGAAGGCTTCGCGCGCGCCGTCCGGGTTGTAGCCGTAGCCGACGATCAGGCCGTAATTGTTGATCCCGGTCGCGAAGTTCAACGTCCAGCCGGCGGCGTCGACCACCAGGTCGTTGAGGTCGTGCATCGCGCCCGCCTCCCACAGCACGGCGCGCGTGCCCGCCGCGGTGCGGCCCTGTCCGACGATCTGGCCGACATCGTTGATGTCCATGGCGGCGCTCAGCACGTCCCCGCCCGCGAGGTCGCCGAGGTCGGTCATGCCGCCGCCGACTTCCCACAGGAAGGCGTGGACCCCGCCGGCCACGCCGCTCCAGCCCACGACCATGCCGGCGGCGTTGACGGCGTTGGCGTGGCTCTCGTCGATCCCGCCCGGCAGGGTTCCCAGATCGGTCATGCCCGCGTCCGGATCCCACAGGAAGGCGTGGATGCCCCCCGTCGTGGAGCTGTCGCCGACCACCTGGCCCAGGATGTTGATGTCGCGCCCTTCCGAGGAATTGCCGCCGGGCAGCGTGCCGATATCGCTCAGGCCGACCCCGTCCTGCCAGACGAAGGCGCGGCCATACGTGCCCGGATGAGCGGTCCCGGTCACCTGCCCGAGGTCGTTGATCCCGTTGGCGGAACTGCTGTCGGGGCCGCCCGGCAGGTCGCCCAGGTCGGTCAGGCCGGCGCCGGGGCTCCAGAGATGGGCGTGCAGCGGGCCGCCGGAATCGCCGGAACCCGCCACCTGTCCGGGATTGTTGATGGCGCTGGCGGAGCGGAGATCGCCGCCCCCCGGCAGGTCGGCGAAGGCGGTCATGCCCACCCCCGACTGCCAGATGAAGGGCGAGGCGCCGGAGCCGTTCTCGCTCGACCCCACCACCTGGCCCAGGTCGTTGATCGCGTTGGCGCGGCTGTCGAAGGCCCCGCCGGGCAGGTCGCCCAGCGCCTGCAGGCTGTAGCTCGGCAGGGCGGCGGCCGGCGCCGCGGCGAAGGCGAGCGGCGCGAAGAGCGCGAGGGCGATCCGTCCGGCGCGCGGCCGGGGCATGGGGCGGGTCATCGAAGGCTCCGGAAAAGGCGCGTCGCGCGCGGCGGGTCGAAATGAAACGCTGGCGGCGGCGGAAAAAACGCGCCGCCTGCGGAACCTTCCCTTGCGTCGCCCTGCCTGTCAACGCCGCGGCGCCGCGGCCGCGGCGGCCCGCCCCCTATTGAAACCCGGCCGCCCGCGGCGCCATGGTCGGCCGCGCGGGGCGTGTCCCGCGGCTTGGACGGGAGCGGGGGCCATGCGGTTCGCGACGGTGGCGACGGGGGCCGTGAACGGCTATCTCGCGGTGAAGCTGGCGGAGGCCGGGCAGGACGTCGCCTGCCTCGCGCGCGGGGCGCATCTGGAGGCGATCCGGGGCGCGGGTCTGCGCCTGATCGGCGCTTCGGGCGAAAGCGTGGGGCGGCCGCGGGCGGCCTCCGACGACCCCGCGGCGCTGGGGCCCGTCGACGTGGTGCTGTTCGCGGTCAAGGCGCAGGATCTCGACGCCGCCGCCCCGCTCTGCCTGCCGCTGATGGGGCCGGAGACGGTGGTGATCCCGTTCCTCAACGGGGTCGAGGCCTCGTCCCGGCTGGAGACCCATCTGGGCGCGGGCCGGGTGATGGAGGGGACCTGCGGGATCTCGGTCTTCCTGGGCGCGCCGGGGCGGATCGACATGGCCTCGACCTTCGCCTGGTATCGCTTCGCGGAGCGGGACGGGACGCGGTCCGAGCGGGCGCTGAAGATCGCGGAGGCGATGACGGCGGCCGGGATCGACGCGGCCGTGCCCGAGGATATCCGCGTGGCGCTGTGGAAGAAGTTCATGATGCTGGCGACGCTGGCGGGGACCACCGCGGCCGGGCGCTGCGCGGCGGGCGACATCCATGCGAGCCCGGCGCTGAGCGCGCTGGCCGCCCGCGCGGTGGCCGAGATCGGAGCGCTGGCCCGCGCCGAGGGCGTGGCGATCACCGAGGCCGACGAGGCCGCGACGGTGGAGCAGATCGGCAAGATGCCGGCGGCGATGCGGGCCTCGATGGCCAAGGACCTCGACGCCGGACGGCCGATCGAGGTGGACTGGCTGTCGGGCGCGGTGGCGCGGATGTCCGCGGCCCGGGGCCTGGACGCGCCGGCCCATGCGGCGATGGCGGCGCTTCTGGCGCCCTGGCGCCTGGGGCGCTGACCGGGCCGATGAGGGGGGCGGCGCGCGGGCGGCGTCGCCGCCGCCCGCGGGCGTCCGGAGGCCGAAGCTAGGCCGCGGCGCGGCCCCGCGCCCGCCGAAGCCGCGCCGCGCCGGCCAGCGCGCCGAATCCGGCCAGCGCCATCGGCAGGGCGGCGGGCAGGGGGGCCTGGGCGACCGCCTCGGCCTCGAAGGCGAAGACGAAGGTGTTCACGCCGGTATAGCCGGCCTCCACCATGTCCCGGAAGCTCGCGGTCAGGCTGTCGTCGGTGAACCGCGTCTCGACCAGCATCTTCGCCGGCCCGCTGACCAGCGAGAATCCGGTGATCCGCGCGGCCGGCGCGAAGTCCAGGTCGCCGAGCGTCCACTCGGTGGGGGCGCTTTCGCCGAGATAGTCCACGAAATCGTAGGTGATGGTCAGCTGCCAGTCGGTCAGGTTGGCCGTGACCCGGTCGCCGTAGATGAACTCGGATCCCGGATCCATCACCGGGGCGGTCATGTCCAGAAACGGGGTCTCCCCGGTCACCCCGAACGCGCCGGAGACGACGTCGCCCATCAGGGTGAGGGCATGGGCGGGCGCGGCGCAGAACGCGGCGAGCGCGGCCGCGACGACGGCTGCGGGAAACTTTGCGGGCATGTTACGCGTCCTCGGGAAGGCGATGCTGACGATGCGGAACGTTGGCCCGGATCGGGACGCGACACAACCGGTCATGTTCACAAAAATGAACCGCGCGCCGTTTCCGGCGCGCGGGTCGCATGCGTCGGTCCGGCGCCCCCCAGGGGCTCCGGCCGTTTCCGGGCGCTCAGACCCCTTCGGCCACCCGCTCCGCCTGGATCGGCTCCGCCTCCGTTCGCGGGGCGGGGGCGATGAAGCGCAGGATGACGAAGCCCACCACCGCCGAGACGATGGAGCCCGACAGCACCCCCAGCCGCACGTCCGCCGCATGGGTCGGGTCGGAGAAGCTCAGGCCCCCGATGAACAGCGACATGGTGAAGCCGATCCCCGCCAGACAGGCGACGCCGAACAGCGCCGTCCAGGTCATGCCATGCGGCAGGCGGGCGAGGCCGGTCTTGACCGTCAGGAAGGTGAAGCCGAACACGCCCACCATCTTGCCCAGGAACAGGCCCGCGGCGATGCCCAGCGGCACCGGGGTCATCAGCCGCTCTAAGGTCAGGCCCTGCAGCGACACGCCGGCGTTGGCGAAGGCGAAGACCGGCACGATGAAGAAGAACACGTAGGGCGTCAGGCCATGCTCCAGCGAATGCAGGGGCGACTTGCCGTATTTGTCCTTGAGCGGGATGCAGAAGGCCAGCACCACGCCGGCGATGGTGGCGTGCACGCCGGATTTCAGCACCAGCACCCACAGCGCCACGCCCAGCAGGATCGCGGGGGCGATGCGATGCGCGCCGCGCAGGTTCAGCCACAGCAGGCCCGCCAGCGGCAGCAGCGCGTAGAGCAGCATCTCGGGCTTCAGCCCGGCGGTGTAGAACAGGGCGATGATCAGGATTGCGCCCAGGTCGTCGAGGATCGCCAGCGTCAGCAGGAAGATCTTGAGCGACGGATGCACCCGCTTGCCCAGCAGCGCCAGCACGCCGAGCGCGAAGGCGATGTCGGTGGCGGCCGGGATCGCCCAGCCCTTGAGCGTCGCCGGGTCGCCCCAGTTCAGCGCGGCGTAGATGATCGCCGGAAGGGCCATGCCGCCCAGGGCCGCGAGGCCGGGCAGCACCACGTCGGAGGGGTTCTTGAGCTTGCCCTCCATCATCTCGCGTTTCAGCTCCAGCCCGACGAGGAAGAAGAACACCGCCATCAGACCGTCGTTGATCCAGTGCAGCATGTCCTTGGCCACGCCCTCGCCATCGACGGTGACGGCGACGGGGATGTGGAGGAAGTCGTTGTAGGCGGTGGCGAAACCGGAATTGTAGACCACCAGAGCCGCCACGGCCGAGAGCATGAGCAGGATGCCTCCGGAGGCCTCGTGCTTGAACAGACGGTCTATGGTGCGGATGATCATCGGGCGTGGCTCCTCGTTCGGCCGGTTTCTTTTGCGCTGCATCACGAAATGGGGCCTTCGGCGCCATGTTTCAACTTGCGCGAGCGGCTTGACCCGGGGCCGGAACCGGACCAAGGGTCGCGGCTGAAAACCCGTCGCGCGCCCCCGCGGAAGAAGCCGCGCGCGACGGCGGACCGTGCCCGGGCCAACCGGGCCGGTCGGCGAACGGATGGGATGGGAGACAGGCGATGAGCGACGACCGCCAGGAAGCGGCCCAGGATGCGGCGAGGCAGGCCGCGCTGGACTATCACGAGTTTCCCAAGCCGGGGAAACTGGAGATCCGGGCGACCAAGCCCATGGCCAACCAGCGCGACCTGTCCCGCGCCTATTCCCCCGGCGTGGCCGAAGCCTGCCTGGAGATCGAGAAGGACCCGACGCTCGCCGCCCGCTACACCGCCCGGGGCAACCTGGTGGCGGTGATCTCCAACGGCACCGCGGTGCTGGGGCTGGGCGACATCGGCGCGCTGCCCTCCAAGCCGGTGATGGAGGGCAAGGCGGTCCTGTTCAAGAAATTCGCCAACATCGACTGCTTCGACATCGAGGTGAACCAGCGCGACCCCGAGAAGCTCGCCGACATCGTCTGCGCGCTGGAGCCGACCTTCGGGGCGGTGAACCTCGAGGACATCGCCGCGCCCGACTGCTTCGTGGTCGAGGAGCTGTGCAAGCAGCGCATGAACATCCCCGTCTTCCATGACGACCAGCACGGCACCGCCATCGTCGTCGGCGCGGCCGCCTACAACGCCATGCGGGTGGCGGGCAAGAAGTTCGAGGACATCCGCATCGTCTCCATGGGCGGGGGGGCGGCGGGGATCGCCTGCCTCAACCTGCTGCTCGAGCTGGGCGTGAAGCGGGAGAACGTGTGGCTGCTGGACCGCAAGGGCCTGATCCACAAGGGCCGGCGCGACAATATGGGCCCGCAGAAGGAGGCCTACGCGAGGCCGGAGGAGGACGCGGCGGGGGGCGTGACGCTCGACGACGTGATCCCGGGCGCGGACCTGTTCCTGGGCCTGTCGGCGGCCAATGTGATGACCAAGGAGATGGTGGCCAAGATGGCCGACCGTCCGATCATCTTCGGCCTGTCCAACCCGGTGCCCGAGATCATGCCGGAACTGGCGCGGGAGGCGAAGCCGGACGCGATCATCGCCACCGGCCGCTCGGACTATCCCAACCAGGTCAACAACGTCCTGTGCTTCCCCTTCATCTTCCGGGGCGCGCTGGACGTGGGCGCGACCACGATCAACGAGGCGATGAAGATCGCCTGCGTGCGCGCCATCGCCGATCTGGCGCTTCAGGCCTCGTCCGCGGAGGCCGCGGCGGCCTATCAGGGCGAGCGGCTGGTCTTCGGGCCGGAATACCTGATCCCCAAGCCCTTCGACCCGCGGCTGCTGCCCGCCGTCGCCTCGGCCGTGGCCAAGGCGGCGATGGAGTCGGGCGTGGCCACCCGGCCGCTGGAGGACCTGGAGGCCTATCGGGAGAAGCTGGAGAGCACGCAGTTCCGCTCCTCCCTCATCATGCGGCCGGTCTTCGACGCGGCCCGGACCTCGGCCCGGCGGATCGTGTTCGCGGAGGGCGAGGACGAGCGGGTGCTGCGCGCCGCCCATGGCATGCTGGAGGAGACGGCGCACAAGCCGATCCTGATCGGGCGGCCCGAGGTGATCGAAAGCCGGCTGGAACGCTACGGCCTGCCGATCAAGGCCGGGCGCGACTTCGAGGTGGTCAACCCCAACTCCGACCCCCGCTACCGCGACTACTGGGAGACCTATTTCCGACTGATGCAGCGGCAGGGGGTCACGCCGGACCTGGCCCGCGCGGTGATGCGCACCAACCTGACCGCCATCGCCTCGGTGATGGTGCATCGGGGGGAGGCGGACAGCCTGATCTGCGGCACCTTCGGCCAGTATCTGTGGCACCTGAACTACGTCACCCAGCTTCTGGCCACCGACGGGCTGCGCCCGGTCGGCGCGCTGTCGCTGATGATGCCGGAACGGGGGCTGGTGTTCATCGCCGACACCCAGGTTCATCCCGACCCGACGGCGGAGGAGATCGCCGAAATCACCATCGGCGCCGCCCGCCATGCCCGCCGCTTCGGGCTGACCCCGCAGGCGGCGCTGCTGTCGCATTCCCAGTTCGGCAATCTCGACACGCCCTCGGGGCGCAAGATGCGCGAGGCGCTGGCGATCCTCGACAGCCAGCCCCGCGGCTTCGCCTATGAGGGCGAGATGCACGCGGACGCGGCGCTCGACCCCGATATCCGGGACCGGATCTTCCCGAATTCCCGCATTCAGGGCGCGGCCAACATCCTGGTCCTGCCCAACGCCGACGCGGCCTCTGGGATGCGCAACATCCTCAAGCAGATGTCGGGGGCGCTGGAGGTCGGGCCGATCCTGATGGGCATGGGCAACCGGGCGCATATCGTGACGCCCTCGATCACCGCGCGGGGGCTGCTGAACATCGCGGCTCTGGCCTCGACGCCCATCGCGTCCTACGCCTGAGCCCCGGCGCCCGCGCCCTCCGGCGGTCGAGTCGGGGGGCGTGCTGGGCAGGGGGCGCTTGACGCGGATCAAGGCGCCGCCCGGCCCCGGCGGGGCAGGGTGGCGCGCGACGGCGCGGGCGGCGAAGGCCGGCCGCGTCGAGGGGCCCGGGAGGAGAGGCCCCGGACCAGGCGGAGCACGGATCCGCGCGCCGAGGGGGCGCGGCGGGAACGGGGGCTCCGGCAAGGCCGCCGGCGCCGATCCGGCGCGCGGCCGCGGCGCGCGCCGTCGGGACGCGGCCGCCATTGCATGGGACCGGGAGTGAACCGGGGGGCCTGGGGCGCGCGACGCAGGCGCGGTCCCGCGGCCCGCAGACGGGAGGACAAGGCCGATGGGCTACAGGGACGCCTACGCCGCGTGGAAATCGGACCCGAACGGGTTCTGGATGCAGGCCGCGGAGGCCATCGACTGGACCGTGAAGCCCTGCAAGGCGCTGCACGGCAACGGGCCGGCGGGCAACGACTGGTTCGCCGACGGCGAGATGAACACCTGCTTCAACGCCGTCGACCGCCATGTCGCGGCGGGCCGCGGGGACGAGACCGCGATCATCTACGACAGCCCCGTCACCGGGGTTAAGTCCACGATCTCCTTCGCCGAGCTTCAGTCCCGCACCGCGGCGCTGGGCGGGGCGCTGGCGGCGAAGGGCGTGGGCGTGGGCGACCGGGTCATCATCTACATGCCGATGGTCCCCGAGGCGCTGGTCGCCATGCTCGCCTGCGCCCGCATCGGCGCGGTGCATTCGGTGGTCTTCGGCGGATTCGCGGCCCATGAGCTGGCGGTGCGCATCAACGACTGCACGCCCAAGGCGATCATCGCGGGATCCTGCGGGATCGAGCCGGGGCGGGTGGTGCATTACAAGCCCCTGCTGGACGGCGCCATCGCGCAGGCCACCCACAAGCCCGACTTCACCGTGATCCTGCAGCGCGAGCAGGGCCCGTGCGACCTGGTCCCCGGCCGGGACCACGACTGGGCCGAATTCGTGAAGGACGCGGCCCCCGCCTCCTGCGTCTCGCTGCCGGGGACGCATCCGCTCTACATCCTCTACACCTCCGGCACGACGGGCGCGCCCAAGGGCGTGATCCGGCCGGCGGGCGGGCACGCGGTGGCGCTGGCCTGGACCATGCGCAACCTCTACGACGTCGGCGCGGGGGATACCTACTGGGCGGCCTCGGACGTGGGCTGGGTCGTGGGGCATTCCTACATCTGCTACGGCCCGCTCATCGCCGGCTGCGCGACCGTGGTCTTCGAGGGCAAGCCCGTGGGCACCCCGGACGCCGGGACCTTCTGGCGGGTGATCTCCGAGCACAACGTCCGGTCCTTCTTCACCGCCCCCACCGCGTTCCGCGCCATCAAGCGCGACGACCCGAAGGGCGAGTTCAAGAAGAAATACGACCTCTCCTGCCTCAACTACCTGTTCCTGGCAGGCGAGCGCGCCGACCCCGATACGGTCAACTGGGCCGCCGACCTGCTGGGCGTGCCGGTCATCGACCACTGGTGGCAGACCGAGACCGGATGGGCCATCGCCGGCAACCCCGCGGGGCTGGAGCTGCTGCCGGTCAAGGTCGGCTCGCCGACGGTCCCGATGCCGGGTTATGACGTGCAGGTGCTCGACGAGGCCGGGCACCCGGTCCCCGCCGGCACGCTGGGCGCGATCGCGGTCAAGCTGCCGCTGCCGCCGGGCGCGCTGCCGGGCCTGTGGAACGCCGACGACCGCTTCGTGAAGTCCTACCTCTCGCACTTCCCCGGCTATTACGAGACCGGCGACGCGGGCATGATCGACGAGGACGGCTACGTCTGGATCATGGCGCGCACCGACGACGTGATCAACGTGGCCGGCCACCGGCTGTCGACGGGGGCGATGGAGGAGGTGCTCGCCTCCCATCCCGACGTCGCCGAATGCGCGGTGATCGGGGTGACGGACGAGCTGAAGGGCCAGCTTCCGATGGGCTTCGTGTGCCTGACCAAGGGCGTGAACCGGGCGCATGAGGACATCGCGCGCGAATGCGTGAAGCTGGTGCGCGACGAGATCGGGCCGGTCGCGGCCTTCAAGCTCGCGGTGGTGGTGGACCGGCTGCCCAAGACCCGCTCGGGCAAGATCCTGCGCGCCACCATGGTCAAGATCGCCGACGGGCAGGACTTCAAGATGCCCGCCACCATCGACGACCCCGCGATCCTGGACGAGATCCGGGACGCGGTCTCGGGCCTGGGCTATCCGCTGAAGGCCTGAGGACGAACGGGCGACGCGCGGGCGGGACCGGGACGCGGTCGCGCGCCCCGGGCTCGACCCGGGGCCTCGCCGCGGTCGCCGCCCGCGCCGGCCGGAGCCGGGTTCGACGAACGGGGGGGCGGTCCTGCGGGGCCGCCTCTTTTCGTTGCGGCCTGAGGGGGGCCGCCGTGCCGCCCCGGCCCTTGCGCCGGGGCCGCTTCGGGCTAGCTTTCCGCCCCCGACCCCAAGCTGCCCGGAGGCCTCGCGCCGATGATCCCGACCGACGCCGCCCGCACCTCCGTCCCCCCGTCCGACCCGGGCCCGCCCATCCTGCTCTGGGCCTTCGACATCGCCCCCGACGGCGCCGCGCGGCGGATGAGCGAGGCGGACTGCGCGGCCGGCCCGCCGGCGCCCGGCGGCTGGCGCTGGCTGCATGTGCATCGCAACGCGCCGGGGGCGGAGCAATGGCTCGCCGCCTCCGCCGCCGCCCATGGCGACGGCCCGGTCCCGGAGCTGGCGGTGGAGGCGCTGATGGCCGAGGACACCCGCCCCCGGGCGCAGGCGCTGGCGGGGGGCGCGCTGGTGATCCTGCGGGGCGTGAACCTCAACCCGGAGGCGGAGCCGGAGGACATGATCTCCATCCGGGTCTGGGTGACGCCCGGGCTCGTGGTCTCGGTGGTGCTGCGTCGTGGGCTGCTGGCGGTGCAGGCGCTGCGCGAGGCGGCCGACGCGGGCCGGGCGCCGGCGAGCCCGGGCGCCTTTCTCGCCGACCTGACCGACGGGCTGGCGGAGCGCAAGGGGCCGGTGCTGGACCGGATGGACGACCGGCTGGCGGCGCTGGAGGACGCGATGGAGGACGCCGCCGCCGCCGAGGCCGCCCGCGCCGCGGGCCTGCCCCCGCCGGACGGCGTCGCCGCGCCGCCCGCCCCGGAAGCCGCGCGCGCCGAGATCGCCGACCTGCGCCGCGCCGCGATCCCGCTGCGCCGCTACATCGCCGCCCAGCGCGACGCGGTGAACGAGCTGCGCCGGCTCAAGGTCGCCGGCCTGGACGACCCCGAGCGCGAGGCGCTGGGCGAGACGGCGGAGCGGCTGACCCGCTATGTGGAGGATCTCGACGCCATGCGCGACCGGTCCGCCGCGCTGGGCGAGCAGCTCGCGGGCCGGGCGGCGGAGCGGATGAACCGGGCGATGTATGCGCTCTCGGTCGTCACCGCGCTGTTCCTGCCGCTGGGCTTTCTCACCGGGCTGATGGGGGTGAACCTCGCCGGGAATGCCGGGAACGGCGGCGCCCTGGGCCTTCGCGCTGTTCGGGGCGCTGCTGGCGCTGGTGGCGGGGGTGGAGGTCTGGCTGATCCGGCGGCTGCGGCTGTTCTGAGCGCCCGGCCGGGCCCGGACCGACGCCCTCGACATCTCCCGCGCCGTTCGCGCGCCCCGGGCTTGACCCGGGGCCTCGCGCGGGCCGGGCACGTGGGGAGGTCCCGGGTCAAGCCCGGGACGCCGGCGACAGCCGCGCCCTCGGCCCCGCGCCCGGTCAGCCGGCCGCCGCCTCCGCCGCGGCGACACGGGCGCGCGGGAAGGAGACGCGGCGCAGGCCGGGCACGGGGTCCGACCCGAAGCCGCCGGTGAGGCGCGAGGGGCCGGCGACCTCCAGCCGGCCCCCGCGGGCGGCGAGGACGCGGGCCAGCGTCTCGGCGTTGCGGGCGATGCGGGGCCAGGTCCCGCGGTCATGCGGCCGGGCGCGGTCCGCCTCGGCGAAGCGGCCGGCGCCGTAGTCGAATTCGCAGCCGTGCAGGACCACCCGCACCGCCCCCATCCACAGCGCGACCTGCGCCGCGAACAGCGCCGCGGAGCAGCAGTGATGCGCCCCGCGCGCCAGATCGTCGGAGATGCCGTCGCCGGGCAGGATGCGGACATGATGGATCTCCGGATCTTCGAGAAACCCCGCGCAATAGCCCGCCAGCACCTTCAGCGACGCGGCGGAGGCGGCGGCGAGCGCCCGTGTCTCCGCCGCCTCCAGAAACCGGCGGTCGGAGACGCAGTAGGCGTCGGGCGCGCGGCCCAGCCGCGGTTCGATCCGCGGGCTGGCGTTGAGCCCGATCACCAGGTCGCCTGCCATCGCCGCGAGGTCGGCGGTGGCGAGCGAGGGGCCGTTGCCGAGGATATGCGCCGTCGCCCCGGGCCGCGCGTTCCGGGCGGCGAGCAGGGCGGGGCCGAGGCGGATGGATTGGGCGAAGTCCTCCGAACGCCGGGGATCGGGGCGGCCGGGAAGCTCCGCCCGGATCCAGCCGTCGGGGCCGGGCCGGGGGGCGACGGGCGCGGGCTCGGCCGGGCGGCGCGGCGCGCGCAACGGGCGAGGGCCGGCGGCGGCGGCGGCGCGGGGCGGCCTTGCGGCGCGGGCCGCGCGGGCGGGGGAGAACTCCGCTTCCGCCTGCGCATAGGCGTCGAGATAGGGGGCGAGCACCTGTTGCGGGGACCAGTGCGCCTCCATCCATGCGCGGCCCGCCGCCTGCATCGCGGCCAGGCGCGCGGGGTCGCCCAGCAGATCGCGCAGCGCGGGCCCGAGGCCGGAGAGCGGGACCGACAGCCAGGGCAGGGCGCCGGGATCCGCCCCCGTGACCCGCCCGATCAGGGCGCGGCTGCGGTCGTCCAGCCAGGCCACGGCGACGAGGCCGCGGGCCAGAAGCTCCAGCGAGGTCAGATGGTGGCCGCCGGTCACGCATTCGTCGATGCCGATGGCGGCGCGGGCGCGCAAGGCGCGGAGCGCGGCGGCGTCGAGCCCCGTGGCCACCAGCGGCGTGGCCAGGCCCTCGCGCCCCAGTTCGGCCAGCAGGGCCGCGGTGGCGCGATAGCCCTTGCCGCGGCAGGTGTCGGGGCGGGTCGGGTAGTCGCGCAGGTCGGTGGGGGTGAAGACGATGCCAGGGGGGGCGGATGGGTCCGCGCCGCCCGGAACGGGCCGGTTGGCCTGCAGGGTGATGTCCAGCGCGTTGGGCACGGGGCGGGCGTTCGGCGCGAAGCGGGCCTGCTTCTGGGCCACCACCAGCACCGGCAGGTCGCGCCGCCGCTCCGGCGGGCGGCCGGGGAAATGGCCGCGCAGCACGGCCGGTTCCGAATGCAGCTGCAGCACCGCCGGCTTGCGGGCCAGCGCGGCGCGGTGGGGCGCGAGCTGCGGGCTGTCGCGGTCGAGCGTGTTGTGGAAGTGGATCAGGTCGGCGCGGTCGATGGCCTCGGCCAGGCGGGCGCGCTCCGCGATCAGGATGTCGGCGGGAAAGCGCCGTCCGGCGGTGATCGGCGAGGCGGTGGCGACCCGGCTTTCGGCCCGGTCGGCGGCGTGGTCGCGGATCAGCCCGTGCAGGTTCCACAGCGCGCCCGCGCAGTTGGTCAGCGACAGATGCAGGATGCGGCGGGGACGCGGAGCGGATGCGGGCGCGGACTCCGGAGCGGCGGTCGGCATGGGGTCCGGCGCGGCCCGCGGCGCGGCGGGAACCCGCGCGGGCGCGCCGGCGCGGGCGAGGAAGGTCTCCAGCGGCTCATGCGGCAGCGACCGCAGGCGGGAGAGGGGGGAGAGGTTGACCACCTCGACCCCCGCCTTGCGCGCGGCCTCGGCGGCGGCGCGGTATTCGGCGTCGATCCGCGCCAGCTCGCGCGTCAGCGGATGCGGGCCGGAGGCGGCGAAGAAATGGTCGTCGGCGAAGTCCACCCCGATCAGCCCGATCCGCGCCGCCCCCATCAGGCGGGCCAGCATCAGCGCCACATAGGGGGAGTTGCGGGTGAAGGGCAGCCGCTCGGGCGTGGCGGGGTCGGGGGCGGGGTCGCCGCGGCGGCCGAGGCCGATGCGCACCTGCCGGGGATGGGAAATGCCGAGGTCGAGGCTCGTGAACACCGCCCGGGCGCGGGTGGCGGCGACATGGCGGAAACGGTCGCCGCGGAACTGGTCGCGCGGGTTCAGGACCACGAGATAGTCCGGGTCGATCAGCCGGCCGATGTCGTTGACCCCGATGATCGGGCAGGCGGGCCGGTCGGCGAGCGCCGCGGCCGACCGTCCGCAGCCCGCCACGATCACCGAGGCCCCCCGGTGCCGGTCCCGCCAGCCGGACAGGGCGCGGGGCAGGGTCGCGTCGGGCGCGGGCGGCGGGAGGCGGTCGGTCATCGGCGGGGCTCTCGGCTGGGGAGGCGGGAAGGGAGGGGCGCCCGGTCAGGGGCGCTCCTCCAGGAACGCCGCGGCGCGGGCGGCGTAGGGGCCGGCTTCCGCGGCCAGCGCGGCGAGGCGGGGGCGGGCGGCGGCGCGGTCGCCGCAGAGGTCGAGCGCCGCGGCCCGGTAGAAGCGGGCGCGGTCGTCGGTCTCCGCCCCCTCCAGCAGGGACGCGGCGGCGGCGGGGTCGCCGCGGTCGAGGCGCAGGATCGCGAGGTCGGTGCGCGCCTCCGCGTCCGTCGGGTCGGCCTCCAGCAGGCGCAGAAACTCCGCCTCCGCCTCCACCGGACGGGACCGGGCGATCAGCGCCAGCGCAAGGTGCCGGCGCGCGGCCCGGTCGGCGGGGTCGAGGCGCAGCGCCTCGCGCAGCGCGTCGCAGGCCGAGCCCAGGTCCTGCCGGGCGAAGCGCACCACGCCGAGCTGGCGCCAGGCGGCGGGGTCGGCGGGGGTCTCCTCGGCCGCGCGTTCCAGGATCGCCGCGGCCTCGGCGGTGCGGCCCAATGTGGCCACCACCGCGCCCAGCGTGACCAGCCGGTCCTCGCCGGGTCCGTCCAGCGCCAGCGCCTGCCGGAAGCCGCGTTCGGCGGCGGACAGGTCGCCGGCCGCGAGGGCCAGGCGAGCGAACCCGTCCCAGGCCGCCGCGTCGGCCGGATCGGCGGAGACCGCTTCGGCCAGCAGCGCCCGCCCCTCGTCCAGCGCGCCCTGGGCCGCGCGCGCCGCCCCAAGATTGGCCAGCGCCGAGGCGCGGGTCGGGTCGATGTCCAGCGCCGCGCGGTATCGCGCCTCCGCCCCCGCCCAGTCGCCGCGCTGGGCCAGCAGGTAGCCCAGATTGTTCAGCGCCACGGCGTTGGCGGGGTCTTCCTCCAGCGCGGCCTCGTAGGCGCGCGCGGCGTCGGCGGCCTCTCCGGCCATGTGCAGCATCACCGCCTGGTTGTTCAGGCTGCGGGAGGCGGCGGCGTCGCGGGTCATCGCATGTCTCCTTTCGGTTGGGGGCCGCTCAGGCGAGCGACCGGATCAGGCCCTTGGCGGTGGCCACCGGGTCGACCTGGGGGGTGATGAACTCGATGCTGTCGGTGTTGATGGGCTTGAGCTCGGAATTCTCCATCTTCACCGCCAGCTTGGCCCCGACCTTCATGTCGGAGCCGTATTCGACCGAGGCGAGCTTCCAGCGCTTGGAATAAAGCTCCACCGTGTCGAGCAGCAGGTCCGCCTCCACCTTGGCGAAGCCGGTGAGGTCGAAGGTGAACTTGGGCTGCGCCTCCACCTTCACGTCGGCGTCGAGATTGACGCCGCCCGAAGGCGTCCATTCCACCGTGGCCCCGGCCGAAGCCTCGCCCTTCACGCCCAGCGTGCCGCCCAGCTCCAGCCCGGCGGAGGCGGAGACGATGGGGATGCCCGCCCCCAGCGCGCCGGTGATCGCCATGCGCAGCCCGGCTTCGGCCGGCACCACGAAGCGGGCGCCGCCGGTGACGCGGGTGGCGCTTTCGTCCTCGGGGTTCCAGGTCACCTCCACCTCGGCGTCCTTCAGCACGCCGGGCCCGACCGAGGCGGATGCGGTCAGCGAGCCGCCGATGGTGATGAAGATCCCGATGCGCTGGCCCATCACCGCGACGCCCACGATGGGGATGTCGACGCCGATCGACAAAAGCTCCTTCTCGATCTTCTTCTGGGGGAAGACCTCGAATTCGGAGGGCATGGCGACCTTGCCCTTGACCTCCATCGAGCCGTCGGCGTTGACCTTCAGCCCCACCGTCCCCTCAAGCCAGGGCGTGAAGCGCAGGGTGACGACGCCGGAGCCCCAGAGGGTCAGCGTCTCCCCCGGCTCTCCGGACGGCCGGCCGCCGTTCTCGCCCGGCGGCATGTTGGAGGCGCCGACGGTGACCTCGCCCTTGGCGATGCCCTTCTCGTAGCCGAGCTTCGCTTCGGCCATGAAGGCGCCGTCGTCATAGGACGCCTCCAGCGAGGCGGTGACGCCGGGGATGTCCAGCTCCGCCTTGCCCTCGCCCTTCAGCTTCCAGGCGTCGTCGGCCTTGGTCAGGGTGGCTTCCAGGTGGCCGGATTTCAGGCGGGGGATGTCCTTGCCCAGCACCAGCCGGCCGGTGATCTCGAACCCGCCGTTGGGGTCGAACTTCATGGCCAGCGAGCCTTCGGAGACGCCGGGAACCTTGGGCTGCACCGTGCCGGCGGCGGTCCACACGTCGTCTTCGAGCTTCACCTCGACCTCGGCGGCCCTGATGCCCTTGATCTGGCCGTCCTCGATCTTCAGCGTGCCGGAACCGGAGAACTTGCCCTCCTTGTAGGCGAGCTTGACCTTGGCGTCGGCGCCCTTGAACAGGGTGGGGTCGAAGTCGAACTCGCCTTCCGCCGCGAAGTCGCCCGAGGTGCTGGCCGCGGCCCCGAGAAAGCCCTTGCCGACCCGGTCCACCTCGATGTCGAGCCGCCCGTCGAGCGCCGCGCGGAACCCCTCCGACCCGCCCGAGGCCGACAGGGTGAGCGAGGAGCCCGCGACCTTCACCGGCCCGGGGATCTTGAACTCGTCGCCCGAGAAGGTCTTGGACAGCGTGATCTCCCCGTCCATCACCGAGAAGTCGATCTCCGACCCCGGCTTGAAGATCGGGATGGTGGGGCGCAGCTTGCCGCGGATGCCGACGCCGGCCTCCTCGATGCCGAAGCTTTCGATGGAGATCGGGCTCCAGCCGTTGAACTCCAGCATCTCGGAGGAGCGGTAGTCGGCGGGCAGGCGGAAGGCGTAGTTGCGCCCGCCGATCTCCGACATCGGGATCTGGATGGTGCGTTTCTTGAACTTGGCGTGGCGGGCGTAGACCTCGGCGACCACGTGGGTCGGCGAGTTGCCGTGCGGGCCCACGTCCACCAGGTCGAGATGCTGGCCGATCCAGCGGTCCTGCCGGCCCGCCGTGGGCCCGTTGGCGCCGTCCCACGCCACCTCGCGCGGGGCGGAGGCGCCGCGGCCCAGATAGATCACCAGCTGGCTGGAATCGCCGAGGAACCGCTTCTGCTCCGCGTCGGAGAGGTTCTTGGCGTTCTTGAGGGTGAGCTTGGACAGATGCTCGCCGCTCTCGATCTGGCCGCGCTGCCAGTCGTAGCCGCGCCCGCCGATGGGCAGCTTGGTGGCGGTCTGGGACAGGAACTCCACCTCGAACACCTTGCGGATGTCGTCGGGGGACTTGTCCAGCTCCGCGACCTGGGCGGCGGAGAGCACGCCGTCGGCCTCGCCCTTGCGCTTCAGCTTGGCCTTGGCGTCGTTGATCCGGTTCTTGACCTCGTCGCGCAGGGCGTTGCCGGCCCCGCGGTTGGAGCGGCTGTCGAGAAGCTGGTAGTTGGACATGGCGTCGGCGCCGCCGACCTGGTTCTCCTTGATATGGTCGACCTCCATCCGGTCGTGATTGCCGTTGGAGCGCCAGGTGGGGATCTTGGACTGGGCGGCGATGTCGGCGCGCGTGCCGACCACGTAGCTGTCCTGGCTTTTCACCTTGAGGATGAAGATCAGGCTGTCGGAGGCGGCGCCGGGCGCGGTGGCGAAGCCCTTGGCGTCCGGCAGCACCGATTTCAGCGAGGTGTCGGAGATGGTGACGGCGGCGAGCCACGCCTTCTGCGGGTCGTCGTCGCGCGAACCCGGGGCGCGGGTCTTGAACGGGCCCGCGACGCTGTCCTTGCCGGGCTTGTTGGGCAGGGAGATCGACTTGATCTTCATCTGCTTCTTGCCGCCGGTGAAGTCGACGCTGTGACCGTGGGAGTCGACCTTGGGCGGGCCGGCGGGCGCGGTTCCGGTCCCCCCGCCGCCGCCCGCGTTCGCCGCGCCGCCCCCCGCCCGCTGCACCACCGCCGCGGCGGGGGATGACAGCGGCCGGGCCTGCGCGGGGGCGGCGCCGGAGGCGGGGCCCGCCCCGCGCGCGGCGGCGCCCGGGCCGGTCTGCTGGACCACATGCGCGGCCTCGTGGGCCATCAGCCGCGTGTCCCGCGCGCTTTCGCCGGGCGCGAGCCAGATGTCGCGCCCATGCGCGAAGGCCCGCGCGTTCAGCGCCTGCGCGGCCCGCCCGGATTTCGCGTCGTCATGCACCCGCACATCCGACAGGTCGGCGCCGGTGGAGCCTTCGATGCGGGCCCGGGTCTCGGGATCCATGGCCCGGCCCTCGCCCGGAGAGGCGACGGCGCGCTCCGCCTCCGCCTTCGGCGGGCGGGTCCGGTCGGGCTGCGCGCGGCGGGCCTGAACGGGTGTCTCCTCCGGCTCCTTCTCCGCCGCCTTGGCCTGGGCGGGCTTCTCCTCCGGCGCCTCCTCCTTGGCCTGCGCCGGTTTCTTCTCCTCCGGCTCGGCCTCCTTGGCCTGAACGGGCTCCTCGTCGGCCTCGGCCTCCTTCGCCTGGGCGGGCGCCTCCTCGCTCTCCTCCTCCGGCGCCATGGCCTCGGCCTCGGGCGCGGCCATCTCCTCCCCGGTTTCGAGGCCCTCGTCCTCCGCCTTCGTCTGGGCGGCCTCCTCCTCCTCGCCCTTGGTCTGGGCCTCCTCCTCCTCGCCCTTCTTCTGGGCGGTTTCGGCGGTGTCCTCCTCCTCCATCCCGGTCTTGGTCTGGGCGGAGGGGAGGCCCGCGGCGGGCAGGGCGGAGATGGCGGGGGCGGGCTGGCCGGCCATCACCCGGTCGGCGACGGCGTCGGCCTCGCGCTCATAGGGGTCGCCGGCCTTGCCGACGGCGAGCTTGCGCTGCACGCCGGCGAGCGCGGAGACCGCGGGGGCGGCCTGCATCGGGCCCGGCCCTGAAGACGTCGGGGCGGGCGCGGGGGCGCGAGACGCGGCGCGGGCGGGGGCCTTGGCCGGAGACTTGGCGGGGGACTTCGAGGGCGCGCGGCGGCGGGTCATCGGGCCGACCCTCCCCGCGCGCCGGCCAGCGCCGCGGCGAAGCCCGACAGCCGCCCGGACCCGGCGCATCGGGCGCCGGCGGGGTCCGGCGGCGCCTCCGCCAGCCCGGCCATCGGCGCGACGGCGCCGGCCTTCTGGTATTCGCGGGCCACGCCTTCGGCCAGGTGGCGGGCGGCGAGCGGGGCGCCGTCCTCCAACGCCCGGCTGGCGGCATGGCGCACGGCGTTGCGGATCTGCCCGCCGGTCAGCGCGCAGCGCAGGGCGAGCCGGTCCAGCGCCCGGCCGTCCACCTCCGCCCCCGCGGGCAGGTGCAGGTCCCAGATCCGCCGTCGTTCCTCCGGCCCCGGGCGCGCGAAGGGGATCACCGCGTCCATGCGGCGCTGGAAGGCGGGGTCGACGCTTTCGGCCAGGTTGGTGGTGACCAGCACCACGCCCTGGTGGAATTCCAGCCGCTGCAGCAGGAAATCCGTCTCCATGTTGGCGAAGCGGTCGTTGGAGGAGCGGACCTCGGTGCGCCGGGCGAGCAGGGCGTCGCCCTCGTCGATCAGCAGCACCACGTCCAGCGCCTCGGCCCGGGTCAGCAGGCGGTGCAGGTTCTTCTCCGTCTCGCCCACGAACTTCGAGACGACGGAGGCGAGGTCGACCCGGTGGATGTCCATGCCCAGCTCGGCCGCGAAGATCCGCGCCGCCAGCGTCTTGCCCGCCCCCGACGGGCCGGTCAGCAGGGCGCGCAGGCCGCGGCCCGGACGCTCGGACAGCCGGTCGGGAAGCGCCTCCCGGTGGCGGGCGCGGGCGGCGAGTTCGCGCAGCAGCGCGGTGGCGGCGGGGGAGGCGACCAGGTCGTCCCAGCGCCCACGCGCCTCCAGCGGATCGGCGAGACCGTCCAGCTCCTGCCGCCCCAGCCCGCGGGCGGCGCGGCGCACGTCCTCGGGCGTCAGGGTCTCGCGCCCCGCGAGCCGGGTCTCGGCGACGGCGGCGGCGGCGAGGCGGCGGATATGGCCGTGGGGAAGCTGGAAGCGGTCGCGCAGGGCGGCGGGGTCGGAGACGGGGCGATCCCCCAGCGCCTCGCGCCAGATGCGGGCGCGCAGGGCCGGGCCGGGGAAGGGCAGGTCCAGCGTCGCCGCGCGGACGAGCCGGGCGGGCGCCACGCCCCCCTCCCGCCCGAGCGCGAGGAAGGTGGGCAGGCCCGCCGGCAGGGGCGGCGGCAGGGCGATGGTTTCGGAGGGGGCGGCGTCCCGCTCCAGCAGCAGGGCCGCGCCGCTCAGCAGCGCCAAGGCGCCGGCGCGGCGGGCGAGCGCGGGGTCCAGCAGGGGGGCGCGAGGGTCTGCGGGGGCCTCCGTCGCCTCCGGATCCACGGGGGCGGGCGCGGCCTCCGACCCGTCGAAGGCCAGCAGGCCCAGTCCGGCTTCGCGGGCGATGGCGGCGGCGACCTCGGCCGCGTCGGCGCCGGGCATGCGGCGCAGGAGGATCAGCTCCGCCCGGCCCGAGGCGACGAGGGCGGAGAGACGGCCGGCGCGCGCCAGCGTCTCCGCCGGGTGGATCAGGTCGGCGAGGCGAGGCGCCGCGGCGCGCGGGGTCAGGCGGGCGCCGGGCAGGGGCGCACGCCCGCCCCCCGCCCCATCCGCCGCGCCCAGGGCCGCGTCCCGCACGGCGTCGGGCACGCGCAGCGGGTGCTGGGCGCGGGGCAGGTCGCGGGCCTGCGGCTCGACCAGACCGGCGGCGATCAAGGGCGCGGTCAGCGCCCGGGCGGCGTCGGCGCCGGACAGGGCGAGCAGGCGGGCCAGCGTCTCGGCCGTCGGGGCGCGGGGGCCGCCGGGCCCCTGCAGGTCGGCGAAAAGCGCGCCGAAGCGGCCGTCGTCGCCGGGCAGGAAGGCCAGCGCCAGCGCCAGCCGCGCCTCCGCGGTCAGCGCCAGGGCGCGGGCGGCGCGGGCGAGCGGCAGGTCGGGGCCGCTCGCCCGCTCCCACGCGGCGATCAGGGCGGGCCAGCGGGCGGCGGGCAGACCGGGGGCGGCGGCCTCGGCCTCCTCCAGATAGGCGGCGAGGAACGGGTGGGCGCGGGTCAGCGCGGCGCCCGCCTCCCCCAGCGCCGCCAGCCCCTCGGCCAGGGTCGCGGCGGCGGCGAGCCGCCACAGCCCGGCCAGCCCGGCGGCGTCGGGGGCGAGACCCGCGAAGGCGGTCGCGGGGGGCGGCGTCGCGGCCCGCGCCGCGGCCCGGGGGCGGGGGGCGGCCGGCGCGGGGGCAGGAAGGGCGGCGGCGGCGGGCGCGGTCATCGGGGCGGTCATTGGGGCGGGGCTCCTTCAGCCGCGATAGTGGAAGGCGACGATGCGGCCGAGGCGCGGCCGCCATCCGGGGTCGATGTCCAGGCCCGCCCGGCGCACCGCCACGTCCAGCGCGTCGAGCGGCAGGGTCAGGTCCACATGCATGGTCGTGACGAAGACCCGCCCGGCCCGGCGCACGAGCCGCGGGCCGACCGCGTCCGGCGCCACCCCCATCGCGGCGCCGAGGCGGGCGCGCAGATCGGGCAGCGCGGGCGCGAGCGCGGCGCGCAGGGTCTCGGGCTCCGCGGCGTCTTCGGGCGGGGCGCCGTCGAGGGAGCGGAGCAGGGCGGGCAGAGGGTCGGGGCGCGGCGCGGCGGCGTCCGGGGGAAGGCGTTCGGGGTCGAGCAGGGCGGCCAGCTCCGCCATCGCGTTCCACGGCGCGGCCAGGGCCTCGGCCGGCAGGTCGGGGGCGAGGTCCGGTCGCGCGAACAGGTTGGCGAGAAACAGCGTCCCGGCGCGCCGCGTGGCGACGCCGGTCTCCGCCTCCGCCTCCGGGTCGGTGGCCGGCCCTTGGGCGGGCGGCGCGGAAGGCGTCGGTCCGGGGCTCGCGGTCCGCGGCGAAGGGGGGGCGGGATCGCCGGCGCGGTCGCTGCGGGTCGGGGCGCCGGACGCGCGGCCGCCCTGCCGGTCGGCGTCCGCGGACGGGCGCGGGGCGGGGGCGTCCGGTGGGGCGTTCTGCGGGGCGGGCATGGCGGCGGGGGCGTCGGGGCCGGGCGCATCCGGGATCCGCTTCGCCGTCGCGCCGGGTGCGCCGGGCGGGGGCGAGGCGGCAGACGCATCGGCCCGTGCCGGCGGAGACGACGCGGAGAGCAGGGCGGCGGCCCGGGCCGCCAGCGCCTCGGGCCCCGCGGCGGGCGTTTCCCGCAGGCTCCGCGCCACGGCGATCAGCCAGCCGATGGCGGAAGGCTCGGCGGGCGCGTCGGTTCCCGGCGCCGTTCGCCGCTCCGTGTCCGGGGCGGCCCGTGCGCTGGGTCGGGCGACGCGGGGCGGCGGCGCGGCGCCGAGCCGGGCGGCGAGCGCCAGCGCGGCGGGGCCCGACAGGGGGGCGAGGGCGCGGACGGCCTCGCCCCGCGCGGCCAGCAGGCAGATGGCGGCGGCGGCCCGGCGCGGGTCGGCCGCGAGCAGACCGGCGATGCGGGCCCCGGTCGCGTCCAGCGGGACCAGGAGCGCCGCGGAGCCGCGGGCGGCGGTCGCCTGCGGGGCCGCGCCGGGGCGCTCGGGCGGCCAGCTCGCCCACCACCACCGCGCCGGCGCGGTTCCCGCGGCCAGGTCGCGCAGCAGGCAGGCCAGCGCCTCGGCCGCGTCGGCGAAGCGCACCGCCTCGGCCTGCGGGTCCACGGGCCCCAGGATCGGCCGCGCGGCCCGGTCCCGCGCCCGGTCCAGCGCCGCCTGCAGGGCCCGGTCCCAGCCCGGCCCGGGGCGGGCGCCCCGGATCCGCTCCGCGCGGGCGCCGGTGCGCCCCTCGCCGAGCGCGCCGGGGGCGGGGTCGGCGAGGCGGCGCAGGATCAGGATCTCGGACGGAGGACCCGGCGGTTCGGCGCCGCTGGCCTCGATGCGGGCGCGCAGCCGGCGGGCCTCGGCGGGCGAGGCGCCGGGGCGGGCATGGGCGCGAAGGCGGGCGAAGGCGATGTCGGTCATGGCGCGGCCGGGCGGGGTGGCGGAAGGGGGAGGGGCGTGGCCGCGAAGAGGGCGCGCCGGGCGATGGCGGGGCCCGCGCGGCGGCGGAGGCGGCGGCGCCGGGGCGAGGCATGCGCCGGCGCCGCGACCGCCGGGCCGCGCGGC
>JAYZWL010000028.1:0-9053 GCA_036154955.1 Pseudomonadota bacterium | reverse complement strand
CCCTCCGCCGCGCCGCGCGGCGACCCGGGCCTCCCCCACGACGCGACCCCGGCGGAGCCCCCCGACGCCGGCGCCGCCGCCACCGCCGACGGGGCCATGTCCCGGCCGATGCAGTGGGAGGACGTGGAGCGCATGACGCTGCCCACCGGTCTGACCCGCGCGCAGATCCTCGAAAGCTTCGCCAGCCCCGCGACCATCTCGTTCTGGGAACTGCCGGGCTTAATCCGCAGCCTGGAGGCGGCGGGCGTCAGCTCCACCCGCCACCGGATGCACTGGCAGGCGCAGCTCGCCCAGCCGCTGCTGTTCGCGGCCATGGTGCTGATCGGGGCGGCCTTCTCCATGCGCCACGCCCGATTCGGGGGGCTGGGGCTGATGGCGCTGGGCGCGGTCGGCGCGGGGCTGGTCTATTTCTTCCTGGCCAACGTGACCCAGGCCTTCGGCTCTTCCGGGGCGATCCCGGCCCCGCTGGCGGCCTGGATCCCCCCCGTGGCGATGACGCTCTGCGCGCTCGGCTTGCTCCTGCATCTTGAGGACGGCTAAGGAGGGGTCCCGAGGCCGGCGATCCGGCGACTGAGCAGGAACCGCCCTTGCCCCCGACCCGCCCGACGCCGCCCCTCCCGACGCCGCTCCGCCCGACGCCCGCCTCGCCGGCGGGCGGCCGCCCCGCCCCGGCGCCGCGCCGGGCCGCGCGCCATCGGCTCGCGGCGCTCGTCCTGTCGGCCGCGGCGGCGGCCCTGCCCGCGGGCGCCATCGCCCAGACCGCGGCCGAGACCGCGCCCTCCGGCCTGTCGGAGGCGCTGGGCGCGCAGCGGATGGAAGGACCGGTCAGCCTGATCGCCGACAAGGTCACCTACGACACCACGCTCGACCGTCTGACCGCGGAGGGGAACGTCGAGGTCTACTACGGCGACCGCACCCTGACCGCGACCCGGGTGGTCTATTATCCCGGCCGCGACCGGATCGAGGCGGTAGGCCCGATCATGCTGCGCGGCGGCGACGAGGGCGCGACGCTGGTCGCCGACTTCGCCGATCTCGACAGCCGGCTGCGCGACGGGCTGATCCGCGGCGCCCGCGCCCTGATGCGCGACGACGCCCGTTTCGCCGCCGCCGAGGCGCGCCGGATCGACGGGCGCTACAACGTGCTGAGCCGGGCCGTGTTCTCCCCCTGCCTGGTCTGTCCGGAGGACCCGACGCCCCTGTGGCGCATCCGCGCCGACCGCATCGTGCATGACGAGCGGACCCGCACAGTCCATTACGAGAACGCCACCTTCGACGTGCTGGGCGTCCCGCTCGCCTGGACCCCCTATTTCCGCCATCCCGACCCGACCCTGAAGCGCGCCAGCGGCGTTCTGCCGCCGGTCTACCGTCAGAACAGCAATTTCGGCCAGGGCCTGAAGCTGCCCTATTACTTCGTGCTGTCCGATCAGGCCGACCTGACCCTGACGCCCTACATCACCACCGACGACGGGCTGATCATGGAGGGCGAGTATCGCGCGGAGTTCGAGCGCGCCTCGCTCAGCCTCGCGGGGTCGATCACCCAGCAGGACTACGACGGCGACGACGAGCTGCGCGGCCATGTCTTCGGCGCCGGGCTCTACCGTTTCGGCGACGGGGTGGAGGCGGGGTTCACGCTGGAGCAGGCCTCCGACGACGGATATCTGCGCCGCTACGAGTTCTCCGAGGACGACCGGCTGGAAAGCGAGGTGTTCCTGCGCGCCTCCGACCAGGACGGCTGGGGAGAGGTGTCGCTGGTCCGCTTTCAGTCGCTGCGCGACAACGAGCCCTTCGGCCAGATCCCCCAGGCGATCCCGACGGTGGAGGGGCGGCGGGTCTGGGACGCGCCGCTGGGCGGGCGGTTCGGGCTCGACATGGGCGGCTACTATCTCAAGCGGACCGAGGGGCAGGACACGCTGCACGGCTTCCTCGGCGTCGACTACGAGAAATCCTGGATCACCCGGCCGGGCATCCAGTTCACCGCCTACGGGGACCTGCGCGGCGACAGCTGGCGGATCGACGACGTGCCGGGGATCACGCCGGGGTCGAGCTCCGACGAACGCTCCCGCTTCGGGCCGACGCTGGCGCTGGAGGCGCGCTACCCGCTGCTGCGCCGCGACGCGGACGGCGACTGGCTGAGCTGGGCCTTCGGCGCGGGCCCCGTCACCCATCTGGTGGAGCCGATCGCCCAGGCGGTGTTCTCCACCTATACCGACGACAGCCCCGCCCTGCCCAACGAGGACAGCCAGCTGGTGGAGTTCGACGAGACCTCGCTGTTCTCCTACCGCCGGCATACCGGCTGGGACGGGTTCGAGGAAGGCTCCCGCCTCAATCTCGGCATCCGCTATTCGCGGCTGGCGGACGACGGCGCGCGGTTCTCCTTCGCCGGCGGGCGGGTGCTGCGGCCCAAGGAGATCGGGTCCTTCCCGGCGGGCATCGGGCTCAACAAGCGCGAGTCGGATTTCGTGGGGGCCTGGTCGCTGGACCTGCCCGGCACGGTCAAGCTGGCCCACCGGGTGCGGATCGGCGACGATCTTGAGCTGAACCGCAACGAAGTGTACGGCTCGACCGCCTTCGGGGGGCTGGAGCTGGCGGGCTCCTACGCCTGGCTGGGCGCGGACGAGGTCACGACCATCGACCGCCACGAGGTCGCCGCGGAGGCGCGCTACGCCATCGGGCGCAACTGGTATCTGGGCGGCGAGCTGCAGCGCGACCTGGAATCGGAACGCTGGGTGCGCACCGAGGCGCTGGTGGGCTATGCCAACGAGTGCGTGGACTTCGCGGTCTATGTGGGCCGGCGCTTCACCTCGACCGAGGACGTGCCCGCCTCGACCTATTTCGGCCTGCGGGTGAACCTGTGGGCGCTGGGCGGGGGCGACGGCCCCGCCGCCCCCGCCGCCGGGGCATGCGCGCCGAAGCTGCGCTGATCCCCGGGGCCCCGCGCGCCCGGCTGCGGGGCGCGGCGCGACGGACCGAGACCTTCCGCCGGCCCCACGCGGCCCGGCGGGACGAGGAAAGAGGAACGAGACCGATGACGACGACCCTTCGCCGGACCTGCGGCCCCCTTTCCTCCCGGCCCCGCCGCGCCGGGAGACTTGCCCGCCGCATCGGGTCCGCCGCGCTGGGGCTGGGCCTGGCGCTGGCCGCCGCCGCCCCGGCGCTGCACCCGGCCCGGGCCGCGGCCCAGGGCGAGGCCAACGCCTTCGCGCCGGCGGCCTTCGTCGACGGCAAGGCGATCACCAATTTCGACGTGCAGCAGCGCGCCCGCCTGCTGCGCATGAGCGGCGTGCGCCAGGATCTGGATCTGGAGGCGGGGCTCGATTCGATGATCGACGAGCGCCTGAAGCGCACCGCCGCCACCGCCGCCGGCATCGAGGTCACGCCGGAGGAGGTGCAGAACGGCCTCGCCCGCTTCGCCGACGCCCAGGGCGCCAAGACCCCCGCGGCGCTGGAGGCCAAGCTGCGCGCCGCCGGCGTGTCGCTGGTGGTGGCGCGGGAATTCATCGAGACCGAGATCATGTGGTCCTCGCTGATCCGCCGGGACTTCCAGCCCTCGGTCGATCTCGGCCCGACCGAGGTGGACGACCAGATCAAGGCGCTGGGCCTCGACAAGACCGTGGAATTCTCGCTGGGCGAGATCGCCATGGCGCTGGGCGCCGCGCCGCAGGAGGTGGAGCAGCGGGCGCGCGACATCGTGCGCGAGGTGCGCGGCGGGGCCGATTTCTCCGCCCTCGCCCGGCGCTGGGGCCAGACGCCGAGCGCGCCGAAGGGCGGGCTGGTCGGCTGGGCCCCGGCCGCGCAGCTTCCCCAGCAGCTGGCGCAGATGCTGACCCGGATGCAGCCCGGCGAGGTCACCGACCCGATCCCCGTGCCGCGCGGCGTGGTGATCCTTAAGCTGGTCGACCGGCGCGAGACCCCGCGCGAGCTGACCGAGGAGGACCGGGAGCGGGTGCGCTACCAGCTTCTCGAACAGCGCCTGTCGCGGCTCGCCGAGGGCCGGTTGCAGGAGCTTCGGGCGCGGGCCTATGTCGAGCGGCGCTGAGCCGGCGCCCCGTCCCGCGCCCGCCCCGGCGCCGGTCGCCCTGACCTGCGGCGACCCCGCCGGCATCGGGGCGGAGATCGCGGCCGGGGCCTGGGCCGTCCTTCGGGACGATGCGGCCTGCGCCTTCTTCCTGGTCGGCGACGCGGACTGGGCTGCCTCGGGCGGCGCACCGGTCGCGCGCATCGCCGCGCCTGCGGAGGCGCGGGGGGTCTTCGGCGACGCCCTGCCCGTCCTGCACCGCCCGCTCGCCGCCCCCGCGCCCCCGGGGCGGCCGGAGCCCGCCAACGCGCCCATGGTCGTCGCCTCCATCGAGGAGGCGGTGGCGCTCGCCCGCGCAGGCGAGGCCGGCGCGGTCTGCACCCTGCCGATCAACAAGAAGGCGCTCTATGACGGGGCCGGCTTCGCCCATCCCGGCCATACCGAGTTCCTGGCCGCGCTCGCCGGCGTGGCGCGGCCGGTGATGATGCTGGCCGGGCCGCGTCTGCGCGTGGTTCCGGTGACCATCCATATCCCGCTCGCCGACGTGCCCCGCGCCCTGACCGCGGAGCTGATCGAGGAGACGGTGCGCGTCGCCGCCCGCGACCTTTCCCGCGATTTCGGACTGACCCGGCCGCGGATCGCGCTGGCGGGGCTGAACCCCCATGCCGGAGAGGGCGGCGCCATGGGGCGCGAGGAGATCGAGGTCATCGCCCCCGCCGTCGCCCGGCTGCGGGACGCGGGGCTGGAGGTGGCGGGGCCGCTGCCCGCCGACACCATGTTCCACGCCGCGGCCCGGGCGCGCTACGACCTCGCGGTCTGCATGTATCACGACCAGGCCCTGATCCCGATCAAGGCGCTGGATTTCGACCGCGGGGTCAACGTGACCCTCGGCCTTCCCTTCATCCGCACCTCGCCCGATCACGGCACCGCCTACGACATCGCCGGCAGGGGGCTGGCGGAGCCGACCAGCCTGGTGGAGGCGCTGCGCCTCGCGGCTTCGATGGCGGCGTCGCGGGCGTCGTCCGGGCCGGGGGCGGGGGCGTGAGCGCCTCGCCCGACGGGCTGCCGCCGCTGCGCGAGGTGATCGCGACCCATGGGCTCGCCGCGAAGAAGGCGCTGGGGCAGAACTTTCTTCTGGACCTCAACCTCACCCGCCGCATCGCCCGGGCCGCCGGGCCGCTGGAGGGGGTGGAGGTGCTGGAGGTCGGCCCAGGTCCGGGCGGCCTGACCCGCGCCCTGCTGATCGAGGGCGCGGCGCGGGTGCTGGCGGTGGAGCGGGACGCGCGCTGCCTGCCGGCGCTGGCCGAGGTCTCCGCCGCCCATGGCGGCCGGCTGGAGGTGATCGAGGGCGACGCGCTGGAGGCGGGGGCGGAGGCGCGGATGCGCGGCCCGTGGCGGATCGTCTCCAACCTGCCCTACTACGTGGGCACGGAGCTTCTGGTGCGCTGGCTGGAGGCGGAGGCGTGGCCGCCGGGCTGGGAGTCCCTGACCCTGATGTTCCAGCGCGAGGTGGCGGAGCGGATCGTGGCCGGGCCCGGCTCCAAGACCTGGGGGCGGCTGTCGGTGCTGGCGCAGTGGCGCTGCGAGGCGCGGATCGCCTTCGAGGTGCCCGCCGCCGCCTTCACCCCGCCGCCCAAGGTGACCTCGGCCGTGGTGCTGCTGCGCCCCCTGCCGGAGCCGCGCTTTCCCGCCCCGGCGGGCGCCCTGCGCCGGGTGACGGCGGCGGCCTTCGGGCAGCGCCGCAAGATGCTGCGCCAGAGCCTGAAGCAGGCGACGCCCGACGCCCAGGATCTGTGCGCCCGCGCCGGGGTGGCGGAGACCCTGCGCGCCGACGACGTGGATCTCGCGGGGTTCTGCGCGCTGGCCCGCGCGCTGCAGCCCCCGGCCGGCCCGCAGGCGCCGCGTCCCGCGACCGAGAGCGGCTAGGACGCGCGCGCGGCGCGCGGCGACGCCCCGCCCGGCGGCGCCGTCTCTGGCGGGTAGGCCACGCGAGCGCAGGGGGGCGGATCGATGCGGGGGAGCGGGCGCCCCGCCCGCCGGTTGCGCTGTCGCTGAAGCGAAGGCCGCGTGAGCGCGGAGGCGCCGATGGACGCGCGGGGCGCACGAGCGCGCCTGCCTCCGGCTGCGCCGACCGTGGCGGACAGGCCGCTTTTTCGCGGAAGCGCGGAAGGATGCGGGGGAGCGGGCGCCCCGCCCGCCGGTTGCGCCGTCGCTGGAGCGAAGGCCGCGCGAGCGCGGAGGCGCTGACGGACGCGCGAGGGGCGCGAGCGCCTGCCGTCGGCTGCGCCGTCCGTGGCGGACAGGCCGCTCGATCGCGGAAGCGCGGAAGGATGCGGCGCGGGCGACGCGGCCGGCGCGGCGGTCAGCGGATGGGAGCGAGCGGATGGAGGTCAGTAGATGTAGCGGATATGCTCCATCCAGAACCGCTCCATCCGCTGCAGGGTGGCGTTGGTCGGGGGCAGCTGGTCAGGCCCCGCCGCCGTGTCCTCCATCAGCGTCGCGGCATGGCGGGTGAACAGCTCCGCCACCGTGTCGTGGATGAAGCGGCCGCGATCGGTCAGCCGTATGCGCACCGAGCGGCGGTCGACCTCCGACCGTTCATGGTGGAGATATCCCGCCTCCACCAGTTTCTTGAGATTGTAGGAGACGTTGGAGCCCTGGTAATAGCCGCGGCTCTTGAGCTCCCCCGCCGTCACCTCCGCGTCGCCGATATTGAACAGCAGCAACGCCTGGACCGCGTTGATGTCGAGCAGGCCCAGCCGCTCGAACTCATCCTTCACCACATCCAGCAGCAGACGGTGGAGCCGTTCCACCAGCGACAGCAGCTCCAGATAGGAGTCCCCGAAGTCGGGCGCCGCCTGGGGTCGGGCGCGCGCCCCGCGTCCGCCCGCCTCGCCGATGTCCCGCGCCGTCTGAGCGCCCTTGGCCATGTCCGGTTCTCCGAATTCCCGCCTCGCTTGAGCGAAAATTCGGCGGAAATGCCGAATATGACGTTAACGCGGGGAAAACCCTCGCCGGCGCGCGGCGCGGGCCTCAGCGGCGCGGCGCGATGCCGTGGAAGTCGCGCAGGCCGGCGATCATCGGCGCATGGGCCGGAGGGGTCGGGACCGCGCCGGAGACCCAGAGGTAGAGGTCCTGGTCGTTCTCCTCCATCAGCGCCTCCAGCGCGTCGAGGTCGCAGGTCGCGCGCCCTTCGGCCAGCGCGTCGCAGAACGGACCGAGGATCATGTCCATCTCCTTGGTCCCGCGCCGCCAGCCGCGGATGCGCAGGCGGCGGAGCCGGGCCTCGGCCTCGGTATGCCGGGATGCGGCGTCGGTCATGCGGTCTCCTCCTCGTCCCAGAGCCAGGCGGCGCCGCGCACGCCGGAGCTGTCGCCATGGACGGCGCGGCGGATCTCGGTCTCCATCACGTCGGAGAACACGTGCGGGCGCAGGGCGCGGGCCACCCGTTCGGGCGCGGCGTCGAGATTGGACAGGCCCCCGCCCAGCACGATCACGTCGGGGTCGACGACGTTGACGATCACCGCCAGCGCCCGGCCCCAGCGGTCGTAGAGCCGGTCGAGCGCGGCCTCGGCGTCCGGATCGCCGTCGGCGGCCATCTCGGCGATCTCGCGGGCCTTCGGGCCCTGGCCCTCGCCGGCGCCGACCGCGCGGGCGAAGTCGGCCTCCAGCCCGGGGCCGGAGATCCAGACCTCCAGGCAGCCGCGACGGCCGCAGAAGCAGGGGGCGCCGGGGCGTTCGGCGTCGGTCGGGTTCGGCAGGGCGTTGTGGCCCCATTCGCCGGCGATGCCGTTGCGCCCGGTCACGATGCGGCCGCCCACGATCAGCCCGCCGCCGACGCCGGTGCCGTTGATGGTGCCGAAGACCACGCCCGCCCCGGCCCCGGCGCCGTCGGCGGCCTCGGACAGCGCGAAGCAGTTGGCGTCGTTGGCGATGCGCACGGGACGGGCGAGCGCCTCGGCCAGGTCCTTGTCGAAGGGGCGGCCGATCAGCCACACGGCGTTGCCGTTGCGCGCGGCGCCGGTGGCGGGCGAAAGCGAGCCGGGGATGCCGACGCCGAGCGCCGGGGCCGCGGCGCCCGCCTCCGCCTCCAGCGCCAGGGTCAGGTCGCGGATGGCGCGGACCGAGCCGGCGTAGTCGCCGCGAGGCGTGGGGATCCGGCGCCGGGCGCGGATCGACCCGTCGGGGGCGAGGGCGACGCCCTCGATCTTGGTGCCGCCGAAATCGACGCCGATGCGCATCAGCCGGGCCTCCCTGCCGGATCCGGCTTCGGCGTAGCCGAGGGGGCGGGAGAGGGCAAGGGCGGGCGGGTCGGGCGCGGCGCCGGCCTCGCCGGGAAAGGGCGCGGATCGTCGGCGGCGCCCCTGGCCCTCCCGCGTTCCCGGTCCCGCGCGCCGCGGGCGGAACCGGGCCGCGGTCGGGCGCGGGCCGCGGCGCCTGCTCTCTCAGCTTCGTCCTCGCGCCTGGCCGATCCCTCGCCCGCAGCCGCGTCCTCATCCGGCCGGCGCATGATCCGCCCGAGGAGGGGCGCGGAGGTTCAGCCCTCGCCCGCCTCGCGCAGCTTCTTCTCCAGCCGGCTGATCCGGTCCAGCAGCGCCTGCTGGGCCACCCGGATTTCGCGCAGTTCGGCCAGGGTCGAGCGCCGGGCCGCGTCGCCGGCGGGCTCCGGCTGCACCCCGCCCTCGCCCACGCCGGTCAGCAGCCAGATGATCGAGACGTTCAGCAGCCCCGCGATCATCTGCAGCTTGTTGGCCCGGGGTTCGGAGCGGTCGCTCTCCCAGTTCTGCAGGGTGGCGAGGCGCACCCCGGCGCGGGAGGCGAGCTGGGACTGGGTGAAGCCGAGCGCCTCGCGCGCCGCGGCCAGCCGGTCGCCGAAAGTGGCGGCGTCGTCGCCGTAATAGTCGTCGGTCATGGGGTCCTTTCCCTCGGTCTTCTGGGCCGGTCCGGCGGGCGCGGGGCCATCGCTCCGGCGACGCCGTCGCGCCGTTCACGGGGAGCGGGCCGGTCTGGTCGGGGCCGGTCTGGTCGGGGCCGGTTC
>JAYZWL010000027.1:0-49243 GCA_036154955.1 Pseudomonadota bacterium | reverse complement strand
GCCGCGCGGGCGGACGGGCGGGGCCGGGCGCGCGGGTCGTCGCGCGGCCTCCGACGCAGCCGGTCGGCGAGGCGCGTGCGGTAGGGCGACGGGGCGGACGCAGATGGGGGGCGCGAAGGGGGGCGGTCGGCGTGGCGCGCGCTGCGCATCGACCCCGCCGTTTCGGGGCGCGGATGACGGGCGCCGGGAGGCCCCGGATCAAGTCCGGGGCGCCGAAATCGGAACCGGGGCGCCTGAACGGGCGCCGCTGGCGTCGGGTTGGCGGCGGATCGCGTCCGGGACCGGACAGGCTCCCAGACCCGGACAGGCTCCCAGACAGGGGCACGGACCGAGCCCAGGACCAAGGGCGCCTCAGCCGCGTGCGGGCGATCCGCGGCCGCGGCCGCCGCCCTCCGCCCGGCGGGACAGCAGCAGCGAGGCGGCCAGCGCCGCGATCCCAGCCGCCGACGCCGCGTATTCCGCCGCCATCGGCCCGAATTCGTGCAAGGGCGCGATCATCGCGAAGCCGAGCCCCGCCCAGAGCGCCCGCATCCCCGCCCCCAGCGGCCGCAGCGCGTGGCCCACGATCCCGCCGGTGACCAGCACCAGCGCGGCCAGGGCGCTGACGAAGTCATAGGCCACCTCCCACGCGGTCCCGTCGAGCAGCAGCGCCGGCTTGTAGACGAAAAGGAACGGCAGCAGATAGGCGACCCAGCCGAAGCGGAAGCTCGCGAGCCCGGTGCGCAGCTGCGAGGCCCCGGCGAGGCTCGCCGCCGCGAAGGCGGCCAGCGCGATCGGCGGGGTGATCATCGACAGCATGCCGTAGTAGAACACGAACATGTGGGCGGCGAGCGGCGGCACGCCGAGCTGCACCAGCGCCGGCGCCGCCAGCGAGGCCAGCAGCAGATAGACCCCGGTGGTCGGCAACCCCAGCCCCAGCACGATCCCCACCAGCCCGGTGATCGACAGAAGCCCGATGATCATCCCGGCCGCGGCGGTGATCAGCAGCACGTCGCAGGTGGCGCGCCCGGTCTCCACCACCGCGCGGCCGGCCTCGGCCGGGGTCAGCCCGGCTCTGCCCAGGACGCGGGAGACGACGCCCAGCACGACCAGCTCGAACACCGTCCAGACCGCCGCGGCCTCCGCCCGCATCCGGATCTCGAAGATCAGGAACAGCAGCGTGGCGAAGGCCGCCACCGGGATCCAGCCGCGCCGGAACACCTCTCCCAGCCGCCGCCGGTCGAAATCGGCCAGCGAGGCGATGCGGTCGCGCCGGGCCAGGAAGTCGATCTGCACGAAGACCGAGATGTAGTAGAGCGCCGCGGGCAGCAGCGCCGCCAGCACGATGTCGCGATAGGGGATCTGCAGAAGCTCGGCCATCAGGAAGGCCGCGGCCCCCATGATCGGCGGCATCAGCTGGCCGCCGGTGGAGGCGACGGCCTCGATGGCGCCGGCCTGCTCGGGCTTGAAGCCGGCGCGCTTCATCAGCGGGATGGTCATCACCCCGGTCGACATGACGTTCGACACCGCCGAGCCCGAAACCGAGCCCATCAGCGCCGAGGCCGCCACCGCCACCTTGGCGGTGTTGCCCGGCCCGTTCCCGGCGGCGCGCAGGGCGAGCTGGGTGAAGAAATCCCCGCCGCCGACCGCGATCAGCATGCCGCCGAACAGCACGAAGACCACCACCACGAAGGCGGCGATCTGCAGGGCCTGCCCCCAGGTTCCGGTGGAATCGACCCCGAGATAGCGCAGCACCTCGTCGAGCGGGATCGGACGGCCGACCAGCGCGCCGGGCACCCGGTCCCCGAAGAGCGCGTAGAGGAACAGGACCCCGAAGATCACCACCAGGGTCCAGCCGACCACGCGGCGCAGCCCCTCCATCACCAGCCCGGTGGCGAGACAGCCGAGGATCAGCGCCTCGGTCCGGTGCAGGTGGGCGGCCTCGGTGAGGTCGGGGAAGCGGACGAACATGTAGGCGCCGAACCCCACCGAGCCGAGACCCAGCGCCGCGTCCAGCGCCGCCCGCGCCGGCCCCTTGCCGGCCTGGCCGCGCAGGTAGACCACGCCCATCGCCGCGCCCAGCATCCCGGCCGCCATCTGCTCGGGATAGATCAGCAGGCCGATCCGGGCGGGCACCGACAGCACCCACAGGATGGCGAGCGCCGGCGTGATCACGCAGAGCGCGGCGGCGAAGGCGTCGAGCGCCCGGTTCACAAGGAGGGTCGGCAAGGCGTCGGATCCCGGCGAATGGTGTCAGGGAACGGCGAGAAACGGGCGGGGACGCGCGCGGCGCAGGCGGGCTCCGGGGGGCGCGACGCGCGCCGCGCCCCCCGGGCCGGAGCCGGGCGGATCACTCGCTCGCCCAGACGCCCTTCTCCTTGTAGAAGGCCTCGGCGGCGGGGTGATAGGGCAGCGCGCCGACCTGGGCGAGCTTGGCGGGGTCGTATTCCGCCCAGAGCGGGCCGTTGGCCTTCAGCCCCTCCTCCCCTTCCCAGAGCGCGGTCACCACCTTGGTCACCACCTCGTCGGACACGTCCTTGTTCGCGAAGAGCGTGTAGGCGTAGTAGAAGACCACCGTGTCGTCATTCGCGCCCGGCGCCGCCGGCCGGCCCTTCCAGTAGCGCAGCCGGGTCCCCGGCATGGCGGCGTCCAGCACCTTGCCGTCGCCCTCCTTGAGGTTGAGGAAAGTCACCCCGCCCAACGCGGCCTCGATGTCGAAGGTGGGCTTGGAGCCGATTGCGGCGATGGTCACGTCGGTCACGCCGTCCTTCACCCCCTGGAACATGGCGGGGAAGTTGGCGGTGGGCACCGATACCACGTCGTCATAGGTCAGCCCGGCGGTGGACAGCACCGCCGAGATCACCGTGTCGCCGAGGCTGCCGGCCGGGAAGCGCGGAACCCGCTTGCCCTTCAGCCCGGCGATGTCGGTGATCCCGAGGCTGGAGGGGACCAGCAGTCCGGCGTTGAACGGAACCAGCGTGGCCACCATCACGATATTGGGGTTGGGCTGGCCTTCGGACATGCCGGTCCCGGTGATGGCGAAGGCGGTCTGGGGATAGTTGGCGATGCCGAAATCGAGCCGCCCGGAATCCACCAACGGCAGATATTGCGAGGTGTTGGCCATCTCCTGCGGCCGCACCATCAGGTCGGAACCCTTGGTGATGACGGCGGCGAGCGCGGTGGAGATCTGCGCCGTGGCCCCGCCCTTGGTGGTGCCGAGCCCGACGGTCTGGGCCTGGGCGGAAAGCGGCGCGGAAACGGCCGCGGCGGCGAAGGCGGCGGCGAGCGCCAGTGTTCTGATCATGGTCCCTGTCCTTGTCCCTGTTGTCGGTCGATGTCGCGTCCGGCCCGCCCCCCGCGCCCGGGGGGCGGGCCATGGTCAGGCGATCACTCGCAGGCGTCGGCGGCGGCTTCGGCGAACTTGGTCCACTGGCCGCCCCTGATCTCGATCACGCAGCCCGGAAGCTCGGCGTCATGGCCGGCGAAGCAGATGTCGTCGCCCACCACGCCGGAAAAGCGCACGCCCTCCATGGCCGTGGCGATGGCGGCGCGCTCCTCCTCCAGCTTCTCGGGGTCGTCGGCCACACCCGCGGCCTCCATCAGCGGCGGGTAGAGCTTGACGCCGGCGGTGTTGGAGACGACCTCGTCCGAGACGTAGACGATCTCGGCGGTCTTGGCCGGCAGCCCGGCGGCCTTGATGGCTTCGAGCAGGCGGGAGAACCGCTTGGTCTCGTCCTCGGTCAGCCGCCAGCCATGGGGGCTGTCGTCCACGAGGCCGGCGGCGTTGATCTCGGCCACCGCGATGTCGAAGGCGGCGAGCGCGGGCTCGCCCTGCACGGTCAGGTCGCGGCCGTTGAAAAGGATCCGCCCGCCCGCGGGCCGCCGGGCAGGACGTAGATCGACAGCGAGGCGTCGAAGCCCTGGATCTCCGCATCGGAGAAGGCATGCGCGCAGAGCCCGCCCGCCAGCGCCGCCAGCCCCGCCCAGGTTCAGCTGCCCCGTCGCCACCGCCAGATAGATCCCGTAGGCGAAGACCACGTTGACGGCGAGGATGGTGACGATGCCGGTCCAGAAGCCGCTCATCTCACAGCTTCCCCTTGCTGGTGACGTTGCGCCCGAAAAGGCCCTGCGGCCGGATCAGCAGGGTGAGCAGCAGCGCCCCCCAGACCGTGGCCTGCACGGTGTCGGCGCCGACGAAATGGATGGTCGGCATCTCGATCAGCCCGATCACGACGTCCCCCGCCACCGCGCCCCAGAGCGAGCCGAGCCCGCCCACCGCCATGCCGGCGATGGCCTTGGAACCGATGTCCTCGCCCATCTGCGGGGAGACCTCGCCGCAATTGACCGCGAGGAGCGATCCGGCGAGCCCGCAGAGCAGCCCGGTCAGCATGAACACCACCGGGGCCGCGCGGTTCGTGTCGACGCCCAGGATGCCGGCGGCGTCGGGGTTCTCGGCGATGGCGCGCAGGCCGCGGCCGATGCGCACGAGGCTCTCCAGCACCAGCAGGAAGCCGAGGGAGGAGACGAGGGGGATGGCGTGCGCGGTCGAATCTCCGTGGCGGGCGCGCAGATCGCGGAAGGTGAAGCGCACCACGGCCAGCGAGGCGGCGATGGCGGCCGCCACGGTCACGTAGACCGAGCCCAGCATCAGCCCGTTGACGATTTGCTGGATCAGCAGCACGGCGCGCCCTCCGGCCCGGCGGGGTTTGTGCACAAAGCGCGGAGCTCGCGGCGGATTTTGTGGACAATGGCGCTGTCCGACGCGGGCCGGAGGGCCGCGCCCGCCCGCCCCGCATGCAAGCCGAAACCTGCGCAAGCGCCGCGCTTCGCCATCAATCGCGCCAGGCCCAGCCCCATCAAGCGTCCCTTTTAGTGCATGGACGCGGCAGCGCCCAGGAAATAACCGGAAATGCGCGAGACGATGCCGCCTCCCCCGGACCCTTCCGCAAACTTCCGCCTGACCTTTGGCAAAAATTCCCGTTGATATGTCCGGACATGTTGTGCACATTGCGAGCGAGCCAGAACGCTGTCAAGCGAAACGTGGCGCCGAATTGTCATCGAGAAGGAAGGCCGGGGAATGAGCCAGGAGAAGGCGCGGGTGCTGGTGGTGGGCGCCGGGCCCGTGGGGCTGGTGGCGGCGATGAGCCTCGCGGCCGAGGGCATCCCGGTCTCGGTCTTCGAATCCAGCCGCGAACTGCCCAAGGACCTGCGCGCCTCCACCTTCCACCCGCCGACGCTGGACATGCTGGACCGCTTCGGCGTGTCCGACCGGCTGGTGGAGCAGGGCCTCGTCTGCCCGAAATGGCAGTTCCGCGACCGGCGGGAGGGGGTGGTGGCGACCTTCGACCTCGGCCTGCTGGAGGGCGCCACCCGCCACCCCTACCGCCTGCAATGCGAGCAGTGGAAGCTGACCGAGATGCTGCGCGACCTGATCGCGGAGACGGGGCTGGCCGAAATCCACTACGAGGCCAGCGCCGCCGACGTGACCCAGGACGCGGACGGCGTGACCCTGAGCGTGACCCGCGGCGACGGGTCGACGGAAACGCACCGGGGCGCCTACCTGATCGCCTGCGACGGGGCGCATTCGGTGATCCGCAAACGTCTGGACATCCCGTTCGAGGGCATGACCATCCCCGAGATCTTCCTGTCGATGTCGACGCATTTCGACTTCGCCGCCGCGATCCCGGACCTCGCCCCCATCGCCTATGTGACCGACCCGGCCGAATGGGCGGTGCTCTTGCGCACGCCGAGCCTGTGGCGGGTGCTGCTGCCGACCGATCCGGGCCAGACCGAGGACCAGATCAAGGATCCGGAGGCCATGCAGGCCCGGCTTCAGGCGCTCTGCCCCAACCCGGCGGGCTACGACATCGTCCACGCCACCGCCTACCGGGTGCATCAGCGGGTCGCGAAGAACTACGTGAAGGGCCGGGTGTTCCTGGCCGGCGACAGCGCGCATCTCAACAACCCGCTGGGCGGGATGGGGATGAACGGCGGCGTGCATGACGCGGTCAACCTGGCGGAGAAGCTGGCGAAGGTCTGGCGGGGCGAGGCCGACGCCTCGGTCTTCGGCCGTTACGAGCGTCAGCGTCGGCAGGTCTGCATCGACACCGTGCAGGCCCAGACCATCCGCAACCGCAAGATGCTGGCCGAGACCGACCCCGCCGCCCGCGCCGCCTTCCACCACGACATGCGCGCCACGGCCGAAGACCCCGTCCGGCATCGCGACTTCGTCATGCGGTCGTCGATGATCCAGTCGCTGCGCGACCTCGACGCGGTGGCCTGACCCTTTCCTCCCCGATCCCCAAGGACCAGAACGATGACGGACTCCCTCGGCTACCGGATGAAATTCGGGGTGATCGCGCCCAGCACGAACACCTCCGTCCAGCCGGAATTCGACGCCATGCGCCCGGTGGGCGTGACCAACCATTTCTCGCGCATCCTGGTCGAGAACCTGCCGGTGAACTCCGACGCGGATTTCGACAACCTCGTCATGCGCATCCGCGCCGCCACCATGGACGCCATCGACGCGGTCAAGACCTGCGAGCCCGATGCGATGATCATGGGCATGTCGGCCGAGACCTTCTGGGACGGCAAGGAGCGCGCCGACAAGCTGCAGGCCGAGATCGTCGAGCGCGCGGGCATGAACGTCGCCATGGGCTCGGACGCCTGCATGAACGCGCTCAAGTGCTTCGGCGACATCAAGCGGATCGCGGTCATCACCCCCTACATGCCGGTCGGCGACCAGCAGGTGCACCGCTATTTCACCGAATGCGGCTTCGACGTGGTGCAGGTGAAGGGGCTGAAATGCGGCTCGCCGGTGCAGATCGCGCATGAGACGGAGAAGACGCTGCGCGACGCGATCAACGAGGTCAACGACCCCTCGGTCGAGGCGATCGTGCAGGCGGGCACCAACCTCGCCATCGCGCGGGTCGGGGGGATCGCGGAATTCTGGCTCGACAAGCCGGTGATCGCGATCAACACCGCCACCTACTGGCACGCGCTGCGCATGAACGGGATCGAGGACAAGGTGCAGGGCTACGGCTCGCTCCTGTCCCACTACTGACGCCCTTTCGCGCCGCCTCCCGCCCCGGGGGCGGCGCGCCTCGCAGGAGCCCGCCGTTGCATTACGATTTCGTCCCGACGCCCCGCCGCAAGCCGCTGCGCTGGCCGGAGGGCAAACGCCTCGCGATCATCTGGACCTGGCGGGAATACGGCCAGCGGGTCGGCGTGTGGCGGATGTTCGACGTGTTCGACGCCGAGGTCGTGCCGTCGTCCTGCACCATGAACGCCAAGATGGCGCTGGAGCGGCGCGCGGTGATCGACGCGGCGGTGGAGAAGGAGTGGGAGATCGTCCCCCACGACTACGTGCAGACCGACCTGCCGACCGACGATCAGCCCTATCCGGTGCGCACCGCGTCGCGGAATAAGATGGTCTCGGCCCCCTGCACGTCCGAGGTCAACGACTTCGCCATCTTCATGCGTCAGGGCCAGACCGCCGACGGCGGCTTCGCGGTGTTCAGGGAGCAGTTCGACTGGCTCTATGCCGAGACCGAGCGTTCGCGCCGCCGCATGAACCCCGGCCTGCACCCGCATGCCATCGGCCAGCCGTTCCGCATCCGGGCGCTGCGCGATTTCATCCGCTACGCCAAGACGTTCGAGGGGGTGTGGTTCGCCACCCGCGAGGAGATCGCGGAATGGTATCCGGACAATCACGAGAGCCATATTCCCAGCTCGGAAGGGGCCGCATGACAGCGCATGAGACCATCGCCGAGCCCGACGCGCCCGGCCCCAAGCCGGCCGAAAGGGCCTATGAGACGATCCGCGACGCGATCCTGTCCGGCGCCCTGCCGGCGGGGGAGCATCTGCGGGAGGAGAGTCTGGCGCAGATGACCGGCACCTCGCGGACCCCGGTGCGCGAGGCGTTGCAGCGGCTGACCGCGGAGGGGCTGGCGCTGGCCGAGAACCGGCACAGGTTCGTGGCCGATTTCTCGTTCCACGAGGTCGAGGTGATCTTCGACCTGCGCGCCCGGATGGAGAGCTACGCCGCCCGGCTCGCCGCCCAGCGGATCACGGACGCCGAACTGGAGCGGCTGCGCCGGCTGGTGGACGAGATCGACGGGCTGGGCGATGGCGAGTCGCCGGAGGCGGTGGACCGGTTCTTCGCGCTGAACTCCGCCTTCCATGACGGGATCGTCACCGCCGCCCGCTCCACCCAGCTTCGCAGCCTGACGGCGCGGGCCTTCGCGGCGCCGCTGGTGACCATCAAGCGTTTCGTCTGCGACCAGCGGATCAACGTGCGCCGCTCCAACTCCCAGCACCGGGACATCCTGTCGGCGCTGGCGCGGCGGGACGCGGAATGGGCGGAGGCGGCGATGAAAGGGCATATCATCTCCACCAAGCCGGAGCCGCCGGGACCGGGCCTGCGCGGCCCCGGGGGCACGGCATGACGCCGCTCGCGGGGCGCGTGGTCCTCGTCACCGGCGGGTCGCGGGGGCTGGGGCGGGAGATGGCGGTGGAGCTCGCCGCGGCGGGCGCGCGCGTCGCGATCACCGGGGCCGCGCCCTCCGCCGCGCTGGAGGAGACGGCGGCGACGATCCGGGCGGCGGGGGGCGAGGCGCTGACGCTGGCCGCCGACGTCGCCGATTTCGCGGCCTGCGAGGCCGCGGTCGCCGCGACCGTCGCCGCCTTCGGCCCGATCGACGCGCTGGTCAACAACGCCGGGATCGGGATGCGCCGGATCTCGGAGACGTTCAACACCGTCCCGACGAGGTTCTGGGAAACGGACCCCGGGGACTGGGCCGCCATCGTCGCCGCCAATCTCAACGGGGCCTTCAACATGGCCCGCGCCGCGGTTCCCGCGATGGTGGCGCGGGGGGCGGGGAAGGTGGTGAACGTCTCCACCTCCGACCAGACCATGGTGCGGCGGGGTTATTCGCCCTACGGCCCGTCCAAGGCGGGGCTGGAGGCCGCGAGCCGGGTGTGGGCGCAGGACCTCGACGGGACCGGCGTGACGGTGAACGTGTTCCTGCCCGGCGGGGCCGCGGACACCGACCTGCTGCCGCCCTCGCCGGCCAAGAAGGGGGCCGACGGCAACCTTCTGCCCGCCGCGGTCATGCGGCGCGGCATCGTCTGGCTGTGCGGGCCGGGTTCGGACGGGGTGACCGGGGCGCGGTTCATCGCCCGGCTCTGGGACCCCGCCCTGCCGGATGCGGAGGCGGCGGCCGCCGCCCGCGCCGCCCATGTCGACAAGCCGGCGATCATGTGATGCTGACGCTGGGCGCCGCCACCGCGGAGCGGGTCGTGGACCTGGCGCTCTGCACCCATCTGCACGCCGACCATGTGGCCTGGAACACGCGGGCGGCGAACGGCCGCTGGGTCCCGACCTTCCCCGACGCCCGCTATCTCGCCAGCCGGGGGAGCTGGACCACTGGGCGGCGGCGGAGACGGCGGCGTCGGGCGTTCCCAACCACGGCTCCCGGGCCGACAGCGTCGCCCCGCCGATCGAGGCCGGGCGGAGCCGGCGGGCGAGTCCGGCTGGCGGCCCCGCTTCGCGTGAGCCTTCCTCAGCCGGCCGCGTCGGCCATCAGCTTGGAGCGGTTGATCTGCATGACGTAGGTCATCTGGTCCGCCGGGTGCCAGTTGAACGACGCGATCAGCGCGCCGGCGGAGGTCATGTAGCGGCGCAGAAGCTGCAGCGACCACGCGCCGGGCTGAAGGCCCAGCATCCGCTGGAACGGCTCGGGCATCGGCACGGCCCGGATCTCCTGCACGCATTCCTCGATCTGCTCTTCCGAATGGCTTTCCAGCAGCGCGAAAAGCGGCCCCTGATGTCCGGAGAATTGCGGGACGAGGGCGCGGAATCGCTCGGGCACATAGCTCTGGATATAGCATAGCGGCTTGCCGCCGGGCTCGGTCCAGCGCATCCCGTCGATGCGGATCCAGGTCTCTCCCGGCAGGCCGCCGACCTGTTCGGCGAGGTCGGAATCCAGCACCACGTCGGAGGAGCCGAGGACCACGAAATAGGTCTCCACCGCCACCTGGAACAGTTCCGACAGGCTGTCGAAGCTCTGCTGGAAGCGGACCTGCGGGCGGGCGGCGATGACGCGGGTGCCGACGCCCTGCCGACGCTCCACGAAGCCGTTCTCGGTCAGGTGACGCAGGGCTTCGCGCACGGTGAAGCGGGAGGTGTCGAATTCCGCCGCCAGCTCGATTTCGGTCGGCATCAGCGAGCCGACCGGGTAGGCGCCGTCGCGGACCCGGTTCTCCAGCACCTTCTGGATGCGGGCGTAACGTGGGCCCGAGGCGTCTGCGGCGCGGGCGGCGTCCCCGGACGGGGCGGCGGCGTCGGTCTGCGTCATCGCTTCGCGGTCTCCTTCCAGCGGGCCGGCGGCGGGCGAAATCGCGCCCTTCGCCCCATCCCCTCGCCCAAAGCGGCCCCCCGCGCAAGCTGGCGCATGCCGTTTGGGGACGAACCGCCGCGGGCGAGCGAATAGGTATGGACAAATATGGATACACTATGCGATCCGGGCTGGACATTGCTCAAACCGCCGCGCCCCGGACCCCGCATGACGCCCCTGACCCAACCGGACTACGCCGTCCGCGCCCGCCTGGGCCTGATCGTGCCGCCGACCAACACGGTGAACGAGACCGAGTGGCGCGCGATGGTCCCGGCCGGGGTGAGCTTCCACACCCACCGGATGCGCCTTCATGCGGACGTGACGTCGGAGGCGGGGTTGGCGGGGCTGCACGCGGACCTGGACGCGGCCTTCGGGATGCTCAAGCCCGCGGGCTGCGCCGTGGTGGCCTACGCCTGCACCGCGGGGTCGATGGTCTCGCCCCCGCAGGCGCTGCCCGACGCGCTGGCGGCGCGCAACGGGGTGGCGGCGGTGACGACCTCCGCCGCCATCGTGGCGGGGCTGAAGGCGCTGGGCGCGGTCCGGCTGTCGGTGGCGACGCCCTATGCCGACGCGCTGAACGCGCATGAAACGCATTTCCTTGAGGCGGAGGGTTTCGAGGTCGCGAACCTGATCGGCCTCGGCATCGGCGCCACGGGCCCGCACGAATACGTCCGCATCGCGAAAACCCCGCTGGAGGCGGTCGCGGCCCATGCCCGCGCCGCCTTCGTTCCCGGCTCCGACGCGCTGCTTATCACCTGCACCGACTTCCCCACCCTGCCGCTGGTCGAGACGCTGGAGGCGGAGCTGCGCGTCCCCGTCGTCACCTCCAATCAGGCGACGCTGTGGGCGGCGTTGCGGGCGGCGGGGCTGGACGACCGGCTTGCGGGCTGCGGGCGCCTGCTCGCGGCCCGCTGAACCATAACGCGAAAAACCGGAGGATCCCCATGGCCGACCCCAAGCTGCGCGAGATGCTGCGCGCCGGAGACTTCATCCTCGCCCCCGGCGTGTTCGACGGGATCTCGGCGCTGCTGGCCGACCGGGCGGGGTTCCCGGCGCTCTATGCGACCGGCTACGGCACGGTCGCCTCCTATCTGGGCCTGCCCGACGCCGGCATCGCCACCTATCGCGACATGCTGGAGCGGATCGCGATGATGGTGGCGCGCACCTCGACCCCGGTGATCGCCGACGCCGACACCGGCTATGGCGGGCTGCTCAACGTGCGCCACACCGTGCAGGGCTACGAGGCCGCGGGCGTCACCGCCATCCAGATGGAGGATCAGGAATTCCCCAAGCGCTGCGGACACACGCTCGGGCGCCGGGTGATCCCGACCGCCGACATGCGCCGCAAGATCGAGGTCGCCGTGGACAGCCGCAGGTCGGACGACTTCCTGATCGTGGCGCGCACCGACAGCCGCACCTCGCTGGGGCTGGACGAGGCCATCGCGCGGGGCCGCGCCTTCGCCGCCGCCGGGGCCGACGTGATCTTCGTGGAATCCCCGGAATCCGAGGACGAGATGAAGCGCATCCGCGACGAGATCGACGCGCCGCTTTTCGCCAACATGGTCAACGGCGGGCGCACGCCGCTGCTGTCCGCGGACCGGCTGAAAGAGCTGGGCTATGCCATCGCCATCCACCCCGCCGTCGGCTTCCTCGCCATGGGCGCGGCCTTGCGCGACGCCTATGCCGACCTCAAGGCGCATGGCGAGACGACCGCGGCCGTGGACCTCCACGATTTCTCGAAGTTCAACGAGCTGGTCGGCTTCCCCGACGTGTGGGACTTCGAGAAACGCTTCCCCGAAACCGCCTGACGCCCGGAGCGGACCCGAGATGACCGAGCAAGACCTCTCCGCCAGCTACGCGCTCTATGAGAACCGCAGCGGCTACGGCGAACGCCCGGCGCTGGTGCTGGTGGACTTCGCCAAGGCCTATTTCGACCCGGACTGCGACCTCTACGCCGGAGTGGACGACGCGCTGGCCTCCGCGCTGCGGGTGCGGGCGGCGGCGCGGGCGGCGGGCGTGCCGGTGGTGCTGACCGAAGTGGTCTATCACGAAAGCGGCGTCAACGGCGGGCGGTTCTGGCAGAAGGCGAAGCCCCTCAGGGCCTTCGTGAAGGGGCGCCGCACCGCGGAATTCGCCGACGGGCTGGTCCCCGAGGCGGACGAGCTGGTGGTCTCCAAGCAATACCCGTCGGCCTTCTTCGGCACCTCGCTGGCCTCGACCCTGACCGCGGCGGGGGTGGATTCGGTGATCCTGACCGGGCTGACCACCTCGGGCTGCGTGCGGGCGAGCTGCGTGGACTCCATGTCCCACGGCTTCGCGACGATCGTGGTGCGCGAGGCCTGCGGCGACCGGCATCCGGGCCCGCATGAGGCCAACCTCTTCGACATGAACGCCAAATACGCCGACGTGGTGTCGGAGGCGGAGATCCTCGCCTATCTGGGAACCTGCCGGGACGGGGTCGCGGCGTGACCCGCGACATCGCGGTGCTCGGCGGCGTCGGGGCATCCGGCGGGCGCTGGTCGCCCGGCTGACGGCGGAGGGGGACCGGGCGGTCGGACGAGAGCGGGCCGGACGCCGTCGACCTCTCCCGCCACCGCGCCATGACGCCGCTTGGACGGGTGGCTGTTCCGGACGATATAGTCGGACCTATGCGTTTTCTTCCGTCCCCGGACAGCGCCTTCATGACCGGACAGGTGCTCTGGGTGAACGGCGGCGCCCACATGCCCTGATTCGGGGGCCCTGATCCGGGGGCCCCGATCCTGTCCGGACCCGCTTCGCCGGGTCCGCCTTCCGCCGCCCCTTCGCGCCGAGCTTTCCCGACTTGCCCGACCTTCCGCCGCTTCCCGACCTGCCCCGCCCGCCCGCGCGGGAGGACCGCGCCGCCGGCCGCCTCGCCGGCTGGCCGCGGGGCGCGCAATGGGCCGCGCTGGCGGCGCTGTCGGCTCTGGTGGCGGGGCTGATGGAATGGGCGCATCTGCCCGCGGCCCTGCTGCTGGGCCCGATGGCGGCGGCGATCGCGCTGGCGGTGAACGGGGCGCGGGCGCAGACCCACGACCTCGCCTTCCTGATGGCGCAGGGGGTGATCGGGTGCATGGTCGGGGCCAACATCCCCGCCGGCACGCTGGCCGAGATCGGGGCCGACTGGCCGATCTTCATCCTCGGCGTCGGCTCGGTGATCGGGGCGAGCGCGGGGCTCGGCTGGGCGCTGGCGCGCATCCAGGTCCTGCCGGGGACGACGGCGGTGTGGGGGTCGGCGCCGGGCGCGGCCTCGGCCATGGTGCTGATGTCGGCGAGCTACGGCGCGGACATGCGGCTGGTGGCGGTCATGCAGTATCTGCGGGTCGGCATGGTGGCCGGCTCGGCGGCGCTGGTCACGCGGCTGTGGGTCGGGGCGCCGGAGGGCGAGGCGGCGTCGGTGGAGTGGTTCCCGGCGCCGGACCTGCCCGGCCTCGGGGTCGCGCTGGGGGTGATCGTGGCGAGCCTGGTCGCGACGCGCCGGTTCAGGATCCCCTCGGGGGCGTTCCTGCTGCCGCTGCTGATCACCGCGACCCTGCAGAACACCGGGATGGCGCAGGTCGCCATGCCGCCCTGGCTGCTGGCCGCGGCCTTCGCGACGACCGGGTGGAGCATCGGGCTGCGGTTCAACCGCGCCATCCTGCGCCATGCCGCGCGCGCCCTGCCGCGGCTGGTGCTGGCCATCGCAGGGCTGCTGGCGATCTGCGGAGGCTTCGCGCTGGCGCTGGCGGCGCTTGCGGGGATCGACCCGCTGACCGCCTTCCTCGCCACCTCGCCGGGCGGGGCGGATTCGGTGGCGATCATCGCCGCGTCCGCCGACGTGGACGTGCCCTTCGTGATGGCGATGCAGACCGCGCGGTTCCTGGCGGTGCTGGCCCTGGGGCCGTTCATCGCCCGCTTCATCGCGGCACGGGTGCCCAACGCCCCGGCTCCCGGCGAATAGGCGGGCCTCAGCCGGCGGCGGCGGCGGCGAGCCCCGCCGCCCGGCCCAGCGCCACCGCGGCGAGCAGCCCGTTGCCCGACAGATACCCCTCCGCCCCCGCGCCCGACACGCCGCAGGCGGCGCCCCCGGCGGCGTAGAGGTTCGGGAAGGGCGCGCCGTCCGCGCGCAGCACCCGGGCGCGTCCGTCCACCTCAAGCCCGCCCTGGGTATGGAACAGGGCCCCGGTCACCCGCACCGCGCGGTAGGGAGCGACGAGCGGCGGGACGCCCTGGAGCGAGCGGCCGAACGGGTCCGGCGTCTCGCCCCGCTTGGCGGCCTCGACCGCTTCCAGCGTGGCGGCGAGCGCCGCTTCCGGAACCCTGATCGCGGCGGCGAGGGCCGGGAGATCCGCGCCCTTCCTGATCGCGCCCATCGCCTCGGCGCGCCGAAAATCCTCGAACTGGCGGGCGATCCCGGCGATGCGGGCGTCGAAGACGGTCCAGGCGACGCCGTCTTGCTGTTGCAGCACCCGGGCGGCTTGCTCGGAATAGCCGGTGGATTCGTCCGAGAAGCGGTTCCCGGAGAGGTCGACCTGAAAGCCCCCCTCCATCACCGTCGCCCAGGTGATGAGGATTCCCTCGGGATGCGCGACCGAGCCGTGGCCCTGGTGGCCGGAGAGGTGGCGGGTCGCGGCGCCCAGCGCCTCGCCCCAGTCCAGCGCCTCGCCCTGGTTGCCGGGATGGCCGAAATAGAGCGCGTCGCGAAGCGTCGGGATATGGGCCGCGACCCGTGCCGGGTTCCCGCCATAGCCGTTGCAGGCGAGGATCAGGGCGTCGCAGCCGACCTCCTCCCGCCCGCCGTCGGGGCGCGCGAAGCAGAGCCCGCGGACGGTCCCGTCGGGGGCGGCGATCAGCGTGTCGACCCGGGCGCCGGTCAGAATCTCCACCCCCGCCGCCTCGGCGGCGCGGGCCAGACGGTCGATCAGCTCCTCGCCCGAGCGGGAGGGGAGCCCGTGCATCCGCAGCGCCGAATGGCCCGGATAGGTGAAGTTGTCGACCAGCGAGAAGGGCAGGCCATGGGCGTCGGCCAGCCATTCCAAGGTCGGGCCGACGGTCTCGGCCATCAGCCGGGCGAGCGCCGGGTCGGGCTCGTCATGGGCCTTCGCCATGATGTCGGCGACGAAGCGGTCCGGGGCGTCCGCCACCCCGGCCTCCGCCTGCCAGCGGGTGCCGGGGGCGGGGATCAGCCCGGCGGAGAGGGCGGTGGAGCCGCGGGGAACCGCGTCCCGCTCCAGCACCAGCGCATCGACGCCGGCGCCGCGCAGGGTCAGCGCCGCCACCAGCCCCGCCGCGCCGCCGCCGACGATCGCCACGGGGACGGTCAGGTCGAAGGCGCGGTCGGAGACCTCGACGCGAGGGGCGAGGTCTGGGGCGGCGGCGGGGGCGGGCATCAGGAAAGCTCCGCCATCATCTCGGCGATGGTGGCGACGCGGCCGACGGGGCGGAGCGCCTGCACCGCCTCGTCATGGGTCTTGCGGGAGAAGGCCGCGCAGCCGTCCTCCAGCAGGATGGCGTCGAATTCCCGGACATGGGCGGCCCGGAAGGTGGTGGCCACGCCGCCGTTGGTGACGATGCCGGCGACCAGCAGCCGCTCGATCCCCAGCTTGCGCAGGGTCCATTCCATGCGGGTCTGGTAGAAGGCGGAATAGGCGATCTTCTCCACCACCACGTCGGCGGGCTGCAATTCGTCCACCAGCGCGTTGCCCCAGGACCCGGGCGCGAAATCGCCCTTGGTCAGGAACGGGCGCAGTTCTTTCAGGTGGGGCGCGATCAGCGGCTCGCCGCGGGCGGGGACCAGCGTGAACTGGGTGGAGACATACCACCCGCCCTTCGCCCGCAGCAGGTCCACGAGCGGCTTGAGCCGCCCGGGCAGCGCCGCGATCTCCGCCGCCCCCTGCCCGGCGCGGCCATAGGCGCCGTCGGGGTGGATGAAGTCGTTCTGCAGGTCGACGGTCAGCAGCGCCGTGCGCTCGATAGGGACGGTGCGGGTCATTTGCGCTCCACGATCACGTTGCCGAAACGGTCGACGCGGGCGGTCAGGTCGGGGTCGACCACGATCGTCGCGTCGGGCTGCTCCAGGATCGCCGGGCCGGGGATCACGGCGCCCACCGGCAGGTCGAGCCGGGCCCAGACCGTCGCCTCATGCCAGTCTCCGCCGAACCAGACGGGGCGGGAGGGGCGGGCGGCCCGCGCCTCGGACGCGTCCGCGCCGGGGGCGAGGGCGGCGAGGTCGAAGCTCGGCCGAACCCCGATGGCGGAGGTGCGCAGGTTCACGATCCGCATCCCCGCGCCGGGCAGCAGGCGGGAGAAGCTGGCCTGGTAGGCGCGTTCGAACGCCTCGCGGATCATGGTCTCGGAGACCTCGACCCGCCCGTCCTCAAGACGCGCGGGAAGCGAGACCGCCAGCGTGTGGGTCTGGCCGACATAGTGCATGTCGAGCTCGAAGCGGGTCTCGATCCGCTCCACCGCCAGGCGGGCGGCGCGGACCACCTCGACGGCAGCCTCCGCCTCCCCGGCCATGCGGGCGCCCAGCGCCGCGGCGTCCAGCCCCTCGAGCCCGAGATTGACCGTCTGCACCTGGTCGTGGCGGATATCGGCGATCACGCAGCCCAGCGCCGAGGTGACGCCCGGATAGCGCGGCGCCAGCGCCGCCTTCAGGCCCACGTCCTTGATCAGCGCGCCGGCATGGAGCGCGCCGCCGCCGCCGAAGGGCACGGCGGCGAAGCGCGACGGGTCGTGGCCGCGCTCGATCGACATCAGGCGGATGGCGCCGGCCATCTTGCCGTCGGCGACGCGCACGATGGCCTCCGCCGCCTCCATGACGCCCAGGCCCAGCGGGGTCGCCACGTGTTCGTCGATGGCGGCCTTCGCCGCCTCCACGTCCAGCCGGGCGAGCTTGCCGCCGATGGGCCGGTCGGCGTTGATCCGGCCCAGAACCACGTTGGCGTCGGTCAGGGTCGGGCGCGCGCCGCCCTGCCCGTAGCAGACCGGACCGGGGCGGGAGCCGGCGCTTTCCGGCCCCACCTGCAGCATTCCGCCCGCGTCCACATGGGCGATGGAGCCGCCGCCGGCGCCGATGGTGGTGATCTCGATCATCGGGGTGCGGATCACCAGCCCGAAGTCCACGGTGGTCTGCGGGGCGAGCGCGGTCTCGCCGCCCACGATCAGCGACACGTCGAAGGAGGTGCCGCCCAGATCGCCGGTGATCACGTCGGGAAAACCCGCGGCCTCGGCGATGGCGGCGGCGGCGATCACCCCGGCCGCGGGGCCCGACAGCGCGGTGCGGGCGGGCAGACGCCGCGCGGTCTCGGTCGACATGACGCCGCCGTTGGACTGCACGATGTGGAACTTGCCCGCGAAGTCCTCCGAGGCCAGCGCCCCCTCCAGCTTCGCGAGGTAGGAGCCCACCACGGGTTGCAGATAGGCGTTCAGCGCGGTGGTCGAGGCGCGCTCGAACTCCCGGATCTCCGGCAGGATGGCGGAGGAGCGTTCGATATGCTCGTTCGGCCAGACGTCGCGCGCCGCCTCCATCGCGGCGATCTCGTTGGCGGGGTTGGCGTAGGCGTTGACGAAGACGATGGCGAGCGCCTCGGCCCCCATCTCCGCCAGCCTGCGCGCGGCGTCGCGGACCTGATCGGGGTCGAGCGCCACGCGGATCTCTCCCGACGCCAGCGTGCGTTCGTCCACTTCCAGCCGGAAGTCGCGCTCCACGACCGGCGTGAAATCCCCCGTAAGGCCCCAGGTGGCGCGACGGTCGCGGCGGCGCATCTCCAGCACGTCGCGGAAGCCCGCGGTGGTGATCAGCCCGACTTTCGCGCCCTTGCGCTCCAGCAAGGCGTTGGTGCCGACGGTGGTGCCGTGGACGATGGAGGCGAGGTCGGCGACCGCGCCGAAGCCCTTCAGCCCGTCGAGGAAGCCCACCGCCTCGTCGCCGCGGTTGGAGGGCACCTTGCCGGTGCGGAATTTCCCCGTCGCCTCGTCGAAGTGGAAGAGGTCGGTGAAGGTGCCGCCGACATCGACGCCGACGATGGAGCCGAGGCCCGCGGTTCCGGTGGTCGCGCTCATGCCCCCGCTCATGCCCGCGCCTCCCGCAGGGCGGCGGTCGCCGCCGCGTCGACCTGGCCGGCGGGGTCCAGCGCCACGCCGTAATCGGCCTGCGCCTTGGCCCGGCTGACGAAGCCCAGCCGCACGTCGCGCGCGACCGCCTCCGGCGCGCGGGCGAACGGGTCGCCCCAGCCGCCCCCGCCGGGGGTTTCCAGCCGCAGGCGGCGGCCGGCGGGAAGGCTCAGGTCGGTGATCTTGGATACCATGGGGGGGGAGGCCTCGCCGTCCTCGGTCTGCCAGTGGAATGCGTTGAGCGCGGCCGACCCGCCCCCGGCGACGCCGAAGGGGGCGGCCTTGCCGCGCTCGCCCAGCAGCGCCACGTCGGCGCCGGTCAGCGGCTCGATTTCGTAGACCGCGCCGACGCCGCCCCGATGCAGGCCGGGCCCGGCGCTGTCGGGGCGCAGCGCCCATTGGGTGAACATCACCGGATAGGCGGCCTCCAGGATCTCCACCGGCGGGATGGTGGCGGTGGAGATCGGGTTGTTGGCGTGGTTGAGCCCGTCGGACTCCGGGTTGCCGCCGAGCCCGCCCCCGAAGAAGGAGAACATCACCCAGCGCGCCCCGTCCGCGCGCCGCCCCGACAGGGACAGCGCGTTGATGGTCCCGAACGGCCCGCCCAGCGCCCGGTCCGGATCGGCCTGGGCAACGGCGCCGAAGACCACGCCGATCAGGCGCAGGATGGTTTCGGTATAGCCCGCCACCGGCCGCGGCGCGTCGGCGCCCAGCAGCGACCCGTCCACGATCCCGAACTCGATCGGCCGCAGGCAGCCGGCGTTGGCGGGCACCTCCGGGAAGATGTGCTTCAGCGCCACGTAGCAGGCGGCGATGGTGGTGGAGCGGGAGATGTTGATCGGCCCGAGGCAGGCGTCCGAGGACCGGGAGAAGTCCAGCATCATCCGGTCGCCGTCCACGGTCGCGTCCAGCGCCACGGTCAGCGGCTGGTCGACGATGCCGTCGTTGTCGAGCACGTCCTCGAAGGAATAGCGCCCGTCGGGGATGGCGGCGATGGCGGCGCGCATCATCGCCTCGGCCCGGTCGGAGAACGCCTCGAACGCGCCGGCGATGGTCGCGTCGCCGTATTCGTCGAGCAGCGCGTGCAACCGGGTCTCGCCCAGGTCCAGCGCGTTGAGCTGGCCGTTGAGATCGCCCCAGTTGGACATGGGCAGGCGCGAGTTGGCGTCGAGGATCGCGGTGATGTCGGTCTGGATCACGCCGGCCTTGAACAGCTTCACCGGGGGCAGGCGCATGCCCTCCTGGAAGGACTCCACCGCCTTGGGGTTGTAGCCGCCCGGCACGTTGCCGCCGATATCGAGCCAGTGGCCCACCGAGGCCATCCAGGCGAAGAGCTTCCCCTCGCGGAAGATCGGGCGCACCAGCCGGAAGTCGTTGAGATGGGTGCCGCCCTCATAGGGGTCGTTGAACAGGTAGACGTCGCCCGGCTCCAGCCCGCCGTCCCGCTCCACCCGCCGGATCACGGCGCGCACCGCGAAGGCCATGGCGCCCACGAAGATCGGCAGCCCCCCCGCGCCCTGCACCAGCGTGTCGCCGGTGACGGGGTCGTAGATGCCGTGGCAGGCGTCCTTGGCCTCGGCGATGGTCGGGTTGAAGGCCGAGCGGTAGAGGGTCGCGTCCATCTCGTCCACGATCTGCTCCAGCCGGCCCTTGAGAACGGCGAGCGTGACGGGATCGAGACCCGGGGTGTTTTCGGCGCTCACTTGCGCGTCTCCTGGTCGTAAGCCTCGTAGCGGGCGCCGCGGGCCAGAAGCTCCGGCGTGCCGATCAGGTCGTTGAGGCCGTTGAAGTCGAACATCCGCGCGGCGAAGGGGGTGTTGGAGCCCGCCTCAGCCAGCGAGGCGTAGTAGTCGGTCATGGTCCGGGCCACGGCGCGCACGATGCCGCCGGGGAAGATCACGATGCGGAAACCCAGCGCGGCGAGGTCGCCGGCGCCCTGAATCGGCGTGTCGCCGCCCTCGACCATATTGGCGATCAGGGGGACGGTTCCGGACAGCTCGCGCGCCACGCGGGCGAGCTGCTCCGCCGATTTCGGGGCCTCGACGAACAGCACGTCGGCCCCGGCCTCGGCATAGGCGCGGGCGCGCGCGATGGCGCGGTCCGGGCCCTCGGTGGCCAGGGCGTCGGTGCGCGCCACGATCAGGGTCTCTTCCGAGGCGCGGGCGTCGACGGCGGCCTTGATCTTGCCGACCATCTCGCCCGCGCCGATCACCGTCTTGTCCTTGAGGTGGCCGCAGCGCTTGGGGTTGGTCTGGTCCTCAAGCTGGATGGCGGTGGCGCCGGCGCGTTCGAAGACCCGCACCGTGCGCTCCACGTTCAGCGCGTTGCCGTAGCCGGTGTCGGCGTCCACGATCACCGGCGTCGGCACCCGGTCGCGCACCATGGCCACCACGTCGGCGACCTCGGCCATCGAGACCAGCCCGATATCGGACCGGCCGAGCCGGGTGTAGGCGATGCCGGCGCCCGACAGATACAGCGCCTCGAAGCCCGCGGCCGCGGCAACCGAGGCCGACAGCGCGTCATAGACCCCCGGCGCGACCAGCACGCGGTCTTCGCCGAGACGGGTTTTCAGGCTCATGGGTTCATCCCTTGCAGTTTCAGCGCCGCCTGCGCGACCGGCGCGCGGCGGCGGGTTCCGTCGGGCTCAGAGCCCCAGATAGGCGCGCTTCAGCTCGGGATCGGCGGCGAGCGTCGCGGCCTCCCCCTGCATCGCCACCTCGCCGTTCTCCAGGATGTAGGCCCGGGCGGCGAGGTCGAGCGACTGCACCACGTTCTGCTCCACCAGCATGATCGGCAGCCCGTCGCGGGCGAGGCCGGCGATCAGGCCGAACATCTCCTCCACCAGCAGCGGCGAGAGACCAAGGCTGGGCTCGTCGAGGATCAGGAGCCTGGGCTCGGACATCAGCCCGCGGCCGATGGCGAGCATCTGCTGCTCCCCGCCCGAGAGCGTGCCGGCATATTGCCCGGACCGCTCCTTGAGGCGGGGGAAGGTGTCGAAGGCCCGCTGAAGATTGGCGTCGCGCCCGGATTTCGAGACCGGGTAGCCGCCCAGCTCCAGGTTCTCCCGCACCGTGAGGTTGGGGAAGATCTTGCGGCCCTCGGGCACATGCACCAGCCCGGCGCGGACCACCGCCGGGGGCCTGGCTCCGCCGATCTCCGCCCCGTTGAAGCGGATCGAGCCGGCGCGCGGCTTGATCACGCCCGAGAGGGTCATGTTCAGCGTGGTCTTGCCGACGCCGTTGGCGCCCAGCACGGCGACGATCTCGCCGGCGTTGACGGTCAGGGACAGGCCGCGCAGGACCTCGGCCTCGCCGTAGCCGGCGCGCAGGTCGGTGACTTCAAGCATGGGTCGCCCCCCCGGCCGCGTCGGCCCGCATCCGGGCGGCGGCGCCCTGGCCCAGATAGGCCTCGATCACGTGCGGATCCTCGCAGACCCGCGCGGGCGGGCCCTCGGCGATCATCCTTCCCTGCGACAGCACGTAGACCTTGCCGCAGAGGTTCATCACCGCCTGCATGATGTGCTCGATCATCAGGATCGTGACCCCCTCGTCGCGGATGGCGCGGATCACCGGCAGGATGTCCCGGATCTCGGACGGGTTGAGCCCGGCGAGCACCTCGTCCAGCAGCAAAAGCTTCGGCTCGGTCGCGAGCGCGCGGGCCAGCTCCAGCCGCTTGCGCCCGGCCACCGTCAGGCCGGAGGCGGCGCGGTCCAGCATCGGGCCGAGACCGACGCGGGTTCCCACCGCCTCGGCCCGGGCCAGCGCCTCGGCCCGCGAGGGCGTGCGCAGGAAGGCGCCGACGGCGATGTTCTCGCGCACGCTCAGCCCGGCGAAGGGCTGCACGATCTGGAAGGTGCGGGCCATCCCCGCCTCCGCCCGCAGATGGGGCGGGGTGGCGGTGACGTCCGCCCCGGCGAAGGTCACGGAGCCTGCGTCGGGCTTGAGGAACCCCGAGGCCATGGCGAAGAGCGTGGTCTTGCCCGCCCCGTTCGGCCCGATCAGGCCGGTGATCGCGCCTTCCTCGGCGGTCAGCGAGGCGTCGTCCACGGCCACGAGGCCCGAAAAGCGCTTGGTCAGTCCGGTCGCGGTCAGCATCACGCGCGCCCTCCCTTGAAGCCGAGCCGCTGGGCGAGCCCGCTCAGCCCGCCCGGCGCGAAGGCCACGGTGAGGATCAGGAGCGCGCCGAACACCACCAGGTCGACCCCCGGCACGCCGCCGGCGAGGCTCTTGGTGATCTCGCCCACGCCCAGCAGCACCACCGCCCCGATCAACGGACCGAACAGCGTGCCCAGCCCGCCCACGATCGCCGCGAACAGCGCCTCGATGGAGATCCAGGAGCCGTAGGCCACCTGCGCGTCCAGGAAGAGATAGTTCTGGGCGTAAAGCGCGCCGGCCAGCCCGGTCACCGCGGCCGAGAGCGTGATCGCCCCCATCTTGACCCGGAACACGTCGACGCCCAGCGCCTTGGCGGCCTCCTCGTTCTCGCGCACCGCGATCAGGCGGGCGCCGAAGCGGGCGCGCTCCATCCAGCGCACGAGGACCAGCGACAGGCCCACGCAGATCACCGCGAGCACCGCGAACCAGCGCCGGTCCTCGAACTGGAGGTTCCAGAACCCGTAGTCGAGCCGGATCAGGATGCCCGCCGCCCCGCCGGTGATCTCGGCGGAGTTGGAGGCGATGCGCAGCACCTCGGCGAAGGCCAGCGTGATCAGCGCGAAATAGGAGCCGCGCAGCCCCGAGCGGAAGCTGAGGAAGCCGATGAAGGCCCCGACCGCCGCCCCCAGCGCCACGCCCAGCGCCAGCGAGGGCCAGGCGCCGAGGCCGGCCTTGGTCTGCAGGATCGCCGTGGCGTAGGCCCCGGTCCCGAAGAAGGCGGCGTGGCCGAAGGAGGCGAGCCCCCCGAAGCCGCCGAGGATGTTCCACCCCTGCGCGGCCAGCGCGATGATCATCATGAAGATCAGCAGGTTGAGCAGCGCCCCGTCGAGCCCCAGGAACGGGATCACGCAGAAGACCGCGGCGACGGCGAGCGGGGCGATCAGGTCGCGGGAGGTCACTGGCGCGCTCCGAACAGTCCGGTGGGCCGGATCAGCAGCACCGCGATGAAGATGAGGAAGATCCCGATCTGGCCGAGGCTGTCGCCGAACCACAGGGACGAGGCGCTTTCCACCACCCCGATCAGCAGCCCGCCGACCAGCGCGCCGGTGACCGAGCCCATGCCGCCCAGCACCACGATGGTGAAGGCGACCAGCACGAAGGCGGCGCCGGTGTTGGGCTCCACGTAGAAGACCGGCATCAGCAGCGCCGCGGCGACGCCGAGACAGGCCGAGCCGATGGCGAAGGTCACCGCGTAGACATGGGCCACGTCGATGCCCACCAGGCTCGCGCCCAGCTTCTCCTTCGCCACGGCGCGGATGGCGCGGCCGATATCGGTGCGGTTGAGGATGACCCAGAGCGCGACGGCGGTGACCAGCGCCGCCCCCAGCCCCACCACCCGGGGGAAGGACAGCAGCAAGGGCCCGACCTCCACCACCTGGAAAGCGTAGTCGGTGTCGATGGTGCGGGTGTCGGAGCTGAACAGCGCCAGCAGCCCGTTCTGGATGACGATGGAAAGGCCCAGCGTCACCAGCAGGATGGAGTTGTCGGCCCCGCGGCTCGCCGGCCCGATGATCCACCGTTGCGCGGCATAGCCCAGCGCGCCCATCGCGGGGACCAGCAGGACCATGGACAGATAGGGATCCATGCCCAGCCGGTCCCAGGCCAGCCAGACCCCGAACATGGCCACGGTCAGGAAGGCGCCATGGGCGAAATTCACGATATGCAGCACGCCGTAGACCAGCGTCAGGCCCAGCGCCACCAGCGCGTAGACGGCGCCGAGCATCAGGCCGTTGAGCAGCGCCTCGGCCACGATCAGGGGAGAATACATTGAGGCTCCGGGGACTGGATCCGGGGATCCGGAGAGGGTCCGGGGGCGCGGCGGTCCGCGCCCCCGGGGTCGGGGCTCAGACCGGGAACTTGGGCTCGGTCTGAGCGTATTCGGCGGGGTAGATCACCTTGATCTCGCCGCCCTGGACCTGGGTGTTGAGCGGCAGCGCCGAGGCGTTCTGGCCCGAGGCGTCGAACTTCGTCGTTCCGTAGGGCATGACGCCCGAGGCGAACTCGGCCGAGGCGAGCTGTTCGGTCACCGCGGCGCGGTCGGCGGCGCCGGCCTTCTCCACCGCTTCGGCCAGCACCTTGACCAGCGAGTAGTTGATCGGCGCGTTGTAGGCGTAGAACTTGCCCTGCGCCTCGACCTCCGCCTGCAGCGCGGCGTCGATCGGGTTCGACGGGTCGCCCCAGTGGTTGCAGTCGAACACGCCCTCGGCCGCGTCGGGATATTCCTTGACGAACTGGTAGGACGAGGCCGCGCCGCCGAAGATCGCGTAGATGCCCTTCGGCTTCACCCGCTGCTGCTGCAGGGTCCGGGCGAGCAGCACGAATTCGTTGTAGTAATGCGAGGGGATGATCAGGTCCGGCTGGAGCGAGCGCAGGCGCAGCGCCACGTTGGACATGTCGCGGGCGGGCGTCGGGTGGGAGATGACCTCCACGATCTCGAAGCCGAGACCCGGCAGCTTCTCCTGCATCAGCTTGGCGAGGCCCGAGCCGAAGAGCCCGTCCTCATGCACCAGCGCCACGGTCTTTGCGGGCGAGCCGGCGGCGTCGTTCAGCTTCACCAGGTTGGCGAGCGCGATTTCCGTGGCCATGGAGAAGTTGGGGCCGAAGCGGAAGGTGTTCGCAAGGTCGCGCTGGGTGATCGAATCCGCCACCGCGCTGTCCACCAGGAACGGCAGGTCGTAGCGGGCCGCGGCCTGGGTCGCGGTCAGCGAGATGCCCGAGGCGAAGCCGCCGCCGATCGCCACCACGCCGGCGGAGTTGAGCTCCTCCGTCGCCTGGGCGCCGGCCTCGGCGTTGGACCGGCTGTCGCCGACCACCAGCTCCACCGGGGCGCCGCCCAGCGCCTTGATGCCGCCGGCGTCGTTGATCTCCTTCACCGCGAATTCGGCGCCGACGCGGGCCAGGTCGCCGGCCTGGGCGAGAAAGCCCGACAGCGGCTGCAGCAGGCCGATCTTCACCGCCGCGGGCTGCGCGCGCAGCACGGCCGGGGCCGCGAGCGCCGTCACCGCCGCCGCCGCGCCGCCGCGCAGCACCGCGCGCCGGGTCGGGGTTCTGAACATGTCCGTCATTTCGTCACCTTCCTGTTCTCGTCGGTCTGTTCGAATTGGCCCGCGCTGCTCTCGGCGCGGTTCCGGCGAATGCCGGGCTTATCGGGCTCCATCGCCGTTCGCCGGCGCCCCCCTCCCGCACCAGATCCATGCGGAGCGAGTAGCGGTCGGGGCGGTAGAGGGCCTGGAGATGCTCCAGCCCCTCGTCGTCGGGGCCGAACACGGTGCGGGTCAGCGAGACCAGCGCCGAGCCGACCTCCACCTCCAGCGCATCGGCCACTTCCGGGCCGGCGAGCACGGCGGAGACCTCCTGCGACGCCCGGGTCGGGGCCCGGCCCGCAGCCTCGATCAGGCCGAGCAGCGGCTCCGCGGCGAGCTGGTCGCGCGTCCAGGCGCGGCCGATCCGCTCCGGCACATGGGCGGTGAGATGGGAGAAGGCGGCCCCGTCCACCCGCCGCACGCGGACCGAACGCTGCACGCGCTCGTCCGCCTCCAGCCCCAGGGCGTCGCGGATCGGGGCGGGGGGCGTCATGTACTCGAAGGACATCAGCCGCGCCTCGGTGGTCCGCCCCATCTCGATCAGGTGGGCGAAGACGTTGGACATGTCGGCGATGGCGGCGCGGACCATGGGCGCGGCCGGACGCACGAAGGTCCCGGATCCGGCGCGCTTCTCGATCAGCCCCTCGTCGTCGAGCCGGGCCAGCGCCCGGCGTATGGTGACGCGGGAGACCCCGTGCTCCGCCGCCAGCGCGGGTTCGGAGGGCAGGCGGGCGCCGGGGCCGAGATCCCCGGCCACGATCAGGTCGCGCAGCAGCAGGTAGATCCGCTGGGCCTTGAGGGGCTCGGTCGCCTGTCTCACCTGTCGCTCCGCATCTGTATTTTTCCTGACACGAAACTTGTATGAAACAGGTGACAGCTTCGGTCAATCGGAATATTGTCCGGACAACGAATTCGCCACCAGAGGCCCCGTCCCCCCGCATGACGCTTCCCGACGCCCGCCACGCGCTTGCGCTCAGCCCGCTCCAGGTCGGCCCGCTGACCTTCCGCAACCGGATCTTCGTCCCCGCCCACACCACGAATTTCGGCGACGACCACCTGCCCGGCCAGCGGCACCTGGACTACCACGTCGCCCGCGCGCGGGGCGGGGTCGGGGCGATCATCTTCGAATCGATCCGGGTGCATCTGAACTCCGTCGGCCGTCCGCAGGCGGTGCAGGGCTTCGATGAAAGCTGCGTCGCGCCGTTCTCCCGCATCACCGAGGCGGTGAAGGCGGAGGGGGCGCGGATCCTCGGCCAGATCATCCATCTCGGCCGGCAGGTGGAGGGGGATTTCGAGCGCACGGTGTCCTGGGGCGCTTCCCCCGTCGCCTGGTCCGCCACCGGCCAGCCGCCCCGTCAGATGGACGAGGACGACATGGCGGAGGTCATCGACGGCCATGTCCGCGCCGCCCGCAACCTGGTCGCGGCGGGGTTCGAGGGGATCGAGCTGCAGATGGCGCATGGCCACCTGCTCCAGCAGTTCATCTCGCCGCTGTCGAATCGCCGGGAGGACGCTTACGGCGGGTCGCTCGACAACCGCCTGCGCTTCCCGATCGCGGTGCTGCAGGCGGTAAGGGCCGCGGTGGGCGAGGATTTCTGCCTCGGCATACGCTTCGGGGCGGAGGAATACGTTCCCGGCGGCCTGACCATCGACGAGGCGGAACAGGCGGTCACGCGCATCGCCGCGGCGGCGCGGACCGACTTCGTGAACGTTTCGCATTCCGCCTATCACGCGTCCCATTCGCTGGCGACGCAGATGGCCGACATGGCCATGGACCCGGCCCCCTTCCGGGAACTGCCCGACCGGGTCCGCAAGGCGCTGCGCGGCGCGGGGCAGGAGGCGCCGGTCTTCGCGGTGTGCCGGTTCACGACGCTCGACCAGGCGGAGGCGGCGCTGCGCGACGGCATCGCCGATGCGGTCGGCATGGCCCGCGCCCATATCGCCGAGCCGGCGCTCGTCGCCAAGACCCGCGAAGGCCGCGCGCGGGAGATCCGGACCTGCATCGCCTGCAACCAGGGCTGCGCGGGGATGCTGGAACGCAACCTGCCGATCCGCTGCATGGTCAATCCGATGGCGGGGATGGAGGGCGTCTGGCCCGAGCCGCAGGACGCCCCGGCGCCGGCGCCCCGCAAGGTGCTGGTGATCGGCGGCGGCCCGGCGGGGATGGAGGCGGCGACCACCGCCGCCGCGCTCGGCCACCGGGTGACGCTGTGGGAATCGGAGCCGGTTCTGGGCGGCCGATTGATCTGGACAAGGGCGATGCCCAAGCGGTCGGGCTTCGCCGAGATGCTGGACCGGCAGGCCTGCGCCCTGCAGCGGGCCGGGGCGGACGTGATCCGCAACAAGCGCGCCGACGCGGATGCTGTGGCGGCCTTCGGGGCCGACGCGGTGCTGCTCGCCACCGGCGCCGCCCCCGCCATCCCCGCCCTGCCCGGCGTCGGGAAGGTGCGCGGGCTGACCCAGGCGCTGGCCGATCCGGCCGGGCTCGGCCCCCGGGTGGCGCTGGCGGATTTCACCGGCGACTGGCCGGCGCTGTCGGTGATCGAGCGGCTCGCGGATCTCGGCATCGACGTCACCGTGCTGACCCCGCCCGCCGCCTTCGCCTGGCGCACGACGATCTACTCGACCCTCGCCACCAGCGCCCGGCTGAAGGCGCGCGCCGTCCGCGTCCGCACCCTGCGCCGCCCCGTGCATTGGGACGGCGAGACCCTGACGGTCGAGGACCTGTCCAGCGGCGAGACCGAGACGATCTCCGGCCTCACCGCCGTCATCCTCGCCGACCATGACCGCGCCGCGCCCGGGCTCTATCCCGAACTGCGCGCCCGCGGCCTGCCCGTGCGCCGCATCGGCGACGCCAACGCGCCGCGCAGCGCGCTCGACGCCATCTATTCCGGCCATCAGGCCGCAAGGGAGATCGCATGACCCATCTCGTGACCGGGGCCGGCGGCTTCGTCGGCCTCGCCCTGCTCGACCGTCTGCTGACCGAGGGCGAGAGCGTCCGGGCGCTCAACGACCGCCCGCTGGCGCCCGAGGCGCTGGCCTATTTCGAGACCCTGCCCGGGCGGCTGGAGGTCATTCAGGGCGACGTGCGCGACCGGGCGGCGGTGGCCGCGGCGCTGAAGGGGGCGGCCGGGGCGGTGCATCTGGCCGCGATCACGCTGGGCGCGCGGGCGGACATCGTCCCGGCGCGGCGGGCGGCGGAGGTCAACACGCTGTCCACCGCCATCCTGCTGGAGGAGGCCCGGCGCGCCGGCGTCCCCCGCGTGGTCTACCCGTCTTCCGGCGCGGTCTACGGCGCCCTGCCGCTGGGCCCGGCCCCGGTCACCGAAGCGACCGAGCCCGCCCCCGCCGGCATCTACGGGTTCACCAAGCTCGCTTCCGAGACGCTGGCGGCGGAGGCGAACCGCGACGGGCTGACCACCGTGCGCGCCCGCATCACCGCCGTTTTCGGCCCCTGGGAATACGAGACCGGCGTGCGCGAAACTCTGTCCCCGCCCTTCCAGCTCGCCGCCCGCGGGCTGCGGGGGCTGGCCACCCGGATCAGCCCCGGCGGGGCGCGGGACTGGACCTCGTCCCGCGACATCGCCCGGGCGTTGGCGACGCTGCTGCGGGCGGAGACCCTGCCCCATGACCTCTACAACCTGTCGTCGGGCGCGATCTGGCGCCCCGACCTGCTGGCGCAGGCCATGCAGGCGGGCGCGCCCTTCGCGTGGTCGCTGACCGGCGCGGCCACGGATGAGGGCGACCTCGCCTATAACGACGACCTCTCGGCCACGCGCACGCCCATCGACGGGCGCCGTTTCCGCGAGGATTTCGGCTTCGACTACCTGACCCCGGCGGAGGCCGCGGCGGATTACGCCGCCTGGCTGGCGACGCCCGCCGCCTCCGCCCTGCTGACCCCGAAGGGAGACGCCGCATGAAAGTCCTCTACACCGCCGAAGCCGAGGCCGTGGGCGGCCGCGAAGGGACCGCCTCGACCCCCGACGGGGCGCTGGACCTGAAGCTGGTCAAGCCGGTCGGCATGGGCGGGACCGGGGTCGGCGGGACCAACCCCGAGCAGCTTTTCGCCGCCGGCTACGCCGCCTGCTTCGTCTCCACGCTGGATTTCCTGGCGCGGTCGAAGAAGCTGAGCATCGGCACGCCCTCGGCCGCGGCCAAGGTCGCCATCGGCCCGAACGAGGACAAGCCCGGCTACGGGCTGGCTGTGGAGATGGCGGTGAGCATCCCGGGGCTGGGGCGGGAGGCGGCGCAGGCCCTGCTGGACGAGGCCCACGCCAACTGCCCCTATTCCAACGCCACCCGCGGCAATGTCGAGGTCAAGCTGAGCCTCGCCTGAGCCGCGCCGGGCCGGCCCCGCTAGCGGGCGGTGTAGCCGCCGTCCGCCAGCAGGTCGGTCCCGGTGACGAAGCCGGCGGCGTCGGAGACGAGGAACAGGGCCGCGGCCGCGATCTCCTCCACCCGGCCGACCCGGCCGATGGGGTGGAGGGGGGCGAAGGCGGCCTCGGCCGCCGCCTCGCTTCCCGACTGGGCGACGATCCGCCCGGTCATCACCGCGCCGGGGGACAGGCTGACCGCGCGGATGTTCTCCGCCGCGTGGTCCAGCGCCAGCGACCGGGTCAAGGAGATCAGCCCGGCCTTGGAGGCCGAATAGGCCGCCCGGCCCGGCGTGGTGACATGGCCGAGCTGGGAGGCCACGTTGAGGATCACCCCGCGACCCTGCGCGCGGAAATGCGGGAGGCAGGCGCGCGCCATGAGATACGCCCCGGTCAGGTTCACCCCCAACGTATGGGCCCAGGCCTCGGGCGCGATCTGCGTGACGTCGCCCAGCGGCGTCGGCGCGGCGGCGTTGTTGACCAGGATCTCCAGCCCGCCGAACTTCGCCGCGGCCTCCGCCACCGCGGCCTCGACCGCCGCGGGGTCGGAGACGTCGCAGGCGAGCGCGATGTCGCCCACGCCCTCGGGCGCCGCGAGGTCCAGCGCCGCGACCCGCGCCCCCGCCGCCGCCAGCCGCGCGGCCACCGCCCGCCCGATATCGCCGACGGCCCCGGTCACCACCGCGCCGCGGCCCGAGAGATCGAACGAAAGATCCGCCATGATGACACCTCCTGTCTGCGCGGCCACTCTGCGCCGCCCCGCCCGATTTGTCCGGACCTTGGGGAGAGACCAATGACCGCGCCGCGCACCCTGTTCGACAAGGTCTGGGACGCCCATGCCGTCGCCACCCGCGAGGACGGGCAGACCTTGCTGTGGATCGACCGGCATTTCGTGCACGAGGGCTCGCACCACGCCTTCGCCAGGCTGCGCGAGAAGGGGGCCGCCGTCTCCCGCCCCGACCTGACCTTCGGGGTCGCCGACCACTACGCGCCGACCCGGACGCGCGACCTCGCCGCCATCGACCCGGGCGTCGCCGACATGGTGCGGCGGCTGGAGGCGAACTGCGCGGCCCAGGGCGTGCGGCTCTACGGGCTGCGCGACCCGCGGCAGGGGATCGTGCATGTGCTGGGGCCGGAGCAGGGGTTGACCCTGCCGGGCCTGACCCTGGTCTGCGGGGACAGCCACACCTCGACCCACGGGGCGTTCGGGGCGCTGGCCTTCGGCATCGGCGCCTCGGAGGTGGCGCATGTGCTGATGACCCAGACCCTGTGGCAGAGCCGGCCGAAACGGATGCGGGTGCGCGTGGACGGGCGGCTGGAGGCGGGGATCACCGCCAAGGACCTCGCCCTGACCTTCATCGCCACGGTCGGGGCGGACGGGGCCCGCGGGCACGCGGTGGAATACGCCGGCGAGGCGGTGCGGGCGCTCTCGATGGAAGGCCGGCTGACGCTGTGCAACCTGTCGATCGAAAGCGGCGCGCGCTGCGGGCAGGTGGCCCCGGACGAAACCGCCTTCGCCTATCTCGGCGGCCGCCCGCGCGCGCCGCGGGGCGAGGCCTTCGACGCGGCCTGCGAGGCCTGGGCGGCGCTGCCCTCGGACGCGGACGCGGAATTCGACCGGGAGGTGGTCCTCGACGCCGCCGCCATCGCCCCGACCGTCACCTGGGGCGTGACCCCGGAGGAGGCCGCCCCGATCTGGGCCGCGACCCCGGACCCCGACGCCATCGCCGACCCCGCCCGCGCCGCCGCGGTGCGCGCGGCGCTGGACTACATGGGCCTGCGCGCCGGGCAGAAACTGTCGGAGATCGTCGTGGACCGGGTCTTCATCGGCTCCTGCACCAATTCCCGGATCGAGGACCTGCGCGCCGCCGCCGAGGTGCTGCGCGGACGGACCGCGCGGACGCCGGGGCTGGTCTCGCCCGGCTCCTCGCCGGTCAAGGCGCAGGCGGAGGCCGAGGGGCTGGACGCCGTGTTCCGCGCGGCGGGGCTGGAATGGGTCGAGTCCGGCTGCTCGATGTGCGTGGGCATGAACGGCGATCTGGCGGGGCCGGGAGAGCGCGTCGCCTCCACCACCAACCGCAATTTCCGCGGGCGTCAGGGGCCGGGGGCGCGCACGCACCTTATGTCCCCCGTCATGGCCGCCGCCGCCGCGGTGACCGGACGGCTCAGCGACCACCGCGACCTCGGCCGGGAGGGGCTGTGATGGATCCGTTCGTTCGGCTCGACGCCGTCGCCTGCCCGCTGCCGCTGTCGGGCGTGGACACCGACCAGCTGATCCCCGCCCGCTTCATGTCCCGCCCCCGGTCCGAGGGCTACGGGCCGGTCCTCCTGCATGACCTGCGCCACGGGCCGGACGGCGCCCCCGTCCCCGGCTTCCCGCTGGACGCGCCGGAGCGGGCGGGGGCGCGCATCCTCGTCGCCCGGCGCAATTTCGGCGGGGGGTCCTCGCGGGAGGCGGCGGTCTACGCGCTGGTCGACCACGGGATCCGCGCGGTGATCGCGCCCAGCTTCGGGGACATCTTCTCGGGCAACGCGGTGAACAACGGTCTTCTGCCGGCCCGGGTGACGGAGGCGGAGGCGGAGGCGGAGACGCTGCTCGCGGCGCTGGAGGGCGGGCTGATCCGGCTGGACGTGGATCTGGAGGCGCAGGAGATCCGCGGCGCGGGCGAGCCCATCCGCTTCGAGATCGCCCCGGTCTGGCGCACCAAGCTGCTGAACGGCTGGGACGACCTGGACCTGACCCGGTCCCGCGCCGCGGATATCGAGGCCTTCGCCACCCGCGACGCCGCCCTGCGTCCCTGGGCGACCCCGGCGCCGGAGGTCTGAGGGAGCGCTCCGCACGCCCGCTCCCCACCCCTGCGCAAAGCCCCCTCCCCACCCCTCCCCCGCAAGCGGGGGAGGGAGGCGCGGGCGGCCCGGCCGCGAAAAGGCGCCGGCGTCGGGAGGAAGGGGAAGCGAGGCGGCGGGCCCGTTGCGACCGTGGGCGTGTCCAATCCTCGCAGCCTGGATAACCAGGTGGGCGCCGGGTGCTTCAGGCCACGACCCGAAACAGAGCCAGCTCCCGTGCGAAGAGATAGGCCACCAGGATTTGGGACGCCGCACGAGAGGAACAGCACCCGCCTGCCCCCGAGATAGGCGCGCGCGGCCGGCTTGGAAAGGCCCCCGCGCATCCGGCCGGCCGCGAAGGCCCGGATCGCCCCGCGACGGGGACGCGGGGCCGCCGCGAAGAACGGAGGCGAGAATCGTCCCTTCGCCCCCTTGACCTCGCCCCGGGCCTTCGCTAGTTCAGCGCGCGTCGCCGTTGGGGAATAGTTTAACGGTAGAACAGCGGACTCTGACTCCGTCAGTCCTGGTTCGAATCCAGGTTCCCCAGCCACATCTCCGCTTCTCGGACGCGGCGGCTTCCTTTCCATCGACACGACCTTGGGCGCCTCAGGCCCGCTCGCGCCCGAAGGCCGCGGCCCGCGCGGCGCGTCGCACTTGCCCGGCCGCGCCCCCTCCTCTACCACGTTCGCCGAAAGCATCGCCGGCGTCGCCCGCCCGTCGCCGCACCCCCGGACCCGGAAGGACCCCATGCGCATCGCGATGATCGGCACCGGCTATGTCGGCCTCGTCTCAGGGGTCTGCTTCTCGGATTTCGGGCATGAGGTGGTCTGCGTCGACAAGCTCGCCGCCAAGGTGGAGACGCTGCGCGCCGGGGGCGTGCCGATCTACGAACCGGGCCTGGACGAGATGCTGGCCCGCAACGCCGCCTCCGGCCGGCTGAGCTTCACCACCGACCTGGCCGAGGCGGTGAAGGGCGCGCGCGCCGTGTTCATCGCCGTCGGCACCCCGACACGCCGCGGCGACGGCCATGCCGACCTGACCTATGTCTACATGGCGGCGCGGGAGCTGGCCGACGTGATCGACGACGGAACCGTCGTGGTCACCAAGTCCACCGTGCCCGTCGGCACCAACCGCGAGGTGCAGCGGGTCATCTCCAAGCGGCTGGAGGAGAACGGCCGCGGCATCGCCTTCGAGGTCGCCTCCAACCCCGAATTCCTGCGCGAGGGCGCGGCGATCGAGGATTTCATGCGCCCGGACCGGGTTGTGGTGGGCGTCGAATCCGACGCGGCCGAGCAGGTGATGGCCGAGATCTACCGCCCGCTCAGCCTGCGCGAGGCGCCGGTGATGTTCACCACGCTGGAATCGGCGGAGGTCATCAAATACGCGGCCAACGCCTTCCTCGCCACCAAGATCACCTTCATCAACGAGATCGCCGACCTGTGCGAGAAGGTCGGCGGCGACGTGAAGGCGGTGGCCAAGGGCATCGGCATGGACGGGCGCATCGGCTCCAAGTTCCTGCATGCGGGCCCGGGCTACGGCGGGTCGTGCTTCCCCAAGGACACCTCGGCGCTGGCCCGCATCGGGCAGGACTTCGCCACGCCGATGCGCATCGTGGAAACCGTGATGTCGGTGAACGACGCGCGCAAGCGGCGGATGGTGGACAAGGTGCTCGACCTCTGCGGCGGCTCGGTCAACGGCAAGCGGATCGCGGTGCTGGGCGTGACCTTCAAGCCCGAGACCGACGACATGCGCGACAGCCCCGCGCTGGTCATCGTGCCGGCGCTGGTGGGCGGCGGGGCGCAGGTCGCCGTCGCCGATCCCCAGGGCCGCAAGGAAGGCGAGGCGATGCTGCCCGGCGTGCGCTGGGCCGAGGACGCCTACGCCGCGGCCGAAGGCGCCGACGCGGTGGTGCTGCTGACCGAGTGGAACCAGTTCCGCGCGCTCGACCTCGCGCGGCTCAGGGCGACGATGGCGGGCGACGCCTTCGCCGACCTGCGCAACGTCTATTCCCCGGCCGAGGCGACGGCGGCGGGCTTCCGCTACGTCTCCATCGGGCGGCCCGACGCCGAACCCGACGCGGGCTGAGACGGGGGACCCGCGTCATGTCCGCCCGCAAGCCGCTGAGCGTCCGCCTGCGCAACCTGGTGCACAAGCCGGCGCTGGCGGCGCGGCGCTGGTGGCTGATCCGCGTCTACGGCATGCGGATCGGCGAGGGGTGCCGGATCTCGACCACCGCCAAGCTGGACAAGACCAACCCGCGCGGCGTGGTGATCGGCGATCACACCTACCTGACCTTCGGGGCGACGGTGCTGACCCATGACTTCGTGAACCGGAAGCACATGGACACCCGCATCGGAAGCTACTGCTTCATCGGCTGCCGCACGGTGATCATGCCGGGGGTGACCATCGGCGACCATTGCATCATCGGCGCGGGAACCCTGGTGCGGGAAGACGTGCCCGACCGCTGCATCGTGGTCGGCAATCCGGGCCGGATCGTGAAGCGCGGCATCGATACCATCCATTGGGGCCTGCTGCCCCGGGACTGGGAGGAGCGCATCCCCCTGAAGCCCGGCGAGACCCGCGATCCCGAAACCGGCGAGATCCGCTCGCCCGAAGACCGGCGCCCCGACGCCTGAGCCCGCCTCCCCCGGAGCCGCCTCCCCCGGAGCCGCCTCCGCGGACCCGCCCCTCGGCCCGGCCCCCTGAGCCCCGACGCCCGGGCCGTCGCTTTCGGCCCCCGGCCGCCCCCGCGCAGGAGACCCGTTTGACCGCCCCCAGCCTGACACCCTCCGACATCGTCGTCGTGGCCGCGGTCAACGACGACGCCTGCCTGCGCCGCAACCTGGCGGCCTCTCCGGCGATCGCGGAGGGCGGCGTGGCCCTGCATGTCGAGACCGGCGCGCCCTCGGCCGCGGTCGCCTACAACCGGGGGCTGGACGCCACGGACGCCGCGCTGGTCGTCTTCGCCCATCAGGACGTCTACCTGCCCCGCGGCTGGGAGCGGCGTCTGCTGGAGGCCGTGACGGCGCTGGAGGCCCGCGATCCCGACTGGGCGCTGCTGGGCCCGTTCGGCATGTCGGAGCAGGGCGAGCATATGGGCCGGGTCTGGACCACGAGCCTCGGCCAGGTGGTGGGCGCCCCCTCGCCCGAGCCGACGCCGGTGCAGAGCTATGACGAGCTTCTGTTCGTGATGCGCCGCGACGCCGGGCTGCGCTTCGACGAGACGCTTCCGGGCTGGCACATGTACGGAACCGACATCGTGCAGACCGCGCTGGCGGCCGGCCGGGGGGCCTGGGTCATGGACCTGCCCTGCGTGCACAACGACGGGTTCCACGACATGCTGCGCGCCGATTTCTCGCGCGCCTATCATTTCGTGCGCCGCAAGTGGCGGGCGCGGCTGCCATTCCGCACGCCGGTGCTGTGGGTGTCGCGCCACGGGCTGCACATGCCGCTGCAGCAGCTTCGCATGTATCGCAGCATGGCCGGGCGCAGGGCCCGGGCGCTGGACCCCGACGCGCCGCCGCAGGTTTACGCCCGGCGCTGCGGCTGGGAGGACTGACGCCGCCGGCTGCCGCCGGCCCCCGCGCCTATTCGGGCGGCGTCGCCCGCGACGCGTCGCAGGGACGGCCCGCCAACGCCTCCGCCAGCGCCGGGACCAGCACAAGGCGGGTCGCCGCGTCGGTGGGGTGCAGCCCGTCCGGGACCTCCGCGGCGCGGATCGCGGGGGAAAGCGCGCGCCAGGCCGGCACGGTGTCGAGCACCCCGGCGCCCCGGGCGCGGAACAGCGCGGCATGGGCGTCGAGATAGGCGTCCAGGCCCGGCCGCTCCAGCCGCTCGCGCCCCCAGGCCGGGCTCATGGTCAGCAGCCAGACCTCGCCCACGCCGGCCGCCTGCGCCAGGTCGAGGATCGCCGCCATCCGCGCGGTCGAGGCCGCCACCCCGTCCAGGCGCGCCAGCGACGCGTCGTTGATGGCGAATTCCACCAGCAGCACGTCCGGCGGAGCGGCGCCGTCGTCCGCCGAATTCCGGTCCGCCGTTATCGGGGACGCCATCATCGGAGCCGCCGCCTCGGGCGCGGCGCCGAGCCCCCAGCGGCTGCCCGCGCCGGGGCGCGCCGTGACCCGCAGCGCCGTCCCGCCGGGCCGGCAGGCGTCGAGCCGCGCCGCCAGCTCCCGCGGCCAGGCGTTGCGGGCGCTGAGGCTGGTGCCGAGCACCGACAGCCGAAGCGGCGCGCCCGGCGCCGGGAAGACCCGTTCCGCCGGCGGCAGGACCAGCGCCGGACCGGCGGCGCGCGCGTGGATCAGACCGGCCGGAACGCCCTTGCGCGCCAGCGCCCCGGCGAGCGCGAGACAGGCCGTCGCCGCCAGCGCCAGCGCCAGCGCCGCGATCCGCCGGCGGCTCATCCGCCCCGGTCCCGGTTCCGGTCCGCAGGTTTCGACGATCCGGCGGCCATGAGCGTCGTCTCCTCCGATTCCCCGTCCGCCCGGCCGCCCGCGCCGCGTCCCGGCCCGCCGCGGGGCGTCACGGGACCGGCGCGCGCGACGGGTCGAAGCCCGGGGCCCCGGCCCAGTCGCGGAACCCCGCGGCCCAGGCGGCGGCGCGGCCGAGATTCCACCACCACGCCGCCGCCTCCCGCAGATAGAGCACCGGCATGTCCCGGGTCCACATCCATGTCCGGTAGGGCGTCGCCGCCGGGGCCATCCGCTCCTCCAGCCCCAGCAGGCGGACCAGCGCCATCGCGCGCGGCAGGTGCCAGGCCTCGCTGACCACCAGCAGGCTGCGCCAGCCATGGGCGTCGGCGAGCGCCGGGGCGAAGGCCAGGTTCTCCAGCGTGGTGCGGGCGCGGGTCTCGAGGACCAGCGCCTCGGCCGGGGCGCCGAGGCCGAGCGCGTAGTCGCGCATGGCGATCGCCGGCGGGGGAAGGCCGGGGACGAGCGCCCCGCCGGACAGGATCAGTCCGCGGACCTCGCCCCGCTCCAGCATCCCCGCCGCGGTCTGCACGCGGCGGCGGGCGCCGTAGGACATGGCGCCGTCCGGCTCCATCGCGCCGCCCAGCACAAGCGCGGCGTCGGCGGAGGGCGCGGGGGACGTGCCCGGCGGCCAGGCCGGGCCGCCCGCCACGCAGCAGCCGCGCAGCAGCGCCGCGCCCGCCACGATCCCGGCCAGCGACAGCGCCAGCGCCAGCGCGGGCGCCAGCAGCGCCGCCAGCAGCAGTCGGCGCGCCCAGCGGCCGCGGCGCCCGGGCCTGCGCCCCGCTCGGGTCACGGCCAAGGCCTCGTCGCCGCCATCAGGACCGCCGGCGGCCGGTCAGCAGGAACTCCCGGATCGCGGCGGCGAAGTCCGGGTCGGCATGGTCGGCGGCCTGCGCCGCGCCCGGCGAAGGCGGGTCGGCGCGCAGCCGGTCGAGCGCGGCGTGAAGCGCGGCCTCGTCCTCCACCACCGTCACCCCGGGACGGGTTCCGAAACGCGCGGCGGTGGCGCGCTGGTGGTCGTTGCGATGTTCGCGCAGCTCCGCGCGGCGCGGCATGATCACCAGCCGCTTGCCGAGGGTCAGCGCGGTGATGATCACCCCCATCCCGGCATGGGCGACCACGAACTCCGCCCGGGCGAACGCCGCGCCGAAGTCCTCGGGGGGCATCATCTCCACCCAGTCGAAATGGGCGGGGCGGTGGTTCTCCGGCCCCAGCCGGGCGATCTGGCCCAGAACCTCGGCGTCGGGATTGCGGGCGCACCAGCCGTCCATGGCCCGGGTCAGGCGGTCGAAGGGAAGCTGGGTGCCGAGCGCGAGGAAGATCAAATCACCGCCCCCCAGCAGCGCGGCGCCTTCGGGTCGTCCTCGCCCGGCGCGGCGGCGAGATGCGGCCACTGGGTCAGGAACAGGTCGGCATGGCGCCCGGCCTCCCGCCCCGCGCGCGACAGCTCGTCGGCGTTGGCGACGCTGTCGATCCACACCGTGCGCCGCGCGCCCAGCAGCCGCGCGAGGCGGATGGCGAAATAGCCCGGCGCCGCGCCGGTGGTGACCACCGCATGCGGACGCACGCGCACCACGATCCAGGCGATGGCGAGCATCTGGCGCAGGAGCGAGACCTTGCTCCACAGGCTGCCCTCGGGCACCGCGCGCACCTCGGGCGGGGGGGCGCCGTCGCGCTCGGCGTCGCGGCGGATATCGGCGGCGAAGACCGGGTCGGTCACCACCCAGACCGTGCGGCAGCCGGCGAAGGCCCGGCGCAGGCGGCGCAGCTGCACCAGGTGGCCGCCGGCGGAGGCGACGGCGAGCACCCGCAGGCGGGCCGGATCTTCGGGCGGTCGGGACAGGAGCATGGTCGGCCTTCGGTCAGGAGGGGCGGAGGATGTCGGCGACGCCGCGGCGGGGCTAGCCGCCGAACAGCCGCACCTTGGTTTCGAGCCCCAGCACCGAGGCCGCCAGAACATGCGCCCGCCCGCCCACATGCCGCAGCGCGCCGCGCGCGCGCAGCCCGGCCAGCACCTTGCGCCCGACGGCGGGGTGCCCGGCGACGAAGGCGCGCCGCGCGGCGCCGTAGAGCGCGGCGTCGAGCCCGGCGGTCCGGGCGGCGAAGGGCGTGCCCTGCACGCGGGCCCGGATCGTCTCCAGCCCCTCGACCAGCGCCTCCAGCTTGGCGGCGGACAGGCTGCGCGAGATCGAGCCGGCGTTGGAGGTGTCGTAGACCGTCGCGCCCTCGCGGTTGCGGGCCAGCCGCGCGCCGGCCAGCAGCCCGCGCAGCAGCAGGTCGCCGTCCTGGTGGATGCGCAGGCCTTCGTCCCAGCCGCCGATGCCCGCCACGAAATCGCGCCGCCACAGGACCGAGCCGGTGCAGACCCAAGCCCCCGCGAGCCAGCCGTCGAAGGTCGGCTCGGGCGGCGGCGGGTCGCCCGGGATCTCGTGGCGCCGGCCGTCGATCTCCATGGGCGAGAACACGATGTCCGCCCCCGTCGCCTCCGCCGCGGCCAGCGCGCCGGGCAGGACCGGGCCGACGAAATGGTCGTCGGCGTCGAGGAAGGTCACATAGGGCGCGCGGGCCAGCGCCAGCCCCCGGTTGCGCGCCTTCGGGGCGCCGCCGTTGGGGCCCGTCTCCAGCTCGATCCGGTCGGCGTAGCGCCGCGCCACCTCCAGCCCGCCGTCGGAGGAGCCGTCGTCGATCACCACCACCTGCGCCGGAACCGGCTGGGCCAGCGCCGATTCTATGGTTCGGGCGATGTAGGTCTCCGCGTTGAACAGCGGGATGACGATGGAAACCTGGGGGTCCATGAGCCTCTCTCGAACGGGCCGCCGGCGGGCGGCGGGGGCGGCGGGCAATCTAGACCGGTCGGCCCGGGTTGCGAACCCGTTCCGGGGCCGCGCCCCCCGGGCGGGTCGCGTTCGTCTTGGGGCGGGTCGCGTTCGTCTTGCGGCGCGCGACGTCATTTGCGAAACCTGCCCGGCGCGCCGCCGGCGACGCCGCCGTCCGGTAACGCAGCCGTGCGGCGGGGCCCCGGACAATTGGCGTGAAAAGGCGCGCGCCGGGCCCTATAAAGGGCCCGCCGGCGCCCGGAGGCGACGACGCCATGGCCCTGGGCCATCGAACTGGAAGGACCGCATGACCGCTCGCGCCGACCGCAAGGACATCGCGTCCGCCTCGCCGCTGACCGCCTACGGGCTGCCGTTCCGGCCCGCGGGCTTGGCCCTGTTCCTGCTCTGCCTCGCAGGGGCGGCGGCGACCTTCTCCTTCGGCGTGACCTCGATCGCCTCGGCCTGGGCGGAGCCGGAATACAGCCACGGTCCGCTGATTCCGCTGCTGTCGGCCTACCTGTTCCTGCGCCAGATGCGCCATGAGCCCCCCATCGCCGGCCCGGTCGGCGACCGCTGGACGGGCTTCGCGGTCATGGCCTTCGGGCTGGCGCTGGGCATCTTCGGCAACCTCGCCCAGATCCCCGACATCGTCTATTACGCCTTCATCCCCTGGTGCTGGGGCCTGATCATGACCTGCTTCGGCCTGCGCCGGGGCTTCCTGTTCTGGCCGCCGGTGCTGCACCTGATCTTCATGCTGCCGCTGCCGAACATCCTTTACTGGAAGGTGTCGACCTCGCTGCAGCTGGTGTCGTCCGAAATCGGGGTGGCCTTCATCTCGATGATGGGCATTCCGGTGTTCCTCGACGGGGTGATCATCGACCTGGGCGTCTACAAGCTGCATGTGGCAGAGGCCTGTTCGGGCCTGCGCTACCTGTTCCCGGTGCTCAGCTTCTCCTACATCTTCGCGGTGCTTTACACCGGGCCGACCTGGCACAAGGCGGTGCTGCTGGTCTCCGCCGCGCCGATCACCGTGCTTATGAACGCCGTGCGCATCGGGATCATCGGCGTGATGGTGGAGCATACCGGGATCGAGTGGGTGGAGGGCTTCACCCATTTCTTCGAAGGCTGGGTCATCTTCATGACCTGCATCGCGATCCTGTTCGGCCTCGCCATCGTCATGCAGCGCCTCAGCCCGGATCCCAAGCCGCTGTCGGAGACCATCGACCTCGACTTCGAGGGGCTGGGGGACGAGGTGAAGCGCGTCTTCTCCATCGTGCCCTCCGCGGCGCTGGCCGCGGCGACGGCGCTGGCGCTGGCGGTCGGTCTGGGCTGGCACTTCCTGCCGGCCCCCGAACCGGTGAAGCCCGAGCGCGCCAGCTTCGCGAGCTTCCCCACCAGCTTCGACGGCCGCCCCGGCGCGGTGTCGGTGCTGGAGCCCAATATCGAGAAGGTGCTCGACGCCACCGACTATTTCTCGTTGTCGCTGCCCGGCGACGGCGGCGCGCCGGGAACCTCGCTGTTCATGGCCTATTACGCCAGCCTGACCGAGGGCACCGGCGTCCATTCGCCGGAAGTCTGCCTGCCCGGCGGCGGCTGGGAGATCGCGGAGATCAAGCCGACCACGGTGCAGGTCGACGGCCCCTCGGGCGCGCAGGAGGTGCTGGTCAACCGGGCGATCATCCAGAACGGGCAGTTCCAGCAGCTCGCCTATTACTGGTTCGATCGCGGCGGCCTGCATGTCACCTCGGACTGGGAGCTGAAGTTCCGCGCCATCGCCGACCGGGCGCTGACCGGGCGCAACGACGGCGCGCTGGTCCGGCTGATAACCCCGGTGGGCGAAGACGGGATGGCCGCGGCCGACGCCCGGCTGACCCGTCTGCTGGGCCAGGTGCTGCCGGTGCTGCCGGCCTATCTGCCGCTGGACGACCACTAGTCCCGGGACCGACCCCCGGGGGAGGCGCCCCGGGGGAAACCGCAAGCCACGCCCCCCTCGTCGGGTCCAGTCTGGGCCCGAGACCGGCCGCGCATCCGCGCGACGCCGGCGGCGAGGGAGGACGCGATGAGCCAGGCCCCGAACGACCCCGACGACCCGCGCGCCCGCAAGGAGGCCGCGCCCCTGACCCGCGCGGTTCACGCGGCGATCCGCGCCCAGCTCGACTTCTCCGACCGGCGGGATTTCGAGAACGCGTCGCGCGGGCTGATCGCCCCGGCCCCCGACGGCGGGCGCATCGGGCGCCCCGGCAAGCCGGCGGTCTGGGACCTGGGGGCCTACGACTTCCTGGCCGGCGACGACGAGATCGACACGGTCAATCCCAGCCTCCTGCGGCTGGCGCGGCTCAACATGGCCAACGGGCTCTTCAAGGTGGTGGACCGGGTCTGGCAGGTGCGGGGCATGGACCTCGCCAACATGACGATCATCGAGGGCGAGACCGGGCTGATCCTCATCGACTGCCTGCTGACCGCGCAGACGGCGAAGGCGGCGCTGGAGCTTTACTACGCCCACCGCCCCCGCGTGCCGGTCAAGGCGCTGATCTACACCCATTCCCACGTGGACCATTACGGCGGCGCCCGCGGCGTGCTGAGCCCCGAGGACGTGGCCGAGGGGCGCGCCGACGTCTTCGCCCCCGACGGGTTCCTGGAGGCGATCGGGGGCGAGAACGTGCTCGCCGGCAACGCCATGGGCCGGCGCGCGCAGTTCCAGTTCGGCTCCCTGCTCGACCCCGGGCCGCGCGGCCAGGTCGACGCCGGGCTCGGCAAGGTCACGGCGCGCGGGCAGGTCACGCTGATCGCCCCCAACCGGGTGATCGTCGCGCCGCTGGAGACCCACATGGTCGACGGGGTGGAGATCCGCTTCCACCTCGCGCCCGGCACCGAGGCGCCGGCGGAGATGCACATGTTCTTCCCCGGCCTCGCCGTGCTGAACATGGCCGAGAACGCCACGCCGCTGCTGCACAACTTCTGCCCCCTGCGCGGGTCGGAGGTGCGCGACCCGCGGATCTGGTCGCACTATCTGGCGGAGGCCGCCCAGACATTCGGCGGGCGGACCGAGGCGCTGATCTGCCAGCATCACTGGCCGACCTGGGGGCGGGAGGAGGTGGTGGCCTTCCTCGAACGCCAGCGGGATCTCTACAAGCACATCCACGACCAGACCGTCCGGCTGATGAACAAGGGCTGGCGCCCGGCCGAGATCGCGGAGGCGGTGGACCTGCCCCCCTCCCTGCGCGACGATTTCCGGATGCGAGGCTATTACGGCTCGGTCAGCCACAACGTGAAGGCGGTCTTCCAGCGGTATCTGAGCTGGTATGACGGCCATCCGGCCAACCTCAACCCGCTCCCCCCGCGGGAGGCGGGGCGCAAATATGTGGACTACATGGGGGGCGCGGCCTCGGTCATCGCCCGGGCGCGGGAGGATTTCGGGCGGGGCGAGTTCCGCTGGGTCGTCCAGGTGCTCTACCACGTCATCTTCGCGGATCCGGGGAACGAGCCGGCCCGCCTGCTCTGCGCCGACGCGTTCGAGCAGCTGGGCTACCAGACCGAGAACGCCACCTGGCGCAACGCTTATCTCTACGCGGCGCAGGAGCTGCGGCACGGGGTGGTGAAGCTGCCGCCGCGCCCGATCCTGAGCCCCGACCTGCTGGAGGCGGTGGCGACCTCGACCCTGTTCGACTTCCTCGCCGTGCGGCTGGACGCGGAGAAGGCGGAAGGGCTCGCCTTCCGCATCCTCTGGCGGCTGAGCGACCGGAACGAGAGCTTCGCGATGACCCTGGCGCATGAGACGCTGACCCAGTTGCCGGGCGAGGGGGCGGCGGATCGGCCCGCGGACCTGACGGTCACGCTCGACCGCCCGACGCTGGTGGCGCTGATCGTGGGGCGGACGGGGGTGGAGGAGGCGCTCGCCTCCGGCGCCGTGACGGCCGAGGGCGACCCGGCCCCGCTGCGCGCGCTGTTCGGCCTGCTCGACGATTTCGACCTGCAGTTCGACATCGTGACGCCGGGCGGCTGAACGCCCGCGCCGGGGCGGCCCGCGCGCCCCGGGCCTGACCCGGGGCCTCGCGACGCGTCCCGTCCCGATGCATCGTCGCCATTCCGGCAACGATCCTTCGCGAATCCGGCCCCCCATATGCGCCCGGCGCCTATTGCCCCGGGGGCCGGGCGGGTCACATCTCAAGGCCGACCCTCAACGCCCTGACAGGAGAGCCCGCCCCATGACCCTGCGCCTGCACACCGTCATCGCCTCCACCCGCCCCGGCCGCGTCGGCCCCGCCGTCGCCGACTGGTTCCACGGCGTCGCCGCGGCGCATCCGGACTTCGACGCGCATCTGGTGGACCTCGCGGATTTCAACCTGCCGGTCTTCGACGAGCCGAACCACCCGCGGTCCGGCAAATACATCCACCCCCACACCCTGGCCTGGTCCGAGAGCGTGAAGGCCGCGGACGCCTTCGTCTTCGTGGCGCCGGAATACAACTTCCACGCCGCGCCCTCGCTGGTGAACGCGCTGACCTACCTGTCGCAGGAATGGGCCTACAAACCGGCGGGCTTCGTCAGCTACGGCGGCGCCTCGGGCGGGGTGCGGGCGGTGGAGAACGCCAAGGGCATCCTGTCCGTGCTGCGCATGGTTCCGCTGCTGGACCAGGTGATGGTGCCGATGGTGGGGCAGAAGGTGAAGGACGGCGCGTTCCAGGCCGAGGAGATCCACGAGACCTCCGCCAAGGCGATGCTGGACGAGCTCGCCAAGCTGGGCGGGGCGCTGAAGCCGCTGCACGCGGGCTGAGCGACCCGCCCCTCCCGATTTGACCCGGGCGCCCGGGCGCGGCACTCTCGCCGCCGCCCGGGCGCGCAGACCCGGGGAAATGGGAGGGCCGGAATGGCGGAGATGGACGCGGCGCGGCAGGTGCGCATCGGCTGCGGGGCGGGGTTTTCGGGCGACCGGACTGACCCGGCCGAGGATCTCGCGCAGCGGGGCGCGCTCGACTACCTGTTCTTCGAATGCCTGGCGGAGCGCACGCTCGCCGCCGCGCATGTCGGGATGGCCGAGGGGCGGCCCGGCCATGACCCCCACCTCTCCCGCCGCCTGACCCCGGTGCTGGCGCCGTGCCGGGAGGTGGGGACGCGCATCCTGACCAACATGGGCTCCGCCGACCCCGCCGCGGCGGGCGAGGCGGCGGCGGGGATCGCCCGCGGGCTCGGGCTTCAGGGCCTGAAGATCGCCGTGGTCACCGGCGACGACGTGGCCGCCGCGCTGACCCCCGACATGCCGCTGATGGACGCCGAGGGGACCTTGGGCGACGTGGGCCTGCCCATGATCGGGGCCAACGCCTATCTGGGCGCGGCCCCGCTGGTCGAGGGGCTGGAGGCGGGCGCGGATCTTGTGATCACAGGCCGCATCGCCGACCCGGCGCTGGCGCTCGCGCCCCTCATGCACGAATTCGGCTGGGCGGAGGCCGACTGGCCGCGGCTGGGCGCCGGCACGCTTGTCGGGCACCTGCTGGAATGCGCCTCCCAGATCACCGGCGGGTATTTCGCCGATCCGGGGCGCAAGGACGTGGCGGGCATGGCCTGGCTCGGCTACCCGCTGGCCGAGGTCGGGGCCGACGGCGCGGCCGTCATCACCAAGCTTCCCGACACCGGCGGCCTCGTCTCCCGCCGCACGGTGCTGGAGCAGATGCTCTACGAGGTCCACGACCCCGCCCGCTACCTGACCCCCGACGTCACCGCCGATTTCTCGGGCGTGGAGATCGCGCAGGCGGGGGAGGACCGGGTCGCGGTCCGCGGCGCGTCGGGCACGGCCCGGCCCGACGCGCTGAAGGTCACCGTGGGGTTCGAGGGGGGCTGGCTGGGCGAGGGCGAAATCTCCTACGCAGGCCCCGGCGCCGCGGCCCGCGCCCGGCTGGCGGGCGAGGTGATCCGCACCCGCATGGTGGAGCTTCACGGCTGCCAGGACCCGATCCGGGTGGACCTGCTGGGGCTGGGCGCGCTGCTGTCGCCCGGCTTCGCCCCCGACCCGGACCGGGAGGCGCAGGCCCCCGAGGTCCGTCTGCGCGTGGCCCTGCGGTCCCGCAACCGGGAGCTTGCCGAGACCCTGGCCCGCGAGGTCGAGGCCCTGTGGTGCGCCGGTCCCGCCGGGGGCGGCGGCGCGCGCGGGCGGGTGACGCGATCGGTGGTCACCCGCTCGGTCCTGATCGACCGGGCGCAGGTCCGCCCCCAGGTGAAGGTGATCACGGCATGACCCGCATGGCCCGGCTTCGCGACCTCGCCTCCGCCCGCGCCGGCGACAAGGGCGACACCGCCTCCATCGCCGTGATCGCCGACAGCCGGGAGGCCTATGCCGCGATCAAGTCGCAACTGACGCCCGAGCGTCTGCGCGCCGAATTCCCCGACCGCTTCCGCGGCCCGGTGCGGCGGTTCGAACTTCCCGCGCTGATGGCGCTGAACTTCGTGGCGGAGCGGGCGCTGGACGGGGGCGTCAACGCCTCGCTGAACCTCGACGCCCACGGCAAGGCGCTGTCCTACCTGCTGCTGGGGATGGAGATCGAGGTTCCGGACTGAGGGCGCGCGCCCTCAGTCCTCCGACACCATCAGCCCCGCGGTCTCGCCCCCGTCGACCGTGATCACGTCGCCCGAAACATAGGCGGACCGGGGCGAGACCAGCCAGCACACCGCCTCGGCCACGTCCTCCGCCAGCCCCAGCCGCCCGGCGGGGATGCGGGCGGTCAGCAGGTCGCGCCGGCCGGGCAGGGACAGGGTGCGGCCCATCATCCGCGTCTCGATCTGGCCGGGGCAGACGGCGTTGACCCGCACCGCCGGCCCGACCTCCAGCGCCAGGCTTTTCGCCAGCCCGATCAGCGCGGCCTTGGAGGCGGTGTAGAGCGCGAGCCCCTTCTCCCCGGCCTTGCCCGCCACGGAAGAGATCATCACCACCGAGCCGCCCTCCGCCGCCAGCGCCGGCATCAGCCGCGCGGTCAGCATGACGGGGGCGCGCAGGTTGAGGTCCATGACCCGGTCGTAAAGCGCGTCGTCGGTCTCCGCGAACACGGCCCGCACGCCGACGCCGGCGTTGTTGACCAGCCCGGCGAGCCGCCCGCCCGACAGGTCCAGCGCCGCGGCGGCGGCGTCGGCGATCCCCTCGGCGCCGCCCAGATCCGCCTCGAAATAGCGCGCGCCGGGGGTGGCGGCGGCCAGCGCCGCCCCCGCCTCCGCGTCGCGGCCGCAGAAGAGCACCGGCCAGCCGTCCCCGGCCAGCAGGCGCACGCAGGCCGCGCCGATGCCATGGGTGCCGCCGGTGACCAGCACCGGGGCGGGGTCGGCGGGGACCATGGGCCGGGTCATCGCCGCCGCCTCACGCGAAGTCCGGCGGGCGCCGGTCGGTCAGCCCCATGGCCTGCTCGAAGGCGTAAGCCGCCTGCAGCACGCCCAGATCGTCGAAGCGCCGCGCGGTGATCTGCAGCCCCACCGGCAGCCCCGCCGCGGTGAACCCGCAGGGCACGGAGGCGGAGGGGTCGCCCGAGAGATCGAACGGGTAGGAGAACTCGGCCCAGGAGATCCAGTCCCACGGATGTTGCGGCCAGTGCTCGGGCTGCACCCGCTCCACCGGGAAGGCGGCGACGGAGCAGGCGGGCGAGACCAGGAAGTCGTATTCGGCCAGCGTGGTGGCGATCTCGGCCACATAGGCGAATTTGCGCTCGCGCATGTCGAGATACTGGTTGGCGGTGAAATCGGCGCCCTCGCGGATGCAGGCGACGATGTCGGCGCCCATCCGGTCCTCGTATTCCGCCAGCAGGGGCGCGCGGCGGCCCAGCAGGGCGCGCCAGAAGAACCGCCCGATCTCCGGGCCTTTCGGACCCCATTCCGGCGTGATCTCCTCCACCTCCGCGCCCAGTTCCGCCAGCTTCGCGACCCCGGCGGCGACCAGCGCGGCGACCTCGGGGTCCACCCGCGCGTGGCCGAAATCGGGGGAGAAGGCTATGCGCCGGCCTTTCAGCGGGCGGTCGAGCAGCGCGGGATAGTCGGCGGGCGGGGCCTCGCAGCTGGTATGGTCCAGCTTGTGCGGCCCGGCCATGATCTTGAGCATCGCGGCGCTGTCGGCGACGGTGCGGCTCATCGGGCCGATATAGGTGGCGTAGTCGTTCTGGCTGACGGGAATGTGGGGCACGCGGCCATAGGTGGGCTTCAGCCCGAAGATCCCGCAGAAATGCGCGGGCATCCGGATCGACCCGGCCCCGTCCGAGCCCAGATGCAGCGGCCCGAACCCGGCGGCCGACGCCGCCCCCGCCCCGGCCGAGGACGCGCCCGCGTTCAGCCCGTGACCCCAGGGGTTGTGGGTGACGCCGGTCACCGGGTTGCGGCTGATCCCCGACCAGGCGAATTCGGACATGGTGGTCTTGCCCAGGATCACCGCGCCCGCCGCGCGCAGGCGGGCGGTGACGGGGTTGTCCTCCGCCGCCGGGGGCTTTCGCAGCGACCACGACCCGGTCTCGGTCACCTGGCCCTTCACCTCGTAGAAGTCCTTGATGGTGACCGGGATCCCCTCCAGCGGCCGGGCCTCGCCGCGGGCGAAGCGGGCGTCGGACTCGGCCGCCGCCGCCGTCGCCTCCTCATGCATGACCGAGGAGAAGGCGTTGACCCGCGGGTTCTCGGCGTCGATGCGGCGCAGGACGGCGGCGACCGCCTCGGAGGGCGAGAGCGTCCCCGCGGCGTAGAGCGCGCGCAGATCCGTGGCGGAGGCGTAGCCGATATCGGCGTCCGAGGCCGGGGCGGCGGCGGGCTGGGACACGGTCTTGGACACGGGCGAGGCTCCTGCATGGCCTTGGGTCGGGAGGGTCGGAAGGACCGGCCCCGATCATGCACGCTCCGCGCCGGAGGGCGAGGGCCCGCGCGCGGGAGTCGCAGGGCCGCCCACGTTCTCCCCCCGCCTGTCCGGCCGGCGGGTTCATTCGTTTATTCGGTTTGGGCTTGGGCTTGGGCTTCGTTTTTCTGTTTTCCGGGGAAGAGGCGTCTTAGGGCGACGTAGAAGACGGGGGTGAGGACGAGGCC
>JAYZWL010000026.1:0-35900 GCA_036154955.1 Pseudomonadota bacterium | reverse complement strand
CGGCCGCGCCCGAAGCCCCGGCCGCCGCCGCCCCCGCCGCCCCGCGCGCGCCGGAACCCGCCCCGGCCCCGGAGCCGGCCGCCGCCGCCCCGGCGCCGGAGCCGGTGGAGCGTCCGACCCCGCGCATGGTCCCGTCGATGCCGCCGAACGGCCCGCAGCCGCCTGCGGTCTCCGAGGTGTCGGAGGAGGCCCGCCGCAACCTGGAGGAGGTGGAGAAGCGCGCCCGTCGGCTCGACCTGCTCCAGCTCACCGAGCGGACCTGCAAATGGCCGATCGGCGACCCCGCGACCACGGATTTCTTCTTCTGCGGCCTGCCGTCGATCGCCGGGAAGCCCTATTGCGAGACCCATGTCTCGGTCGCTTTCCAGCCGATGAGCGCCCGCCGGGACCGCGCCCGCAGCCGCTGACCCGGCCCACCGGAGACGACGACCCAGCCGCCGCGCCCTGGACCGGGCGCGGCGGCTGGCGTTTCCGGAAGGGACGGGACGGGGCGGTTCGTCGGCGGCGGGCCGAAGACCGGGATCACTCGGTTTCGGCGAACGGCCCCTGCGCCTCGTCGATCTCGCGCCCCGACTGCATCCACCACGACGCCGCGGCGATGCGCCGGGCCTGGTCGCCGATCCGCTCCAGATCCTTGGCCAGGAACAGGCGCTGGGCGAAGCGGGCGGCGTCCTGCGGCCGCTCCTCCATCTCCGCCACCAGACTGTCGAGCAGGGAGGAGAAATGCGCGTCCAGCGCGCTGTCCCGCCGCCACACCGCGCGCGCCCGCGCCGCGTCCCGCGACTGGTGGGCGGACAGCGCCATGGAAAGCTGAGACAGCGCCCGGCCGCCGAAGCGGCGCAGCGCGAGATCGATGTCGTCGGGGCCCGCGCCCGCGCCCGCGGCGGCGCGGCGCAGCTCCGACCCGCGGGCGGCGATGTTGGCGGCCAGTTCCCCGGTCCGCTCCATCGCCGGGATCATGCGCAGGGCGGCGAGCACCAGCCGCAGGTCCGCCGCCATCGGCTGCCGCAGCGCCAGCACGAAGGCGGCGGAGGTGGTGGCGGAGCGGGCGAAGGCCGCGACCCGGGCCCGCCGCTCCGCCGCCTCGGCGGCCAGCGCGGGGTCCCCGGTCTCCATCGCGCGCAGGGCGAGGTCGGTCAGCGCCTCGGCCTGGCCGCCCAGCCGCACGGTCAGCGCCACCACGCCCGTCAGGTCCTCGTCGAAGGCCGAGACGATGTGGCGACGGCTGGGCGGGTCCGGAGAAGGCGGCGGGGGCGGACGCTGGAACATGGTGACCGGGCGAGGACTGGAAGCGCCGAAACCCTAGCCGAAGCGTGTTGCACTCTTGTGTCGCCCCCAGGGCGAGGTCGCGGAATTGGGCGCGCCCGAAGCGCGAAATCGCCCCCGGACGGCGCCGCGGGGCGATCGAGGGCGCCGACGGGCCGGCCGGCCGCGGGGCGGGGCGAGCGGGGGCGCGCCCCGGGGCCTCCGCTCCGCGGCCGGAGGTCAGCCGCCGGCGGCGAGGGTCGCGGGCGGGCGCGGCGATGCGGCGGCGGCGGCGACGGGCGGGGCGGGCGCAGGGCCCATCCCCATCTCGCCCGTCTCCGTCCCTGTCCCCGTCATGGTCGATTCCGCAGCGTCCGTTCCAGCCTTGCCGGTTCCCGCCTTGGCCGAACCGGTCCTGCCGGTCCCCGCCTTCCCCGTCTTGTCCTGGGCCGCCGGTCCGGACGCCGCCGCCGGGTCGACCGGGAGCCAGAGCGTGAAGCGGGAGCCCTCGCCCGGGGCGCTTTCGATCGAAAGCTCTCCGCGATGGCGCGACAGGATGTGCTTGACGATGGCGAGGCCGAGCCCGGTGCCGCCCTGGCTGCGGCTGCGCTTGACCGAGACCCGGTAGAACCGCTCGGTCAGCCGCGGGATATGCTCCGCCGGCACGCCCTCGCCATGGTCGCGCACGGTCAGGCCGACCATGCCGGGATGGTCCGGGGTGGCGGGGGCGCGCAACAGCTCCACCGGCCCGTCGCCGCCGTATTTCAGGCCGTTCTCCAGCAGGTTGCCGATGGCCTGGATCAACTGATCCCGGTCGCCGCGCACCATGGGGCCGCGGGGGGGCAGGTCCACCTCGATCGCGGCGCCGCGCTCATCGGCCATGGGGCCGAGGCTTTCGGCGGTCTCGCGCGCGATCTCGCCCAGGTCGACCATCTCGGTGGGCGCGACATGCTCGTTCAGCTCGATCCGGTTGAGCGACAGCAGGTCGTCGACCAGCCGCTGCATCCGCTCCGCCTGCGCCTGCATGATGCCGAGGAACCGCTCCCGCGCCGCCTCGTCGTCGCGAGCCGGGCCCTGCAGGGTTTCGATGAAGCCGCGGATCGAGGCGAGCGGGGTGCGCAGCTCATGGCTGGCGTTGGCGATGAAGTCGGTGCGCATCCGGGCGTGGCGCAGGTCCTGGGTGCGGTCCTGGAACAGGCACAGCACCCGCCGCCCGCCCGGCATGGCCCCCGCGCCCGGCCCGCCGCCGTCGACATGGGCCGACAGCACCCGGTTGCGGTCGCCGTGCAGGGTGAAGTCGAAGCTGCGCGGCGGGGCGCCGGCCAGCGCCTCGGACAGCGAATCCAGCAGGTCCGGCGCGCGGAAGGACATGGAGTAGTGCTCGCCCGTCCGCAGGCGTTCGAACAGCGCCCGGGCCGCGGCGTTGGCGTAGATCACCATGCCCGCCCCGTCGATCAGCATCAGCGCCAGCGGCAGCCGGTCCAGCGCGGCGCGGCCGAGCCCCGGTTCGAGCCCCGGGTCGGCGGCGGCGGCGGCGCGGGCCTGGGCGGCCGGGCGTTCAGAGGAGATCACCGCGGCCCGGCGCACCGCGGCGGCGTTGGGCAGGCCGAATGCGGCGACCAGTCCGGCGAGGATGCCCGCGGCGGCCTGGCCCTCCTGGCTCCAGCCCGCGGACTGGGCGAGCAGCACGGCGCCGATGCCGGCCGCCGCGGTCCCGAACCGTCCGCCCCGCTGGGTCCAGAATTCCATGTGCCGGCGCGCCTTTTCATTCCAATCGCATTTCGGGATGAAAACCCTCGCCTCAGGCACTAACACGCCTCGGTCGCGGCGCGAAGCGGCTTTGCCTTCGCGGCTTCGTCACATATGTAGGCGCACGCGGCCCGGCAGGGGATCGGGCCGGCGAATCGCGCCGCGCGCCGGGTGTCCGCCCCGCGCCGCGGCCTCGGGGGAACGTCCGGAGATGATCCGCTACACGCTGCGCTGCGCCGACGGCCACGATTTCGAAAGCTGGTTCCAGTCGGCCGGGACCTACGACCGGCTGCGCGCGGCCGGCGGGCTGTCCTGCGCGGTCTGCGGGTCGCCGGAGGTGGAGAAGGCGCTGATGGCCCCGCGGGTCGCGCCGGCCCGCCGAAAGGCTTCGGCGCCGGCGGCGGAGGAGGCGGCGCGCCCGCTGGCCGACGCTCCGGCCCCGGCCGCCGATGACCGGTCCACCATGCTCTCCGCGCCCGGCTCGCCCCTGGAGGCCGCGCTGCGGGCGCTGCGCGAGAAGGTGGAGGCCTCGGCCGAGAACGTGGGCCGCGACTTCCCCCGCCTCGCCCGCGAGATGCACGAGGGCGAGACCGAGGACCGCCCGATCTACGGCGAGGCCACCCGCGACGAGGCGCGCGAGCTGATCGAGGACGGGGTTCCGGTCGCGCCGCTGCCCTGGACCGGCCGCAAGACCAACTGAAGCCGCGCCGGGCTTCGCCGCGCGGTCCGCGCCGTCATGGATCCGTCATGGTCGATGACCGGATTTCGACTTGCCCGCGGCCGGTTCATGGGCCACGCTGAGCCCACGTCCGGCGTTGATCGGGCGCGGCGTTCATCCAGATGGAGAGCCCTTGGCGCAGTTTGTTCTGTCCGCCGAATCCGGCCGCCGGACCCCGTCCAGCGACGACCCCGCAATGCCCGGCGCGCCGTCCGAGACGCTGCTGGATTTCCCTGACAACACGCTTCTCGCCACGTTGTGCGGCGCCTTCGACCGGCATCTCGCCCAGGTCGAGCAGGCGCTTTCGGTGCAGATCCTGCGCCGGGGCAACGTGCTCGCCGTGCATGGCGAGGAGGCGGCCCGCACCCTGGCGGCGGAGGCGCTCTGCGCGCTCTACCTGAGGCTGGAGCAGGGCCGCCCGGTGGAGCCCGGCGACGTCGACGCCGCGCTGCGCTTCGGGGCCGAAAGCCCGGGCGCCGCCGACGCCCGCGACGCCCCGCGCGAGAACCAGCTTGAGATGTTCGCCGGCGGCAAGCTGGAGATCCGCACCCGCAAGAAGACCGTGGAGCCGCGCACCGCGGCGCAGCGGGACTACGTGCGGGCGCTGTTCGACAAGGAGCTGGTGTTCGGCGTCGGCCCGGCGGGCACCGGCAAGACCTATCTCGCGGTCGCCGTCGGCGTGTCGATGTGGCTGGAAGGGAGGGTTGACCGCATCATCCTGAGCCGGCCTGCGGTGGAGGCGGGCGAGCGGCTCGGCTTCCTGCCCGGCGACATGAAGGAGAAGATCGACCCCTACATGCAGCCGCTCTACGACTCGCTCAACGATCTGCTGCCCCCGGGCCAGGTGCAGAAGGCGATGCTGGACAAGAAGATCGAGATCGCGCCGCTGGCCTTCATGCGCGGGCGCACGCTCTCCAACGCCTTCATCGTGCTGGACGAGGCGCAGAACGCCACCGAGATGCAGATGAAGATGTTCCTCACCCGGCTGGGCGAGGGCTCCCGCATGGCGATCAACGGCGACCTCAGCCAGGTGGACCTGCCGCGCGGCGTGCGCTCGGGCCTCGACCAGGCGGTGCGGCTGCTGTCGGAGGTGAAGGGCGTGGGGCTGACCCGGTTCAAGGCCGCCGACGTGGTCCGGCACCCGATGGTGCAGCGGATCATCGAGGCCTATGACGCAGAATACGACGCCGAGGGCCGGCGGGAGGGGACCGATGGCCGCTCCGGCCGCTGATCCGCCGGTCTCCGGGGGCGACCCGGCCGCGATCGTCATCGAACTGGCGCTGGAGGACGAACGCTGGTCCGAGGCGCTGGGCGGCGAGGAAGGGGTGGAGGCGCTGGCGGCGGAGGCCGCGGGGCTGGCGATGGGCGCGGCGGGGCTGGATCCGGCGGGCTGGTCGGTCAGCTTCCTGTTCGCCGACGACGACGTGGTCGCGCGTCTCAACGAAAGCTTCCGGGGCAAGGCCAAGCCCACCAACGTCCTGTCCTGGCCCGCGCACGAGCTGCGCGCCGAGGCCGAGGGGCGCGCCGACGGCGCCGCCCCCTCCGCCCCGCCCGCGCCGGAAACCGGCGGGCCCTGGGGCGCGGAGCCGGAAAGCCTGGGCGACGTGGCGCTGGCCTGGGAGACGGTGGCGGCGGAGGCGGAGGCGCAGGGTCTCGCGCTCGCCGACCATGTGCGCCATCTGGGCCTGCACGGGGTGCTGCACCTGCTGGGCTACGACCATGAGCGCGACGGCGACGCGCGGCTGATGGAGGGGCTGGAACGCGAGGCGCTGCTTGCCGCGGGCCACGCCGACCCTTATCTCGCGCAGGAGCCGCCGGCGGCGACGACGCCGCGTAAGACGCAGAAGGCCCGGAAGGACCCCGGCGCCAAGAAGGCAAGGAGCGATGGACGCTGATCGAAGTTCGGCCGACCCCGCGAGGGTCGGACCGCAGGGGCCGGACCGGGACCCGGAGACCGCGCAGGGGCGCGGACCGGACGCGGACGGCGCCGAAGAGGGCGGGTCCTCCCCGTCCCTGATCGCCCGCCTGTTCGGCCGCCGGGGCGGCGCCGACGAGGCCGAGGAGGACGCGGCCCCCGCCGCCTCCAGCGCCGGCGAGCGGGCCATGCTGGTCAACGTGCGCCGCCTGCGCGAATTGCGGGTGATCGACGTGATGGTGCCCCGCGCGGATATCGAGGCGGTGGAGCTCGCCACCTCGCTCGACGACCTGGTCGCCGCCTTCCGCCAGACCCGCCACACCCGCCTGCCGGTGTATCGGGAGACGCTGGACGACCCGCTGGGCTTCATCCATCTCAAGGATCTCGCGCTGCGCTTCGGCTTCAATGGAAACGGGCACGAGGCGCTGGACCTGCGTCCGCTGGTGCGCCCGATGCTCTACGTGCCGCCCTCGATGCCGATCGAGGGGCTGCTGCAGAAGATGCAGGGCGGGCGGATGCATATGGCGCTGGTCATCGACGAATACGGCGGCGTCGACGGGCTGGTGACCATCGAGGACGTGCTGGAGCAGATCGTCGGCGACATCGAGGACGAGCACGACGTGGCCGACGCCTTCGCCTGGCGGCGGGAGTCGGAGGGCGTCTACATCTGCGCGGCGCGGCTGGAGATCCCGGAATTCGAGGCGGAGGCGGGCGTGGACCTGCTGTCCGACGAGCTGGACGAGGACGTGGACACGCTGGGCGGTCTGGTCTTCATGCTGGCCGACCGGGTGCCGGAGCGGGGCGAGGTGATCCTGCATCCCGACGGCCATGAATTCGAGGTGCTGGACGCCGATCCGCGCCGCATCAAGCGGCTGCGGGTGCGGCTGAAGCTGGGCGACGGCGCGGGCGTCGCGGCCGAGAGCGGGCCCGCCTCCGCCTCGGTCGAGGCCGGCGCCGCCGTCGATCGCCTGACGGCGCCGGAGGCGCGCGCCGCGGAATGACCCGGGGAGGGGGCGTCCCGCCGACACGGCCGGACGCCCCCTCCCCCTCCCTCCCCCGCAAGCGGGGGAGGGGGCCGCGAGCCGCCGGCGCGCGCATCCGCCCCGACCCTGCGCCGCCGGTCCCGATCCGCGCCGCCCTCCCCCGCCTGCGGGGGAGGGTCGGGGAGGGGGCTGGCCGGACCCTTTCGCTCTCACCCCCGCTCCCGCCTCTTCCAGATCCCCGGAACCCGCCATGCCTCGCCCGACCCTGACCGCGCAGGAGCGCGCCGCCCGCTCGGCCCGCCGCCGGCGCCTCTGGCTCGCCTTCGCCTGCGGCGTGGCGATGACGCTGGCCCAGGCGCCGGTCTTCGCCTGGCCGCTGGTGTTCCTCGCCGTGCCGGCGCTGGTCGTGCTGATCTTCGCGCGGGGAGAGCGGCGAGAGGCGTTCGGGATCGGCTGGGCGGCGGGGACCGGCTATTTCCTGACCGGGCTTTACTGGGTGGGGGAGGCGTTCCTGGTGGACCTCGCCCGCCATGGCTGGATGGCGCCGTTCGCGGTGGCGGGGCTGGGGGCGGGGCTGGGGCTGTTCTGGGGGGCGGCGGCGTGGGTCGCCCGCAGGACGGGCGCCGACGGAGTCGCCCGCAGGACGGGCGCGAACGAGGTCGCCCGCAGGACGGGCGCGGCTGCGATCGCGGCGTCGGCGGCCTTCGCGGCGGCGCTGACGCTGGCGGATTTCGCCCGCGCCCATGTGCTGACCGGCTTCCCCTGGGCGCTGACCGCCTACGCCTTCGCCGACAGCCCGGTCGCGCAGGCCGCGGCGCTGTTCGGGCCGCATATGCTGGGCTTTCTCGTCCTGCTCGTCGCCGGCCTGCCCGCGGTCCCGTTCCTGCGCGCCGCCCCGCGCCGGCCCGCGCCGCGGGTGGTGCTGACCTGGGCCTGCCTGCCCGCCGCCGCCCTCTCCGCCGGCTGGACCTGGGGGGCGGAGCGGCTGGCCGTCCCGGACCCGCCTGCGCCGGACGCCCCGCAGGTGCGCCTGGTGCAGCCCAACGCCGCCCAGCGCGCCAAGTGGGACCCGGCCGAGGTGCCGCGCATCTTCGCCCGCCTGCGCGCGCTGTCCGCCCCCGGCCCCGACGCGACCCCGGCCGACGTGGTGATCTGGCCGGAAACCGCGGTGCCCTGGCTGCTCGACAACGAACCGCAGGTCCGGGTCCTGATCGCGGAAAGCGCGAAGGGCGCCGCGACCATCCTCGGCGCCCGGCGCATCGCCAAGGGGCCGGACGGCCGCCCCGGCTGGCGGAATTCGCTGGAGGCGATGAACCCGGACGGCGTGCTCGTCGCCCGCTACGACAAGCGCCATCTGGTGCCCTTCGGCGAATACCTGCCGTTCTTCGACCTGCTGGAGGGCCTGGGGCTCGGCCCCATGGTGGGCGAGTCGGGCGGCTTCGTTCCCGGCGCCGACGACCCCGTGCAGCGCGTCCCCGGCCTGCCGCCCTTCGCCGCGCAGATCTGCTACGAGACCATCTTCCCGCACGAGATGCCCGGGCCCGCGCCGGGCGAGCGGCCGGACTGGATCGTGCAGATCACCAACGACGCCTGGTTCGGCGCGTCGTCGGGCCCCTGGCAGCATTTCCACCAGGCGCGGATGCGGGCGATCGAGCAGGGGCTGCCGCTGGCGCGCGCGGCCAATACCGGCGTTTCGGCGATCATCGACGCCAAGGGCCGGGTCGTGGCGCGGCTGGGGCTGAACGAGCCCGGCGCCGTGCAGGCCGCCCTGCCGCCGGCCCTGCCGCCCACGCCCTACGCGCGCACCGGCGACCTTCCCTGGATGGCGGCGCCCCTGCTGACGCTGCTGGCCGCGGCCGGAGCCGGGGCCGGCGCGGCCGCCCTGAGCCGGCGCCGGTCCTGACCGGCCGGGCGGCGGCGCGACGGATCGCCCCCGCGCCGCCCGCAGGCCGGCGCAACCCGGGGGCGCGCTTGACCCCGGGGACTCGTCCTGCTTAGTCAGGGGCCTGAACGCGGTCGCAACCTTCCCGCGCGCGCTCGCGCGGGATCCCTCGGAGGAGCGTCACTTGGCTCGGGACAGCTATCTTTTCACCTCGGAATCCGTCTCGGAAGGTCATCCGGACAAGGTCTGCGACCGGATTTCCGACGCCGTGCTCGACGCCTTCCTGGCCGCCGACCCGGTGTCCCGCGTCGCCTGCGAGACCTTCGCCACCACCGACCGGGTGGTCATCGGCGGAGAGGTCCGCGGCCCCGGCGACGTCATCCGCGCGGTGGAGGAGATCGCCCGCGAGTGCGTCAAGGACATCGGCTATGAGCAGGACGGCTTCCACTGGGCCAATCTGAAGGTCGACAACTTCCTGCACGCCCAGTCCGCCGACATCGCCCAGGGCGTCGACGCGGCCGGGAACAAGGACGAAGGCGCCGGCGACCAGGGCATCATGTTCGGCTACGCCACCGACGAGACCGAGGCGCTGATGCCCGCCCCGATCCACTACGCCCACGCCATGCTCAAGAAGCTAGCCGAGGTGCGCAAGGACGGGACCGAAGGCTGGCTCGGGCCGGACGCCAAGTCCCAGCTCACCGTGCGCTACGAGGGGGGGATGCCGAAGGCGGTGACCTCCATCGTGCTGTCGACCCAGCATCTCGACCCCTCGCTGACCTCCGCCCAGGTGCGCGAGCGGGTGGAGCCCTATATCCGCGGCGTGATCCCCGACGGCTGGATCGCCGACGACTGCGTGTGGCACGTGAACCCGACCGGCAAGTTCGTGATCGGCGGGCCGGACGGCGACGCAGGGCTCACGGGCCGCAAGATCATCGTCGACACCTATGGCGGCGCGGCCCCGCATGGCGGCGGGGCGTTCTCGGGCAAGGATCCGACCAAGGTGGACCGCTCGGCCGCCTATGCGGCGCGCTATCTCGCCAAGAACGTGGTGGCGGCGGGGCTGGCCAAGAAATGCGTGATCCAGCTCAGCTACGCCATCGGCGTCAGCCAGCCGCTGTCGATCTACGCCGACACCTTCGGCACCGGCCAGGTTCCGGAGGAGAAGATCGAGGCGGCGCTTGCCGAGGTGATGGACCTCAGCCCCCGCGGCATCCGCACCAAGCTGGAACTGAACAAGCCCGTCTACCAGCGCACCGCCGCCTACGGGCATTTCGGCCGGGCGCCGGACGCCGACGGCGGCTTCTCCTGGGAGAAGACCGACCTGATCGACGCGATCAAGGCCGCCGTCTGAGGCGGTCGGCCGGCTGCGCGCCGGCGCCATGACAGGCAGGGCGCGCCGCCTCTCCGGACCCCCGGGGGGCGGCGCGCGTCGTTTCGGGCGACGGAACCGGATCGGCGGGAGGCGCGGATGAGCGGAGATGATGGCAAGAGCGCCGTGCAGGACGGCGCCGCGGAGCCGGCGGGTTGGGCGCTGCCCTGGGCGGGCGGCTGCCGCTGCGGGGCGCTGCGCTTCGCGGTGACGGCGCCGCCGCTGATCTCGGTCGCCTGCCATTGCCGGGGCTGCCAGCGGATGACGGGCGGGGCGTTCTCGCTGACGCTGTGCCTGCCGGTCGACGGTTTCGCGGTCACGAAGGGGGAGACGCGGCGCGTCGGCATGGGCGCGGCGCCCTGGGCCGGGCCCGAGTCGCAGGCGCTCGACCATCGCGGCTGCGCGGTCTGCGGCGGCTGGGCCTTCACCCGGGTCGCGGACGTCCCCGACATGGTCACTCTGCGCGCCACGCTGCTGGACGACGCCGGCTGGATCCGCCCCTTCGCCGAGACCGGCATGGCCCACGGCCTGCCCTGGGCGGTCGGAATGGCCGAGCACGGCTTCGACGATTTCCCGCCGGCCGATGCCTGGGGGCCGCTGATCGCCGACCACGCCGCGCGCGGCGCCCGCCCGTCGCGGGCCGGCTGAGCGGGCGGGCTGAGCGGGTGGGGGGGCGGGAGATGCCGGGCCTCGACCCTGGCCGCCCCGCGGCGTCGCGACCGGGCTGGCCGGCGCATCTGGCGCGGGCGGTCCTGTTCCTCGGCGGGGCCGGGGCGGGGCTGGCGGGGTGGATGCTGGGGCCGGACGGCTGGCGCTGGGGGATGCTGTTCGGGGGGTGGCTGGCGGGCGGGATCCTCGCCGAACGCGCCTTCCGCAGGCTCGCCACGCCGGAGCAGATCCGCGCCGACCTGCGCGCGCGGGTGGACAGCGGGGACTGAGACGCTGTATCGCCCCGGCCATGACCGAGATCCCGATCCGACATGACGGCGCCCCCTGGCGCAATTTCCATGGCCGCCGCCATGGCAAGACCCTGCGCGCTGGCCAGGCGCTGCACCTGGAGACGACGCTGGAGCGGCTGCGCCCGCCCCGGGTCGACTGGGAGAGCAATCCGGAGCGCGAGCCGCTGGACCTCGCCGCCCTCTACGGCCGCGCGGCCCCGCTGTGGCTGGAGGTGGGCTTCGGCGGCGGCGAGCACATGCTGGCGCAGGCGGAGGCCGAGCCGGGCGTGAACCTGCTGGGCTGCGAGCCCTTCGTGAACGGGGTGGCGATGTGCGTGGCGGACCTGGACCGCCGCGGGATCGACAACGTGCGCGTCCATCCCGGCGACGCCCGCGACCTGATGGAGGTGATGCCGGAGGGCTCGGCCGACCGGGCCTTCCTGCTCTATCCCGACCCCTGGCCCAAGACCCGCCATCACAAGCGGCGCTTCATGAACCCCGAGGGGCTCGACCTGTTCGCCCGGGTGCTGAAGCCGGGGGCGGAGCTGCGGGTGGCGACGGATATCGAGGACTATGTGCGGCACTCGCTGGCCGTGGCGGCGGCGCATCCCGCCTTCGAATGGACCGCGGAGCGGCCCGCGGACTGGCGCGAGCCCTGGGAGGGCTGGCATCGCACCCGCTACGAGGCCAAGGCGGTGCGCGAAGGCCGGACGCCGCATTACCTGATCTTCCGCAGGCTCTGACCGTCGCGCCGCGTCCCGTGCCCGGAGGGGGCGGGGCGCTGCGCCCCGGGCTCGACCCGGGGCCTCTCGGCGCATGAGACGCGCGCAAGGTCGGCGGCTGCGCCCTGCTCGACCGTCTTCGCCACAGCTCGGTCGGACGCCGCCACGCCCCGCTCCGCCCGCGGCTCCCCACCCGCCCGCCTTCGCCCCGGCCGGAGCGTGGCGCGGCGGCGGGAATCAGTCGCCGGGCAGGGTCTTCGCCCAGTCCTTTGCCCAGGCGTCGAGGTCGTTGAGCTTCGCCCCCAGGTCCGCCCCCTGCGCGGTCAGGGCGTAGCCCTCGGGCCCGAGCTCCACCAGCGCCAGCCCCCGCAGCAGCTTCAGCCGGTCGTTGAGCACGCTGGGCGAGATGTCGTCGCAGGCGGCGCGCAGGTCGCGGAAGCTGCGCCTCGCGCCGCCCCGCAACTCCCACAGAATGCGCAGCGACCAGCGGCGGCCGAGCGCGTCCAGAAGCACCATGATCGGGCGGCCGGTCCGCGACCCTCGGGAGGGCGCGCCGGGGGTGAGCGAGCCGGCGGGAGGGGCGGAGGAGGAGGGGCGGGCCATGGCGTCTCCCGGTTCGCTACGAAAGACGTAGCGATTCAGCTTCGGAAAGCGTAGCGTGCGCCACGCTTCGTAATTCGTAGCAGGAGACGCCCGAATGGCCAACCGCCTCGCCCCCCTCACCCCGCCCTTCGCGCCCGACGTGGCCGCGGCCCTCGCCCGCTATCCGCAGCGCGACGGGGTGCTGCTGAGCCTGTTCCGGACCTTCGCCAACTCGGTCCGCTTTCTGAAGAAGGGCGTGCCCAGCCTGCTGGACGCCGACAGCCCGCTGCCGCTGCGGGCGCGGGAGATCGTGATCCTGCGGGTCACGGCCAACTACGGCTGCGCCTATGAATGGGGGGTGCATGCCAAGGTCTTCGCCAAGGCGGCCGGCTTCTCGCCCGCGCATATCGCGGCGACGGCGGAGGCCGGGGAGGCCGGGGAGGCCGAATGGACGGAGGCGGAGGCCCGGCTGATCGCCGCCGTCGACGCGCTCTGCGCCCGCGCCGCGCTGCCCGACGCCCTGCAGGAGGGGTTCGAGGCCGACTGGAGCCTGGAGCAGCAGCTGGAGATCCTGTCGCTGGTCGGCGCCTATCACATCGTCAGCTGCGTCGCCAACGTGGCCCGGCTGCCGCCGGAGCCCTACGCGGTCCCCTTCCCCGCCGCCGCGGCATGACGGCGCCGGCATGAGAAAGGGGGAGGCGGTCGCCCGCCTCCCCCCGACGCCGTTCCCGGACGGGGATCAGGCGAAGAACTGGCCGCCGTTGGCCGAGATCACCGAGCCGGTGATGAAGCCCGCGTCGTCGGAGGCGAGGAAGGCCACGCAGCGCGCGATCTCCTCCGGCTCGCCCAGACGGCCGACGGGGATGCCGGCGATGATCTGCTCGCGCACCTTCTCGGGCACCGCCATCACCATGTCGGTGGCGATGTAGCCGGGCGCCACCACGTTGACGGTGATGTTGGCGCGCGCGCCCTCCTGCGCCAGCGCGCGGGTGAAGCCGATGTCGCCGGCCTTGGCGGCGGAGTAGTTGGCCTGGGCGAACTGCCCCTTCTGCCCGTTCACCGACGAGATGGTGACGATGCGGCCGAACTTGCGGTCGCGCATCCCGTTCCAGACGTTGTGGGTCATGTTGAAGACGCCGGTCAGGTTGGTGTCGATCACCGCCTTCCAGTGGTCCGGGGTCATCTTGTGGAACGGCGCGTCGCGGGTGATGCCGGCGTTGTTGATCAGCACGTCCACCGGGCCCTTGTCGGCCTCGATCTGGGCCAGACCCGCCTTGCAGGCGTCGTAGTCGGCCACCGACCACTTGTAGACGTCGATGCCATGCTCGGCCTTGAAGGCCGCGGCGGCCTCGTCGTTGCCGGCGTAGTTGGCGGCGACGGTGTAGCCCGCCGCCTTCAGCGCGATCGAGATCGAGGCGCCGATCCCGCGGCTGCCTCCGGTGACGACTGCGACGCGACCCATGCTCAGTTCCTCCGTTCCTGTCTGCGCGTCCCGGATCGGCGTCCGGGATTTCGCGGCGAATCATCGTGAAATTTTATTTCACGAAACTGCGGCCCCATGGACCATATGTTGCGCGAGGGTGCAACCGCCCTCGCGCCTTGCGCCCGCCTACCAGCGGCCGATCGGGATGACGTCCTGCGCCAGCGCCGCGCCGTCGGCGGCGACGGCCTTGACCGTGGCCGTGTAGAGGTTGCCGCGCCCGCCGGAGCAGGGCGGCAGGTAGCCGGCGGCGGCGAAGCGTCCGGACGCCCGCGTGGACTGTTTCACCCGCGCGCCGGGCACGCCGAGGCGGTCGGTCTCTCCCGGCACGGAGGCGAGGGTCGCGGTCGGGCCGCCGGAATGGGCGTAGGCGATGATGCCATGGCCGCCGCCGGTGGACAGCGGTCCATAGCTCTTGTCGTTGAACTCCACGACGATCTCGGCCGCGCCGTCCGGGATGCCGGTCACCGAGATCGCCGGCGTCGCGCCCCGGCCGCCGTCGAGCGTGCATTGCATGCCGCGCGGGATCGCGCCGCCGCCGGCGCCCGGCGCCCAGGCCGGGTCGGCCATGGTCAGGCCCAGCGTCGGGACCGCGGCGCCGGAAGCGCCGCCCGAAGAGCCGGCGGACTGGCAGGCGGCCAGAAGCGTCGCGGCGCAGGCCGCGATCAGGACGTGACGCATCATCCCTCCCGCATTCGTCTTGTTATCGTTTCATGTCGGCCCCGGACCGGGGATGCGCCGGTCCGGGGCCTGATGGTCGCCGTCGCGGCTCAGCGCTCCACGCACATGGCGACGCCCATGCCGCCGCCGATGCACAGCGTGGCGAGGCCCTTCTTCACGTCGCGGCGCTGCATTTCGTAAAGCAGGGTCATCAGCACCCGCGCGCCCGAGGCGCCGATCGGGTGGCCGATGGCGATGGCGCCGCCATTCACGTTCACGATCGACGGATCCCAGCCCATGTCCTTGTTGACCGCGCAGGCCTGGGCGGCGAAGGCCTCGTTGGCCTCGATCAGCTCCAGGTCCTCGACCTTCCAGCCGGCCTTGTCGAGCGCCTTGCGCGAGGCGTGGACCGGGCCCATGCCCATGATCTTGGGGTCGAGCCCGGCGGTCGCGTAGGAGACGATGCGGGCCAGCGGCTCGATCCCGCGCTTCTCGGCGGCGGCGGACTTCATCAGCACCACCGCGGCGGCGCCGTCGTTGATGCCCGAGGCGTTGGCGGCGGTGACGGTGCCGTCCTTCTTGAAGGCCGGGCGCAGCTTCTGCATGGCGTCGATGGTCGCGCCGTGTCGGATGTACTCGTCCTTGTCGATCACCACGTCGCCCTTGCGGGTCTTCACGGTGAAGGGCGCGATCTCGGCGTCGAAACGGCCGGCCTTCTGCGCGGCCTCGGCCTTGTTCTGGGAGGCGACGGCGAATTCGTCCTGGGCGTCGCGGCCGATCTGGAACTTCTCGGCCACGTTCTCGGCGGTGATGCCCATGTGGTAGCCGTTGAAGGCGTCCCAGAGCCCGTCCTTGATCATGGTGTCGATGAACTCCATGTCGCCCATCTTCTTGCCCGCGCGCAGATAGGCGGCATGGGCCGAGAGCGACATGGATTCCTGGCCGCCCGCCACCACGATGTCGGCGTCGCCCAGCATCACGTTCTGCGCGCCCAGCGCGACCGCGCGCAGGCCCGAGCCGCAGACCTGGTTGATGCCCCAGGCAGAGGCGCTTTCCGGCAGGCCGGCGAGGATATGGGCCTGGCGGGCCGGGTTCTGGCCCTGGGCGGCGGTGAGCACCTGGCCGAGGATGGTCTCGGAGACCTCGCCCGCCTCGACCCCGGCGCGGGCCAGGGCGGCGGTGATGGCGGCGGCGCCCAGCTCATGCGCCGGGGTGGCCCCGAAGGCGCCGCTGAAGGCGCCCACGGCGGTGCGCGCGCCGCCTGCGATCACAACATCGGTCATGTCTCTTCCTCCGTATCGCGCCGCGCGGGTGCCGCGACGGCCGGTTCAAGGGGCCGCCGGCGACCCGGAGATTTCGGGGGTCGGGGCCATCGCCGGTTCAGGGTCTTGTTGCGTTGCAACATACAACTGAACCGGTATGAGTCGACAGGATTGACGTGGCTGCGTCGTCTTGCCCGCCCCGGCGCCGGACCCTGTTGGGGGAAACCTACAGCGTCACTCGCCGCCGATAAAGCGCGCCAAAGGTCTCCAGACCTCCCGCTCGGCCGAGGAGCCGACGATCATCCCCACATGCCCGGTGCGCGGCCGACGCAGGCGGGCCCCGGGAATGGCGCGGGGCAGGGCCTCGGCGCAGTCGGGCGGGGCGATCCGGTCGGAGGCGGAGCAGAAGGCCAGCGTCGGCGCCTCGACGGCTTCGGGCACCACCGGCTCCCCGTCCAGGATCCATTCGCCCCGCGCGGTCAGGTTCCTCATGTACCAGCCCACGGCCACGTCGCGGGCGGCCGGAGCGGCCATGGTCACGCCGTCGTTGAGCCAGTCCTCGGTGGCGGCGAAGATCTCGACGGCCGGGTCGTCCTCCGCCAGGGCGGCGAAGCGGCGGAACTTGCGCAGGGCCAGCGTTGGATCCAGCGCGGCGAACAGCAGCTGCAGCGCATCCACCGGCACCGCGCCCAGCGCCTCGCCCAGCCCCATGAGGCGGGCGGAGATCGTGGCCGGATCCTCCTTCGCCGCCAGCGCCGCGATGGCCCCGCCGAGGCCGGAGAGCCGCCCGAAATCCCACGGCGCCCCGATAAGCGCCAGGCGGGAGACGAGGTCCGGCCGTCGCGCCGCCAGCGCCGCGGCGAAGGCCCCGCCCATGCAATAGCCCAGCGCGGCCGGGGCCTGCCCGGTCAGCTCCGCCGCCGCCTCGGCCGCGGGCAGCATCCGCGCGGCGAAATAGGCCGACAGGTCGAAGCCCTGCTCCTCCCTCTCCGGCAATCCCCAGTCCAGCAGCAGCGGGCGGAAGCCCTGGCCGGCCAGCCAGCGCAGCAGCGAACGGTCGGGATGCAGGTCGAGGATGTAGGCCCGGTTGACCAGCGAGGGCGTGACCATCACCGCGGTCGCGCCCGGGGGCGCCCCGGCCCCGTAGTCCAGCAGCCGGGCGGAGCCGGAGGACCAGACCGCCGGCGGCTCGGGCAGGGCGCGGGCCCAGGGATGGGCCTGGTAGCGCTCTATTCCCGCGATCATCTCGCGCAGGCGGCGGGCGGCTTCGGCGGCGACCGCGAAGGGCGCCTCCTCGCCCGTGGCGCGCATGTCCTGGCCCGAGGCCCGCCCCTCCGGCCGCGCGTCGGGCGCCCAGGGAAAGCGCGGGTCGTCGGCGGCGGAGGCCATGGCGATGGCCGTGCCGTAGCTGGCCGAGGCGGCGGCGAGATGCACCAGCAGCGGCGAGGGCAGGCCGCGGCGGTCGGGCGGGGCCGGGCCGGGAGCCGGGCCGGACGCCGCCTCCGCTTCGGGCGGCGGCGCGCCTACCATGGGCTCAGCGGCCGGAGAGACCGCCGACGACCGCCGGGAACGCCGCCGGGCCGAGACGCGAAACTTCCGACTGGTTGAACTCCCACGCGTCGAGATAGCGGCCCGCGGCCGCCCGCGCCGCGTCGCCCGCGGCCGGACGCTCCGTCCCCGCCGCGCCTGCCTGCGCTTCCGCGCCATGCCCGTTCGACTCCCCTCGCGCCATCGCGCCAGCCTATCTTCGCCCCGCGCGTCCCACAACGCGACCTGCGCGCCTGCCGCGCCGTCGCGGGCGGGCGCGGAGCCCCGTCGTCGCCGCCCGGCGCAGGTCGAACGGCTGCGCGAAAAACCGCGTTCGGCGCGGATCCCGGCCGCCAACACCCTTCGCAATTGCGGAAATCCCGTTTGCGGCGCCGCGCCAACCGCGCTACGGTCAGGTTCAGAACAGGACTGCGGCGCCGTGGCACGGGCATGGCGGCAGGGGATTGGGAGGGCTGCCGGTTGGCCAAGGATATGCCGAAGGGCGACGCGCCGATCACCATCAAGAAATACGCCAATCGACGGCTCTACAACACCGCCAAGAGCAGCTACGTGACGCTCGAGCACCTGGCCCAGATGGTGCGCGACGGCCAGGATTTCGTCGTCTACGACGCCAAGACCGGCGAGGACATCACCCGCTCGGTGCTGACCCAGATCATCTTCGAGGAGGAGGCCAAGGGGCAGAACATGCTGCCCATCAGCTTCCTGCGCCAGCTCATCCGGCTCTACGGCGACACCCTGCAGGGGGTGGTTCCCGGTTACCTGGAAGCCTCTATGGAGGCGTTCGGCCGCAACCAGGAGCAGCTGCGCGAGCAGGTGACGGCGGCCTTCGGGACCAACCCGGCGCTGGCCAATTTCGAGGCGATGGCGCGCTCGAACATGGATTTCTTCGAGAACGCGATGCGGATGTTCGCGCCCTTCGCCGCGCCCCGCGCCGCCGACGACGCGCCGGTCGCGCCCGACGCGCCGCCCGCCCCGCCGGTGGCGCGAACGCAGAGCGATCTCGCCTCGCTCAAGGAGCAGCTGGAGGCGATGCAGGCGCGGCTGGACGCGCTGGCCAAGACCCGGGACGACTGACCGTCGGCTCCGGCCGCGCCGCGTATCGAACGCCGCTCCGTCCCCGGGGCGGCGTTTTTCGTGCGGGCGAGGGAGCCGCGCGACGCCCCGCCCGCCAGGCCGCGCCCGGGCGCCCGCGCGGCGCGGCGACGGGGGCGCGGGCGGCGGCGCGGGCCTTCGCGTCGGCGTCCCGTGCGACGCGCGACGGGCGCGCGGCCGGTTGATTCGGCGGACGGAACCGCCCGCGCCCTCGCTTCGCGCGGCGTCGCCGCAGGGTTCGACGGGCAGGCGTCCCGCGCCGACGCCGACCGGAGTCGATCGATGAACGAACGGGATGGCGGGGCGGCGATGCGGAGGGCGGGGGCTCCGTCGGCAGGTGCGAATCCCGGGCCGCGGGAGCCGCCATGCTGCGATTCCGGCCGGACGCGGGGCTTGAGGAGGCGGATCTCCGGTCGGCGCGGGACGCGCTGTCCGCGGGGGGCCAGCCAGGCGGCCGATCGCTCCGCCTTCCGGCGCGAGCGGCTCGTTCCTCCCGACGAACGTCGTTGGGCGCGAGGCTGGGAAGGTCAGTCCCGCGCCGCGCTCGCGCGGGCGGCGGCGCCGTCCTGCGCAGCCCACCCGCGCTTGTCGGCGATGCCGGCTGCCCCTCTTCGGTCCCGCCGTCGACTCGGGTGGGCTTCGTTGGGGCGGGCATGTTTTCTGGCGGGTCGCCGCGGACGACGGCGGCGCGGCGTGCTCAGACCCGAGCAGGCCGGGAGCTCGCCCCGATCCGGCCCCGATCCGGCGGCGAGATCGGGCGCCTCCGCTCCGCACGTTCCGCCTCTGTCGCGCGGGACGGCGGGAGCGGGCGTGCGATGATCAGGCGAGCGCCCTTGGCCTGTCGACCCTCGCGGCCGAGGCGCCCCGTTGCAGTCCATGTTCGGCTTGGGGAAGGCGCCGGCGCCGGCGCGGAGCCCGCCGAAGGCAGGTGCGCCGCGCCGTCGTTCCGCACCGTTCCGTTTCCCGGGCCGATGTCGTCAGCCACGCCCGCCATGTCCGCCGCGCCCGCCATGCCCGCCATCCCCGCCGCGTCCGCCGCGCGCCATGCCCGCCACGCCCGCCGGGGGAGCGGGCGCACCCTTTCCGATGCGCGCGCCGGCCGGCCGGCCGGGCTTCGGTCCGGGGAGCCGCGCATCCATCGCCGTCCGGCGTCGCGGACCGAGGCGCGGCGCCGGCCCCGCCTCCGGCCCGGGGCCTGTCCTTGTCGCTGGGGCGACGACCCGACCCGCGCAGGGCGCCAGCTGCGCTTCGCGCTTCCCGGTCCTCCGACTCAGGCCGCGGCGGCGGCGAGACTGGGTCGGCCGAACCACCAGCCCTGCGCCGCGTCGACGCCGAGATCGGCGAGGCGGGCCGCATCCTCCGCCGTTTCCACGCCCTCGCCCACCGTCATCGCGTCGAGCCGCGCCGCAAGCGCCGTCGCCTCGGCCACCCGACGTGTTCCCGCGACGCCGGCGCGGGCGGCGCATAGACCCGCGTCCAGCTTCAGGATGTCGGGGGCGAGCGCCGAGGCCAGCGCGGCGTCCGCGTGGCCCGAACCGAAATCGTCCAGCGCGAAGGCGGGCCCGGCCCGTCCGACGCGGTCGCGGAATCGCCGCGCCTCGGGCATGGGGGCGACGGCGGTTTCGGTCAGTTCCACCACCAGGCGGCGCACGGCGTCGGGGTCCGCTTCGGCCGCGGCCTCCAGCCGCCGCATCCAGCGGAGGTCGCCCACGGTCCGGGCCGAGACGTTGACCGAGATCCGCGCCGCGCGGTCCTGCGTCAGCAGCGCCAGGCCGCCCTCCAGCGCCGCGCGGTCGAGCAGCGGGGCGAGGCCCCGCGCCTCCAGCGCCCCGGCGAAGCGGCCGGCGGAGATCATCGCGCCGTCCGGGCCGGGAACCCGCGCCAGCGCCTCGTGGAACGCGACGAGACCGGGCGCCGCGAGAGGACGGACCGGCTGCAACGCCAGCCGCAGCCCGCCGCCGAGAAGGGCGGCCAGCGCGCTGGCGGGGGCGGGATCCGGGGCGATGTCGGAGGAGATGTCCCGCGGCCGCGCGCACCGGGCCTGCGCCGCATGCGCCGCGTCTTTTCCGCCGATCCGGTCCATCCCGAAGCCTCCTGCGTCGGTTCCGCGGGCCCCTTGGCGACGCCCCGAAACCATGTTCTCCTTTTGTCCCGATTCGAGTCAAGCGGAGTTCGCGCGATGGTTGAACGTTGTCCCTGGTGCGGGACCGACCCGCTCTATGTCGCCTATCACGACGAGGAATGGGGCGTGCCCGAGCGCGACGGACGGGCGCTGTTCGAGAAGCTGGCGCTCGACGGCTTCCAGGCCGGACTCGCCTGGATCACCATCCTGCGCAAGCGCGACGGGTTCCGCGCCGCCTTCGAGGGCTTCGAGCCGGAGCGCATCGCCCGCTGGGGCGAGGCGGAGGTGGAGCGCGCCCTGCGCGACCCCGGCATCGTGCGCCACCGGGGCAAGATCGAGGCGACCGTCGGCAACGCCCGCGCCTGGCTGGAGATCGAGGCGGACCGGGGCTTTTCGACCTTTCTGTGGGACTATGTGGAGGGCCGGCCGCTGCAGGGTCGACTCGCCAGCATGGCCGACGCGCAGGCCGAGACGCCGCTGTCGCGAGAGATCTCCAAGGCGCTGAAGGCGAAGGGGTTCCGCTTCTGCGGGCCGACGATCACCTACGCCTTCATGCAGGCGGTGGGCATGGTCAACGACCACCTGCTGAGCTGTCCGCGCCATGCGGAGGTGGCGGCGATGGCGGATCCGGAGGCGTAGGCCGGCGAGCCGGCGGGACCTCGCCTCCCCATCTCGCCGCGCCGGCCGCCCGAACCCGGCGCCGCATTCACGCGGTTCGCTTCGCCGCGCGGGCGCCTGGCTTCCGCCCTCGTCCGGGGCGTCGCGCGGCGCGCGCGGGGCCGGGCGACTCCGGGTTCACCCGGCGGCGGTCCGGCCGCAGCCGCGGTCGTCTTCTTCAGTCGTCCTCGCCGAAACCTCCGGAGACCAGCGCCTCCAGCGCGTCGATCAGGCGCTCCGCCTCCGGGCCCGCGGTCTCGACCTCGATCACCGAGCCCTGGGCGGCGGCCAGCATCATCAGGCCCATGATCGAGTCGCCCGACACCTCCAGCCCGTCGCGCCGCACGGTGGCGTGGGCGTCATGCGCCTCCGCCACCGAGACGAAACGGGCGGAGGCCCGGGCGTGGAGCCCCTTGCGATTGACGATGGTCAGGGCGCGGATCAGCGTCTCGGTCATGCCTGCGCCCTTCGGCGGGCGGCGAGGATGCCTCCGGCGCTGTCCAGATATTTCCGCCCGGCCGCCAGCGACAGGCCCACCGCCTCGTCCAGCGGCAGGTGCCGGGATTTGGCCAGCTTGACCAGCAGCGGCAGGTTGGCGCCGTAGATCACCTCGGCCATCGGCCGGGACAGCGCCCCCATGGCGAGGTTGGAGGGGCTGCCGCCGAACATGTCGGTGACCAGCGCCACGCCGTCGCCGGAATCGACCGCCTCGGCGGCCGCGGCGACCTCCTCCTGCCGGGCGCGCAGGTCGTCCTGGGGATGGATGGCGATGGCGCGGGCGCCGTCGAGCTTGCCCACCACATGTTCGGTTGCGGCGAGCAGTTCATGCGCCAGCCCGCCATGGGCCACGATGACGATGCCGATCATGCCGGCCTCCCCCCTGCCGCGCGCCGCGCCGCGCCGGACGAGGCCCAGGCGGCCGCGTCGTCGTCGTCGGAGCCGTTCCCCGACGGGTTTCCGGCCTCGCTCCCGGCCGCGTCCCGATCCATCCGTGCCATCCGCACTCCTCATCGCGCGACGCCGCGGGCTGGTCCCCGCGTCCGCGCCCCCTATCACCGACCCGGCGCCGGCGCCGGGTCCGATCTCGGCCGGCGCGTTCCCGTCGCGCCGGTCGTCTCGCGGCCGCCTGCCCGCGGCCCATCGATTCGGCCCGCCGTCGGGCCCATCCCCGGGCCCATCCCCGCGACCGTCCCCGGGCGTTCCGGCGAAGCGCGCCGCCGCGCTCCGCCTGTCCGTCTCCGCCCCTGCGTCCCCATCCGGAACGGGGCTGCGGCTCAGCCCGTTTCCCGCTCCGCCAGCTCCCGGTGCCGCACGGTGGCGGTCCATCCGGCCGCGGCCAGGCGGCGGGACAGATCCTCCGCCGCGGCGACCGAGCGGTGCCGGCCGCCGGAACAGCCCAGAGCCATACAGTAGTAAGCCTTGCCTTCCCGTCTATAGGCCGGAAGCAACATCAGCGTCAGCCCCGTCACGCCCTCCATGAACGGCGCGTAGAGCGGATCGCCCGCCACGTGGTCCGCCACAGGCGCGTCGCGCCCGTCCAGCGGCCGCAAGCCGGGGTTCCAGTGCGGATTGGCGAGGAACCGGCAGTCGAGCACCGTGTCCGCCTCCCGCGGGGCGCCGCGCTTGAAGGAGAAGGACTGGATGGAGATGACCAGCCCCCCCGCGGCCCCGCCGCCCGGCGCCCCTCCGGGCGCGCCGAGACCGGCCAGCCGCGCCTTGAGGTCGTGGGGCGTGAGATCGGAGGTGTCGATCACCATGTCCGCCCGCTCGCGCACCGGCCACAGCAGGCTGCGCTCGCGCCCGATCCCCACCTCCACGCCCGCGTCGCCCGCCAGCGGGTGACGGCGCCGGGTGGCCTTGAACCGGTCGATCAGCGCGGGTTCCGCGCAGTCGAGGAAGATCACCCGCAGCGCCACGTCCGGCCGCGCGCGCAGGGCGTCGATGCGGGCGAGCAGCGCCTCGGCGGTGAAGCCGCGGGTGCGCACGTCCACGCCCAGCGCCAGGGGCCGGATCTCGGGCGCGGCGGCCTCCGCGCCGGTTCCGTCCGCGCCGTCCTGGGCGCCGGCGCCGGCGCCGGCGGCGGGGTTCCGCGCGGCCTCGGGGGCGCCGGCCTGCGCCAGCAGGCGTTCGATGAAGGTCAGGGGCAGGTTGTCGATCGCCTCGTGCCCCATGTCCTCCAGCGCCCGGATCGCGGTGGAGTTGCCGGCCCCGGACAGCCCGGTGACCAGCGTCACCGGCGCGGGAGGCGGCGTCGGGGCGGGGGCTGAGTCGCGCTCATCCCCGGTCTCGCGTCCGAAATCGCCGCCTTCGGCAGCCGTCATCTTCCGGTCCTCGCCCTTCGGGGCGTTGCAGTCTTCACGTCGCCCCGGAGGGGCGCTGTCGCATCGTCGCCCCGGAGGGGCGCTTTCGCATCGTCGCCCGGGAGGGGCTCTGTCGCATCGTCGCCCCTGCGGGAGCGGTCAGGGGGCGTGCCGCCGACCGCCGGCGCGCAGCAGCGCCAGCAGCGCCGCCGCCGCGCCGGGGGATCCGGCGCAGAGAATGCGCGGCAGACCCGGATCGGGCAAGCCCGCGCCCCGCGGCGGATCGAACCGCAGCGCCTCCGGCAGCCGCGCCGGCGGCGGGGCGGAGAGGTCGGCGACAAGCGCCAGCCGCGTTTCCGGCGCAGGCTCCAGCCGCAGGATGCCGATGCCGCGCGCCTCGATCAGCCCTGCGATCGCGGCGGGACAGGAGGCCAGCAGCGCCCCGCCCGGCCCGGCCCGCAGCCGCGTGCGGTCGTCGGCCACCAGCCGCGCTCCGCGGGAGATCATCTCCAGCGCCAGCGCCGACTTGCCCGACCCCGACGGCCCGAGGATCAGCGCCCCCAGCCAGGCGCCGCCCGGCCCCTCGGCCGCGACGCAGGAGGCGTGGAGGATGGCGCCGCCGGCGTCCTCCGCCGCGTCCCCCGTCCCTGATGCGCGGGTCATCCCGGCAGTTCGACCACGAAGCGGGCGCCGCGGCGGGCGTGACCTTCGGGGCGGATGTTCTCGGCCCGGATGCGGCCGCCATGCGCCTCCACGATCTGGCGGGAGATCGACAGGCCCAGCCCGGAATGGTTGCCGAAATTCTCCGCCCCCGGCCGCTCGGAATAGAAGCGCTCGAACACCGACTGGAGGTTGTCGTCGGGAATGCCCGGCCCCTCGTCCTCCACCGTCACCCGGATCAGCCCGTCGCCGCCGCGCGCCGCCGCGACCCGGATCTCGGAATTCTCGGGCGAGAAGCTCAGCGCGTTCTCGATCAGGTTGACGAAGACCTGGGCCAGCCGGCCCTCGATGCCGCGCATCATCAGGGGCCCGCGCACCGCCTGGGCCCGGATCCGCACCCCGGCCTTCTCGGCCTTGGCCTGGTTGAACTCGGCCAGCGTCTCCAGCAGCAGGGCGAGGTCGAAGGGCTCGCGCTCCTCCCGCACCAGTTCCGCGTCGAGGCGCGAGGCGTTGGAGATGTCGGTGACCAGCCGGTCGAGCCGGGCCACGTCGTGCTCCATCACCTTCAGCAGCCGCTCCTTCTGTTCGTCGGTGCGGGCGTAGCGCGTGGTCTCCACCGCCGAGCGGAGGGAGGAGAGCGGGTTCTTGATCTCGTGCGCCACGTCGGCGGCGAAGGCCTCGGTGGCCTCGATGCGCTGGTAAAGCGTCTCGGTCATGCGCATCAGCGCGCCGGACAGGTGGCCGATCTCGTCGCCGCGCGCGGTCATGTCGGGCAGCTTCACCCGGCCGCCGCCCGGCGTGTGCTCGCCCCGCTCCGCCGCCAGCGCGGCTTCTGCCAGCCGCTCGATGGGCCGGCCGATGGCCTTGGCCAGCAGCACCGACAGCACCACCGACACCGCCAGCGCCACCATGAACACCTGCAGGATGGAGATGCGCTCGGAGCGCACGATGGCGTCGATGTCGCCGCCCTGGGTGGACAGGACCAGCGCGCCGTAGACCTTCTTGAGCCTCTGGATGGGCACGGAGACCGAGACGATCAGCTCGCCCCGCGCGTTGATCCGCTCCCCCCGCGCCGCCTGGCCGCCGAGGGCCGCGTAAACGCCCTGGAGCCGGGCGACGCCGCCGAGGATCTCGGTCGCCACCGGCTCCTCCCGCCCGCCGATGGCGAGTTCGCGCAGGAAGTCGCCCGCGTCCTCCAGCCAGTCCAGCGGCTCGCGCGTCCGGTCGAAGCGGGAGGCGGGCAGGGTCTCGATCTGCACCACGCCGGAGGGGCCGGCGACGAGGGACGAATCGCTCATCAGCCGGGCGCCCCGGTCGAAGATCTGGGCGCGGACCTTGGCGGGGTCGATCAGCCGGTCGAGCACCAGCTGCGCCTTCTCGGGGTCGATGCCCAGCGCGCCGTCGTCGCGCCCGGCGGATTCGGCGAGCGTGATGGCGATGGTCTCGCCCTGCACCTCCAGCGCCTGGGTGCGCAGCTCGATCAGCTTGCCGCGGAAGTCGTTGAGCGCCAGCACGCCCGCCACCAGCAGGCCGAGCCCGATGAGGTTGAACGACACGATGCGGCGGGTGAGGCGGGAGGGGGTGCGCGGCGGCGGGCGTCCGCCTGCGGCCCCGTCGCCGCCGCCCCGCCGGCCGTCCCGAGGGGCGTCGCGCGGGTCGTCGTCGTCATCGTCGAGAACATCGGGGTCGAGAATATCGGGGTCGAGGCCGTCGCGATCGGACGCCGCGCTCTCGTCATAGACGTCGCCGTCGAAGGGGTCGTCATAGGTCTCCGGCCGGCGGGCGCGCCGCGCCGTCCCGTCGGCCCTGCGCCGGGCCCGTCGCGCGGCGCGGCGCGGCGTCGGGGCGTCGTCCCCGGTCTCGGCGAAGCCTTCGCCCGCGCCCTCGCCCTCGTCGTCGACCGGCGCAGCCGAAGGCCCGCCGGGACGGCGCGCGCCGTCCCGGTCGTCCGCGTCGGCTCCGACGCGGGGCCAGCCTTCGGCGGCGGGGGGCATGAAGGGGTCAGACCTCCTTGTAGCGGTAGCCGACGCCGTAAAGCGTCTCGATCGAGGCGAAGTCGTCGTCGACCTGGCGGAATTTCTTGCGGATGCGCTTGATGTGGCTGTCGATGGTGCGGTCGTCCACATAGACCTGATCGTCATAGGCCGCGTCCATCAGCTGGTCGCGGCTCTTCACGAAGCCGGGCCGCTGGGCGAGCGCCTGGAGGATCAGGAATTCGGTCACGGTCAGGGTCACGCCCTCGCCGCCCCAGGTGCAGGAATGGCGCAGCGGGTCGAGCGCGAGCTTGCCGCGGGTCATGGCCCGGTCGGCCTCGGCGCGGTCGGTCTCCGCGGCGCCCGCGGCCTCCCGCCGGCGCAGGACGGCGCGGACCCGCTCGATCAGCAGACGCTGGGAGAAGGGCTTGCGCACGTAGTCGTCGGCGCCCATGCGCAGGCCCAGCACCTCGTCGATCTCCTCGTCCTTGGAGGTCAGGAAGATGACCGGCAGGTCGGATTGCTGACGCAGGCGGCGAAGCAGCTCCATCCCGTCCATGCGCGGCATCTTGATGTCGAAGACCGCGAGGTCCGGCGGCTGGGTGGTCAGGGCCGCCAGCGCCGCGGCGCCGTCGGTGTAGCACCGCACGTCGTAGCCCTCGGCCTCCATGGCCATGCTCACCGAGGTCAGGATGTTGCGGTCGTCGTCGACCAGCGCGATCTGGGTCATGGTCTCTCCAAGTCGATGCGCGCCGGGTCGCCCGGATGCGGCTGGCGCGCGTGCCGCGAGACGTCCTGCGGCGACGGCGAAGCGGCGGAGGCGATGCGCGCGTTGACGCAGGCGCGGCCTCCGGCTCCGCCTCTCACAGGACGGGTTATTCGTGAGATGCGCAACATATCCGGCTCCAAAGCGGCCCGATTGCGGCCGAACTGCGCCATTTCGCCCTCGGGGAAGCTTCTGTCACATTCATGCCGATATGTTATAGCCCGCTCTGGCAGGGATGCGGACCGGAATCGCCTTTCCGCCCCGGAACGTCGCGATCGTCGCGCCGCGCCGGGCCGGCGTGATAGGGTCCGCCCCGCGCGACGCCGCGGCCACGACCGCATGGGGGGGCGTCGTTTGAGGAAGCGATCGAAGGAGCGCACAGGTATGCAGCGAGGCGTGTTCAATCCCGAGCGGAGCCTTGAGGCCCAGGGGATCACGGGGCTGAAGGCCGCCCATTACAACCTCGAGGAGGCCGCCCTCATGCAGGAGGCGGTGACCCGGGGCGAGGGCGAGATCGGTCGGGGCGGCGCGTTTCTCGTCTCCACCGGCAAACACACGGGTCGGTCCCCGCAGGACAAGTTCGTGGTCCGCGAGCCCTCCGTGGAGTCCACCGTGTGGTGGGAGAACAACAAGCCCATGGACGCCGACGCCTTCGAGCGGCTGCGCGTCGACATGGTCGCCCATCTCGCCGGCCGCGAGCTGTTCGTGGAGGACCTGTTCGGCGGCGCCGACCCGGCCTACCGCCTGAACGTCCGGGTCTGCACCGAACTGGCCTGGCACGGCCTGTTCATCCGTCACCTTCTGCGCCGCCCGGAGCGGGCGGAGCTGGCGGGCTTCGACCCCGAATTCACCATCCTCAACGTCCCCAGCTTCAAGGCGGATCCCGAGAAGCATGGCTGCCGGACCGAGACCGTCATCGCCATCAGCTTCGAGCGCAAGATGGTGCTGATCGGCGGCACCTCCTACGCGGGCGAGAACAAGAAGTCGGTGTTCTCGATCCTGAACTACCTGCTGCCCGGCAAGGGCGTGATGCCGATGCACTGCTCGGCCAACCACGCCATCGGCGACCCGGCGGACTCGGCGGTGTTCTTCGGCCTGTCGGGCACCGGCAAGACCACGCTCTCGGCCGATCCCTCGCGCATCCTGATCGGCGATGACGAGCATGGCTGGACCGACCACGGCATCTTCAACTTCGAAGGCGGCTGCTACGCGAAGACCATCTCGCTGAGCCCCGAGGCGGAGCCGGAGATCTACGCGACCACCACCAAGTTCTCGACCGTGATCGAGAACATGGTCTACGATCCGCTCACCAAGGAGCTGGATTTCGAGGACGACAGCCTCACCCCGAACATGCGCTGCGCCTACCCGCTGGATTACATCTCCAACGCGTCGGGGACGGGTCTGGGCGGCGCGCCGAAGAACGTGGTGATGCTGACCTGCGACGCCTTCGGCGTGCTGCCGCCGATCGCGCGGCTGACGCCGGCGCAGGCCATGTACCACTTCCTCTCGGGCTTCACCTCCAAGGTGGCGGGGACCGAGAAAGGCGTGACCGAGCCGTCGCCGACCTTCTCCACCTGCTTCGGCCAGCCCTTCATGCCGCGGCGTCCGGAGGTCTACGGGGCCCTGCTGCGCGACAAGATCGCCCAGCACGGCGCCAATTGCTGGCTGGTCAACACCGGCTGGACCGGCGGCGCCTACGGGACCGGCAAGCGGATGCCGATCAAGGCCACCCGCGCCCTGCTGACCGCGGCGCTGGACGGGTCCCTGAACGGGGCGGAGTTCCGCAAGGATCCCAATTTCGGCTTCGAAGTTCCCGTGGCGCTGAACGGCGTCGACGCGGGGCTGCTCGACCCGCGGGGCACCTGGGCGGACGGCGCGGCCTATGACACGCAGGCCGCGAAGCTGGTGGCGATGTTCGCCGACAACTTCGCCCAGTACGAGCCCCATGTGGGCGACGAGGTCCGGGCTGCCGCCCCGGGCGCCTGATCGGGCGACAGGGTCGGGCCGAGCCCGCGTCGCCCCGAGGGGCGGCGGGACGATATCGAGGGGCGCGCCGGGCGGACCGGCGCGCCCCTTTCGCGTTTCGCCCGGCCCGATCCGGGCAAGGCCGCGCGACCACCCGGACGAGGGCCGCCATGCGGCGCCCGCGCGGCCCGGGGACCGGGCGCCTGGCGGCGATGGGCGCGGGCGGGGACGGGCGCGTGCGGCGGCCAGCCGGGGCGGAGGGCGCGGGGGCGATCCGGGCGGGCGGCTCCGGCCGCGCCGGAGGAGGCGGGTTGCGGATCGGGCGCCGGGCGTCCGGTCCTGACTTGCGGTTAGGCTCAGGCAGGTCAGGCTTGAGCGGCCGCCGGGCGGAGACGGACGGATCCGGCGCCGCCCTCGCCGCGCCGCGCGGGCGCGTCGACGCCGCTCTCGTCCGGGTCGTCGCGCGGCCACAGGGGCGAGTCGCGGCGGGGAGTCGCGACGGCGGGCCGGGCCTGGGGCGCGCCGCCCGGAGGAGCGTCGTCCGCGGCGCCGGCCCCGCGAAAAGCGCGGGCGCCCGCCGACGCGCCGCGCTAGATTGCGCCCGACGCCCAGCCCCGACCCCGAGCCCCGCAGCGACGCCCGTGTCCCGACCCGATGCTCCCGCCCCTCCGCCCGGCGCGACCCCGGCGCTGTGCCGCGCCTGCGGGCATGGCTTCGCGCTGCCGCCCGATCCCGGCCCCGTCGGCCCCGCGGCCCCCATCGGCCTGCGCCGACCCCGCTGCCCCGCCTGCCGGGCGCCCGCGGGGCTGGCGCATCCCGAACTGCACGCGCTGTCGGTCGCCCATATCGACTGCGACGCCTTTTACGCTTCAGTCGAAAAGCGGGACGACCCGGCGTTGCGCGACCTGCCGGTCATCATCGGCGGCGGGCGGCGGGGCGTCGTCTCCACCGCCTGCTACCTGGCGCGCACCCGCGGCGTGCGCTCGGCCATGCCGATGTTCCGGGCGCTGAAGCTCTGCCCCGACGCGGTGGTGCTGCCGCCGCGCATGTCGCACTACGTCGAGGTCTCCCGCCAAATCCGCGCCCGCTTCGACGCGCTCACCCCGCTGGTGGAGCCGCTGTCGCTGGACGAGGCGTTCCTCGACCTCTCCGGCACCGCGCGCCTGCACGGGCTGTCGCCGGCCGCGGCGCTGGCGCGGCTGGCGCGGGAGATCCGGGCCGAGATCGGGATCACCGTCTCGGTCGGGCTGTCGCACAACAAGTTCCTCGCCAAGATCGCCTCCGACCTCGACAAGCCCCGCGGCTTCGCGCTGATCGGGCGGGGCGAGACGGCGGCCTTTCTGGAGGACCAGCCGGTCCGCCTGATCTGGGGCATCGGCGCCGCCACGGCCGAGAAGCTCGAATCGGAGGGCCTGAGGACCCTGCGCGACATCCGCCGCGCCGACCCGGACCGGCTGCGCGCCCGCCACGGCGCCTTCGGGGACCGGCTGATCCGGCTGGCGATGGGCGAGGACGCCCGCCCCGTCGCCCCGGACCGGGACCTCAAGACCCTGTCGAACGAGACCACGTTCGACGAGGACGTCTCCGACCCCGACCTGCTCGACGGCCATCTGTGGCGGATGGCGGAGAAGGCGGCGGGCCGGGCCAAGGCGCGGGGGCTGGCCGGGCGGGTGGCGACGCTGAAGCTGAAGCGGGCCGATTTCCGCCTGATCTCCCGCCGGGTGACGCTGGCCGAGCCGGTGCAGCTCGCCGACGCGCTTTACCGCGCGGTGCGGCCGATGCTGGGGCGGGAGCTGAAGGAGGGCCCGTTCCGGCTGCTGGGCGTGGGACTCGCCGGGCTCGCGCCCGACGCGGAGGCGAACCGGTCCCCCGATCTGCTCGACCCCGACGCAGGACGGCGCGAAGCGGCGGAACGCGCGTCGGACGCGATCCGGGCCCGCTTCGGCGACAAGGCGATTCTGAAAGGACGGTCGCTGAGGTGACCTTTGGGCGCCTGCCCAATCCGCGGGCAGATGCCCGCGCAGCGGTCGGATAAACCGTGGGTAATCTGAAACTTTTATCGCCCGGCCAAAAAATTTCCCCCGAAGTTCAGGAATTTGTAGGTGCTCAAGCGGTTTTCCGCGCGATCCCCGTTGCCTTTGCTGCAGCGCACATATAACTTCCTTCTTGTGACGTCTGACGTCACCGCCCTTCTGGGCGTTTCCTCCCTAGACTTGGGCCGGGCTTGTCCTGGCCCTTTTTTTTGTCCGGAGGCCGGGCGACGGCCGCGGGAATGCCGCAACGCAGCGCGACATGGGCGTGAACGCCGTCGCCGGCGCCGGCCGCGACGGACCCTGCGTTTCGCGAATCAACCCTGGGAGGAGCGGCGCCTATTCCGCCGCCAGCGCCGGCGCTTCGGGCCGCAGGGCCGCGAGCCGCGCGATCACCGGGCGCAGCGCGGCGCGCACCGCCTCGAAGGCGGGGCCGGGGGCGACGCGGGCCTCGTCCAGGTAAAGCCCTCGGTCGATCTCCACCTGCAGGGCATGCACCCCGCGCGAGGGCCGGCCGTATTTCTGGGTGATGTAGCCCCCGGCGAAGGGGGCGTTACGGGCCACCGAGAAACCGACGTCGGTGAAGGCCCGCTCCGCCTCCGCCATGATCCAGGGGGCGCAGGACACGCCGAAGCGGTCGCCGAGGATGATCTCCGGCCGCCGCCCCCGGATCCGCGGCGCGGCGCGCAGCGCGTCGGAGGGCATGGAGTGGCAGTCCACCAGCAGCGCATGGCCGGTCCGCGCCCGCGCCTCGTCCAGCAGCGATTGCAGCGCGGCGTGATAGGGGCGGTAGCAGCGCCGCAGCCGGTCCTGGGCGACGGCCTGGCTGAGCTTGCCGGTGTAGATCGTCACCCCTTCCGCCACCACGCGCGGGATCACGCCCAGCCCGGCGGCGAGCCGCGGGTTCAGACCTGCGGCGCGCACGCCGGCGATCAGGGCGGGGTCCAGCTCCTCCGGCCCGCGGTTCAGGTCGACATAGGCCCGGGGGGCGAGGGCGTGGATCAGCGGCGCGCCCAGCTCGGGGGCCGCGTCGAACAGGCGTTCGACGAAGGCGTCCTCCGACCGGCGCAGGTCATGGGCGTTGAGCCGCGAGGCGCGGAGCAGGTCCTCGGGGTAGTCGCGGCCCGAATGGGGGGAGGAGAACACGCTGGACGCGCCGCGCCCGCCCGGATCGGCGGCCGGGCGAAGGATGCGATAGCGATCGGATGCTGCGGGGTCCGACATGTTCATGCGTTCAGTATAGCGGCTGCGCGCGCCACGGAAACAGGATTGGTGGTGGTCCCGAACCCTGGAAGCGGAAGGTCCCCGGACGCCTCCGGCGTCAGGGCAGTTCGGCCTGGATGGCGCGCATGGCGGCGGCCGGGTCCGGGGCGCGCCAGACCGGGCGGCCGACGACGATGTGGTCGGCCCCGGCCCGGATCGCCGCGCCCGGCGTGGCGGCGCGCTTCTGGTCGTCCATCGCGGACCCGGCGGGGCGCACGCCCGGCGTCACGATCAGCCGGCCCGCCGCCTCGGGCAGGGCGCGGATCGCGGCGGCCTCATGCGGGGAGGCGATGACGCCGTGCGCCCCGGCCGCGAAGGCGCGGCGCGCTCGCTCGGTTCCGATGGCGCCGATCTCTCCCGCCTCGATCATCGCGCTGTCCAGGTCGTCCCGGTCCAGAGAGGTCAGCACCGTCACCGCCAAGATCTTCAGCCCGGAGGCCGCCGCCCCCTCCGCAGCCGCGCGCACCACATAGGGGTCGCCATGCACGGTGAGGAAGTCGAGCTCGAAGCCGGCCAGTCGCCGAACCGCCGCCTCCACCGTCGCCCCGATGTCGAAGAGCTTCATGTCGAGGAACACGCGCTTGCCCTGTTCCTTCAGCTCCATCGCCGCGGCGAGCCCGCCGGTGGTCAGCATGCCCAGCCCGATCTTGTAGAAGCTGCCCGCGTCGCCGATGCGCTTCACCAGGTCGAGCGCGGAGACCGCGTCGGGCACGTCCAGCGCCACGATGGTCCGGTCGAGCGGGTTGGCGTCCTGGATGCGCGTGGGCGCGGGCGCGGCGAGGGACATGGCGCGGTCTCCGGTTCCGGTTCAGGGGCTGACCCCGGGCGATAGACCCGGCCCCCGATCCGATCAAGCGAAATGCGCCCCGGTTTCGCCGTCGCGGCCCGCCTCAAAGCCTTGTGAAGGTCCGTCGCGCTACACATATCCCCTGTCGACGAGGGACGCGCCGAAGCCGGGCGTCCCCGAACATCAGGCCGGGCCGGGGCGCGCCAATCGGGCGCCCATAGACCCAGGCGCTGGAGAGGAGAGCGACATGGACTTCGAGAAGTTCACCGATCGCGCGCGCGGGTTCGTTCAGGCGGCCCAGACCATCGCGATGCGCGAGAGCCATCAGAGGCTCGCCCCCGAACACCTGCTTAAAGCGTTGATGGACGACGGCGAGGGCCTCGCCGCCAACCTGATCGCGCGGGCGGGCGGGGAGGCGGACAAGGTCCGCAAGGCGGTCGACGCCGCCGTTTCCAAAATGCCGAAAGTGCAGGGCGGCCAGTTCCACATGGATCCCGGCTTCGCCCGCGTCGTCGACCAGGCGGAGCAGCTCGCCCGCAAGGCCGGCGACAGCTTCGTGACCGTGGAGCGCGTGCTCGTCGCGCTCGCCACCGAGAAGACCGAGGCCGCCAAGGCGCTCGCCGAAGGCGGCGCGACCGGGCAGGCCCTGACGAAAGCCATCGAGGACATGCGCAAGGGACGCACCGCCGACAGCGCGTCGGCCGAGGACAATTTCGAGGCCCTGGGCAAATACGCCCGCGACCTGACCGAGGCCGCCCGCGAAGGGAAGATCGACCCGGTCATCGGCCGCGACGAGGAGATTCGCCGCTGCATCCAGGTGCTGAGCCGGCGCACCAAGAACAACCCCGTGCTGATCGGCGAGCCCGGCGTCGGCAAGACCGCCATCGCCGAGGGGCTCGCCATGCGCATCGTCGACGGCGACGTGCCCGAGAGCCTGAAGGACAAGCGCCTGCTCAGCCTCGACATGGGCGCGCTGATCGCCGGCGCGAAATATCGCGGCGAGTTCGAGGAGCGGCTGAAGGCGGTGCTGAACGAGGTCACGTCCTCGGACGGCGAGGTCGTGCTGTTCATCGACGAGATGCACACCCTTGTCGGCGCCGGGAAGGGCGACGGGGCCATGGACGCCTCCAACCTGCTCAAGCCCGCGCTGGCGCGGGGCGAGCTGCACTGCGTCGGCGCAACCACGCTCGACGAATACCGCAAGCATGTGGAGAAGGACGCGGCCCTCGCCCGCCGCTTCCAGCCGGTCTTCGTGACCGAGCCGACGGTGGAGGACGCGATCTCGATCCTGCGCGGCATCAAGGAGAAGTATGAGGTGCACCACGGCGTGCGCATCTCCGACGCCGCGCTGGTTTCGGCCGCGATGCTGTCCAACCGCTACATCACCGACCGCTTCCTGCCCGACAAGGCCATCGACCTGATGGACGAGGCGGCGAGCCGCCTGCGCATGGAGGTGGACTCGAAGCCCGAGGAGCTGGACGCGCTCGACCGCGAGATCCTGCAGAAGCAGATCGAGGCCGAGGCCCTGAAGAAGGAGAGCGACGCCGCCTCCCGCGACCGGCTGGAGAAGCTGACCGAGGATCTGGCGCAGCTTCAGGAGGAATCGGCGGCGATGACCGCCCGCTGGCAGGCGGAGCGGGACAAGCTCGCCGGCTCCCGCGATCTGAAGGAGCGGCTGGACCGCGCCCGGGCCGAGCTGGACGCGGCCAAGCGGGTCGGGGACCTGGCGAAGGCCGGGGAGCTCGCCTACGGCGTGATCCCGGGGCTGGAGAAGAGCCTGGCGGAGGCGGAGAGCGCGGAGGCCTCGGACGTGATGGTCGAGGAGGCGGTGCTGCCCGAGCATGTCGCCGCCGTCGTCTCGCGCTGGACCGGCGTGCCGGTGGACAAGATGCTGGAGGGGGAGCGCGACAAGCTGCTGTCGATGGAGAAGGCCATCGGCGAGCGGGTCGTGGGCCAGGACGAGGCGGTGCGCGCGGTCTCGGCCGCGGTGCGCCGGTCCCGCGCCGGGCTGTCGGACCCCAACCGGCCGATCGGCTCGTTCCTGTTCCTGGGCCCGACGGGCGTGGGCAAGACCGAGCTGACCAAGGCGCTGGCGGAATTCCTGTTCGACGACGACCAGGCCATGGTGCGCATCGACATGTCCGAGTTCATGGAGAAGCACTCCGTCAGCCGGCTGATCGGCGCCCCTCCGGGATATGTCGGCTATGACGAGGGCGGCTCGCTGACCGAGGCGGTGCGCCGGCGCCCCTATCAGGTGGTGCTGTTCGACGAGGTCGAGAAGGCGCATCCGGACGTGTTCAACGTGCTGCTGCAGCTTCTGGACGAAGGCCGGCTGACCGACGGGCAGGGGCGGACGGTGGATTTCCGCAACACGCTGGTGATCCTGACCTCGAACCTGGGCGCGGAATATCTGACCTCTCTGCCCGACGGGGCGGGGGTGGATCAGGCCCGGGAGCCGGTGATGGCGGCGGTGCGCGCGCATTTCCGTCCGGAGTTCCTCAACCGGCTCGACGAGATCGTGCTGTTCGAGCGGCTGGGCCGGGCGCACATGGCGGGGATCGTCTCGATCCAGCTCAAGGGGCTGGAGGACCGGCTGGCCGATCGCAAGATCCGGCTGGAGCTGAGCCCCGAGGCGCGGGCCTGGCTGGCGGAGCGCGGCTACGATCCGGTCTATGGCGCGCGCCCGCTGAAGCGGGTGATCCAGAAGGCGCTGCAGGACCCTCTGGCCGAACGGCTGCTTTCCGGCGGGATTCGCGACGGCGAGTCGGTGGCGGTGGGCGCGGGACCCGATGGATTGATCATCGGAGACCGCGCCAGGGGGGCTTCGCAGGAAGCCGGGATCACCGTTCACTGACCTTGCGGCAGCATAAAGTCCAATGAAATCAATGACTGCGCCCCCAGATCCCGGGGGCGCAGGCGCTTCGGGAAGAAAAAATGCGGGGCATGACGCTTTTCTGACGGAGGGCTGTTGACGCCCCCAGACGAATCCCATAGATACCCGCTCACCGGACGACGGGGCGACGCTCCAACGGCCCGGTGCCAGCGACAGCCGCTAGGGTCCAGATCGCTCCCGAAAAGGAAAGGGAGGATGTGGACCGGTTGTCGCCGCTCTTTGAAATTTTGGATGGGAAGGGACGTGCGGGCGGTTCGAGCCTTAGTGGTTTGACCGGCGTTTTAGGACGCAACTGCACGTCGCCCGGTGAGGAAGGTTCGCTTAGGCGGGCTGGACGAT
>JAYZWL010000025.1:0-16525 GCA_036154955.1 Pseudomonadota bacterium | reverse complement strand
GACCCGGAGACCCGGAGACCCGGAGACCCGGAGACCCGGAGACCCGGAGACCCGGAGACCCGGAGACCCGGAGACCCGGAGACCCGGAGACCCGGAGACCCGGAGACCCGGAGACCCGCGCGGCATGCGGGACCATCAAGGGGACGCCCGGCCTTCGCGCGCGTCCGGACCGGGGCGCATGGCCTGCGCCGCGCCGGCCATGATGCCGAAGCGTCCGCTCGTCGGGCCGATGGAGCTGGGGCCGGCGGACCGCGGGCCGTCGGAACCGGGCCGGTGGAACTTGGGGGGCGATCCGGGGCGCCCGATCCGGGGCGGACCGGAGACGTCGGCCCGTGCGAGGCGCCGGGCGCGCCCTCCGGACGGGCCCGCGGCCGGAACCCGCGGCGAAGCGGCGAATCAGCGTCGCGCCGGCGTCCCGCCGGTCCCGGGCGGCGCGCCGGCGATGCGGCCCGCCGCGGCGATCGGCGCGCCGTCGAGGTCGAGGCGGGTCAGGCGCCAGCAGTCCGGACGGTCCAGGTCGGCTTCGCAGACCGGGGTCGCCTCCAGAAACACCGCGGCGGGCCAGCCGGTCTCGGGGCCGGAGGTCAGCCGCGACCGGGCGCGCAGGCGCCAGGCGCCGTCCGCGCTCCGCTCCGTCGCATGGGGCGGCATCAGGGGCGCGCCCAGCGCGGCCTCGGCCAGGGCGGCCAGACCGGCGCCGGCGACGTCCCGCGACGGGGCGGGGCGCGACGGCGGAGACGCCGCCTGGGCCCAGACGGCGGCGAGCGTCGCCAACGACAGCAGAATGGGCGCGGAACGGCGCATGAAGCGTCCCCGGAACCTGTTCGAGCCTCACCCCTTCGCCCGCCCCGATCCTACAGGCCGGGCCGTATCAGGTCAAAATGAATCGAAAAGTCCCAGAATATTTACAAATACTTAACCCAGGTTAACAAAACCTTGACGCTACGCCGCCGGGCGGATCCGCTGTCGAACCGGCCGCCGTCCGCCCGACGCCCGCCCGCCCTCCGCCCGTCGCCCGCCGCGGAACGGCGGCGGTCGGGCCGGGCGCTCCGGCCTCCGCGCCCCGGCCCGCGTTCCGCCGCCTTGCCAGCCCGCCGGGCCGGGGCTATACCGCCGCCGAAACGCGCGCCGAGCCCCGGCGCGCGCCTTCCGGCTTGGGCGCATTCCGGCGCCCCATCCCAGCGCAGCCCGCGCCGACCCGCTCGGCGCCCGATCGGACGAGCCCGACGACGCCATGAAGATCAACGGCAACGAAATCCGCCCCGGCAACATCATCGAGCATGACGGCGGCCTGTGGGTGGCGGTGAAGACCGCCCATGTGAAGCCCGGCAAGGGCGGCGCCTTCGCCCAGGTCGAGCTGAAGAACCTGCGCAACGGCTCCAAGCTGAACGAGCGCTTCCGGTCCGCCGACAAGGTGGAGCGGGTGCGGCTCGACCAGAAGGACCAGCAGTTCCTGTTCGAGACCGACGGCCTGCTGACCTTCATGGACACCGAGACCTTCGAGCAGATCGCGCTGCCCGCCGACCTGCTCGGCGACCGCCGCCCCTTCCTCCAGGACGGCATGACCGTGGTGGTCGAGTATCACGAGGACGAGGCGCTCTCGATGCAGCTCCCCGAAAAGGTGATCTGCACCATCGAGGACACCGAGCCGGTGGTGAAGGGCCAGACCGCCGCCAACTCGTTCAAGCCGGCGACGCTCGACAACGGCGTGCGCATCACCGTGCCGCCCTTCGTGGGGACCGGCGAGCAGGTGGTGGTGAACACCGAGACCTTCGAATACGTCGAGCGGGCCTGAGCCATGTGCCTCAGCCACCCCGCCCCGGAAGGCTACGTCGCCAGACCCGCCGCCTCGCATAACCAGATGGTCGACAACGACCGGGTGCGCGTGACCGAATGGGTTTTCGCCCCCGGCCAGGCCACCGGCTGGCACACGCACCAGATGGACTACGTGGTGACGCCCGTCACCTCGCAGCCCGTCGACATCGTCGGCCCCGACGGGGCGGTGACCCGCACCCAGATGACCGCGGGCGTCACCTATTTCCGCGAGGCGGGCGTGGCGCATGACGTGATCAACGCCGGCGACGGCGAGCTGCGCTTCGTGGAGACCGAGCTGAAGCAGGCCCCCGCCGCCTGACCCGCTCCGGCCCCCCTCCCGACCCCGGGGGACCGCGCCTTTCCGCCGCCGCGCGACGCCCCGCGCGGCGGCGCGCCCTTTTCGCCCGGGCGCCCGCGCATCCGGCCGGGCGCGACCAGGAGAGCCAGACCATGTCCGCCACGGGTTCCGCCAATCTCAACATCATGATCAAGGCCGCGCGCCGCGCCGCGCGCTCCCTGATCCGCGACTTCGGCGAGGTCGAGAACCTGCAGGTCTCGCGCAAGGGCGCGGCCGATTTCGTCTCCCGCGCCGACATCAAGGCCGAGGAGATCCTCAAGACCGACCTGATGGAGGCGCGCCCCGCCTATGGCTGGCTGGGCGAGGAATCCGGCAAGGAGATCAAAGGCGCCGACGCCACCCGCCGCTGGATCGTCGACCCGCTCGACGGCACCACCAACTTCCTGCACGGGATGCCGCACTGGGCGATCTCGATCGCGCTGGAGCACAAGGGCGAAATCGCCTCGGCGGTGGTGCTCGACCCGATCAAGGACGAGATGTTCGTGGCCGAGAAGGGCTCGGGCGCCTGGCTGAACGACCGCCGGATCCGCGTTTCCGCCCGGCGCGAGATGACCGAGATGCTGTTCGCCACCGGCATCCCCTTCGCCGGAACCGCGGGCCTGCCGGAGATGCTGACGGATCTCTCGCGCGTCATGCCGCGCTGCGCCGGCGTGCGGCGCTTCGGGGCGGCGGCGCTGGACCTCGCCTGGGTCGCGGCGGGGCGCTACGACGGCTATTGGGAGCGCGGGCTCAAGCCCTGGGACATGGCCGCGGGCCTGCTCCTGGTGCGCGAGGCCGGCGGCTTCGTCGACAGCCTGTCGATCCCCGACGCCCGCCCCGTCGACACGGGCGACGTGATCGCGACCAACGCCGAGGTGTTCGGCAAGTTCTGCGAGCTGATCCGGGGCTGATCCCGCGCCGGGGATCCGCCCGATTGCGGCGTCCCCGCGCTTTCACGCGCGCCCATGCTCTGCTAGGTCATGAACCAGCAGGGCAAGGGGGAGCCGCAGGCCGCGCATGAGCATCGTCCAGGACCGCCGGATCGAATTCTCGCAGCCCATCAGACAGATCGTGCTGATGGTCATCGTGCTGGGGCTGACCGCGGCGGGGATCGCGTTCCTTTACGGCCCGATCTCCACGGTGTTCAAGGCCAACCCCTACCTCAACGGTTTCATCGGCGGGGTGTTCGTCATCGGCGTGCTGGCCTGCTTCTGGCAGGTCAAGGCGCTGATCGACGCCGTGTCCTGGCTCGAAGGCTTCGCCATCGACCGGCCGGGGCATGAATTCGTCAATCCGCCGCGGCTGCTGACCTCGCTGGCCTCGCTGCTGCGCGACAAGCGCGCGCGAACGGCGCTGACCGCGACCTCCACCCGCTCGATCCTCGACACCGCGGCGCAGCGGCTGGACGAGCAGCGCGACATCACCCGCTACATCATCAACCTGCTGATCCTGGTCGGCCTGCTGGGCACCTTCTGGGGTCTGTCGAACGTGGTCCCCGGCATCGTGGAGACCATGCGCAGCCTCGGCGCGCAGGACGGGGACGACTCGCTCGCGGTGTTCGAACGGCTGATGGGCGGCCTGAACTCCCAGCTCGACGGCATGGGCACGGCCTTCGCCTCCTCGCTGCTGGGGCTCGCCGGCTCGCTGATCGTGGGCCTGCTGGACCTCTTCGCCGGCCACGGCCAGAACCGCTTCTACCGCGAGCTTGAGGAATGGCTGTCGTCCATCACCCGCCTGTCGCGCGGCGGCGAGGACGGGGAGGCGTCGGCCGCCGAACTCGCCGCCGAACTGATGGAGCGCAACGCCGAGCAGATGGAGGCGCTGGTCTCCGCCCTGCGCGACGCCGAAGACCGGCAGCGGGTCTCCGACGCGCGGATGGAGACGCTGGCCAACGGCCTCTCCGGCCTGGTGCGGGTGCTGGAGGAGGACCGTGAGGCGAAGCTCGCCGAAGCCGCCGCCGCCGCCGCCAGGCCCGCCCCGCTCGATCCGGCGGAAACCTATCGCAAGCTGGACCGCATCGCCGCGGCGCAGGAACGCGCCTCGCATCTGCTGGAAAAGGCGCAGGACCGCGAGGAAAGCGACGAGGGCCGCCAGCGCCTGCGCTCCATCGACCTGCAGCTCACCCGCCTGCTGGAGGAAGTCTCCGCCGGACGGCAGGAGGCGACGGCGGAGCTTCGCATGGACATCGCCCGCCTGACCCGCGCCGTATCGGGCGAAAGGCCCTGATCCATGGCCCTGTCGCGGAGATCCCAGCGATACGAGGGCAATGTCTGGCCCGGCTTCGTGGACGCGATGACCGCGCTGCTGCTGGTGCTGATCTTCGTGCTGTCGATCTTCATGATCGTGCAGTTCGTGCTGCGCGACCTGGTGACCGGCAAGGACGCCGAACTTGACGACCTCACCCGGCAGCTCGCCGATATCGCCCAGGTGCTGTCGGTGGAGCGCGGCCGCGGCGACGCCCTGCAGGGCCAGGTGGGCGACCTGACCGCGACCCTGGAAGGGGAGCGGGCGGAGGTCGGCCGCCTGACCGCGCTGGCCGAAAGCCTGGTGAACGAGCGCGACGCCGCCCAGGCCCGCAACGCCGAATTCGAGGCCCGCGTCGCCGCCCTGCTGGCCGACGTCTCCGCCGCCCGCGAACGCATCGGCGTGCTGACCGCGGCGCGGGACGAGCAGACCGCCCGCGCCGAGGGGGCCGAAACCGAACTGACCGAGGCCCGCGCCTCCATCTCCGAACTGGAGGCCGCGCAGACCCGCGCCATCTCCGAGGCCGAGCAGATGCGCCTTGCGCTGGCCCGCCTGCGCGACGAGGTCTCGGAAGGGGAGGAGGCCGCCCGCCTCGCCGCCGCCCGCCGCGAGGCGCTGGAAGCCCTCGTCGCCGACCTGAAGTCGAAGGCGGAGGCCGAGCGCGCCGCGCTGGAGGCCGCCCGCGACGCGGCCCAGGCCGAGGTGCTCGAACTCAGGGTGACGGCGGAGGAGAAGGAGAAGGTCCTCGCCGCGCTCCAGCAGGAGCTGTCGGAGGAGGAGAAGGCCCGCGCCGCCGAAGCCGCCGCCGCCCAGGCGCTGCGCGACCGGCTGTCGGGCTCGCAGGACGAACTCACCGCCATGCAGCTCGCGCTCGAGGAGCAGCGCCGCAAGGCCGAGGAGACGCTCACCCTTCTCGCCGCCGCCGAAGCCGCCAAGGCGGAGCTGGAGGGGACGGCCAAGGCCACCGCCGACCAGCTCGCCGACGCCCGCGCCCGGATGACGGAACGCGAGGCGCTGCTCGCCTCCGCCGAACGCCGGCTGGAGCAGGAGCGGACCGCCTCCGCCGACGAGGCCCGCCGCGTCGCCCTGCTCAACGCCCAGGCGGAGGCGCTGCGCCGCCAGTTGACCGGGCTGCAGGAACTGCTGGACGCGGAGGAAAGCAAGAACGCCGACATGCAGGTGCAGCTGTCCAACCTCGGCACGCAGCTCAACTCCGCGCTCGCCCGCGAATTGCAGCTCAAGCGCCGGGAAGCCGAGCGCAACGCCGAAGAGGTCGCCCGCCTGGAGGCGGAGAAGAAGTCGCTGGAGGCCCGCCGCTCCGAATTCTTCGGCCGCATCCGCGAGGCGGTGGAGGGCCGCGCCGGGGTCCGCGTGGTCGGCGACCGCTTCGTGTTCCAGTCCGAGGTGCTGTTCGACCCCGGCTCCGCCGACCTGGGCGCCGCGGGGCGCGAGGCGCTGAGCGAGTTCGCCGAGATCTTCCGCTCGTTCCGCGACGCGCTGCCCGACGAACTGCCCTGGGTGCTGCGGGTGGACGGGCATACCGACGACGTGCCCCTGTCCGGGGGCGGCCGCTATCGCGACAACTGGGAGCTGAGCCAGGCCCGCGCCCTGTCGGTGGTCCGCTACCTGTCGTCGGAACAGAGCTTCCCGCCCGAACGCCTCGCCGCCAACGGCTTCGGCGAATATCAGCCGGTCGATCCGGGCGACAGCCCGGAGGCGCGGGCCCGCAACCGCCGGATCGAGCTCAAGCTGACCGAACGGTGACGACGCGCCGGGCGGCCTTCGCGTTCACGTCATCTTTCAAGGGGCGAAGCGGTGATATAACACCCCTGTGATATCTCCCTCGAACCGGATGGAATGACCTGGATGGAAGACGCCCGACTGGACGCGATCGAGCTGCCCGAGGGCTTCGACCTCGATTACATCCGCGCCCAGTTCCCGGCCTTCCAGGAACCCTCGCTGACCGGCTGGGCGCATTTCGAGAACGCCGGCGGCTCCTATCCCTGCCTGCATGCGGTGGACCGGCTGGCGGAGTTCTACCGCACCGCCAAGGTCCAGCCCCACGCCCCCTATCCCGCGGCGCAGGAGGCGGGGCGCCTGATGGACGAGGGCGCCGAGGCGCTCGCCCCCTGGCTGGGGGTGCCGGCCTCCTCGCTGCATATCGGCCCCTCCACCACCCAGAACGTCTACGTGCTGGCCCGCGCCGCCCGCCCGCTCTTCGCCCCCGGCGACGCGCTGGTGGTCACCAACCAGGATCACGAGGCCAATTCCGGCGCCTGGCGGCGGCTGGCCGACGACGGGGTGGAGATCCGGGAATGGGCGGTGGACGGGCAGGGCGCGCTCGACCCCGCCGCGCTGGAGGCGCTGCTGGCCGACGGCCGCGTGCGGCTGGTGGCCTTCCCCCACTGCTCCAACATCGTGGCCGAGATCAATCCGGTGCAGGAGATCTGCGCCCTGATCCGGGAGGCCGGCGCGCTCTCCGTCGTCGACGGCGTGGCCTTCGCGCCCCACGGGCTGCCCGACATCTCCCGCAAGGGGGCGGACGTCTACCTGTTCTCCACCTACAAGACCTTCGGCCCCCATCTCGGCGTCATGGCGATGCGCGAGGATCTGGCCATGCGCTTCGCCAACCAGGGCCACTGGTTCAACGGCGACGACCCGCGCAAGCGCCTGACGCCGGCCGGGCCGGATCACGCCCAGGTCGCGGCGCTGGCCGGCATCGCGGACTACATGGCGGTGGTCGACCGCCGCCACTATCCCGACGGGGCCGACGACCCGGCGCTGCGCCGCTGGCGGGTGCAGGCGCTGCTGCGCTCCCGCGAGCGGGCGCTGGCGGCGCCGCTGCTCGACTATCTCGCCGATCATTCCCGCCTGCGCCTGCTGGGCCCGGCGGAGCCGACGCGCCGCGCGCCCACCGTCTCGGTCGTCGTGCCCGGCATGTCCGGCGAGGCGGCGGCGGCGGAGCTGGCCAGGCACGGCCTGATGTGCGGCGGCGGCGATTTCTACGCCCGACGGCTGGTCGAGGCGCTGGGCGTGGATCCGGCTTCGGGCGTGCTGCGCATGTCCTTCCTGCACTACACGGCGGAGGAGGAGATCGAGCGGCTGATCGAGGCGCTCGACGCCCTCCCCCTCGGCCGCGGCTGAGGGAAGGGGGCGCGATGCGCATCGTCGGCGGCCGGTTCCGCGGCGCGAAGCTCGCCACGCCCGAGGACGCGGGCATCGGCGAGGACGGCGGCGAGGCCCGCCTGCGTCCGACCACGGACCGGGTGCGGGAATCCCTGTTCAACCTGCTCGCCCATGGCGACTACGGCGTGCCCGCGCCGCCCCACGGGCGGCGGGTGCTCGACCTCTTCGCCGGGGTCGGCGCGCTGGGGCTGGAGGCGCTGTCCCGCGGCGCCGCCCGGGTGCAGTTCGTCGACGACCTGCCCGCCGCCCGCGCCCTGATCCGCCGCAACATCGAGACGCTGAACGTCATCGGCCAGTGCAAGGTGTTCCGTCGCGACGCCACCCGGCTCGGCGCCTGCCGGGGCGAGCCCTACGACCTGGTGTTCCTCGACCCGCCCTATGGCCGCGGCCTGGGGGAGGCCGCGCTCGACGCCGCCCTGGTCGGCGGCTGGTGCGCGCCCGGCGCGCTGGCGGTGTGGGAGGAGGACGCCTCCGCGCCCGTGGCCCTGCCGCTGGGGGCGAGCCTGCTGGACGAACGCCGCTACGGCGCCACCGCCATCCGCATCCTGCGCCTGCCCTGAGGCGCGCCGGACGCGCGCGGGGGCGATTCACGGTTGGGCCCGCGCCCGGCCCGCGCTACATGGGCGGAGACCTCCCGTTCCGGGGAGGCGCGCTCCCCGACAGGAGGACAAGCCAGATGACCATTTCCGTGGGCGACACCCTGCCCGACGCGACCTTCGTCGCCATCGGTCCCAACGGGCCGGAGCCCAAGTCCACCGCCGACATCTTCGCCGGCCGCAAGGTGGCGCTGTTCGCGGTGCCGGGCGCCTTCACGCCGACCTGCTCGCTCAACCACCTGCCCAGCTTCGTGGACAACGCCGAGGCGCTGACCGCCAAGGGCGTGGACGCGATCGTCTGCGTGTCGGTCAACGACCCGTTCGTGATGAAGGCCTGGGGCGAAAGCTCGGGCGCCATCGCCGCCGGGCTGCAGATGATGGCCGACCCGCAGGCCGAGTTCACCAAGGCGCTGGGGCTGGACTTCTCCGCGCCGCCGGCGGGGCTGCTGTCGCGGTCCAAGCGCTACTCGATGGTGGTTGAGGACCGGGTGGTGAAGGTGTTCAACCTCGAGGAGACGCCGGGCAAGGCCGAGGTCTCCTCCGGCACGGCGATGCTGTCCCAGCTCTGACCCGGGCGCCGGCCCGCGGCTTCGGACGGCGGCGGCGGGGGAACCCTCCGCCGCCGTTCGGCTTTCCGGGGCCGGGCGCGCAGGCGCCGCGTCGAGGTCCCGCCGCTGGCTCGCCGCCCGCCCGCGGCGCGCGGATGCGGGGTCGCCGGAGGCGCCGTCGCCCGGGGCGCGGTCGGCCGGTTCGGCGACGTCGCGAGGGCGGCCGGCGCCGCGGGCGGATCGCGGCGGGCCGGGGGCGCGCCGGAGACGCCGCCGCATGTTCCTCGCAGTCCTGCGCCCTGCGCCTTTCGCCCTGCGTCGCGGCGGCAGCGGCGGCGCGGTTGGCCCGACCCGGACCATGGGCGGTGATCCGGTCGGGTCCGGCCGGGCGCCCCTGTCGACGACGCGGGCGCCGGGCGATCGTCGCGATCGGGGCGGCTCCGGATTCGCGAGGCATATGATCGCCATCCCGTTCAGCGCGCCGCGGGCGCCGGCGCCATGCTCACGCCCGCGCAGCGCCGGGCCTGCGGCCGGGCAGGGGTGAGGAGAGGGCCGTGGGCGTCCCCGACGGCCATTTTCAGCGTCGCGGCGGTCGTCGATCGGCGCGGCGGCGACGCGGGCGACGCGGGCGACGCGGGCGACGCGCGGGCGCGCGCCGGCCTGCGTCGTCGACCGCCGCCGCGGGCCGCGTCCGGGGCTCGGCCCGAACGCCGGCCGCGCGGAGCCGCGGCGACGTCCATCGCGCCCGCTTCCGCTCCCGGCATCCGAACCGACCTCCGCCCCCCTTCCGTGTCTTCGTCCCGTCTTCGTCCCGTCTTCGGTCCGGTCGCGGCGCCCGTCGCGGCGCCCGTCCGCGCGCCGTTCGCGACCGTCGCGTCTTCCGCGCTCCACGCGCCGCTCCGCCCGCCCTCGCGCCTCGGCGCCCCCGGATCAGGTCCGGGCGTCGAGGCCCGGGCCCCCGGGCGGGGTCAGAGGGAGGGCGCCCTCCAGCCCGTCGGGGCCGATCAGCAGCAGCGACCCGGCCTGCCCCGCGCCCAGGATCGCCAGCTCCTCCCCTCCCGCCAGGGTCAGGAGGGCGTCGCCGCCTTCGGTCCACCGCACGCTCACGCCCCCGGGGGCCTCGTCCACGTAGACCTCCAGCGCCGCGCCGGAGGACAGGCTCACCGCGTCGCGCCCGTCGCCGGCGCCGAAGACCAGTCCCGCGGCGTCCACATTGAGCAGGATCACGTCGTCGCCCGCCCCGCCGCTCACCCGCTCCACCGTGCCGGCGGCGATGGAGATGACGTCGTTCCCGGCCCCGCCCGAGGCGTGCCGGACCTCCGCCGCGACCAGCGTGATCGCGTCGTCCCCTTCGCCGCCCCGCACCTCCGAGACCTCAGCCGCGCGGATGGAGATCGCGTCGTTCCCGGCCCCGCCCGAGACCCGCGCCCGGTCGGCGCGCACCGCGATGGCGTCCGCGCCCGCGCCCCCGTCCGCCGAGGCGGTGCGCGCCGCGACCGAAATGGCGTCGTTCCCCGCCCCGCCCGACACGTCCGCCAGCCCGTCCGCGGCGACGGCGAGCGCGTCGTCGCCCTCCCCCCCGTCGACCGAGGCCGCGCCCGAGACATGCAGCGACACCGAATCGTTCCCCGTCCCCGCGTCGAGCCGCGGCAGCGCGTCGAGCGCGCCGGAGAAGACGTCGTTCCCGTCGCCCAGGCTCACCGTCCCCAGGTTCAGCCCGTATACCGACACCACGTCGTCGCCGCCGCCCGCGTCGATATCGGCGCGCGTCCCGCGGTCGCCGAAGCGGGCGTCGGACATCACCGCGATCTCGATATTGGTGATCGTGTCGCCGCCGTCGCCGCCGGTCAGACGCTCGGTTATCTCGGACAGGGCCGGGCCGCCGACGCGCTCCGAATACAGCGCGTCGTAGTCGTAGCGCAGGGTCGAGCCCGACGTCTCCACCTGGAAGCTTTCGGAGATCACCAGGCTGACCAGCCCGCCCAGCGCGCTCAGCGTCGCCTCCATCCGCTGCGAGACCCGGGCGGCCTCCCCCCCGAACAGCGCCGACACCTCGGCCGCGTAGCTGACCGAGAGCCGGCCGTGGCGCGGGAACTTCCCGTCGGCCGCCGACAGCGCGAGGCGCGGACGCAGGCCGGCGACCTGTTTCATCCTGGCCAGCGCGCGGGCCATGCCGCGCACCCGCCGTCCCAGCGCCGCGCGGTCCCCGGGCGACAGGCCGCGGGTGCGGTCATGGTCGCCCGGGCGGGGCGGGTCGCCGCGGCGCGGCGGTTCGGTCGGGACGCCCGAACCGGAGGAGCCGGGAGCCCCGCGGGCCCCGGGCGCGCCCGTCGCGACGGAGGCGCCGGCGGCGATCAGCGCAGCCGCCGCATTGCCGTTTCCGGTTCGGGCCGCAAGCAGGCCGGCGCCGCGCGCCGCCGTGGCGAGGTTCAGCATCGGTCCCCCTCCGCAATGTTCCGCGACAGTCAACGAAGGGTGAAGCGTCGGGGTTAGCGAAAGGTGAAAGTTGCAAATCTAGGAAAGCGGACGCGCCGGCCGCCCGCCCCGGACCTGATCCGGGGCCTCGCGCGGCGGGTCGGCGCCGGGAGGCCCCGCCCCGGGTCGGGCCCGGGGCGCCGCGCGCGATGGCCCGCCCCTCCGCCCGCCCGGGTCAAGCCACCGCGGCCGCGTCGGCCTCGACCGCGGCGAAGAAGCCGCGCAGCTCCGCCAGCACGTCCTGCCAGTGGGTCACCGGGCTCATGTGCCCCGCCCCGGGAATGTCGCGCCGCCGGGCGCCGGGCAGCACGCCCTTGATGGCGTCGAGCACCCTCAGCGCGTCGGCCTGGCTGTCGGCCCCGCCCAGCAGGAACACCGGCATCGCCATCCGGGCGAAGTCCGGCAGCTCGATCTGCCCCTCGGGCCGGGCCACCACCCAGGCGTTGTCGAGCCGAAGCTCCCGGTAGCAGCGCAGGAAATAGGCCCGGCGGTCCGGCGTCATCTCCTTCACCCGCCCGGGCGCGCCCCAGGCCCCGATGAACTCGTCCAGCGCCTTTCCCAGCGCCTCGTCGGAGATGTCGGGGTCGTGCACCGGCGGCTCCTCGCCGGGCTTGTGCAGCAGGTGGAACAGCACCGGCTCGATCATGGTCAGCGAGGCCGCCAGCTCCGGCCGCGCCCGCGCCACCCGGCTCTGCGCCGCGCCGCCCAGCGACAGGCCCACCAGATGCGCCTTCCGCCCGAAGCCTTCCGCCAGCATCGCCAGCATCTCGGAGGCGAAGATCTGCAGCGACTCCCCCTCCGGCGGCGGGTCGGAGCGGCCATGCGCGGGCATGTCGGGCGCGATCACCGGACGGTCCTCCGCCAGCGCTTCGGCGATCGGCTTCCACAGCCCGCTATGGGCCAGCGAGCAATGGGCGAGCAGCACGGGCGTTCCGGGCCGATCCTCGCCCCAGGAACGGTATTGCACGCGCCGGCCGCGCAGCATGGCCTCGGGCATCTGGGTCTCCTCTCCGCATCCGGGCGCGGCCCGTTGGCGGGCCGTCGTTGCGCCGGACGGGCCCGGGACGCGCGCGGGGGCGCGGGGCGGGGGCTCGTCAGGCCGGCTTATGATCGGGGGCGGGCGCGCGGAAGGCAAGGGAGGGCCGGCCCCGCGCCCGCCCCGCGCCTGATCGTGACGGATCCGCGACGCCCCGCGCGCCCCCGGCCCGGCGCGGCGGCGGGCGCCCTAGGCGCCGCGCGCCCCCGGTGCTACGGGGGCGCGACGGGCGCGCGAGGGCGGCCCGCGGGGGCGGAGCGCGGGCGGCAGGCCGGGCCCCGCCGCGGATCAGGCTGCGGAGGGGCGCATGAAGGCCGACATCAACCTCAAGCTCATCGCCGGCAATTCCAACATGGACCTCGCCCGCGCGATCTCGCGCCGGATGAGCGTCTATCGCGGGATGCCGGTGGACCTGGCCAACGCAAGGGTGGAACGGTTCAACGACAAGGAGATCTTCGTCGAGATCTACGACAACGTCCGCGGCGAGGACGTGTTCATCATCCAGTCGACCTGCAACCCCGCCAACGACAACCTGATGGAGCTGCTGATCATCGCCGACGCGCTGCGCCGCTCCTCCGCCGCGCGCGTCACCGCGGTGATCCCCTATTTCGGCTACGCGCGGCAGGACCGTCGGACCTCGGCCCGCACGCCCATCTCCGCCAAGCTGGTCGCCAACCTGATGGCCCAGGCGGGGATCAACCGGGTGCTGACGCTGGACCTGCATGCCGGCCAGATCCAGGGCTTCTTCGACATCCCGGTGGACAACCTCTACGCCTCGCCGGTGTTCGCCATGGATATCCAGCACAATTTCCGCGACCTCTCCCAGGTCACCATCATCTCGCCGGACGTCGGCGGCGTGGCCCGCGCGCGGGAGATCGCCAAGCGGCTCAATCTCGGGCTGGCCATCGTCGACAAGCGCCGCTCCCGCCCCGGCGAGATCGAGGAGATGACCATCATCGGCGAGGTCGAGGGCCGGACCTGCATCATCGTCGACGACATCTGCGACACCGCCGGAACGCTGTGCAAGGCCGCCCAGCTCCTGAAGGACAACGGGGCCGAGGCGGTGCACGCCTACATCTCCCACGGGGTCCTCTCCGGCCCGGCGGTGGAGCGGGTGAAGGGCTCGGTCATGGAAAGCCTGGTCATCACCGACTCCATCCCCCTGTCGGAGGAGGCCAAGGCCGCGCCCAACATCCGCACCGTCTCGGTCGCGCCGATGCTGGCCCAGGCGATCCTGAACGTGGCCAACGACACCTCCGTCTCCTCGCTGTTCCAGGAAGAGACGCTGCGCCCGATCTACGAGGCGTTCTACCGCTTCGACTGAGGCGGTTGGGGCGGGGTCTCTCCCGCCCCCGTACCCCGACAGGGCGCCCCGGGCTTGACCCGGGGCCTCGCGGCGCTCTCCGCCCCCGACCGAGGCCGCCTCAGGCCGCCGCGCGGCGGCGCGCGGCCAGCAGCGGAAGCATGGCCAGCAGGGTCAGCGCCGCGGCCAGCGCGAAGGGCGCGCCGGGCGCGCGGATCGGGGCGTCGGGGCCGGCGAATTCCTCGAACATCCCGGTGAACAGCGGCGGGGCCAGCGCCGCGGTCAGCGCCTGCAGGGCGCCCAGCACCCCCTGCAGCCGCCCCTGCGCCTCCGGCCCGACCCGCGCCGACATCATCGCGGCCAGCGCCGGATTGGCCAGGCCAGACAGCGCGATCACCGGGATCGCGGCCAGCACCCAGATCTCCGCCGGCTCGGCCGCGTAGACCGCCATGGTCAGCGCCGCCAGCGCCAGCCCGGCCAGCGCCAGCCGCCGCTCCCCCATCCGCGCCACCGCCGGCCCCACGAGCAGCCCCTGGGCGAGGCCGAGGCACAGGCCCACGAAAGCCAGCGACATCCCGATGCGCGCCGGCGTCCAGGCGAAGACCTCGATGGCGTAGAAGCTCCAGATCGACGGATAGACCCCGAAGGCCAGCTCGAAGATCCCCAGGCAGGCCAGGAACGGCGCCATTCCCGGCAGCCGCGCCGCCCCGCGCAGGGCGGTGAACGGGTCGGCGCGCCGCCAGTCGAAGGGCCGCCGATGCGCCTCCGCCAGCGACTCGGGCAGGGCGAGCGCCGCCGCGGCCGCCATCGCGGCGCAGAGCCCGGCGGCGGCGAGGAACGGGGCCCGCGGCCCGAACTCGCCCAGCAACCCGCCCAGCATCGGCCCGGCCACGAAGCCCGCGCCGAACCCCGCCCCGATCAGCCCGAAGGCGCGGGCCCGGCCCTCGGGCGGGGTGATGTCGGCCAGGTAGGCCGCCGCCGCGCCATGGGTGGCGCCCGCCATCCCGGCGAGCCCGCGGGCCAGGATCAGCAGCCACACCGATCCCGCCGCCGCGGCGACGAGGTAATCGACGCTCAGCGCCGCCAGCGCCGCGATCAGCACCGGGCGGCGCCCGATCCGGTCCGACAGGTCGCCGACCAGCGGCCCGCACAGGAAGGCGGCGGCGGCGTAGGCGAAGGCCATCCAGCCGGCCCAGGGCGCGGCCTCCGCCGGGGGCAGGCCGGCGATCCCGGCCAGCAGCTCCGGCGCCACCGGCATCACCAGACCGATGCCCATGGCGTCCACGGCGACCACGGCCACCGCGAAGCCCGCGCCGGCGCGGCGGGAGGCGCCCTTGGGCGGGGCGGGATCGGTCATGGCGGGAACTCCGGCCGGAGGAACGGGCGCGCAGGGAAGGGGCGGGAGGGCGAGCACGCCCGCGGCCGCGGGCGCGCGGCGACCTTAGATCGGCGGCGGCCCCGGGCAATCGCCGCGACCGCCCGAGCCTCCGGACCCGCGCAGGACGCAGCCCATCCGTGGGGCGGGGGCAACAGGGGGGCGGGCGCGGCGGGCATCGAGCCCCCCGCGCCCGCCGGCGGCCTGCGCCGCCGCGCGCCCCGACCCGGAGGCCGCGCCGAGACCCGGGTCCCGCCGGTCCCGCCATGCAGCCGCCGTCCCGCCGGCCCGATGCGATGCCGCGACATCCCGGCCCCACGCCTCCGGCCCGCCGCTTCCGGCCCATCGTCGCCCTGCCTTGCGCTTCCGGCGCATCGCCGCGCGCCTACCGCTTCCGGCCGCGCCGCTCCTGTCCCGGCGGCGCCTCTCGACGGCGTCCCGTCGCCGGTTCCGGACCGCCGGTCCCGGCGCGTCCGTCCCTTCATCCTCGCGCCGCCGTTTCCTCGACCGCGCCGCGTCCGCGCCGCCCAGGCCCGCCGAACCGCGACCCGCGGCGTCCGGAGCGGACCTCGCCCCGGCCCCGCCGCGGAAATTCCGGCCCGACGCTTGCCGCGCCCCGCGATTCGCGGTATGCGCTCGCGCTCAGTCACGGGGTCCGCGCGCGCCCGCCGCGCCACGCACGCCCCGACCCCGGAATATCAAGCCCCGGCGCGGCCCGGGGGAGAGACGCGCCATGAAGAACGACATCCATCCCGACTACCATGTCATCGACGTGAAGATGCTCGACGGCACCGTCGTGCAGATGCGCACCACCTGGGGCGCGGAGGGCGACGTGATGACCCTCGACGTCGACCCCTCGGTGCACCCCGCCTGGACCGGCGGCGGCGCCCGCCTGATGGACACCGGCGGCCGCGTCACCCGCTTCAAGAAGAAGTTCGCCGGCCTGGATTTCTGATCCGACGGATCGGACCTCCGCCGCCGCCCGCGCAGGGCGGGACGAGATCACGGGCGCGTCCTTCGGGGCGCGCCCGTTTTCGTTGGCCACGGCCGGGCGCGACCCCGCGAACAAGGCGCAGACGCCGCCGTCCCGAGCGCCGCTCCACCGCCTGACGCGCAGGAGCCCCCACGACGCGACCTGCCGCCGCCTACGCCGCCCTCGCCCCAAGCCGCCCGACGCCTCCGGCCGACCCGCGTCGATAAGAGCCGGCGTTCCCCACCGGCACCGACGAAGCGACGCCCCTCCTCGCCGACAGCCGCCGGGTCGGGCCCCGCCTCCGCCGCTGCCGGACCGTCGCGCAGGCGTGTCGCCGTCCGCGGTCTACGTCTCCCACGCCCCATAAACGCGCGGCGGGCGTCGCCGGCTCGGCCCGTCCCAACGGCCAGCCGGGGCCGCCGCGCACCGAACCTCGCCACCCTTGCGCCCCGGACTTGATCCGGGGCCTCCCGCGAGCCCGCAGCCGCGCGCGCGACGGCACGCCGAAGCGACGGCGGGCCCGTCTCTCCCGGGCCCCGGCCGTCCCGCATCGAGGCCCGTGGCCCGCACCCGCGCCGTCCCGCCCGGATCGCCCCTTCCCATGCGCGGCCCCCCCCGCCCCCCTCCCATCCCCCCG
>JAYZWL010000024.1:0-39156 GCA_036154955.1 Pseudomonadota bacterium | reverse complement strand
GAGGCGCCGCGACGACCCGGACGCCGGGCCGGACCGCGGCGCCCTCCGCGGCGAGGAGCGGGGGGGCGAGAGCTGGCCTGGCCCCGCGCTCGCCGCAGGGGGCGTGGACCGATCCGCGGAGCGCGTCGGGCGTCGCGGGGGGATGGCCGTGCGTGGGCGACGGGGGCGCAGGCCGCCGCCGAAGGACAAGGCGGCGGCATGGCGGCGCGGTCGCCGGCGCGAACCGGCCGCCGGCCGGGCCGGACGATCTGACGGTCCCGACCCGACTGCCGGCCGCAACGCAGGGGGGCGGGCCGTCCCGCGGCCGCATACGCTTCGCCAGGCGCGTCGCCGGCGCGGAGGCGGGCCGTCGACGCCGGCCGCGAAGCGGGGGCGAGCGGACGAAAGCGCAGCGGAGCGAGGCGCCCTCGCGCCCGGCCGAGGCGTGGACGGCGAGACCGTCGAAGCCGCCGGCGAAGGGCGCAGGCGGGGGGCGGCGCCTGCGCGGGACGACCCCGCTCCGGCGAGCCCGCCGGAACAGGGGCCGGGCTGACGCGGGCGACGCGCGCCGGGAGCGGCCGTCCGGCCCTCGACCGGTCGCCGCGCCGCGCGCGCGCCGGATCCGCCTGCGCGCGGGCGGTCGCGCGGCCGGCGGGACGCCGGCGCGGCGGCGTCTCCGGCATGTCGGGGGGATCGCGTCGCGGGCGTTCCGACACGACCCGCCGCTCGTCCCTGGCGCGATCGCCCTGCCGCCGCGACGCCCGCCGGGGGCGGCGAGCCGGGGGCCGACGCGCGAAAGGATGCGTGGCGAGGCCCCGGGTCGAGCCCGGGGCGCCGCGAAGCGGTCGCGGGGCGATGCGGCCTCGGCCGCGCGGCGGCGAGGGCGGGGTGACGCAGGGTCGGGTGGCGCGGGCTGGGTGACGCGGGTTGGGTGCGACGCAGGGGTGGGACGCGGGGCGCGACGCCCGCGGGCGCGTCAGGCGTCGGCGGCGCTGCGTCGGGCGCCCGGGCCGGCCGGCGTCCCGGTCCCCGACCCGCGTTCCGGCGCCCGCCCGTCCGCGTCCATCGCGTCGAGCAGCGGCTCCACCAGCTGCGCGGCGATCCAGCGGGCGACCGGCACCGCCACGCCGTCGCCGGCGAGCTTGTAGGCGTCGGTGTAGCCGCGGGGCAGCCGGTAATCCTCGGGCAGGCCCATCAGCCGCGCCGCCTCCCGCGCCGAGACCAGGCGCATCCGCACCCGCCCCCCGGGCTCGACCAGCACCAGCGTCTGGCGGGACGATCCGCCGGCCGGCGTGCGCAGGCAGCCGGCGAGGTCGAAGCGAACCTCCGCCCGCTGCACGCTTCCCCCCGCCCCGTCGGGGCGGGTGCGGCGGTAGAGCGTTCCGGCCTGGGGGCGCCCGGCGCGGGCGGCCTCCGCCTTCGCCGCCTCGATCCGGGCGAGGTGGCGCGGGGTCATCATGGCCATGAGCCGCCTGACCTCCGCCGCCGTGCGCCAGCGCACGCCCGCGGCCTTGTCCTCCACCACGTCGGACAGCTGGAGGTTGCGCGCAGGCGGCGGGGGCAGGCGCAGGGCGCGGCGGGCGGGGCCGGCCTCGCCGAGATTGTCCAGCGCCCGGGCCAGCGCCTTGGGCCGCGCGGGGGCGTCCTCGCCCTCCAGCATCGCGGCCGGCGGCTCGCCCCCCAGCCAGGCCACCACGAACAGCCGCGGCCGCGACTGGGGCAGGAAGGCGGAGGCGTCGACCACATGCGCGTCGAACCGGTAGCCGGCCTGGGCGAGCGCCGTGCACAGCGTCGCGAAATCCCGCGAGGACGAGGCGAGCCCCACCACGTTCTCGATCACCAGCGCGCGGGGCGCGCGGCCCTCGCGCGCCAGCTGCTCCATCAGATACCAGAACGCCCAGAACACCGAGGAGCGGGTGGAGCCGCCCAGCGTCATCCCCCGCCGCGCCCCCGCGAGGCTGAGGTCCTGGCAGGGGAAGGACGCCCAGGCCAGATCCGCCCGCCCCGGCAGGTCGGCGGGGGCGACCGCGGCCACGTCCCGCTCCATCAGGTGATCCCCGCCGAAATTGGCGCGGTAGGCGGCGCATTTGGCGCGGTCGAGGTCGTTGGCCCAGAGGCAGTCCCAGCCTTCGCCCAGGCCCAGGCGCGCCATGCCGCCGCCGGCGAAGAACTCGTAGTAGCTCCGGGTCATCGGGCGCTCCGGGTCATGCGCGCGTCGCCCGCCGTCGGCCGCTCACCGCCGCGCCCGCCCCGCGGAGAAGGCGGCGAGGCGCGAGAGCGCGTCGCGCAGGCCGTCCGCATCGGCGTTGGCGAAGGCGACGCGGAAGGATTGCGGGCCCAGCGGGTCGCCCTCCGGGCAGAACATGGAGCCGGGCAGGATCAGCAGGGACTGTTCGTCCACCAGCGCCTTGCACAGGCTCTCGGCGTCCTCGGCGAAAGGGTGGCGGAGATAGGCGAAATAGGCGCCGCAGCCCATCAGCTCCCAGTCCGGAAGGGCCTGGCGGAAGCTGTCGCGCACCACCGCGCGGCGGGCGAGGATCTCGTCCCGCTGGCCGGCGACGAAACCGTCCAGGTGGCGCAGCCCGTGCAGGGCCGCGATCTGGCCGAGCTGCCCGGCGCAGATCTGCACGCTGTCGAGGAACTTCTCCGCCTGCGCCAGCCGGGCGGGATGGGCGATGGCGAGGCCCACCCGGTGCCCGGTCAGCCGGTAGGCCTTGGAGAAGGAGTAGAGGTGGACCAGATGGTCCCGCCAGTCGGGATCGGCGAAAAGCGCATGCGGCGCGGCCTCGCGGCTGTCGAAGTCGCGATAGGTCTCGTCGAGCATCAGCATCGCGCCGTGCCGCCGGGCCAGCGCCGCGAAGGCCTCGACCAGCCCCGCGGGATATTCGGCGCCGGTGGGGTTGTTGGGGGTGATGAGCACGATGGCGGTCACGCCCTCCATCAGCCCCTCGGCGGCCGCGAGGTCGGGGTTGAGGTCGGCGTCGCAGGGCAGGGGGCGCGCCTCGATCCCCATCATGTCGCACCACATCTTGTGGTTGAAATACCACGGCACCGGCAGGAGGATCGCGTCCCCCGGCCCGGCCAGCGTGGCGAGCATGGCGCAGAAGGCCTGGTTGCAGCCGGCGGCGATGGTCACGTCCTCGGCCCGGATCTCGCCCGCATAGTCGCGGGACCATCGGGCGGCGACCTCCTCGCGCAGGGCGGGCAGGCCCAGCACGGGGCCGTAGAGATGCGCCTGCGGGTCGTTCAGCGCCGCCTCGGCGATGGCGCGGCGCAGGCCTTCGGGGGGCGGGTCGACGGGCGCGGCCTGGGAGAGGTTGAGCAGGGGCCGGTCGGCGGGGAAGGACTTGCCCGCGATCCAGCGGCGCGCCTCCATCACCGGCGGCTCGGAGGTGGCGGCGAGGGCGGCCGGCAGCGGCCCGGGGAAGGCGGGCGCGGCGGCGGGGGCGGGCGGGGCGGAGAGGGGGGCGCGGGTCATGGGCGCGACGATAGCGGGCGGCGCGGCGGGGCGGAAGGGTCCGCGCGCCCGGACCCGGCGGTGCGACAGGGCGCCGGGGGGGAGCGCCGCGTCGGCCCGGACGAGGGCCGCGCCGCGGCGCCCGCGGCGCGCGGGGAGGGGGGCGCTTGCGGCGCGGTCACGGGGGGGCGCAGTGCGTTGGGTCGGAGCGCGTTGGTCGGGGCGCGTTGGATCGGGGCGCGTTCGCGGGCCCTGACGCGACGCCCGCCCCGCTCGGGCGTCGGGCGGAGTCGAACCGCTCCATGGGAGCGGGCCGGATCCGGCGGCTCCGGGTGACGCGGCGTTGACCGGAGCCGTCGCGCTGCGCCTCCGCTCTCGGCCCTTCCCGGCGTCGGGGCGCATCCGCCGGTCCGCCTCCGCCCGAAACGGCGCCGCCCGCGATCCCGGCGCCGCGCCGCGCGGGCGCCCGGGCGCCGCCGCCGCGCGGGTCGTCGCGCGGCTCCCGCGGCAGGGGCGGGGCGGGTCAGGCGTCGTAGGCGGCGAGGAACTGGGTCAGGGCGGCGTCGAAGGCGGCGGGCTGCTCCACGTTGATGGCGTGCCCGCCCTCCAGATCCGTCGAGCGCAGGGTCGGAAGCGCCGTGCGCGCCCAGGCGGCCCAGGGCTGGAACCGCTTCTCCCACACGCCGTTGACCATCAGCGTCGGCGCCTCGATGGCCCGGAAACGATGGCGCATGGCCACGCCCGGAATCGTCCGCTCCACCGCGCAGGCGAGGCCGTGGGGGTCCAGCGTCTCCGCATCCTCCAGCATCGCGGCCTTCACCGCCTCGGGAAAGCGGCGAGCGCCGGAGGGGTGGGAGCGGTGGGCGGCGAGCCCGGCGCGCCCCTCCTCCCGCATCTTCTCGGCCCGGGCGCGCGAGACCTCCGACATCTCCGGCGTGGCGGGGTCGGCGAAGGCGGCGGTGGTGTTGGTGAACACCTGCGCGGCGACGGCCTGCGGGTGCTCCGCCTGGTAGCTCAGGGTCATCGCGGCCCCGAAGCTCTGCCCGCACAGGTGCCAGCGGGGCACGCCCATCAGCTCGCGCACCGTCTCGAAGGTCTCGAAATAGCGGGCGGGGTCGTAGGCCTCCACCGCCGCGGGCGCCTCGGAGCGGCCGTGGCCCAGCAGCTCCACCACCGCCACGGGCCGGGCGGCGACCATGGCGGGCAGGTTGAGCATCCATTGCGTGCGCGAGGACATGAAGCCGTGCACGGCGAGCACCGGCAGGCCCGGCCCGGCCCCGGCGCCCGCGCCGTAGATCTCCACATGCACGCCGCCGATCACCTCCACCCGGTCCGGCGTCAGCCCGCCGCGCGCATCCGCCCCGTTTCCCGCGGCGTCCGCGCCCGCATCCGAGGCGCCGGGCCGGCCCGGCCGGGCCGGGCTTTCGATGAAGGTCGTGTCGACCTGAACAGGACCGGCTTCCATGATCGTCGTTCTCCCCGATATGCTCTCGTCGTCATGCTCTCGGCGACATTTTCTTTCAACTTAGGGGCGCGAAACGCCCGGCGGAAGGCGTCGTGACGCTGCGTCGCCTGCGGCCCGCCGCCGCCGTGCGCCCCGCGCGGCGCCCGCCCGCTTGACGCTCGCCTGCGCGCCCGCTACCGCGCAGGCATGGCCGAACCACCTATCCTCACCCTCTCCGACATCGCCCTGGGCTGGGGCGGGGACCCGCTGTTCGCAGGCCTCGACTGCGCCGTGCATCCGGGCGACCGGATCTGCCTCGTGGGCCGCAACGGCTCGGGCAAGTCGACCCTGATGAAGATCATGGCCGGCCTCGCCGAACCCGACGCGGGCGAACGCTTCCTCCGCCCCGGCGCCACCGTCGGCTACCTGCCGCAGGACCCGGACTTCACCGGATATGAGACGCTTGGCGATTATGTGGCCGAGCCGCTGGACCCGGCCGAGGCCTGGAAGGCCGAGATGGCGATGGAGGGGCTGAAGGTTCCCGCCGAGCAGGACCCCGCCGACGCCTCGGGCGGGGAGCGCAGGCGCGCGGCGCTGGCCCGGCTGATGGCGGTCGATCCCGACCTGATGCTGCTGGACGAGCCGACCAACCATCTCGACATCGAGGCGATCGCCTGGCTGGAGGCGCGGCTGGCGCAGACCCGGACCGCCTTCGTGCTCGTCTCCCACGACCGGGCGTTCCTGCGGGCGCTGACCCGGCAGGTGATCTGGGTCGACCGCGGCCAGGCCCGCCGGCTCGACCGCGGCTTCGCGCATTTCGAGGACTGGCGAGACAAGGTGTTCGAGGAGGAGGCGCAGGCCCGCCACAAGCTCGACCGCCTGATCAAGCAGGAGGCGGTCTGGGCGGTGGAGGGGATCTCCGCCCGCCGCAAGCGCAACATGGGCCGGGTGCGCCGGCTGCAGGACCTGCGCGAAGAACGCTCGAACCAGCGCGCCCGCACCGGGACGGCGGCGATGGCGTTCGAGAGCGCGCCCCAGTCCGGCAAGCGGGTGGTGGAGGCGGAGGGCGTCGCCAAGGCCTATGGCGGCAAGGCGATCTGCACGGACTTCTCGCTCAAGATCATGCGCGGCGACTGCGTGGCCTTCGTCGGGCCCAACGGGGTCGGCAAGTCGACGATGATCAAGATGCTGACCGGCGAGGTCGAACCCGATGCGGGCCGCATCACGCTGGGCACCAATCTGGAGGTCGCGGTCTTCGACCAGGCGCGCGCGGCGCTGGACCCGGAGATGTCGCTCTGGGACAGCCTCGTCGGCGACCCGGCCATGTCGGTCTCGGGCCGGTCGGACCAGGTGATGGTGCGCGGGCGGCCCAAGCATGTGGTGGCCTACCTGAAGGATTTCCTCTTCGACGAACGCCAGGCCCGCGGGCCGGTGAAGGCGCTGTCGGGGGGCGAGAAGGCGCGGCTGCTGCTGGCCCGGCTGATGGCGCGCGAGTCGAACGTGCTGGTGCTGGACGAGCCGACCAACGACCTCGACGTCGAGACCCTCGACCTGCTGCAGGAGCTGGTGGTGGAGTTCGAGGGCGCGGTGCTGCTGGTCAGCCACGACCGCGACTTCCTCGACCGCACCGCGGCGACGACGGTGGTGATGGAGGGCGACGGGCGCGCGACGGTCTATGCCGGCGGCTGGTCGGACATGGTCGCCCAGCGCGGGTCCGCCCCGATGGGCGCGCCGGAAGAGAAGGCGGCGCCCGCGAAGCCCGCCGCCGCCGCGCCCGCGCCGAAACCCGCCGCCGCCCCGGCGCCGAAACCGGCCGCGAAGCTCAGCTTCACCCAGACCCACCGGCTCGACGCGCTGCCCGCCGAGATGGACCGGCTTTCCGCCGACATCGCCAAGCTGGAAGGGCTGCTGGCCGACCCGGACCTCTACGCCAAGTCGCCCGACAAGTTCGCCAAGGCCACCGCCGCGCTGGCCCAGCGGCGCAAGGCGCTGGAGGCGGCGGAGGAGGAGTGGCTGGAGCTGGAGGCGCTGCGCGAGGAAGCCGAAGGCTGACCGCGGCCGTCACGCGCCGCCCGCGGGAAATCCGTTTCGCGCCAGGGGTCTGCGGATCGAAGCGGCGGCCGGACCTCATCGCCGCCGCTTGACGCGAAAAACCCGCCCGGAGGCCTCCGGGCGGGTTTTTCGTTTCGTCGTCGCCATTTGCGGGGCGAAGCTGCGCGCCGGTCTCAGCCGCCCAGCGGGCGGGGCGAGCGGCCGTCGTCCACCGAGGGGTTGCGCGACGGCAGCAGCGCGTTCATCGCCTGGGACATGGCGCGGGCGAATTTCTCGTCCTTCGGCCCCTGCGTGGCGCCGGAGCTCATCATGACCGAGCTCAGCTCCTTGGTTCCGTCGCACCAGGCGAGCAGGGCCTCGGTGCGGCCGTTGCGGCCCTCGCCGCCCCGGCCCGAGACCTCGCCCTCGCAGGCGCGCAGCCGGCCCGAGGGGTTGAAGATCACCACCGCGCGCGGCCCCTCCGCGTCCCGGCCGGCCGCCGGCGCGAACCCGCCGGAGCCGAAGCGGGCCGGCATCCGCATGGCCGCGGCCACCGCGGCGGCGTCGGAGCCGTCGGGCGGCGCGCCTTTCACCTCCGCCGGGGTGTCGATGCTGCCGGCGTTGATCTGGTTGGGGGAATAGGCGGTGGCGAGGATCTCGGAATAAATCCGGGTCGCGGGCCCGCTCGGCCCGCCGGCGCAGGCCGCGAGGCCGAGGCCCAGGGCGGTCGCGATCACGGCCCCGCGCGCGGCGCGCGCGAACAGGGACGCGCGCGCGGCGCGCGCGATGAGGGCCCGGCCGGAGGTCCGGCCGTTGGGTTCGGTGTCGGGGGTCATGTCAGTTCGCGCCTCCTGCGCCCAGCATACGCGCCAACAGTTCGTTCAGCGCCTCGCGCACGAACTCCGGCGTGGGCGGGTCGGCGGCTTCCGCCGTCACCCGACCTTCCGCGATGGCCTGCCCACGCAGGCAAAGCGCCATCGTCGCCGTGAAAGACTGGGCGTCGGGGGCGCCCCCCGTCAAGGGCGCCCGCGCATCGCAGAGCGTGGCGCCCGCCACAGGTTCCGAAGAGTTGAACAGCAGCGCGAAGCGCAGCAGCCGCCCATGCTCCGCCCGCGCCCAGCCGCCGGGCGCGACCACGGGCATGTCGAGCCCCTGCGGCAAGGACGGCGGCAGAGTCAGCAGGGCGGCGGCGGCGGCGGCGTCGATGCCGGGGAAGGGGCCGTTATGGGGCTCCACCGCCAGCCGTCCGGGGCGCAGCAGGGACTCGGAATAGGACGGGGTGAGCGCGAGGTTGTCGACGGTCACCACGTCCCGCCGCTCCTCCGCGCCGCCGAGAAGCAGCAGCACGAGGCCCGAGACGGCGAGCGCGGCGACGCCGCCGACGATCCAGATCAGGGCGCCGCCGCGGTCGTCTCCGCCGCGCGAACGTCGCGCCCGCCGGCGGCTGCGGTCATACATCGAGGTCTTCCGCGAAACGGGCGTTCTCCTGGATGAACTGGAAGCGCAGCTCGGCCTTGCGGCCCATCAGGCGTTCCACCAGCCGGCCGGTCTCGCCATCCTCGCCCGGCTCGTCCTCGGCGATCAGCACCCGGATCAGGGTGCGGGTCGCGGGGTCCATGGTGGTTTCCTTGAGCTGGCGGGGCATCATCTCGCCCAGGCCCTTGAAGCGGCCGATGTCGATCTTGCCGCGGGCCTTGAACTCCGTCTCCAGCAACCGCTCCCGGTCCGCGTCGTCGCGGGCGTAGAGCGTCTTCGCCCCCTGCGTGATGCGGTAGAGCGGCGGCGCGGCGAGGAACAGGCGCCCCGCCTCCACCATCGGCCGCATCTGCCGGAAGAAAAAGGTCATCAGCAGCGAGGCGATATGCGCCCCGTCCACGTCGGCGTCGGTCATGATGATGACCCGCTCATAGCGCAGGTCGTCGAGGTTGAAGCGCGAGCCGCCCTGCACGCCGAGCGCCTGGCAGAGGTCCTGAAGCTCCTGGTTCTGCGCCAGTTTCTCCACCGAGGCGTTGGCGACGTTGAGGATCTTGCCCCGCAGCGGCAGCACCGCCTGGGTGCGCCGGTTGCGGGCCTGCTTGGCCGAGCCCCCCGCGCTGTCGCCCTCCACCAGGAAGATTTCGGAGCCGTCCTTGGAGGCGTCGGAGCAATCCGCCAGCTTGCCGGGCAGGCGCAGCTTCTTGACCGCGGACTTGCGCTGCGTCTCCTTCTCCGCCCGCCGGCGCACGCGTTCCTCGGCGCGCAGCAGCACGAAGTCGAGGATCGCGCCCGCCCGCTTGGGATCGGCGGCGAGCCAGGTGTCGATGGGGTCGCGGATCGCGTTCTCGGCCAGCCGCGCGGCTTCGGCGGTGGCGAGACGGTCCTTGGTCTGGCCGACGAATTCGGGTTCGCGGATGAAGATGGAGATCATGGCGCAGGCGGCGCCCTGCACGTCCTCGCGGGTCAGCAGCGTGACCGCCTTCTTGTTCCCCACCCGCTCCGCATGGCTTTTCAGGCCCTTGAGCACCGCGGCCCAGAAGCCGGATTCATGCGTGCCGCCCTCGGGCGTCGGCACGGTGTTGCAGTAGGAGGAGACGAAGCCGTCCCGCGCCGGGGTCCAGTTCACCGCCCATTCGACGGAGCCGGGCGTGTCCGGCCCGAACTTCTCGGCGAAGGAGACCTTGCCGGCGAAGGGCTGGTCGGCGCAGGTCGGCGCCCCCTCCAGCGTCACGGCGAGGAAGTCGGCGAGGCCGCCGGGGAAGTGGAACACGGCCTCCGCAGGCGTGTCGTCGCCGTCGCGCAGCAGCTCCGGCGCGCATTTCCAGCGGATCTCGACGCCCGAGAACAGATAGGCCTTGGACCGCGCCATGCGCATCAGCCGCGCGGGCTTCAGCGCCAGCCGCGGCCCGAAGATCTCCGCGTCCGGGTGGAAGGAGACGGTGGTGCCGCGGCGGTTGGGGGCGGGGCCGACCTTCTCCACCGGCCCCTGCGGGATCCCGCGGGAGAAGGACTGCCGCCACAGCTCGCGGTTGCGGGCGACCTCCACGGTCAGCGCGTCCGAGAGCGCGTTGACCACCGAGGCGCCGACCCCGTGCAGGCCGCCGGAGGTCTGGTAGGCCTTGCCGGAGAACTTGCCGCCCGCGTGCAGCGTGCACAGGATCACCTCCAGCGCCGACTTGCCGGGGAAGCGGGGATGGGGGTCGACGGGCATGCCGCGGCCGTTGTCGCGGATCACGCAGGTTCCGTCGGCGCAAAGCTCCATCTCGATCCGGGTGGCGTGGCCGGCGACGGCCTCGTCCATGGAGTTGTCGAGGATCTCGGCGGCCAGGTGGTGCAGCGCGCGTTCGTCGGTGCCGCCGACATACATGCCGGGGCGCTTGCGCACGGGTTCCAGCCCCTCCAGCACCTCGATGGAGGAGGCGTCGTAGACGTCGGAGGCGGCCTGGCCGGCGAAAAGGTCGTCGTCGCCGGCCCCTGAGGAACCGGCGGGCGAGGGTCCGGCGGGCCGGGGCGCGGGGTCTGCCATGGTCGGGGTCCTGCTCTGTTCTTTCCCCCATATCGCCCGAGGAGGCCCCGCGGATCAATGCGCCGATGGGTCCCGGCCCGAAGCCGCCCGGTTCCGACCCGCCCGGCGCCCCCTGCGGGACGAGGCGCCGGGCCGTGGCGTTCAACCGAAGAGGCGGGCGAAGAAGCCCTTCTTGGCCTCCGGCTCGGCCGGAACCTCGGCGGCGGCGGCCTTCATCACCCCGGCGACGGTGACGTAGGTTTCGGTCCAGGCCTCGGCGAGTTCGGGGGTCCAGTCCTCGCCCAGCCCCTTTTCAAGCGTGTAGAGCAGGGCGGCGCCGACGGTGTCGTAATGGGCGTCGGTCACGCCGTAGGCGACATGCCGGCGGCCCAGATCCTGCACGGCGGGCAGGATCGTCTCCACCTGGTGCAGGTTGGCGACGGCGGCGCCCAGCATCTGCATGAGCTTTTTCTTCTGGTCGCCCATCTGCTCGGGGAACAGCGAGCGCACGTCGGGGGCGATTTCGAACAGGCGGGCGTAGAAGATGTCGGCGGCCGTGTCGGCGATGGGGGCCACCTTCTTGAAGCTGGTCTGCACCAGCGCGACCTTTTCGGGGGTCATTGTCCTGGTCTCCTGTCGGGCGGCGGCGGGCGGCGGTCGCGCCGGGCCGGGCCTGTGAACGGAATGGATCGCGACGTTCGGGACGGCGCGCCGGCCCGCCCCCCGCGGGGGCCGGGCCGGGCGATCGGCTTCTGGGGATCGGCTTCGGGCGGGCTCAGCCGTCCATGGGGATGCGGATCACCACGCCGCCCATGACGTCGCCCAGCTCGAAATCGGTCTTGGGGCTGTCCTTGTGCTGGTTGTGGCAGCTCACGCAGGCCTCGGCGACGCCGGTGTCGGCGTAGACGGCGGTGAAATAGGTGACGCCGCCCAGCTCCTCCTCGCCATACCAGTTCTCGCCGATGTTCTCGGCCACGTAGTTCAGGCCCTCGATCTCCGCCTCGGTCTTGGGAGCGTTCTGCTTGTTGACCGGCCAGAGCGACAGCAGCGAGTAGGAGAAGGCGTCGGTCTTGTCCGCCACGCCCTCGGCCCCGAAGCGGAACATCTGGGCGGGCAGCGGCAGCGCCTTGTCGTCCTCGAAATGCTCCGAGGCCTTGATGACGCCTTCCTTGTTGGCGAGCCGGCCCACGACCATCTTGGTGTAGACGGTGCGGTCCGAGTTCATCACCGCGTGCAGCATGTCCGCGACCTTCTGCGGGGCGATGCCGTCGGCGAGCGCCGGGGCGCCCATCGCCACGGCCGCGGCGGCCGCGATCCATTTGATCTTCGTTGCGCGCATGTCCTATTCCCTCCTGGCAGCTTCGGTTGCAACTCGACGGCGGGGGAGCGTCATTGGCGTGCCGCCTCCCCCGTCGTCACCCTCCGCACGGCCCAGTCGATGCTTTCGACATGGACCGCGGGACGACCCTGGAAATTGTTCGCGACCAGCGCCGGATCGGCGAGCGCGTCGATGGCGAAGCCCAGCCCGTGGCAGCTCATGCACACGGGGCGGATCATCTTTTCGTTCGGCCGCAGATAGGCGTTCTGGTTGTGGGTGGTGAACGGCCGGCCCGAGGCGTCCTCGATCGCCGGCATGTGGCAGTCCGAGCAGCCGACGCCGGTTCCCGGCTCGGCCAGGCCCTGCGTTTCGCGCAGGTACGCCGCGTAGTGCTCGGAGCCGAAATAGGCCTGCGAATGCCCGTCGTCATGGCAGGACGCGCAGGCCTCGACCCGCGCCGGGCGGCGGTCGGGGTCGTGGGCGTCGTGGCAGGTGGCGCAGCCGATTTCGGCGCGCCCCCTCCCGCCGGCCGCGCCCGCGCCCGCGCCATGGGGCGCGTCGGGCTTCATCGGCAGGCGGGCGGCGGCGGGGGTCATGGCGGGGGCGGAGGCGGCGTCTTCGAGGAAGGCGACGATGGCCGCCGGCAGGTCCTCCTCCCACCCCTTCATGCCCAGCGCGCGGAACCGCTTCTTCAGGTCGCGCGGTTTGGCGATCCCCTTGTTGAAGGCCATGCCGTGCCGGCCCTCGGCGAAGGTCTGCGTCTCGTTGCGGTGGCACTTGCCGCAGGCGGAGAGGTCGGGGAAATCCGTCCACTCGGCTGCGATCTCGGCCTCGTCGCCCGTCTTCGCCGCCTTGGGGGCGTGGCAGGCGGCGCAGTTGGCCCCGGTCTCGGCATGGATCGAGGCGGCCCAGGCCTCGGCCTCGTCCGCCGCCAGCCGGCTCAGCGCCGGGCGCGGCGCGTCGGCCATGGCGAGCGTCAGCGGCTCGCCCGCCTTCTTCGCGAACCCTGCGCCGCGGGGGCGCAGGCCGGCGGCGGCGGTCAGGACCGGGGCGGGGTGCAGCCAGGGTTCGTCCGCGTGCTTGACCAGAAAATCCTCGTAGAGCGCGCGGTTGTCGTGGAAGTTGTGGCAGCCGGCCGACGCGCAGGTCTCGAAGCCCAGCCCGGCATGGCTCTCGCGCTCCTCCCGCACGTTCTGCTCGCCCTCCGCGTGGCAGGCGACGCAGTAATCCATGGCCAGCGTCACGGCGCCGGGGCGGGTCAGCTCGGGCTTGTGCTCGATATGGCAGGTGGTGCAGTCGCGGGCGTCGAGCTTCGCCCAGTAGTCGGCCATGCGCGGGTCGCGGAACTTCTTGCGCGGGTGGCTGTCGTCGGAGACCTTCAGCTCCTCGTCATGGCAGCCGCGGCAGCTTTCGTTGAGCGCCTTGGTCATGTCCTTGGCCGACGACAGCGGCTCCGCCCCGTGGCAGCTTTCGCAGGCGGTCTCGAACTGGTGGTGAACGCCGGTGGTCTGGCCGGGCAGGAAGGCGGTGCGGTCGCCGCCCAGGAACACGGCCGCGGCCACCGCCGCGGCCGAGGCCAGCGTCAGCACCGTCCACAAAAGCCAGAGAAGCGGCGTGCGCATGGCCCCCCTCACCAGGCGTAGGCGGCGAGCACATGCGCGCCGATCAGGGCGGGCAGGGGCCAGAGCGCCAGGATATGCAGCCAGGTCGGCAGGCGGCGGGGCGGGTTGGCGGCGGAGCCGAGGCCGCGGCCGCGCAGCTTGTGCTCGCCCCCCGTGGCCAGCCCCGCGACGGCGCCGAGGACCAGGACCGCGACGAACGCCCCCATGAGCCAGGCGTTGAGATTGTCGCCGAAGCGGAAGCCGGTATGGGCGAAAAGCGTCAGCCCGGCGAGCCCGCCCAGCCCCAGATGCACCGCGCGCCACCCGTCGTAGCCGCCCAGCCGCCGCGCCGGGCGGATCCGCTTGCGCAGCCCCAGGGCCATGGCGGCGAGCGTGATCCCCAGCAGGATGTAGCCGGTCCACTGCTTGACGACGTTGTCGAACCACAGCCGCTCCAGCCCCTCGCGGGCCGAGAACGTGTCGGGCAGGGGGATCGGGGGGGCGGCGAGGGTGACGGCGGCGATCAGCGCGGCGGCGCCCGAGAGCGCCAGCAGCGGGCGCCACCAGCGCACCGGCTTCGCCGCGGCGGCGCCGCCCTTGAGGATCTCGTCCAGCAGCGGCTCGCAGGTCCCGCAGACGGTGCAGGCCCCGGTTTCGAAGCGCAGGGCGTCGACGGTGGCGGCGCCGCCCGCGATGGCGTCGCCCAGCCGGCCGCGGGTGACGCCGGTGCAGTTGCACACCGTCGCCGTGTCGGGCCAGTCGGCGGCGGAGGCGGGGGCCGATGCGGGCCAGAGCGCGCCGCTCCGCCGGAAGCGGACGGGCGCCGACAGGGGCAGGGGCAGCGCGGTCAGGCCCGAGGCCACGGCCTGCTGCACCCGGTTCATCTCCGCCCAGGGCCCGATGGCGATGGCGCCGGCGAGGCGGCCGCGCTCCACGAACACCCGGCGGTAGAGGCCGGCCTCGGGGTCCGACCAGACATGCGAGCGCACGCCCGCGCGCTCCGCCAGCGCCTCCACGTCGCCGATGGAGAACACCTCCACCCCGATCACTTTCAGCCGCGTGGCGGGGGCGGCGCGGCGGAACTCGGCCGGCTCCCCGCAGATGGCGCGGGCCGCGGTCTCGGCCTGGTCGAGGCAGGGGCCGACCAGCCCCTCCACCCGCCCGTCGACCTCGGCGCATTCGCCCGCCGCCCAGACATGGGGCAGGGAGGCGCGCATGGATCCGTCGACCCGGATGCCGCGATGCACCGCAAGCCCGGCGGCGGCGGCGAGGCCGGTTTCGGGGCGCACGCCCGCGCAGACCACCACCGTATCCGCCAGCGCCGTCTCCCCGCTCGACAGGCGCAGGGCGGAGACGGCGCCGGAGGGGGCCAGCGCCTCCTCCACCCGGCAACCGAGCGAGACCCGGATCCCCATCGCCTCGATCCGCGCCGCCAGCAGGGCGGAGGCGGCGTCGTCGAGCTGGCGGGGCATGAGCCGGCCCTCGTGCTCGATCACCCGCACCGCGGCCCCGTGGGCGGCCATGCCCCGCGCCGCCTCCAGCCCCAGCAGGCCGCCGCCGATCACCGCGACGCGGCGGGCGGCGAGGGTGCGGGCCTTGAGCGCGGCGGCGTCGTCCGCGTCGCGGAAGGTGAAGACGTTGCGCGCCCCGATGCCGGGAATGGCGGGCACGAAGGCGCGCGATCCGGTGCAGATCACCAGGTCGCGATAGGCGAAGAACCGGCCCGAGGCGGTCTCCACCAGCCGGGCCCGCGCGTCGATGGCGACCGCGCGCATGTCGGCGTAGTGGTGCGCCCGTCCGTCGCCCACCGGGTCGCGGGGCTGGGCGACGGCGCCGAACTGCACCTCTCCGGCCAGCAGGGGGGTGAGCTTCACCCGGTTGTAGGGGGCCCAGCTTTCCGCGTTGAGCAGCGCCACCGACCGGCCGCGGCGCGACAGCTCGCGCGCCGCGCGGAAGCCGGCGGGGCCGCCGCCGATCACCACGGCGTCGACGCGACGCGCGCCCGCCGCGATCCCCGCCGGGTCGGCGAAGGTCGGGTCGGACGCGTTCGAGACGACGTCTTTCGAGGTGACGTGCGAGGTGACGGGGGTCCCGTCCATGGCGTGGCCGCTCCGGTGCTGGACGCAAGGTCGCCCGCGCCCGAAACCGGGCCCGCGCCGATGCGCCTGGCTGTGTGGAAAGCCGGCCCGCCGTTGGACCGCTGTTCGGACCGCCCTCGATGGCGGTTCAAGGAGGATTCAGCCTCGATTCGGTTCGATTTGCAAGCGATCCGGCGCGTTCCCGGGCGGTTCCCGCCGAGTGGCGGGAAAACATGCGGAATTTTCGGCGATTTCCGCGAGGGCGCCCGTTTCTTGTGCGATCCGGCGCGAAGCAGGCGCGCCGCGCCCGGCGCCGGTCTTGCGTTGCGCTGCAAAAAATGCATCGGTCCGCTGCGAATTCAGCAGATTACATTGTCGGTGGGTTGGGATGAAACTGGCCGCGGCGGGTTGGACCGCCGGCCGGCGCGCGCGCTGCGCGCCAGGTCGGGCCCGGGGGCCGGACACCCCCTTCCGCCGACGGACAACGAGGAGCGAGCCATGAGCCGACTGCCGACCCCCTCCCGCCGGGGCTTCCTGAAATCCACCGCGGCCCTTGGCGGCGCGATGGCGCTGACCGGACTGGGCGCGGGGCGCGCGCTGGCCGCCGACGTGACCGTCGGCTTCATCTATGTCGGCCCCAAGGACGACTACGGCTACAACCAGGCCCATGCCGAGGGCGCGGCCGCGATCAAGGGCCTGCCCGGCATCACGGTGGTGGAGGAGGAGAACGTCCCCGAATCCGTCGACGTGCAGAAGTCGATGGAGTCGATGATCAACTTCGACGGCGCCAGCCTGATCTTCCCCACCTCCTTCGGTTATTTCGACCCGCATATCCTGGAGATGGCCAAGAAATACCCCGACGTGCGGTTCGAGCACGCCGGCGGCATGTGGTCGGCCGACAAGCACCCGATGAACGTGGGCTCTTATTTCGGCTATATCGGCATGGGCCAGTATCTGAACGGCATCGCCGCCGGCCACGCCACCAAGACCAAGAAGATCGGCTTCGTCGCCGCCAAGCCGATCCCGCAGGTGCTGCTCAACGTCAACTCGTTCCTTCTGGGCGCGCGCGCCGTGGACCCGTCGATCACCTGCCAGGTGATCTTCACCGGCGAATGGTCGCTGGCGGTGAAGGAGGCCGAGGCGGTCAACGCGCTGACCGACCAGGGCGCCGACGTCATCACCTGCCACGTGGACGGCCCCAAGGTGGTGATGGAGACCGCCGCCGGCCGCGGCGCCTTCGTGTGCGGCTACCATGCCGACCAGTCGGCGCTGGCGCCGGAGAAGTATCTCACCGGCGCCGAGTGGAACTGGGCCAAGGTCTACACCGACATGGCCGAGACCACGCTCGCCGGCGGGACCATCGACAACTTCGTGCGCGGCGGGCTGGCCGAAGGCTTCATCAAGATGTCGCCGCTGGGCCCCGCCGTCTCCGACGCCGCCCGCGCGCAGTTCGAGGGGACCAAGGCCACCATCGAGAAGGGCGGCTTCTCGGTCATCAAGGGCCCGCTCAAGGACAACAAGGGCGGGGTCATCGCCACCGAGGGCCAGGCCTTCCTGGAGACCGACGTCGAGCTGGAGAGCATGAGCTACCTGGTCGAGGGCGTGATCGGCTCGACCTCCTGAGCCGGGACGGGGGACCGAACGGCATGGCCGATCAGACGGTGAGCGGCGGCGGGGCGGGGCTTGTCTCCGTGCCCGCCGCGTCGGGGGCGCTGGCGCGCTGGGCGCGGCGGGCGGAGGCGGTGGCCCTGCCCGTGGGGGCGCTGGTCGTGGGCCTTCTGGCCTTCGGCCTGTTCCTGCTGGCGCTGGGAAAGTCCCCGGTGCAGTTCTACGAACTGGTCTACAAGGCCGGTTTCGGCACCTGGTTCAGCTGGCAGAACACGCTGAGCCGGGCGGCCCCGCTTCTGTTCGCCGCGCTGTGCGTGGCGCTTCCCGCAAGGCTCGGCCTGATGATCATCGGCGGCGAGGGCGCGATCGTGCTCGGCGGCGTGGTCGCGGGGGGGCTGGGCGCGGCGCTCTCGGGCTGGCCGGGGCTGATCGCGATGCCGCTGATGGCGATCTTCGCCATGCTGACCGGCGGGGCGTGGATCGGCGCGGTCGGCGCGCTGCGCCAGCGGCGCGGGGTGAACGAGACCATCTCGTCCCTGCTGATGGCCTATATCGCCATCGCCATCATGAACCACCTGGTCGAGGGACCGCTGCGCGACCCCGCCAGCCTCAACAAGCCCTCCACCGCGCCGCTGCCCGAGGCGCTGCGGATCGGCGAGATGCCGGGCATGGACGTGCATTGGGGCTTCGCCATCGGCGTGATCTGCTGCGTGTTCTCCTGGGTGCTGATCGAGAAGACCACCTGGGGCTTCGCCGCCCGGCTGGTCGGCGGCAACGTGCGCGCGGCCCAGATCCAGGGGCTGCCGGTGGGCTGGCTGCTGATCGGCTTCACCGCGCTGGGCGGCGCTTTCGCCGGGCTCGCGGGGATGATCGAGGTCTCGGCGGTGCAGGGCTCGGCCAACGGCAGCCTCGCGGCCGGTTACGGCTACGCCGGCATCCTGGTCGCGTTCCTCGCCCGGCATAACGGCATCGCCATCGTGCCCGTCGCCATCCTGATCGGCGGCATGGAGGCCTCGTCGGGCCTGATCCAGCGGCGCATGGACCTGCCCGACGCCACGGTGCTGGTGCTGGAGGGCTTCGTCTTCGTCGCCATCCTGCTGTCCGAGACGCTCTACGGACGCTTCAAAGTCTTCGCCCCCGAACGCTGGAGGACCGCATGAGCGAGACGGATATCGGCCTCTGGGGCGTCCCGCTCGCCATCCTGGGCGGCGCCATCCGGGTCTCCACCCCGTTCCTGTTCGTGTCGCTCGGCGAATGCCTGACGGAGCGGTCGGGGCGCATCAATCTCGGCCTGGAAGGCACGCTCGTCTTCGGGGCCATGGCCGGCTACGCCATCGCCTACGAGACCGGGTCGGCCTGGGCGGGGGTGCTGGCCGCGGCCGTCGCGGGGTCGGTCTTCGGGCTGGTGCACGGGCTGATGTGCTCCCTGCCGCGGGTCAACGACATCGCCATCGGCATCGCGCTGATGCTGTTCGGCATGGGCTTGGCCTTCTTCTTCGGCAAGCCCTACATCCAGCCCGTCGCCCCCGACCTGCCGGCCATCGAGTTCGGCCTGTGGTCGGACCTGCCGCAGGTGCAGGCGGCGCTTCGGGTCAACGTCCTGTTCCTGATCGGGGCCGCGCTGGCGGTGTTCCTGTGGTGGGTGTTCCGCGCCACCAAGATCGGGCTGATCGTGCGGGTGGTGGGCGACTCCACCGACGCGGCCCGCGCCATGGGGCTGCGGCCGGCGCAGGTGCGCGTCGCCTCGACCGCCGTGGGCGGGGCTCTGGCCGGCGTCGCGGGGTCCTATCTGTCGCTCTACTACCCCGGGTCGTGGAACGAGGGCATCTCGTCCGGCCAGGGCCTGATGGCGGTGGCGCTGGTGATCTTCGCGCGCTGGAACCCGATCAACTGCTTCCTCGCCGCCATGCTCTTCGGCGGCGCCGGGGCGCTGGGCCCGGCGCTGCAATCGGTCGGCGTCACCTCGGGCTACTACCTGTTCTACGCCGCGCCCTACGTGCTGACGCTGGGCATGCTGATCGCCACCTCCTCGACCACGCGGGCCATGACCGGCGCGCCGGGCGAGCTGTCGATCACCAAATGAGCGGGGCGGAGATGCGCATGGCTCCCCGCCCCGGCCCAAGCCTACTCGGCGGCCTCGATCACGCCGCAGGCGATGCGCCCGCCCGCGTCGCCCGAGGGCTGGGAGGCGTAGTCGTCGGCCCCGGCATGGACCACGATCGCGGCGCCGTCGTCGTCGAACAGGTCGGCCAGCGTCAGGCCGGGCTTCAGCGCCTCCACCGCCACGACGCCGGAGGCCGGGGCGTGGATGTTGGGCAGGTCGCCCGCATGGGGGGTGGCGGTCGCCATCATGCCATGCGCGTCGCCCGCGCCGACGAAATGCCCGCCCGCGGCCCCGAAATCCGGGGCGCAGGCGCCGGTGGCGTGGATGTGGAAGCCGTGCGGCCCCTCCGGCACTCCGTGCAGGTCGGCGGCGACCAGCAGGCCGGCCTTGGTCTCGGTCAGGGTCACCCGGCCGAAATCGGCGCCGTCGGGGGCGCGAAGCACGGCCATCGCCACGCCCGCGGCCTGGGCGGGCAGGGCGGCGGGCAGCGCCAGCGCGGCGGCGAGGCCGGCGGCGGCGAGACAGGGAACGGAACGAAACATCGGCGGCTCCTTTCGGGGGCGGTCGGACGAGTCACGGGAGAGATATCGTGAGCGGACTGGGCGGCCTCAACCCCTCGGAACATGGCGTGGTGATCGGGCTGGTCCAGCTTCAGCTTCCCGTCACGGTGACGCCCGACGACCTCGCCCGGCAGACCGCGCGGGTGGTGGAGCTGGTCGGCAAGGCCCGGCGCAACAACGCCAAAATGGATCTGGTGGTGTTCCCCGAATACATGCTCCACGGCCTGAGCATGGACGTGAACCCGGCGATCATGTGCGACCTCGACGGACCGGAGGTGGCCGCTCTGAAGGCCGCCTGCGTCGACAACCGGATCTGGGGCTGCTTCTCGATCATGGAGGCGAACCCGGGAGGCTATCCCTACAACTCCGGCCTGGTGATCGACGACCAGGGCGAGATCCGGCTCTATTACCGCAAGATGCACCCCTGGGTGCCGGTGGAGCCGTGGGAGCCCGGCGACGGCGGCATCCCGGTGATCGACGGGCCCAAGGGCTGCAAGCTGGCGCTCATCATCTGCCATGACGGCATGTTCCCCGAGATGGCGCGGGAATGCGCCTACAAGGGCGCCGAGATCATGTTGCGCACCGCCGGCTACACCGCCCCGATCCGCGAGGCGTGGCGGTTCACCAACCAGGCCAACGCCTTCCAGAACCTGATGGTCACGGCGAACGTGTGCATGTCCGGCTCGGACGGGACCTTCGACTCGATGGGCGAGGGGATGATCTGCGATTTCGACGGCACGGTGATCGCCCACGGAACCTCCGGCCGCCCGGACGAGATCATCACCGCCGAGGTCCGCCCCGATCTGGTGCGCGAGGCGCGCGCCGGCTGGGGGGTGGAGAACAACATCTACCAGCTGTTCCACCGCGGCTATACGGCCGTGAAGGGGGGCGCGCAGGACTGCCCCTACACCTTCATGCAGGACATGGTGGCGGGGCGCGCCCGCCTGCCCTGGGAGAAGACGGTCAAGGTCACCGACGGAACCTCCTGCGGATTTCCCGAACCCACGCGCCGCTTCGGCGAGAAAACCCGGCAGGAGGCTGCGGAATGAACGCGATGGAGGATATCAAGACCGGCCCGCTCGCCGCCGATCCCTACGCCTGGCCATGGAACGGCGACCTGCGGCCCGCGAACACGGCGCTGATCATCATCGACATGCAGATCGATTTCTGCGGGGTCGGCGGCTATGTGGACAAGATGGGCTATGACCTCGCGAACACCCGCGCCCCGATCGAGCCGATCAAGACCGTGCTCGCCGCCATGCGCGACTGGGGCGGGCTGGTGATCCACACCCGCGAGGGCCATCGTCCCGACCTCGCCGACCTGCCGCCCAACAAGCGCTGGCGGTCCCGCCAGATGGGCGCCGGCATCGGCGACATGGGCCCCTGCGGGCGGATCCTGACCCGCGGCGAGCCGGGATGGGAGATCATCGACGAACTCGCCCCCGCCGAGGGCGAGCCGATCATCGACAAGCCCGGCAAGGGGTCGTTCTACGCCACCGATCTCGAACTGCTGATGCGCACGCGCGGCATCCAGAACCTCGTGCTCACCGGCATCACCACGGACGTCTGCGTGCACACCACCATGCGCGACGCCAACGACCGCGGCTTCGAATGCCTGCTGCTGGAGGACTGCTGCGGGGCGACCGACATGGGCAACCATCTCGCCGCCATCAAGATGATCAAGATGCAGGGGGGCGTGTTCGGGGCGGTGTCGAATTCCACCGACTTCGTCGCGGCGCTCAAGTGAACGTCCCCGCCACCAACGACAAGGGCGCTCTGGGGGTCGAGACCATCGGCATGACCAAGCGGTTCGGCGCCTTCACCGCGCTCGACGACGTGTCGATAGAGGTGCGCCCCGGCTCGTTCCACGCCCTGCTGGGGGAGAACGGGGCCGGCAAGTCGACCCTGGTCAAGTGCATCATGGGCTTCTACACGCCGACCGAGGGGCAGGTCGTGGTGGCGGGGCGGGAGACGGACATTCCCGACCCCAAGGCCGCGCACGCCATGGGCCTCGGCATGGTCTACCAGCATTTCACGCTGGTCCCCTCGCTGACCGCGGCGGAGAACCTGGTGATCTCCCGCGAGGACGCGCCCAAGATCATCGACTGGCGCCGCGAGCGGCGGGAGCTCGCCCAGTTCATGGACACCATGCCCTTCAAGGTGCCGCTCAACATCCCCGTCGCCCGGCTGGCGGCCGGCGAACGACAGAAGCTGGAAATTCTGAAGCAGCTTTATCTGGGCCGCCGCTTCCTGATCCTCGATGAGCCGACCTCGGTGCTGACGCCCGACGAGGCGGACGAGGTGCTGGGGCTGGTGCGGGGGCTGACCGAGGCGGGGGAGATCTCGGTCCTGATGATCTCCCACAAGTTCCGGGAGGTGACGGCCTTCGCCGATGAGGTCTCGGTCCTGCGCCGGGGCCGCAAGGCGGGGGGCGGCATGGTCGCCGACCTCTCCCATGCCGACATGGCCGAGATGATGGTGGGGGCGGAGACGCTGGCCCGGCCCGCCGCCCGCTCCGGCGTCGTCGGGGGCGCCGTGCTGCGGCTCGACGGCGTGCGGGCGACGGACGCCTCGGGCCTCAAGACCATCGAGATCGACGGGTTCGAGGTCCGCGCGGGCGAGGTGGTCGGCGTCGCCGGCGTCTCCGGCAACGGCCAGTCCGAGTTCATGGAGATCCTGACCCATCAGCGCCCGACCTCGGCCGGGGAGATCAAGGTGAAGGGCGAGCCCTACCGCGCCACCCGCGCCGAGCATCGCGCGCTCAAGGTCCGCTACCTGCCCGAGGAGCCGCTGAAGAACGCCTGCGCGCCCAAGATGTCGGTGGCGGAGAACATCGCCTTCCGCGAATTCGACCTCAAGAAGGACGGCGCGGTGCGCATCTGGCTGGATCAGGCCGCGATCACAAGGCAGGGCGCCGACATGGTCAAGGCGTTCAAGGTCAAGACCGCGAGCCTTGAGAGCCCCATCGAATCCCTCTCCGGCGGCAACGTGCAGCGCGCGGTGCTGTCGCGCGAGCTTTCCGGCGAAGTGGACCTGCTGATCATCTCCAACCCCTGCTTCGGGCTCGACTTCACCGCCGTCGCCGAGATCCGGCAGCGCATCATGGCCGCCCGCAACGCCGGCGCCGCGGTGCTGCTGATGTCGGAGGACCTGGACGAGATCCTGGAGCTTTCCGACCGCGTGGTGGTGATGTCCGAGGGCAGGATCGCCTACGAGACCCCGATCGAGACCGCGGACATGGCCGAGATCGGCCGGCACATGGCGGGGCACGACTGATGGCCCGCCTCGATGCCGAACCCTTCGCGCTGGAGCTGGACCCGGGGGCGCTGGGCCTCGTGGTGATCGACATGCAGCGCGACTTCGTGGAGGAGGGCGGCTTCGGCGCCAGCCTCGGCAACGACGTGAGCCTTTTGCGCGCGATCATCCCCGCCACCGCGCGGCTGATCGACGGGTTCCGCAAGGCGGGCCTGCCGGTGATCCACACCCGCGAATGCCACCGCCCGGACCTGTCGGACCTGCCGCCCGCCAAGCGCGACCGCGGCGCGCCGGCCCTGCGCATCGGCGATCCCGGCCCCATGGGCCGCATCCTGATCGCCGGCGAGCCGGGGGCCGACATCATCCCCGAGCTTTATCCCGTCGCGGGGGAGACGGTGATCGACAAGCCCGGCAAGGGCGCCTTCTACGCCACGGAATTCGGCGAGGTGCTGAAGGCCAAGGGCCTGCGCCAACTGGTTTTCGCCGGCGTCACCACCGAGGTCTGCGTGCAGACCACCATGCGCGAGGCCAACGACCGCGGCTATGAGTGCATCCTCGCCACCGACGCGACCGAATCCTACTTTCCCGCCTTCAAGCAGGCCGCGATCGACATGATCCGCGCCCAGGGCGCCATCGTCGGCTGGACCGCGACCACCGACCGGATCAGGGAGGCGCTGGGTGTCTGACGCCGCTGTTTCGCCCGAGCCGCAGACGGTTCTCGCCGGCTTCCTGACCTCCGCCCTCGTCGGCGGCTGGCAGGACCTGCCTTTCGAGCCCTTCCGCGAGGGGGTGGAGATCCACCGCCTGGCCGAAGGCCCGGCCGCGGCGGCGCTTTTGCGCTACGCCCCCGGCGCCTCGGTCCCCCGCCACCGGCACACGGGGCTGGAGACCATCCTGGTGCTGGAGGGGACCCAGTCCGACGACCATGGCACGGCGTCGGCCGGGTCGCTGATCTTCAACCCCGAGGGCACCGAGCATCGCGTATGGTCGGAGACGGGCTGCGTGGTGCTGATCCACTGGACCCGGCCGGTCGAGTTCCTCGACCCCTGAGCCCGCCCGACCTCGCCGACCCCGGGCCGCGCCGCGGCGCGTCCCGCAAGAAACCCCGCAGCCGGAAAGATCCCGCCATGCCCCTCACGGACCTGCCCTTCGATATCGCGAGCCTGCATGCGGCCTACGCCGCCGGGACCGACCCGCGCGACGTGGTGGCGGAAGCCTTCCGGCGCATCGCCGCTTCCGGGGATCCCGCGATCTACCTGCACCTGGTGGACGAGGAGACGGCGCTCGCCGCCGCCGCCGCCCTGCCGCCCTTCGATCCGGAGGCCTTCCCGCTCTGGGGCCTGCCCTTCGCCGCCAAGGACAACATCGACGCCGAGGGCTGCCCGACCACCGCCGCCTGTCCGGCCTTCGCCTACCAGCCCTCCGCCGACGCCACCGCCGTCGCGGCGCTGAAGGCGGCCGGCGCGATCCTGGTGGGCAAGACCAATCTCGACCAGTTCGCCACCGGGCTGGTCGGCGTGCGCTCTCCCTACGGGGTGCCGCGCAACGCCATCGACCCCGCGATCGTGCCGGGGGGGTCGTCCTCGGGATCCGCGGTCACGGTGGCGCTGGGGCAGGTCAGCTTCGCGCTGGGCACCGACACCGCCGGCTCGGGCCGGGTGCCGGCGGCGCTGAACAACATCGTGGGCATCAAGCCGTCGCTGGGCGCGATCTCGGCCACCGGCATGGTGCCGGCCTGCCGGACGCTCGACACCATCTCCGTTTTCGCGCTGACGGTGGAGGACGCCTGGGCGGCCTACCGGGCGGCGGCGGTCTACGACCGGACCGACGCCTACGCCCGGCCCTTCGACCTGCCCGCGCTCTGCGCGCCGGCCCCGTCCTTCCGGGTCGGCGTGCCCACGCCCTTCACGCGCAGGTTCGTCGGCGACGCGGCGCAGGCGGCCTCCTTCGAGGCGGGGATCGAAGAGCTGCGCGCGCTGGGGGCGGAGGTGGTGGAACTGGACTTCACTCCCTTCTACGACGTGGCCGAAATGCTCTACGAAGGCGCCTGGGTGGCCGAGCGCTACGCCGCCATCGAGGAGATGATGCGCGAGCGTCCCGAGGAGGTTCACCCGGTCACCCGCGCCATCATCGGCAAGGCCGAGGGGCTGACCGCCGCCGACGCCTTCCGCGGCTTCTACCGGTTGCAGGGGCTGAAGCGGCACACCGACCCGCTGATCGATTCGGTGGACATGATCGCCACGCCGACCATGCCGACCTTCCACACGCTGGCGGAGCTGGAGGCGGACCCGGTGGGGCCGAACTCCAACAACGGGACCTACACCAATTTCGTGAACCTGCTGGACCTGTGCGGGATCGCGGCGCCGCTGGCGGCGCGGCAGGACGGGCGGCCGGGCTCCATCACCCTGCTGGCCCGGGCGGGGAAGGACGCGCAGGTGGCGGCCGTCGCCTCGGCCCTTCACCGGCGGGCGGGGACGACGCTTGGGGCGACCGGCTGGGCGTTGCCGCCCGCCGCGCCCACGGCGCCGGCGGCGGGCGCGGGGGAGATCGCGCTGGTCGCCGTTGGCGCGCATATGTCGGGCCTGCCGCTGAATCATGAGCTGACCCGTCTGGGCGCCCGCTTCGTCGCCGCGACGTCCACCGCGCCGGATTACAAGCTTTTCGCGCTGCCCGGCGGCCCGCCCAAGCGCCCCGGCATGGTGCGCGTCGCGGGCGGAGAGACGGGCGGCGCCCCGATCGCGGTGGAGGTCTGGGCGCTGCCCGAGGCGGCCTTCGGCGCCTTCATCCGCGGCGTGCCCTCGCCGCTGGGCATCGGCTCGGTGACGCTGGCCGACGGGAGCGTCGCCAAGGGGTTCCTGTGCGAGACCGCGGGGCTGGAGGGGGGGGAGGACGTGACCGGCTTCGGCGGCTGGCGGGCCTATCTCGCCCATCTCGCCGCCAAGACCGCCGCCGCCTGAACCGCGGCCGCTGAGTTCCGCCGCCTCTTCGCCTGGGCGGCGGATGGGGAGGGGGAGGGCCGCCGGGCGTCGTGGGGATGCCCGGCGGCCCGATCTCTCGCCCCGGATCCATCAGGCGCGGTCGCCCGGCTCCGCCCGGCGCCCCGGTCCCGCGCCGGCCCGGCGCGCGGTCTGGGACGGGTGGGCGGGTCGGGGGCCGGCCTCAGGCCCCGCCGCGGCGCGGCGCGAGGTTAGTCGCGCAGCGTCTCGATCAGGTCTTCCATGAAGGTCCAGCCGGCCTCGAACTGGCTGATCTCGATATATTCGTCGGGCTTGTGCGCCTGCTCGATGTCCCCCGGCCCGCAGACCACCGAGGAATAGCCGCCGCGCTGGAAGATCCCCGCCTCGGTCCCGAAGCTGACCGCGCGCAGGGCGTTGTCGCCGGTCAGCCGGCGGGCCAGCGCCTCGGCCGCGCCGCCTTCCTCGCGCTCGAAGGGCGGGTTCTTGGTCAGCAGGATCGGGTCGATCCACGCCTCCGGCCGGATCCGCTTGATCTCCGCCTCCAGCCGCGCGCATTCGGCCTGGTAGAGCCCCGCCCAATGGTCCGGGCTCTCGCCGGGAATCACGCGGATGTCGGTGGAGAACCAGCAGTCCTTGGCGGTGATGTTGTTCGCGGTCCCGCCCTGGATGCGGCCGACATGCAGCGTGGTCCAGCCAGGGTCGAAGCCCTCCGATTGCGGGGTCGGCGCGGTCTCGTGCCGGGCGCGGTTCTCCTGCATCCTTGCGTTCAGCCAGACCACCAGCTCCGCCGCGGTCATCACCGCCGACACGCCCTCATGGCACTTGGAGGAATGCACCTCGAAGCCGTGGACCTCGGTCCGAAAGCCGGTGCCTCCCTTGTGGGTGGTGACCACGCCCATCCGGGTCGGCTCCCCCACGATCACCGATTGGGCATGGGGCAGCTTCTCCCGCATCGCGGCGACCAGCGGGGGGGCGCCGCGCAGGCCCAGCTCCTCGTCGTAGCTCAGCGCGATCTGCAGCGGCCGACGGATGCCGCGGGCGAGCGCGTGGGGCACGGCGCACAGCGCCAGCGCGTCGAACCCCTTCATGTCGCAGGTCCCGCGGCCATAGAGCCGGCCGTCGCGCTCCACCACCTCGAACGGGTCCGAGGACCAGTCCTGCCCCTCCACCGGCACCACGTCGGTATGGCCCGACAGCACCACGCCCCCGTCCTCCATCGGACCGACATGGGCCATCAGCCCCGCCTTCTCCCCGGTCTCGTCGTAGATCCGGTGGCAGACGGCGCCGTGGCCCTCCAGGTAGTCCTGGACGAAATCCACCAGCGCGAGGTTGGATTTGGAGGAGGTGGTGTCGAAGGACACCAGCTTGGCGAGCATCTCTCGCGGCGTGTAGGTGGTCGGCATGGGGGCTCCTGACGCGGTCCGGGGGCAGCGTGGGCGCGCGCGGGCCGCGGGTCAAGCGGGCGATGTTTTATCGTTGCGGCGCCGCAGCAAGTCGTGTTCACTCCTGTCACGAGGCCGACAAAACTGGTCCGACAGGGAAATATCGATGGTACCGATCCAGCTCCGATCCGGGGCGGGAAGCGCCCTTGGCTGACGGCGCCCCGTTGCCCGTGTCTCCCGCCGCCGATCCGGCCGGCGAGGCCCCCGTGCTCGAGGTCGACCGCCTCGAGGTCGTGTTCGACACCCGCGGCGGCGCCGTTCACGCCATCAACGGCGTCTCCTTTTCCGTCCGCCCCGGCGAGCTGCTGGGCGTGGTGGGGGAGAGCGGGTCCGGCAAATCCGTGACCATGATGAGCGCGCTGGACCTGCTTCCCAGCCCGCCCGCGCGCCGCACCGGCGGGTCGATCCGCTTCGACGGGCGCGACGTGGCCGAGATGGGTCCCAAGGCGCTCCGAAAACTGCGGGGCGGGGACATCGGCTTCGTGTTCCAGGACCCGATGACCTCGCTCAACCCGGTGTTCACCGTGGGCTACCAGATCTGCGAGCCGCTGCGCGCCCATCTGGGGATGAGCCGCAAGGCCGCGCGCGCCCGGGCGGCGGAGCTGCTGGCGATGGTGGGGATTCCTTCCCCCGAGGCGCGGCTCGACGACTATCCCCACCAGTTCTCGGGCGGGATGCGGCAGCGGGTGATGGTGGCCATCGCGCTGGCCTGCGAACCGCGGGTGATCATCGCCGACGAGCCGACCACCGCGCTCGACGTCACCATTCAGGCCCAGATCCTCGACCTGGTGCGCGACCTGCGCCAGCGCACCGGCGCGGCCATCGTGTGGGTGACCCATGACCTGGGCGTGATCGCCGGCATCGCAGACCGGGTGGCGGTGATGTATGCGGGCCAGATCGTGGAGGAGGCGCCGGTGCGCGCGCTGTTCGCCGAGCCGCGCCATCCCTACGCCGCCGCGCTGCTGGAGACGGTGCCGGGGGTGGAGGGCGCCCGGCCCGAGCGGCTGACCACGATCCCCGGCCAGCCCCCGATCCTGCGCGCCCGCCCCGCCGCCTGCGCCTTCGCGCCCCGCTGCGCCCACGCCTTCGACCGTTGCCACGCGCAGAACCCGCCGCTGGCCGATGACGGGACCGGACGCAAGGTCGCCTGCTGGCTGCGCCCGGAAACCGTGGCGGCCGGGGAGGGCGCGCGATGAGCCTCGACGCGATGGAAGCCCCGGCCCCCGCCGCCGACGCCCGCACGCTGCTGAAGGTCCAGGACCTCCAGGTCCTGTTCCCGATCTACAAGGGCCTCCTGCGCCGGCAGGTCGGCTCGGTCCGCGCCGTGGACGGGCTGAGCTTCGAGGTCCGCAAGGGCGAGACGCTGGGGCTGGTGGGCGAAAGCGGCTGCGGCAAGTCCACCACCGGCCGCGCCATCCTGCGCCTGACCGACATCACCGCGGGCCGGGTCGAGCTCGACGGCGTCGACGTGGCGGCGCTGGAGGGGAACGAGCTGCGCCAGATGCGCAAGCGCATGCAGATGATCTTCCAGGACCCCCATGCCTCGCTCAACCCGCGCATGACGGTCGCCTCGATCATCGCCGAGCCGCTGGACGAGCACATGACGCTCGGCCGCAAGGCCCGCGCCGACCGGGTGGCGGAGCTGATGGACGCGGTGGGGCTGCGCGAGGATTTCGCGTCGCGCTATCCGCACGAATTCTCCGGCGGGCAGCGCCAGCGCATCGGCATCGCGCGGGCGCTGGCGCTCGACCCCGACTTCATCGTCTGCGACGAGCCGATCGCCGCGCTGGACGTCTCGATCCAGGCGCAGGTGGTCAACCTGCTGGAGGATCTGCAGAAAAAGCTGGGGCTGACCTATCTGTTCATCTCCCACGACCTCAGCATGGTCCGCCATCTCGCGACCCGGGTGGCGGTGATGTATCTGGGCAAGATCGTGGAGCTGGCGAGCCGCGAGCAGCTCTACGCCTCCCCCCGCCATCCCTACACCCAGGCGCTGTTGTCCGCCGTTCCCGCCCCCGACCCGGTGCGCGAGGCGACGCGGGAGCGGGTGATCCTGACCGGGGACGTGCCCTCGCCCGCCAATCCGCCCTCGGGCTGCCGGTTCCGCACCCGCTGCCCGGTGGCGCAGCCGCGCTGCGCGGCGGAGGTTCCCGACTTCCGGACGCTGGCGGACGGGCGGCGGGTCGCCTGCCATTTCGCGCAATGACCCGCCCGGGACGCAGGGTCATGCGGACGAGAGGACGCGAAACCGCTTCCGCGCGGGGAAACCGCCGGTAAGCTTCACCCATGGCCACGGGGAAAAACCCCGGGTCTCGACCACCAACAGGGAAGATCGGAACACGTCATGCGACTTCGAAGCCTTCTATCCGCCACCGCCGCCGCCGCGGCGCTCGGCGCGCTCGCCGGACCCGCGTTTGCCGAGCGGGGCGCCGACGGTCAGGTCAACATCATCTACTGGCAGGCCGTCTCGATCCTGAACCCCTACCTGTCGGGCGGCACCAAGGACGTGGAGGGCTCGTCGCTGGTGCTGGAGCCGCTGGCCCGCTACGACGAGACCGGGACCATGGTGCCCTGGCTGGTCGACGAGATCCCGACCGTGGAGAACGGCGGCGTCTCCGAGGACCTGATGTCGATCACCTGGAAGCTGAAATCCGGCCTCAAGTGGTCCGACGGCACGGATGTGACCGCCGAGGACGTGGTGTTCACCGCCGAATACTGCATGGACGAGACCGGCGGCTGTCAGCAGCTCGCCAACTACGCCGACGTCGCCTCGGTCGAGGCGCTGGACGCCTCCACGGTGAAGGTGACCTTCTCGGTGCCCAAGCCCGTGCCCTACGGGCCCTTCGTCGGCGCCCAGTCGCCGATCATCCAGAAGGCCCAGTTCGCCGACTGCAAGGGCGCCAAGGCCCCCGAATGCACCGACGCGAACTTCGGCCCGGTCGGCACCGGCCCCTATGTGGTGACCGAGTTCAAGCCCAACGACGTGGTGACCTTCGCCGCCAATCCCCACTACCGCGACCCCGCCAAGCCGGCCTTCGGCACGGTGGTCCTGAAGGGCGGCGGCGACGCGGTGTCGGCCGCCCGCTCGGTGATGGAGACGGGCGAGTTCGACTACGCCTGGAACATGCAGGTGGAGCCCGAGATCCTGGCCCAGATGGAGGCCAAGGGCATCGGCAAGGTGATTTCGGCCTACGGCACCTCGGTCGAGCGGTTCGAGGTCAACATGACCAACCCCGACCCGGCGCTGGGCGACCTGCGCTCCACCGTCGAGGGCGGGCCGCACCCGTTCCTGACCGACCCGCGGGTGACCAAGGCGCTCAGCATGGCCATCGACCGCGAGATCCTGGTCGAGGCGGGCTACGGGGCGGCCGGGCAGGTGACCTGCAACGTGCTGCCGGCGCCGGACCTGTTCAACTCCACCGCCAACGACTGGTGCAAGACGCCCGACGTCGAGGGCGCCAACAAGCTGCTGGACGAGGCCGGCTGGACCGTCGGCTCCGACGGGATCCGCGAGAAGGACGGCGTGAAGCTGAGCCTGCTCTACCAGACCTCCACCAACTCGGTCCGCCAGGGCACCCAGGCGCTGATCAAGCAGATGTGGTCGGAGATCGGGGTGGAGACGGAGCTGCGCAACATCTCCGGCTCGGTGTTCTTCGGCGGCGACCCGTCCTCGCCCGACACCTTCCAGAAGCTCTATGCCGACGTGGAGATGTTCACCAACAACTTCGACGGGACCGACCCGGAGAAGTACATGGCCAACTGGCGCTGCTCCGAGATCCCCAGCCCGAAGAACAACTGGCTGGGCGGCAACAACCCGCGCTACTGCTCCGAAGAGTATGACGCGCTGGTCCAGACGCTCGCCGGCACGGCGAAGATCGAGGAGCGGGCGGAGATCGCCAAGAAGCTCAACGACATGCTGATGGAGTCGGGCGCGATCATCCCGCTGATCCACCGCGGCCGCGTCGCGGCGGTGGCCAACACCATCGAGGGCCATGCGATGAACCCGTGGGACTCGGAGCTGTGGGACATCGCCTCCTGGTCGCGGGCGAAGTGATCCGCGCCTGATCCGACCTGACCCGAGGTCCGGGGGGCGGCGCGCCCGCCCTCCGGATCCACGCCACGGCCGCGCCGCGGCGCCCGGGCCCGGCCGGCCCCCACCCCGGCCCTCCCCCGCAGGCGGGGGAGGGAGGCGCGGGACGGGGGCGGCGACGCGGACCCGGCCGCAGCGGCGCATACCGCAGCCCAAGCAGCGCAGGCTTTCATGCTCACCTACACGATCCGACGGCTGGCCTTCGCGGTCCCGACGCTGCTGGTGATCAGCTTCCTGATCTTCGGCATCCTCGACCTCGCCCCCTCGGACCCCACGGCCCAGCTTCCGCTGACCATCCCGCCGGAAGTGCGCGAGAAGATCCGCCTCAGCCTCGGGCTCGGCGACCCGTTCCTGGTGCGCTACTGGAAATGGCTGATCCAGTTCACGGTCAACGAGCCGCTGAACATCCTCGAACAATGGACCGGCTGGACCATCGGCGACGGCGAGCGGCTGCGGGTGCTGTCCTGGCAGACCCGGTCGCCGGTGATCGACCTGATCGTCCAGCGCCTGCCGCAGACGCTTTGGGTGGTGGGCATGTCCTATGTGGTGGGCATCGTCATCGCCATCCCCATCGGGGTGCTGTCGGCCTACAAGCAGTATTCGTGGTTCGACCAGTTCGGGACGCTGTTCTCGATGGTCGGCTTCTCCATCCCCACCTTCTTCACCGGCTTGCTGTTCATCGTGATCTTCTCGGTCACGCTGGGCTGGCTGCCGTCGATTTACGACACAACGCTGGTGGTGGAGGACTGGGACAGCTTCGTCCTGCAGTTCAAGCAGATGATCATGCCGACCATGGTGCTGGGGCTCTACAACGCCTCCCAGCTTTCGCGGTTCATGCGGGCCTCGGTGCTCGACAATCTCAACCAGGACTATGTGCGCACCGCGCGCGCCAAGGGCATGACCGAGAAGGTGGTGCTGCTGATCCACGTGCTGCGCAACTCGATGATCCCGGTGGTCACGGTGATCGCGCTGAACCTGCCGCAGGTGTTCGGCGGCGCCATCATCACCGAGCAGATCTTCCGGGTGAACGGGCTGGGGCAATTGCTGATCGGCGCCATCGAGGGCGGCGACATCCCCACGGTGCAGACGCTGACCTTCATCTTCGCGGTGCTGATCGTGCTGTTCAACCTGATCGCCGACGTGCTTTACGGCATCCTGGACCCGAGGATCCGCTATGACTGACGCAGCCGCCGCCGCCCCGGGCGCGGCCCCGGGCGCGACCAAGCCCGCGGAGCCGCGCCGCCATTCCTCGCCCTGGCGGGACGTGTGGGCGCAGTTCCGCACCCATCGCGGGGCGATGGCGGGGACGGCGGTGTTCGTGTTCATGGTGCTGCTGGTGACGGTGGGGCCTCTGATCCACAGCGTCGACCCGCAGAAGCTGGATATCCGCGCCAAGAACCTGTTCATGTCCTGGGATCACCCGCTGGGCACCGACAATCTCGGCCGGGACATGCTGGCGCAGGTGATGGCGGGCGGGCAGGTGAGCCTCGCGGTCGGGGTCACGGCCATGCTGCTCTCGGTGCTGCTGGGCACGGCCATCGGGGTGATGGCGGGCTTCTCGCGCCGGCTCGACGGGCCGTTGATGCGACTGACCGACCTGTTCCTGGCGCTGCCGCTGCTGCCGCTGCTGCTGGTCATCATCATGTTGTTCCGCGACACGCTGCGGCAGGCTTTCGGGCCGGAATCCGGCATCTTCATTCTGATCGTGTTCGTCATCGGCATCACGTCCTGGATGCAGACCGCGCGCATCGTGCGCGGCGACGTGCTGGCGCTGAAGGAGCGGGAATTCGTGCTGGCCGCGCGCTCGGTCGGGGCGCCGGGGCGGCGGATCATCCTGCGCCACATCCTGCCCAACGTGCTGAGCCCGATCATGGTCTCCGCCACGCTCGGCGTCGCCAACGCCATCATCACCGAGAGCGCGCTGAGCTTCCTCGGCCTCGGCTTCCCCTCGGATTTCCCGACCTGGGGGCGGCTGCTTTACGACGGGGCCAACTTCATGACCCTGACGCCGGACCGGGTGATCTGGCCGGGGCTGGCGATCTCGCTGACCGTTCTGTCGGTGAACTTCATCGGCGACGGGCTGCGCGACGCGCTCGACCCGCGGCTGAGGGGGCGCTGAGCGGGGGCGGCGGTCACGGCTGCGTCATGGGGGGTGTCAAGCGGGCGCGGCGGGCGTAACTGAGAGCGGTGACGCCCTCGCCCGGAGACCTCCCATGCTGCGCATCCTCGGCCTGATCTTCACCGCGCTCGCGGCGCTGGCGCTCTGGGCCGACATCCGGGATGCGGGGCAGGGGGCGGCGATCGACTTCGTGAGCCTCGGCGCGCGCTGGGCGCAGATCCATCAGCCGAGCCTGATCGGGTTGCAGTCGGGGCTGGAGAACCGGGTCGATCCCGACCTGTTCTTCGCCTATGTGCTGCCGGTGCTGGAGGCGCCCGCGGCCGGGGTGGCCGCGGGGCTGGCGCTGCTGTTCGGGCTGCTCTGGGCCGCGACCCGGCGGCGCTGAGCCCTCAGCCCGCCCGGCGGCGGGAGAGGGCGACCAGCCCGGCCAGCCCGAAGGCCAGCAGCGGGGCGGCGGCGGGCAGGGGGACGGCGGTGCTTTCCTCCACCGCGCCGGACCAGCCGCCCAGGTAGCCGCCGTCGTTCCACACCGACACCGCCATCGCGGATCCGGTCCCGGAGGCGTCCAGCGCCGTGCCGGGCGCGGTCGGGGCCGATCCGCCCAGGTCGTTGTCGAAGGCGAGCAGCCCGGACACGCCGTTGGCCTGGTAGGCGTCGATGTCGAAGGCGAAGTCGAGATCGGCCAGGCTGCGCGCGGCGCCGCCCAGGGGCTGCACGACGGAGCCCGCGATGGCGGTGTCGGCGACGATCAGGAAGGTCGAGGACGGCGCCGGCGCCCAGAGCAGGAAACGCAGCGAGATCAGGTCGGCCTCGGTCGCGATCCCGCTGTCGAGCGCGGTGGTCCAGTTGATTTCCAGCCGGCCGACCGATGCGGACGCGGTCGGGGTCAGGGTGGTGAAATAGCGGTAGGTGGTCACCGGCAGCGCCGAGGCCGGCAGGGCCGACAGCGCGAGCGGGATCAGCGCGCAGAGCGCGGCGGCGGGCAGGCGGAACGACGGACGCATGGCGGCTCCGGATGTGACGCGAAACGGGGCGGGGCGAACGCCCGGGACGGCGGCCGGGTCGCCGCCGTTGCATTAACCATTATTCATCCACAGGGCCAAGTCACGCGAAAACCGGCGCCGCGCAGTGGAAAGCGCCGCCCGGGCGGGACGGTCGGTCGGTCGCTTGAAGGTGAACGGAAAACGGGCGGCCCGGGCGCGAGAGGCCCCGGGTCAAGCCCGGGGCGCGCGCGCGCCCGTCGACCTGCGCGCCCCGGATCGTCCGGGCCGGCTCAGGCGGCGCGGCGTCCGCCCTTGGAGCGGCGGGCGGCCTTGCCCAGCGCGCCCGGGTCGGTGTCGAACAGCGCCGCCAGCTGTTCGGTCATCGCGCCGGCGAGCTGGTCGACGTCGGTGATGGTGACCGCGCGGTTGTAATACCGCGTCACGTCATGGCCGATGCCGATGGCCAGAAGCTCCACCGCCCGCTTGCGCTCGATCATCGCGATGACGTCGCGCAGGTGCTTTTCCAGATAGTTGGAGGCGTTGACCGACAGGGTCGAGTCGTCCACCGGCGCGCCGTCGGAGATCACCATGAGAATGCGCCGCTGCTCGGGCCGCTTCTCGATCCGGCGGTGCGCCCATTCCAGCGCCTCGCCGTCGATGTTCTCCTTCAGCAGGCCTTCCTTCATCATCAGCCCGAGATTGTCGCGGGTCCGGCGCATGGGCGCGTCGGCGGGCTTGTAGACGATGTGGCGCAGGTCGTTCAGGCGGCCCGGCGCGGCGGGGCGGCCGGCCTGCAGCCAGGCGTCGCGCGCCTGCCCGCCCTTCCAGGCGCGGGTGGTGAAGCCCAGCACCTCGACCTTCACCGCGCAGCGTTCCAGCGTGCGGGCGAGGATGTCGGCGCAGATCGCGGCGATGGAGATCGGGCGCCCGCGCATCGAGCCGGAATTGTCGATCAGCAGCGTGACCACGGTGTCGCGGAACTTCGCCTCCTTCTCGACCTTGAAGGAGAGCGGCGTGGTCGGGTTGGCCACCACGCGCGCCAGGCGGGCGGCGTCGAGCACGCCCTCCTCCTTGTCGAAGTCCCAGGAGCGGTTCTGCTGCGCCTGCAGCCGGCGCTGAAGCTTGTTGGCCAGCCGCGACACGGCGCCCTTCAGCGGCTCCAGCTGCTGGTCGAGATAGGCGCGCAGGCGCTCCAGCTCCTCCGGTTCGGCGAGGTCGGTGGCGGCGACCTCCTCGTCGAATTTCTGGGAGAAGATCTTGTAGGACGGATCGGCGTCCGAGGCCGCGGGCGGTCGAGGGGGCGCGTCGGGGGTCTCGCCTTCCTCGTCCATGGACTCCTCGGCCATGTCGGCGTCGTCGGACTCCTCCATCTGCATCTGCGCGGAGGAGGCGTCGGGCGCGTCGGCGGCCTGGTCGTCGGGGGCGTAGTCCTGGTTCTCGTCGCCCTGCTCGTCGCCCTGGTCGTCGCCGTCGGGCTCGGGCTCCTCGCCGTCCTGCTCCTCGGCCTCGTCGTTCTCCTCGGCGTCGTCGGGGTCGTCGCCAAGCTGCTCGCCGTAGCCGAGCTGATCGATGACCATGCGCGCCAGCTTGGCGAAGGCGGCCTGGTCCTCCAGGTTGTCGCCGACATGGGAGATGGTCTCCCCCGACTGCTGTTCGAGGAAGCCGCGCCACAGCCCCAGCACGTTCTCCGGCCCCTTGGGAAGCTCCCGCCCGGTGGCCATCTGGCGAACCATGTAGCCCGCGGCCTCGGCCAGCGGGGCCTGGGCCGCGTCCTTGATGTCGCCGTAACCCAGCCGGCGGGCGGTCTCGGCCATGCGGGCGTCGAGGTTCGCGGCCACGCCGGGCATCTGGCGGGCGCCGATGGATTCGCAGCGCGCCGTCTCCATCGCCTCGAACAGCGACCGCGCCATCTCGCCCTGGGGCATGTAGCGGTTGTGGACGGCGTCGTCGTGGAAGCGCATGCGCAGCGCGTAGGCGTCGCCGGCGCCGCGGGCGGCGACCACTTCCTCGCGGCTCATGCGGCGGGAGACCTGGGGCAGGCGGACGGAGTCGTTGGCCATGCCCGGCGGGTCGACCGAGTAGGTGACCGACAGGTCGGCGTCGTTGGCCATGGCGCGGGTGGCCTCGGCCAGCGCCTTCTTGAACGGGTCGGCGGGATTGTCGGAGCGGGTGTTCATCGGCGCGCGCCACCTTGGTCAGCGGGAGGCCGCCGGGGCCCGTCGGCGCGGGCGTCGGCGCGTCCCTCGCGGGCGGGCAGGGGGCCCGTGGCCCGCGTCGTCATGGGCCGCGGCGCCCGGCCCCCAGGGGAGCCGGGCGCGCGGGAAGGGGCGTCAGCCCCCGAAATCAACCGAGCGCGATGGAGGCCGCGCTCTCGGGCAGTTCCTCGCCGAAGCAGCGCTGGTAGATCTCGGCCACCGTCTGCCGCTCCAGCTCATCGCACTTGTTGAGGAAGGTCACCCGGAAGGCGAAGCCGATGTCGCCGCCGAAGATCCGCGCGTTCTCGGCCCATGCGAGCACGGTGCGCGGCGACATGACGGTGGAGATGTCGCCGTTCATGAAGGCCGAGCGGCTGAGGTCCGCCACGGTCACCATGCGCGAGATCGTCGTCTTGCCCTTGGGCGTCTGGTAGTCGGGGTTCTTGGCCAGCACGATGGCGACTTCGTCGTCATGGCTGAGATAGTTCAGCGTCACCACCATCGACCAGCGGTCCATCTGGCCCTGGTTGATCTGCTGGGTGCCGTGATAGAGGCCGGTCGTGTCGCCGAGGCCCACCGTGTTCGCCGTGGCGAACAGGCGGAAGTAGCGGTGGGGGTGGATGACCTCGTTCTGATCCAGAAGGGTCAGCTTGCCGTCCACTTCCAGCACGCGCTGGATCACGAACATCACGTCCGGGCGGCCGGCGTCGTATTCGTCGAAGACGATGGCGACGGGGTTCTTCAGCGCCCAGGGCAGGATGCCCTCGTGGAACTCGGTGACCTGCTTGCCGTCCCGGATCTTGATGGCGTCCTTGCCGATCAGGTCGATGCGGGAGATGTGGCTGTCGAGGTTGACGCGCACGCAGGGCCAGTTGAGCCGGGCGGCGACCTGCTCGATATGGGTCGACTTGCCGGTGCCGTGATAGCCCTGGATCATCACGCGCCGGTTATGCGCGAAGCCCGCCAGGATCGCCATCGTGGTGTCGCGATCGAACTGGTAGGTCGGGTCGAGGGTCGGCACGCGGTCGGTCGGCTCGGGGAAGCCCTTCACCGTCATGTCGGAGTCGATGCCGAAGACGTCGCGGACCGAGAGGTCCACGGTCGGTTCCATCGCGTCCAGGATCGCACCGTCAGCCATAGGAGAAACTCGCTTTCCGCCGGGCGGTCCCGGGCATGTTCGTCAGTCTGCCATCGTTCTTGGAGCATAGTCCCCGGTCGCGCAAGGGCGCCAGCGGCGCGGCGCCGCGCCTGCGAGGAAATCCGGGGGCGGATGGCGGGTCGGGATGGGGCGACCTGGCGCCGCGGGGGACGGTTTCGCGGCTCCGGCGGGCGGGAAACGCGCCGGATCGGGGCGCCGGGCGCGGATTTGGCGGGACTCGGCCGGCTTGGAGTCGACTCCGCGGACAAGGCGCCGCGGCGCCCGCCCGGCGCCCCGCGCCCGAATGCGGGCGGCCAGCGGGACGCGGCCGGGGCGGGATGGCCCTCGGGCGACGGATATGTTAACAGTTCTTAAGAATTCGTTAATCCCGACTTGCCCCGAAATCCCGACTTGCCCCGACTTGCCCTGTCCACGGTCGCCGCGATGCCCCGCCCCCGCCGCTCATCCCTCTCCGCGCTGCGCCGCCTCGCGGCCGCCGCGACCGCGCTGGTCGTCGCCGCGATCCTGGCGACGGGACTGGTCGGGGAGGCGCCCTCCGGCCAGATGAAGCGGATCGAGGGCGCGGCGAAGATCAGCGACGGCGACACGATCCGGATCCGCGACGAACGCATCCGCCTGCTGGAGATCGACGCGCCGGAGCGCGACCAGGTCTGCCGCGGCGCCTCGGGCGCGGACTATCCCTGCGGCGCGCGGGCGACCGAGGCGCTGCGCAAGCTGGTCGGCGGGGCGCCGGTGGTCTGCGTCTACGAGGAGCGGGACCGGTATGGCCGGCCGCTCGCCCGCTGCTCGGCGCGGGGCCGGGACCTGGGCGAGGCCATGATCGCCTCGGGCATGGCGGTGGTCTATCGCGACCGACCCGAGCTTTACGGCGAGGCGGAGGCGCGGGCCAAGGCGCGCGGCCTCGGCATGTGGGAGGGGGATTTCGTCGCGCCCTGGGATTTCCGGGCCGGCAAGACCCTTGCGCCGCTGACCGGCCGGCAGCTCGACGAGGCGCTGGACGCGCGGAAATCCGGCTGCGCGATCAAGGGCAATATCTCCGGTTCGGGGCGCATCTATCACATGCCGGGGCAGGCGGATTACGAGCGCGCGCGGATCGACGCCGCGAAAGGCGAGCGCTGGTTCTGCACCGAGGCCGAGGCGGTCGCCGCCGGCTGGCGCCCCGCCCGCCGCTGACGGCCGCCGTCCCCGACGCCCCGGACCCGCCCCTTTGGTCCCGCGATGTCCTGCGCGGCGGAGCGGGCGCCGCGTCGAGCGCGCGCCGGCGGCGCCGCCGCGCCCGCGGCGCGCGGGGCCGG
>JAYZWL010000023.1:0-32880 GCA_036154955.1 Pseudomonadota bacterium | reverse complement strand
GGCGGCCTCGCAGGGCGAGGCCGGGGACGGCTGGCGCGAGATCTCAGCCCGGGGCGCCCGGCGGCGCCGGGGCAGCGCGCGGGCGGCGGGGGTGGGCGCGGGGCGCGGCGGCAGGGGCGACGGCGCGGGCGGCGCGTCGGGCCGGGTGGGCACGAAGACCGGCGCGCGGGAGCGGGAACAGGGGCGGCGCGGGGCGAGGAAGCGGGGACGCGTCGGCGCGAGGGTCACGGCCGGATCTCCTCCGCCAGCCGCGCCGCCAGCTCCGGCGACGGCCGCGCCGCGTTCCCGACCGCCCGCTCCCCCGCCTCCCTCGCGGCCTCCCGCGGCCGCGCATCCGGCCCGCGCCGCAGGCAGGCCGCGAGATGCCGCCCGCCCAGCGGCGTCAGTCCGGGCAGGGCGGCGGCGCAATCCGGCCCCGCCTCGGCGCAGCGGGGCGCGAAGGCGCAGCCCGGCGGCAGCGCGTGGGGCGCGGGCACCGCGCCGGGGATCGCGTCCAGCCGCCGCCGCGGCCCATCGATATCGGGCAGCGCGGCCAGCAGGCCCCGCGTGTAGGGATGCGAGGGCGCCGCGAAGACCCGCTCCGCCGGCCCCGTCTCCACCACCCGGCCGCAATACATCACCGCCACCCGGTCGCACATGTCCGAGATCACCCCGAGATCGTGGGAGATCAGCACCATGGCCATCCCCGTCTCGGCCCTGAGGTCGTCCAGAAGGTCGAGGATCTGGGCCTGGATCGTCGCATCCAGCGCCGTGGTCGGCTCGTCGGCGATCAGCAGCTCCGGCTCGCCGGCCAGCGCCATGGCGATCATCACCCGCTGGTTCATGCCGCCCGACAGCTCGTGCGGATATTCGTTCAGCCGCTGCGCGGGGTTGGAGATGCCGACCCGCTCCAATAGCCGCGTCGCCTCGGCCCGCGCCTCGGCCCCGCGCATCCCGCGATGCAGGCGCAGCGCCTCGCCGATCTGCCAGCCGATCCGCCGCACCGGGTTGAGCGACGAGGACGGGTCCTGGAAGATCAGCGCCACCCGCCCGCCGCGGATCGCCGCCAGTCGACGTTCGGAGGCGCCGAGGATCTCCTCCCCGGCCAGCCGCACCGACCCGCCGACCTTCGCGCGCGCGTCCAGCAGCCCCGCCGCGGCCAGCCAGGTGATCGACTTTCCGCAGCCGCTTTCGCCCACCACGCCCAGCGTCTCGCCGCGCATCACCTCCAGGTCGACCCCGTGCAGCGCGCGCACATAGCGCCGGCCGATGTCGAAATCCACGGTCATGCCGGTCAGCGAGACCAGCGGCTTGAGCGCATCGAGCGGGTCGGTCATGGGGCGGGGTCCGGAGCGGGGGCGGAAAACAGGGCGCGCCCCCCGCCCAGGCCGGGCGGGGGGCGCGAAGGGCGTCCGTCAGGTCAGTTCGAGGACCCGACCGCGAAGTTCCCCGACCGGAAGTCCATCGACTGCAGCGCCGAGGGCTTCCAGGCGATGTCCGCCCGCTTGCCGTAGAAGATCGCGTTCTGGTGCAGGACGGTGAAGGCGGGGTCCTCGCGCTCGGCGATCTCCAGCATCCGCTTGAAGGCGTCGCGGCGGGTCTGCAGGTCGGTCGAGGTCTCCAGCACGATGCAGAGCTTGTTGAACTCCTCGTTGGTCCACTCGCCCACCTGCTGCTGCTGGCCGTTCTGGCAGTGCTGGTTGACGATCGAGGCCACCGGGTCCGGGAAGGGGGCGGAGTTCGACCAGTCGCGGACCATGCGCGGGCCGCTCTCGGTGTCGAAGATCTGCTGCCAGTTCTCCTTCATCACGATCTCGACGTTGAGACCGATCTGGCGGAAGGACTCGGCGTTGATCTGCGCGGTGGAGACCTGGTTGGTGTAGTAGTTGTTCAGGACCCGCATGGTGATGGGGGCGCCGTCATACCCCGACTCCGCCACCAGCTTCTTCGCCAGATCCAGGTCGTATTCGGGAACCTTCCAGTCGGCGATGTACATGTCGCCGTAATATTCCCACTGCAGTCCCGCCGGCACCTTGGTCCGGCCGCCCCACAGCGCGTCCACGATCAGCTCGCGGTCGATGGCGTGGGTCATCGCCTGGCGGATCTTCACGTTCTTCATCGGGCCGTTGTTCTTGTCGAACACCATCAGGCGATGGTTGGTGATCGGGCCGCCGACCACCTCGAAGGCCGGATCCTTCTCGACCAGCGCGATCTGGTCCGGGGGGACGTCGGTGATGAAGTCGTATTCGCCCGACAGCAGCCCGTTCACGCGGCTCGCCACCTCCGGCGCCACCACGAAGCGCAGTTCCTTGATCGGCGGCTCGCCGCCCCAGTAGTCCTCGTGCGCGGCGAGCACGAGCACGTTGTCGGGTTTGAACTCCACCACCTTGTAGGGGCCGGTCGCCACCGGATGACGGGCGAAGTCGGCCCAGGTCTCGGCCTCGTCATAGGCGCGCTTGGAGATGATCTCGGCGCCGTAGCGGGAGATGCGGCCCTCCAGCGTCGGGTCGGGCACCTTGGAGACGAAGCGGACGGTCATGTCGTCCACCTTCTCCACCCGGTCGAGGTTCGGCCAGGCGCGACGGGCGACGGCGGCCACCTCGGGCGGCGGCACCTTGCCCTTGGTCGCCGTGGCGGCCGAGGAGGTGAAGAGCTGCGCGCCCTCCTTCTGGGCGGCCTGCTGCTCGGGCAGGGTGCCGAAGCGCTCGGGGGAGAAGGTGAACACCACGTCCTCGGCGGTCATCACGTCGCCGTTGTGGAATTTCACGCCTTCGCGCAGCTTCAGTTCGACGGTCTTGTCGTCGATGCGCTTCCATTCGGTCGCCAGGCCCGGCTTGCGGGGCAGGTCGTCCTTCTGGCGATCGTAGTCGATCAGCGTCTCGAAGATCGAGTGGAACACGCGCGCGCCCACGTTCGACTGCTCGCGCAGCACGTCCAGCGCGCCGGCGTTGACGATCTGCTGCACGGCGACGGTGATGGTCGGGCGGTCGTCGGCCTGCGCGGGGGCCACCAGCGCGGTGGTGGCGAGCAGGGCGGCCCCGGCGAGAAGGCCGGGGAGGCGGCGGGAAAGCATCATGGCGATCAGGTTCCGGTCGCTGGAAGAAGTGGGAGGAGCGGCGAGGCCCCGTCGGGTCCGGGGGTGGAGGATGGGCGCGCCCTGCGACGGAACGGCGACAGGTTCGCGAACCTTTCGGCTCGCCCGACGATCAGTCCCCCGAAGCGTTCGGCGCGGCTGCGGAAGCCCTGCGACGTCAGGCCCTTGGCCCGCGTCGTCACGCCGTCATCAAACCGCCGCCAACCGCGTGCGAGGGTCCGCGCGTAGTCAATGAAAGGATCGGATATGCGACAGGTCGGGCAGGTGATCGTGGTGGTGTTCGACGGATTGAGACCGGATCGCATCACGCCTGACACGATGCCGTCGCTCTCCGCCTTCCTGGGCGAGTCGGCCTGGTTCCGTCAGGCGCGGACCGTGTTCCCCTCCTACACCCGCGTCTGCACCTCGGCGCTGGCCACCGGGGCCTGGCCGCGGGACCACGGCGTGGTCGGCAACGCCTTCCATCAGCCCCGGGTCCTGACGGGCCGGCCGCTCGACACCTCCCGCCGCGGCGATCTGGAGGCGCTGGCCGAGGCGGACGGCGCCGTGCTGACCGCCCCGGATCTGGGCGGGGCGCTGGCGGCGTCGGGGCGGCGGATGGTGGTGGCGCATTGCGGGTCGTCCGGCTCCGCCTTCCTGGTCAACGCCGATGTCGCGGACCATGACGGGCACTGGACCTTCTCGATCCATGGCGAGGATCACACCCGCACGCCCGGGGCCGTCGCCGCCTCCGTCGCCCGGCACGGGCCGTTGCCCGAGCCCGCGATTCCCCGCTTCAACGCCATCGCACGGGCCGAGGCGGTGATCCGCGACCTCGGCCTGCCGGAGGCGCCGGACGTGGCGCTGGTCTGGTTCCCGGAGCCCGACACCACCTTCCATTACCGCCGCATCGGCTCGCCTGAGGCCGCCGAGGCGCTGGCCGCCTGCGACGAAGCCTTCGCCGCGATCCGGGCCGCGGCGCCGGCGGACGCGCTGATCGTCGCCATGTCCGATCACGGCCAGATCACCGTGGACCGGGAGATCGATATCGAGGGCGAGTTGCGCGCGGCGGGCTTCCGCGCCGGCGTCCTGCCGCGGCCCGAGGACGATTTCGGGATCACCCGCGGCGCGTCGGGCGAAATCCGCGCCCTGCGCCCCGCCGCCCCGGTGGCGGAGCTCGCCGCCTGGCTGATGGCGCAGGACTGGATGGGCATGGTCTTCGCGCGAGAGGCGCTGCCGGGGACGCTGCCCGTGTCGCTGGTCGCGGGCGATCACGCGCGGGCGCCGGACCTGCACTACGTCTGCCGCTCCGGCGACGGGCCGGACGAATTCGGCTTCGAGGGCCTGGGCCTCTACACCGGCGGCATCCCGGTCGGGGGCGGCATGCATGGCGGGTTGCACCGGCGGGAGCTGAACACGCTGCTGGCGCTGGGGGGGCCGGGCGTCGCGCCCGCGGTCCACGACTGCCCGGCCGGGATCGTGGACGTGTCGCCCACGATCCTCGCCGCCCTGGGCGAGGCCGCGCCCTTCGGCGAGGGCCGCGTGCTGGTCGAGGCCTGGGGCGAGGCCCCGGAGACGGCGGAGACCCTGACCGACGAGGCAGAAACCGCCGGCTTCCGCCAGCGCCTGACCCGGATCCGCTATCGCGGGAAGGTCTATCTCACCGAGGGCGGGCGGATCTGAGCCGCTCCCCCACGGAAACGGGGCGCACGGAAACGGGGCGGGCGAGGAACTTTTCCCGCCCGCCCCGCGAAGTTCCGGGTCGCCTGATCTCGGGTCGCCTGTTCTCCGGTGGCGCTCAGCGCGCCAGGCCGCGGGCCCTGAACCACTCCGCCGCGCCCTCGACCAGCGACTTGTCGCGGAGTTCGAGGTTCAGGCGGGGGGACGACCCGCAATGCTCCAGCGCCTTGAACACCGAGCCCCACAGGATGTCGCCCATCCCCGGCGCCCAGTGCCGGTCGGCATAGCCGTCGGCGTCCTGGATATGGACGTGGTGCAGCATGTCGCCGGCGGCGAGGATGTAATGGTCGACCGGCGGCGCGCCCGTCGATTTATGCGCGTAGTGGGCGTGTCCGGTGTCGACCGATACCCTGACGGCATCGATCCCGAAGCTCTCGGCCAGGCGCACGCGCTCTGCCGGGTCCTTGTCCTCGATGTTCTCCAGCACCAGCGTCACCCCGATCCGCTGCGCCCGCGCCGCCGCGTCGTCGAGCGCGGCGTGCAGGTTGTCGGCGATCCGGTAGGCGCCGGGCAGGTGGTGGCGGTTGTTGTAGTCCCAGGTCGTGGCGGGGGAGTGGATGACCATCTGGGTCGCCCCGATCTCCTCGCAGGCGTCGAGGCCCTGGTCCATCCGCTTCTTCACCACCTCGCGCACCAGCGGGTCCATGGTGCCGAGCGAGAAGCCCCAGAACGGCCCGTGGATGCCGAGCCGGCCCTTGTAGGACCCCAGAAGGCGGCGGGTGCGCGCGGCGACGGCGCGCCAGTCGCCGTCCAGCACCTCGGCCGAGAAGAAGTCCTGCACCTCCAGGTCGCGCTGGTCCTGCACGATCCAGTCGATCTTCTCCTCGATCGCGTCGTTGGGCAGGCAGACGCCCAGCACGGGCAGGTCGGCGGCGGAAACGGCGGCGCCCTCGGGCGCGGTCATCGGGCGGTTCATGGGACAGGTCCTCGGGCGCGAAACGGATCGGACCCGGATACGCCCGGCGCGCGACAGGGGCGCGTCGGTTCGGTCGCGCTTGCGTGACGGTTGCGCGGCGCCGGCGGTGGACGGGCCGGAGGCCTCGCGCGCCCTCGCCTCTTGCGATCCGCGGGGATAGGCTCGGCCCCGGGCGCCCGCAGAGGCGCGAGAACCGTGGGAGGACGCGGATGGACGGCGCCACGCCGATGGACGAGACCGCGCGCCGCGCCGCCGCCGCGCAGGCGGCGCTGCATCACCAGTGGCTGCTGGGCCTGCAGCTGATGGTGGCGACGCGCGAGGGGGCGGAGGCGACGGGCGAATGGATGTTCCGCCTGTTCCGCCGCCAGCACCACGCCAAGTTCCTGTCCAGCTTCGACAAGCTGGGGCTGACCGGCCTGCCGCACGCGGTGGCCTGCGCGCGCTATCACGTGCTGTCCAACGGCGTGGGCGGCGTGCGGGTGGAATACATGGAGGAAGGGCCCCGCAAGGCCTGGGTCCGCTTCCGCTATCCGCGCTGGATGTATGACGGCCCCGCGATCTGCGGCGTGCCGGTGGAGGCGAGCCGCGGCTTCCTGCGCGGCTGGTACGCGCAGAACGGGGTGTCGCTGGGCAACCCGCGGCTGGGCTTCGTGTGCGTGTCCGAGGACATGACCGGCCAGTTCGGCCTGTGCGGATATTTCCGCGAGGCGGACCGGGATCTGGCGGAGGACGAGCGCCTGGTCTTCGCCCCCGACGAGCGCCCGCCGCTCTTCGACGCGGCCGCCCAGCCCCAGCCGCCGGCGGAGGACTGGTCCCCCGACCGGCTGGCCAAGGCGGAGCGGAACTACGCGCTGGAATACTGCCGCAACGGGGTGACGGAGCTGGCGGGCGTGCTGGGGGCCGACCGGGCGCGGGAGCTCGCCGGCCTCTCCGCCCGGCTGACCGGGTTGCAGCACTATCCCCGCATGGCGGCGGAGGTCGGCGGCGTCGACGGCGGCCCGGCCGAGGCCGCCGCCTTCCTCGCCGCCATGTTCCGCGGCATGGGCGACGGGGCGGAGGTCACGGGCGACGCGGGCGGGGCGCGGGTCCGCCATACCGGGCTGCGCGCGGTCCGGGGGATGGAGGGGGCGGCGCGCGACGACCTGCTCGCCGCGTGGATCGAGCTGTGGCGCGGCGCGGTCGCCTCGCACCGGGCGTTCATGGCGGTGGAGGTCGAGGCGACCGGCGACGGGCTGGACTGGACGTTGACCCCTACGTGACGGGTGGCGGCCGAAGGCGCGCGCGGGGCGTCAGGCCGCCCGCGCCGCCTCGGACCCGATCGCCCAGGCCAGCCCGTCGACCACCGAGCTGAACGCATCCGACCGCGACAGGCGCGCTTCGGGGCAGGCGGCCTGCGCCTCCTCCCCCACCAGCCCCATCAGCGACGAGCCGCCGACCAGCACCACCGCGCCCACGCCCGCGGGCGCGAGGCCGGCCATGCGCAGCGTCTCGTCCATCGCCGCGCGCAGGCCGGCGCGATACTCGGCCAGCGCCTCGGCCATGGAGGCGGGGGTGATCGGGGCGAAAAGCCCCCGCTCCACCACGCCCATGTCGATGCGCGCGTCCTGCGCCTTCGGGTCGTTGGCGGCGATCTTGCCCGCCTCCACCGCGAAGGCGAGTTCATGGCCCAGCTGGTTCTCGATCACCTTCGCGAAGCGGGCGAGGCGGGCGGGCTCCACCGCGTCGCGCAGCATCTCGTCGACGGCGCGGCGGGTCTCGGGGGTGTAGAGGAAGGCGATCTTGGCCCAGGTCGACAGCTCGACGTAAAGGTCGTTGGGCACCGGCAGCAGGCCCTTGCCGAAGGTGCGCCGAAGCTCTCCGCCCAGCCCCAGCAGCGGCATGGCATGGGTCATCGACACCGCGTGGTCGAAATCGGTGCCGCCCAGCCGCACGCCGTGGGAGGCGAGGATGCGGGTCGTCTCCCCCTCCCGCCGGAACACGGAGAAATCCGAGGTGCCGCCGCCGATGTCGACGATCAACCCGGTCTCGCCGCCATGGCCGTCGGCGGCGGCCGCGAGGGCCGCGGCCTCCGGCTCCAGCACGAAGCGGACGTCCGAGAAGCCGGCGGCGAGGTAGCAGGCGCGCAGGTCGGCCTCGGCGCAGGCGTCGCGGGCGGGGTCGGCGGAGTGGAAATGCACCGGCCGCCCGGAGACGGCGCGGGCGAAGCGGCGGCCGGCCTGCGCCTCCGCCCGGCCGCGCAGGGCGGCGAGGAAGTCGGTGACCACGTCGGCCAGCGTGCGGCGGCGCCCGCCGAGGCGGCGCTCTTCGTGGAAAAGGGACGTGCCGAGCACGCTTTTCAGGGCGCGCATGTAGCGGCCTTCCTCCCCCTCGATCAGCGCCGCGGCGGCTTCGGCGCCGATCAGCATCGGCCCGCCCTCGGTGGGGAAGAAGACGGCGGTGGGCAGGGTCTCGGCCGCGCCCTCCACGGGCAGGCGGCGGGGGCGGCCGTTCTCCAGCACCGAGGCGGCGGAGTTGGAGGTTCCGAAGTCTATGGCGAGCGTGTCGGCGTGCATGGCGTCCCCCGGAGATCCGGCGCCGGTTCCGGCGCGAGGGGGGGCGAGCTATCCGATCCGGGGCCCGGGAGCAAGCCCGAAGCGGGTCACTTGAGCTGGCTGTCCTTGGAGCCGCGACGGTTGATCCCGCCGCGGGCGATCGGGGCGCGGTCGCGGTCGGTCTGGCAGTCGATGCACAGGCGCACGCCGGGCAGGGCGGCGCGGCGGGGCTCGGGGATCGGCTCCTCGCATTCGGCGCAATGGGTGCGGCTCTCGCCCCGGGGCGCCGCCTGCGCGCGCAGGCGGGAGAGTTCGTCGGACAGCGACGCCTCGATCTGCTCCTCCACCGCGCCGTCGCGCGCCCATCCGCCGGCCATATGCGCCTCCGTCGCCGCCTTCGCATCCAGGGGCCAGCCTACGCCGCCCGCAACCGCCGGTCTATGCCGGGGGCTTGAGCGGCATGTCGTCGGTCAGCGGCACGGTCTGCCGCTCGATCATCCGGTGCACGCGGGGCGGCTCCGGCCCGCGATGCAGGGCGACGAGCTGGTCGTAGGATTCGCGGTCGGCCTGGGTGCGCCTCGCGTTGTGGCGCACGTATTCGACCCAGGTGGGGACATGGTAGCTTTCGGTCCACAGGTCCGGGTTCTCCAGGTCGCGCAGCAGGGTCCACTGCTTGGCCCCGTCGCGCAGGCGGATGCGGCGGCGCAGGGCCATCGCCGACAGGAAGGCGGGCACGTCCTTCTGCGCGATGACGTAATCCACCATCACCATGATCGGGCCGGAGCGCTGGGTGAGATCGAGGCGCAAAGGCGGCTCGCGGAACCGGTCCAGCGGGTCGAGGTTCAGCACCCCGAAGGCGGGCAGCGGCTGGACGAGGCCGATGGCGGCGCCCAGGCACATGGCCCCGGCCGCGACCAGCAGGGCCGCGTCGACGCCATGCGCCTCGGCCAGCAGGCCCGCGATCCAGCTTCCCGCGGCCATCCCCCCGAACGTCCCGGTCTGGTAGAGCGCCAGCGCCCGCCCAACCACCCAGCGCGGGGTCGACAGCTGGATGGTGACGTTGAACATCGACAGCGCGATCACCCAGCACGCCCCCGCCAGCAGCAGCGCCGCCCCGGTCAGCACGTAGACCCCGCTGAGCGCCAGCACGACCGAGGCGACGGCGAGGCCGGCGAAGGCCAGCCGCGCGATCCTCTCGTTCTCGAACATCGCGCGCAGGCGGGCGTTGAGCAGCGCGCCCCCGACCGCCCCCACCCCGAAGCAGCCCAGCATGATGCCGTAGACGAAGGCGCGCCCGTCCAGATGCTCGCGCACCACCAGCGGCAGCAGGGCCAGCACGGCGATGGAGGTCATGCCGAACACCGTGCCGCGCAGGATCACCCGGATCAGGTTCGGCGACATGGCGACATAGCGCAGGCCGGCGGCGAAGGCCGCTCCCAGCGGCTCGCGCGGCAGCGTGCGGGGCGGCGTGACCGGGTGCCAGCGCAGCAGGGCGGAGATGATCGCCACATAGCTCGCCGCGTTGACCGCGAAGGCGGCCGCGGCCCCCGCCGCCGCCACGATGGCCCCGCCCACCGCGGGCCCGACCGAGCGCATCAGGTTGAACCCCATGGAGTTCAGCGCCACGGCCGAGGGCAGGTCGGCCTTCGGCACGATGTCGCCCATCGTCGCCTGCCAGGAAGGGTTGTGCAGCGCCGTCCCGCAGCCGATCAGGAAGGTGAAGCCGAGCAGCAGCCAGGGCGACAGCAGCCCCGCCACCGCCATCGCCGCCAGCGCCACCGACACCGCGAACATGAAGCCCTGCGCGATCAGCATGACCCGGCGGCGGTCGTAGCTGTCGGCCAGCACCCCTGCGACCAGCGAGAAGATCACGATGGGCAGCGTCACCGAGGACTGCACCAGCGCCACCATCGAGGGCTTGTCGGACAGCAGCGTCATCATCCAGGCCGCGCCCACCGACTGCACCAACCCCCCGAAATTGGAGGTCAGCGCCGCCAGCCACAGCATCCGGAAGGTCTGGTTGGAGAACAGGGCCAGGGGCGAGGTCGACTGCGGCAAGATCGGCATCCTTCGGGCGGCGCGCCCTTTCGGCTTAGGCCCGCGCCGCGCGGCGAACAAGCCCCGCGCGTCCGCGCGACGCCGCGGCCGGGGGGAAATCGCTCCGCCTTTCCGCGGCCGGCCGGGTTCCCGCTAGTCCTCCGCCGCGTAGGTGACGAGCCGGGAGTCCCCCTTGTCGTCGCTGACAACGTGGAGCCGGCCGCGGGCCGGGTCCCAGGCCACGCCCTCGGCGTTCTTCAGGGGCTTGCCCTTCGCGCTGCGGGTCAGGGGCCAGGACCGGGCCGGGCCGCCGTCGCGGGGCAGGAGGAACAGCCGCTCGCCGCGGTCGGAGACGATCCAGAACCCCGTCGCCCCGATGGCGAGGCCGGAGACGTCGAGCCGGCCGTCCCCATCCTTCGCCGCACCCATCGCCTCTTCGAAGCCGGCCGAAGGGTCCAGTTCGCGCACGGTCTCGATCCGGTCGAGCGCGGGGGAGAGGCCGATCAGCAGCCGCGGCCCGGCCTCGCGCAACAGCCAGACGCGGCCGTCCTCCGGGTCGACGGCCACGCCCTCCAGCCCGTCGTTGTCGGCGTCCCTGAAATGCGGGGCGATGGCGGCCCAGCCGGGCAGGTCGGCGAGGCGGACGGTCTCGGCTGCGCCCGTGGCGAGGTCGATGCGGGCGAGGCGGGCGCCTTTCTCCCGCGCCACGATCAGGGCGCGCCCGTCGGGCGTGGCGGCGATCCCCTCGGCCTGATCCTTCCAGGGCAGGCGGGGGCGGGGGCCGGGGAGGAGCTTGCCGTCGAAACCCAGGCGGAACACCTCGCGGGCATTGTCCGAGACGCTCCACAGAAAGCTCCCGTCGGCGGAGAGGGCGAGGCCCGAGGGCTCGGCGAACCCCGCCGCCTCGTCGCGGATCTTCACGCTGTCGAGGAGGCGGATCGACTGGGCGGAGGCGGCGTCGGCGGCGAAGGCCAGCGCGAGGGCGAGCAGCGCGGAGGCGACGGGGCGGGGGAGGCGGATGAGGCGGGGGAAGGTCATGGGCGGATCTCCGGCGCGGGGCGCGCCCAGCCTGCGACGGATGCGGGGCGGAGGGAAGCCCGGCGCCGGCGCCTGCCGAAGGCCCCGCCTGACGCCCTTCCGGACGCGCCGGGGACCGCTTCGTGCGAAGCGAAGCCGCGACGCCCGAGCGCCCCGGACTTGATCCGGGGCCTCGCGCGGGCGGGGAGGTCGCGAGGCCCCGGGTCAGGCCCGGGGCGCGCCGAAGAGCGGTGGGGCGTCGCTGGCCGCATCGGGGGGGCGCCGGTTGGGCGCCCCGGACTTGATCGGGGGCCTCGCGCGGGCGGGGCGGTCGCGAGGCCCCGGGTCGGGCCCGGGGCGCGATGAAGGGGCTGTGGGGCTCCGGGAACGGGAGGGTGCGGGGGGGGGAGCGTCAGGCGGGCGGGGGCTTCGGCGTCCGCGTCCCGGGCGTCGGCGTCTCCGCCGTCCGCGCCTCTCCCGTCTCCCCCTCCCGGCCGAACGCGCGCACCCGCTCGGCGATGCGGGCGAGCTGGGGGGCGAGGGGGGTGGACTTGCGCCAGACCATGCCGATGGTCCGCGTCGGCCGCGGCGCCCCCAGCCGGGCGACGGAGACGGGGGCGGAGGCCGTCTCCACCGCCACCGCCATCTCCGGGATCAGGGTGACGCCGATGCCCACGCCCACCATCTGCACGAGGGTGGCGAGCGAACTCCCCTCCATCAAATCCCGCGGCGGGCTGGCGGAGAGGTTGCAGAAGCTCAGCGCCTGATCGCGGAAGCAGTGCCCCTCCTCCAGCAGCAGCAGGCGCATCTCGCGCAGATGCTCCGCATCCGGGACCGGCTGGCCGGCGTCGGCCTCGGGGCGGACGAGGACGAACTCCTCCTGGAACAGCGGCTCCTCGTGCAGGGTCGGCTCGGAGGTCGGCAGGGCCACCACCGCCAGGTCCAGCCGCCCGTCGAGCAGGTCGCGGATCAGGGTGGGGGTCACGGTTTCCCGAGGCAGGATGTCGAGGTCGGGATAGGCCCCGGCCAGCCGCTGGATCAGGCCGGGCAGCAGGTAGGGGGCGACGGTGGGGATCACCCCGATGCGCAGCCGGCCGGAGAAGGGGCCGTGGGCGGCGCGGGCCATGTCCTCGATCTCGTCCACCGCGCGCAGGATGTCCCGGGCGCGGCCGGCCAGCGCCTCGCCCAGGTCCGACAGGCGAAGCTGGCGGGCGCCGCGCTCGATCAGCGGCGCGCCGAGCAGCGCCTCCAGCTCCTTCATCTGGATCGACAGCGCGGGCTGGGAGATGGCGCAGGCCTCCGCCGCCCGGCCGAAATGGCGGTGACGGGCGAGCGCCTCGAAGTAGCGCAGCTGGCGTATGGTCAGGCTCGACATAAGCGGAGATTATCACGTCGATTGGAATATCCAAATTTTATTAATTCTAAAAACTGCTACACAGCGTCCCTACATAGGGAGACCGAGTCGCCGCCGCCCGCCCCCTCCGCCCTGCCGGGGGGGCGCCGGGCGCCCGGCCTCCCAAGCGCCAGGATAACGCCGCGCGACCCGGACCGGGGGCGCGGCCCAGCCGAGGAAAGGGTTCCGGATGGACGGGAACGATACCGCGGGCAAGTGCCCGGTGATGCATGGCGGTCAGACCGAGGTCGGCCGCACGGTCATGGACTGGTGGCCGAACGCGCTGAACCTGGACATCCTCCACCAGCATGACGCGAAGACCAACCCGATGGGGCCGGACTTCGACTACCGTGAAGAGCTCAAGAAGCTGGACGTCGAGGCGCTGAAGGCCGACCTGCGCGCGCTGATGACCGACAGCCAGGACTGGTGGCCGGCGGACTGGGGCTCCTATGTGGGCATGTTCGCCCGGGTGGCGTGGCATGCCGCCGGCTCCTACCGGCTGGCCGACGGCCGCGGGGGCGGCGGGACCGGCAACCAGCGCTTCGCGCCGCTGAACTCCTGGCCCGACAACGTCAACACCGACAAGGGCCGCCGCCTGCTGTGGCCGATCAAGAAGAAATACGGCAACAAGATCTCCTGGGCCGACCTGATGATCCTGTCGGGCACCATCGCCTACGAGGTCGCCGGCCTGAAGACCTTCGGCTTCGCCTTCGGGCGCGAGGACATCTGGCACCCCGAGAAGGACACCTACTGGGGCGCGGAGAAGGAGTGGCTGGCCCCCTCCGACGAGCGCTACGGCGACGTGGAGAATCCCTCCACGCTGCAGAACCCGCTCTCGGCCGTGCAGATGGGCCTGATCTACGTGAACCCCGAGGGGGTGAACGGCAAGCCGGACCCGATGAAGACCGCCGCCATGGTGCGCGAGACCTTCGCCCGCATGGCGATGGACGATGAGGAGACCGCGGCCCTGACCGCCGGCGGCCACACCATCGGCAAGTCCCACGGCAACGGGAACCCCGCCGACCTGAGCCCGGATCCGGAGGCCGCCGGCCCCGAATATCAGGGCATCGGCTGGATGAACACCAAGGGCCGCGGCATCGGGCGCGACACGGTCGTGTCGGGCATCGAGGGCGCCTGGACCACCAACCCCACCCAGTGGGACATGGGCTGGTTCGAGCTGCTGTTCGGCTACGAGTGGGAGCTGACCAAGTCCCCCGCCGGCGCCAACCAGTGGAAGCCGATCGACATCAAGCCCGAGCACATGCCGGCGGATGTCGAGGACCCCTCGATCAAGTGCATGCCGATGATGACCGACGCCGACATGGCGATGAAGGTCGACCCGGTCTACAACGCGATCTGCCGCAAGTTCATGGCGGATCCTGAGTATTTCTCGGAGACCTTCGCCCGCGCCTGGTTCAAGCTGACCCATCGCGACATGGGCCCGAAGGACCGCTATTTCGGCCCCGACGTGCCGTCCGAGGACCTGATCTGGCAGGATCCGGTGCCCAAGGGCCCGACCGGCTGGAACGTCGAGGCGGCCAAGGCGAAGATCGCCGCGGCCGGGCTGAGCACGGCCGAACTGGTCGCCACCGCCTGGGACAGCGCGCGCACCTATCGCGGCTCGGACATGCGGGGCGGCGCCAACGGCGCGCGCATCCGACTGGCCCCGCAGAAGGACTGGGCGGGCAACGAGCCGGCGCGCCTGGCCAAGGTCCTGGGCGCGCTGGAGCCGATCGCGGCCGAGGTCGGGGCGTCGGTGGCCGACATCATCGTGCTGGCCGGCAATGTCGGGGTGGAGCAGGCCGCGAAGGCGGCGGGCTTCGAGGTGGCGGTTCCCTTCGCGCCGGGCCGCGGCGACGCGACGGCCGAGATGACCGACGCGCCCTCCTTCGACGCGCTGGAGCCGCTGGCCGACGGGTTCCGCAACTGGGCCAAGGAGGACTACGTCGTCTCGCCTGAGGAGATGATGCTCGACCGCGCCCAGCTTCTGGGCCTGACCGCGGCCGAGATGACCGTGCTGGTCGGCGGCATGCGGGCGATGGGGACCAACCATGGCGGGACCGCGCATGGCGTGTTCACCGCCCGTCCCGGCGCGCTGAGCACCGACTTCTTCGTCACCCTCACCGACATGGCCTATTCGTGGATGCCGGTGGGCGGGGGTCTCTACGAGATCCGCGACCGCAAGACCGGCGCGGCGAAGTGGACGGCGACGCGGGCGGACCTGGTGTTCGGCTCCAACTCCATCCTGCGCGCCTATGCCGAGGTCTACGCCCAGGACGACAACGCGGAGAAGTTCGTGACGGACTTCGTGGCCGCCTGGACCAAGGTGATGAACGCGGACCGCTTCGACCTCGCCTGAGGTCGGGACGACGCTGAAACGCACGGCCGCCGGAGCGATCCGGCGGCCGTTTTTCGTTCCGCGCGGGGGCCGGGGGCGGGGCGTCAGTCGATCCGTTCGAGCTGCACGGGCCCGCCGACGAGGTAATGCGCCTCCCGCGTCAGCACCACCGTTCCCATCGGCAGCGCGAGCTTGACCGTGGCGTCGTCCGGCGCCTCGTAGGCGACCGAGAGCACCTGGCCGGCGCCGTCGGTGACCCAGGCTTCGTCCCGGCTGCGGAACTCCACCGTCATCGCTCCGTCGCGGGTCCGGTAGCGCCGTCCCGTCAGCGGCCCGGCCTGGGCGCGGGTCAGCGCCGCCAGCGCCTCGGCCCGGCGGGCGGAGACGCGGGCGATCAGCTCTCCCCGCCATGGCTCGGCCGAGGCGGGCAGGGCGGAGAGCTGCGGGACAAGCACGGTGTCGATCAGGCGCAGCGCGGCGAGGTCGTCGCCGGTCGCGTCGAGCTCGGCGCCGACGCGGCGGACCATCTCCGCCCCGATCTCCGCCCGCTTCGCCTCCGCCGCCCGTCGCGCCGCCTCCGCGTCGGCGGGGGAGAGCAGGGCGAGCAGCGGCGGCGAGGTCGCCTGGTCGAGCCGCGCGAAGCCGGCGGCGGCGGTCGGGGTGGCGGCGATCTCCGCCATCAGGGCCCGGCCGGCATCGGCGGCGGCGAGGGCGCGGCGGGCCTCGATCGCGGCGCGCAGCTCGGCCCGCTGGGGCGGCGTGACCAGCGGGCCCGCGGTCAGCCCGGTCTCCAGCGCCGCGTAGCCCGGCAGCGCCTGGGCCGTGGCGGGCTGCGCGGCGATCAGCGTCAGCGCCGCTTCCTGCCGTCGGGCGGAGAGCGCGGCCTGGAACGCCTCCGCCGCCGGGGGCGACAGCGCCCGCATCAGCGGGCCTGCGGCCGCGCGGTCCAGCGCGGCGATCCCGGGCGGGCCGTCGCCGGCGGCGGCGAGCTCCGCCTCGGTCAGCGCGGCTTCCAGCGCCGTGCGGGCCGTCGCGGCGAGGGCGTCCAGCCGCGGGCCCGTGTCGGGCATCAGCGCGGCGTAGGGGCGGAGGATCCGTGCCGCGCCGTCGTCCCAGCGTTGCAGGGTCCGAAGCTCGGCGGGCAGGGCGGCGAATTCGGCCTCGATCCCCGCGAGCGCGCCCGCCTGCGCCGCGGGCGCCGCCGCCTCCGCCGCCGGGGCGGTCCGCGCGGCGGCGAGATCCAGCGGCAGCAGCCGCATCGGCTTGATCAGCGCGTCCAGCGCCTTGCCCGCGTCCCGCGTGAGACCCGAGGCGGCGGAGGTCACCCCGCGCCCGTCCCCGGCGGCGAAGGCGCGCAGGGCCGCGATCATGCGCAGCTTGTCGGCGTCGGGCGGCCAGGCCTCGAAGGCGGCGAGCGCGGGGGCGAGGGCGGCCAGCGCCTCGGCCCGGTTCTCGGCGATGGGCTTGATCGTGCGGGCGAATTCCTTCTCCGCCGCGGCCAGCGGTTTGCGGTCGGCCTTGTCGGCGGCCTTGCCGCAGGCCTTCAGCGCCGCGGCGGCGGCCTCGGCCTCGGCGGCGTCGAAGGCGTCGGCGGTCTTGCCGAACAGCGCCGCGGTCTCGGGCGTCAGCAGCGCCTCGGGCCAGGCGTAGGTCGTGTAGGGGTTCAGGCTGCGTTCCGGCTTCAGGTCCAGCCCCCGCGCCCAGAGGGTCAGGGCGGCGCAGTCGGGCAGGGCGATGTCGGCCCGCGCCGCGGGCGCGGCGAGAAGGGCGAAGCCGGGGAGCGCGGCCAGCGACAGGAGGGCGAGGGGGAAGAGGGAGCGGGCGCGGGGGCGGACGAGGGAGCGGACGGGCATGGGGCGCGGCTTCGGGCGACGGCGCGCCGGCGCAGGGGAACCACCGGACCCGGGCGGCCCCGGCGGGCCGGACGGACACGTCCCGCCACCGCAGGGACGCGGACGAATCCTGCCGCGTCCGCGCGGGCCCGTCCACCGGATTCGGCGCGCTCCCCCCGGCCGCGCCGGTCAGCCGACGTTGAACAGCGACCAGCCCGTCGCCTCGGTCAGCTCCTCCAGCGCCTTGGTGCCGAGCAGCGAGTTGCCGTAGCGGTCCAGCCCCGGCGACCAGACCGCGATCGAGGCGACGCCGGGAACCACCGCCATGATCCCCCCGCCCACGCCGCTCTTGCCCGGGATGCCCACCCGGTAGGCGAAGGCGCCCGAGCCGTCATAGTGCCCGCAGGTCATCATCAGCGCGTTGATCGAGCGCACGTTGCGGCGCGAGATCAGGTCGTGCCCCGTGCCCAGCCCGGCCAGGAAGCGCCCGGCGCGGGCGAGCTGGGCGCAGGACATCTCGATGGCGCATTGGTGGAAATAGGTCCCCAGCGTCAGTTCGCAGTCGTGCAGCAGGTTGTCGGAAGACTTGAGGAAATGCGCCAGCGACCAGTTGCGGTGGCCGGTGCGGATCTCGGACTTGGCCACCCGTTCGTCGATATAGATGGCGTCGTCGCCGGCCGCGGCGCGGATGAAGCCCAGCAGCTCCGCCAGCGTGTCCTTCGGCGCGCGGCCGGCGAGGATGGCGTCGGCGATCACGATGGCCCCGGCGTTGACGAAGGGGTTGCGCGGCTTGCCCGCCTCCAGCTCCAGGTCCACCACCGAGTTGAAGGCGTTGGACGACGGCTCCCGCCCGCAGCGCTTCCAGATGCCGTCGCCCAGCCGCCCCAGCGCCACCGCCAGCGCGAAGACCTTGGAGACGGACTGGATGGAGAACCCCGTCTCCGCGTCCCCGGCCGAGACCTGGGTTCCGTCGGCGAGGCAGACCGAGAGGCCGAACCGCCCCGGGTCGATGCCGGCGAGCTCGGGGATGTAGTCGGCGACGCGGCCGCGCGTCTCCTCCGCCGCCATGCGGGCGGCGATGCCGCCGATCAGGTCCTCGATCATCGCTCGCGTCCTCCGGGCCGGGTCGCGGCCTGAATACGCCTGACGGGGCCCGCGGCAAAGGCCGGCATGGGGCGGCGGCTCACGGTTTCGTGACCGGGGGCGGCGGGCCGGCGGGCGCCCGGGCGGCACCAACCTTCCGAACCTGACGGCAGGACGCGCCGTCGCCCCGATCCGGTCCCTGGAGAGCCCCGATGCGCCGTCCCCGTTCCGCCTTCGTCCCCCTGTCCGCCCTGGCCGCGCTGGCCGGCGCCCTGGCCCTGCCGGGCTCGGCCGCGGCGGAACGCTGGGTGATGGACCGCGACCGCGCCGCGGTCACCTTCTCGCTGGAACATGCGGGCTTCGCTCTGGTCGAGGGGCGGTTCCGGAGCTTCGACGCCGAGATCGACTTCGACCCGGCGGCGGGAACCGCCTCCTCGGTCAGCTTCACCATCGAGGCGGCGTCGATCGACACCGAATGGGAGACGCGGGACGACTTCATCCGCGGCGCGGACATGCTGGACGTGAAGGGGCATCCGCGCATCACCTTCGTCTCCCAGGGGGTGGAGATGCTGTCGGAGACCCGCGCCGCGATCACCGGGCTGGTGACCATCAAGGGCGTGACGCGGGAGGAGACCTTCGACGTGGTGCTGAACCGGATGGAGGGGGCGGAGGCCGGGACGGTCGCCGATTTCACCGTGACCGGACGCATCGACCGATCCGACTACGGGGTCAGCGCCTTCGCGCCGGCGGTGGCCACGATGATGGCGCTGCGGGTCGACATCGCCGCCTCGCCCGCCCGCTGACCGGGGCGGCCCGGGACCCGTCCGCATTCTCGCCCCGCCCCGGCGGGTCGCCGGCCGGGCATCGGCGGCCGGAGGCGCGGGATGCCGGGCGCCCTGCGAACCCTCGCGGGGCGGCGACCCCCGCCGCCTTGCGGACCCAAGCGGGGCGGCGCCCCCCGCCGCCCTGGGGCGTTCGCGTCCGCCGCGCCCGGCGCGCCCTCCGGCCCCGCGCCCTTCCCGCGCTCCCCGGCGGGGCGGGCGGCGGAGCCGGGGGGCGCATCGAGGGGGGGACCGTATCGAAGGAGGGCCGTGTCGAAGGAGGACGGCGCGGTCAGCCCGCCGCGGCCGCCCGCGTCGCCTGCTCCGCCCGACCGGCGAGGACCGCGCCTTCGGCCCGCTTCCGCGCCTCGGCGTCCAGCCCGCCGTCGCGGCCCAGATAGACGGTCTGGCTGGGGAAGGCGAAGCCGGAGCCGCCGGCCTCGATCGTGTCCTGAAGCTCCAGCAACAGCGTCTCCTGGATTTCGAGAAAGGCGCCGAAATCCCGGGTCAGCACATAGGCCCGCAGCTCCACGTCGATGGACGAGGCCCCGAAGCCGGTCAGCCGCACCCGGGGCATGCCGGCCGCCGTCTCCACCATCGGATGGGCGGACAGGCGGCGGCGCATCTCGTCCAGGATCCATTCGAGCTGCAGGCGCGAGGTTTCGTAGCGCAGGCCCAGCACCTGGTGGAACAGGCATTTGTCGCGGGCCGAGATGTTGACGATGTGCATCCGCGCGAGGTCGCCGTTGGGCACCGTGGTCAACGTCCCGTCCAGCCCCCGCACGCGGGAGGAGCGGGGGCCGATCGCCTCCACCGTGCCCGAGGACGCGCCGTACTGGATGAAGTCGCCGATGCGGAACGGCCGGTCCACGAAGATCGACACGCCGCCGAACAGGTTCTCCACCGTCGACTGCGCGGCCAGCGCCAGCGCCACGCCGCCGACGCCGACGCCCGCGATCAGGCCGAGCGCGGGGATGCCGATGCGGTCGGCGCCGAAGACCAGCACCGCGCCCGCCGCGACCAGACCGCCGACCCGGGCCATGAGGCGCAGCAGATGGGCGTCGTAGCTCTGGTCCGGGATGGTCGGCAGGGCCACGACCAGTTCGACGAACAGGTGGCAGGCCAGCAACGCGAGCCAGGCCAGCGCCAGGTAGATGGCGGCGGTGGTCAGCACCACCTCGCCCTGCGCGAAGGCGCCCGACAGGTTGCTGTGATGCACCGCGAAGCCATGCGCGGCGGAGGCGAGCCCGACCAGCAGCGCCGGCGGCGCCATGCGCAGCACCAGCCCGGCGGGAGAGCGCGGGCGCGCCCCCAGCCGGCGCACCGCGACCGCCAGCCCCGCCACCAGCCCCGCCGTCAGCGCCCAGATCAGCGCGGTCAGCAGCGCCTTCCACAGCAGCGTGCCGATGAAGGGGCGGGACAGCGCCTCGGGCATGGCCGCGGCCAGACCGGCGGGGATGGCGGGACCGGTCCAGGCCATCAGCTCCGCGCTCCAGTCGTCGAACATCGTCGGCAGGACGGTGGGCAGGGGCAGGATGCGGGCGTGGAAGGATTCGAGCCGCGACACCGTCTCGGGCGTGACCAGCCAGTCGCCCTCGCGCGGGCCGGAGGCGACGCGGGCCAGCTCGATCTCCGTGCCCGGGACGCGCCAGCGGGGGCCGGCCTGCGCCGCTTCGGGGATCTCGGCGGGGTCGAGCGGGGGCAGCCGCAGCAGGATGTCGTAGAGCCGGGCGTTCGAGTCCGCCGCCGCCTCGCCGCGCTGCGCCACGGGCGTCTCGCTGAAGTCGAAGACACGGGCGGACCGGGCCACCGCCGCCGAGATGGCCGCGGCATGGGCGGAGGAGCGGTCGGCGGCGTAGTCGGCGAACGCCGCCTCGACCTCGCGCGAGGCGGCGAGGAACGACTGATAGGTCGCGCGCGGGCCGGACAGGTCGAGCGGCGCCAGCGGGTTGGCGGCGGGACCGTCGGCGCCGGCCGGGGCGGCCGCGAGCAGGAGGACGAGGGCGAGGACGGCTCGGAGCAACGGGAACCCTTTCGTGGCGGCGCCGGGATGCGCGGGAGGGGGGGGGGGCCCGCGAGGGGCGCGGGCGCGGCGGGGGTCGGCGCGCAGGCGCGGACGGCTGCGCGCAACCTGCGCGGGCGCGGCGCGGCGCGCTATCCGAATCCCGCCGGGTTTCCCCCGCGCCCGGCCCGGCGTCGGATTCCTCCGAACCCGGCGGAATCCGGGTAGCGCGGCCCGGCCGGTTCGTGGCTCAGTCCCGGCCGACACGCCGCCCCCGGCCCGTTGAGGAGATCGCCATGACCCACGCCCCTGTCCGCGGGCGCCGCCCGCTCGTCCGCGCCCTCGCAGGCGCCGCGGCGCTCGTCGCATCGTTCGGGGCGACGGGACAGGCGACGGGGCAGGCGGCGGAACCGGCGGTGCTGTTCTCCGACGTGCGGATCTTCGACGGGACGTCCGACGCGCTGAGCCCGCCCTCCCACGTGCTGGTGCGCGGCGCGACGATCGCCGAGATCTCGCAGGCCCCGATCGCCGCGCCCGAGGGCGCGCAGGTGATCGACGGGCAGGGCGGCACGCTGATGCCCGGCCTGATCGACGCCCATGCCCACCTGATCATGGGCGCGATCCCGATGGGCGTGCTGATGACCGGCAGCCAGAACTACATCCAGATGCGCGCCGCCCGCGCGGCGGAGGAATTCCTCATGCGCGGGTTCACCACCGCGCGCGATCTGGCCGGGCCGACCTTCGGCCTCAAGCAGGCGATCGACGAGGGTTACGCGGTCGGCCCACGGATCTACCCGTCGGGGGCGATGATCTCCCAGACCTCGGGCCACGGCGATTTCCGGATGATTTCGGAACTGCCGCGCGAGGGCGGCGACCTGCACTACACCGAGCGCTTCGGCTTCTCGGCGCTGGCCGACGGCGAGGCCGAGGTGCTGCGCCGGGCGCGGGAGCAGCTGATGCAGGGCGCCTCCCAGATCAAGCTGGCGGCGGGGGGCGGCGTGTCGTCGAACTACGACCCGCTGGACGTGACCCAGTTCACCGAGGCGGAGATGCGCGCGGCGGTGGAGGCCGCGGCCGCCTGGAACACCTACGTCACCGTGCATGCCTACACGCCCGCCGCGATCCGGCAGGCGATCCGGGCGGGCGTGCAGTGCATCGACCACGGCCAGCTCGCCGATGAGGAGACGGTGAAGATGATGGCCGAAGCGGGCGTGTGGTGGTCGATGCAGCCCTTCCTGGACGACGCGCACGCCATTCCCTTCCCCGAAGGCACGCCGAACCGCGCCAAGCAGATCGAGATGTCGAACGGCACGGACACGGCCTATGCGCTGGCGAAGAAATACGGGGTGAAGCTCGCCTGGGGCACGGACACGCTGTTCGACCCGGAGCTGGCCAAGAAGCAGGGCGAGCAGCTGACCAAGATGGTGCGCTGGTTCACCCCGGCCGAGGTGCTGAAGATAGCCACCCATGACAACGCCCGGCTGCTGGCGCTGTCGGGGCCGCGCAACCCCTATCCGGGCGAGCTGGGCGTGGTGAAGGAAGGGGCGCTGGCGGACCTGCTGCTGGTGCGGGGCGACGTGCTGGCCGATATCCGGCTGCTGGAGGATCCGCAGGCCAACCTGGCGGTGATCATGAAGAACGGCCGCATCCACAAGGGCCCGGGGGTCAGGTGATGCGGCCCGCACGGCGCCGGACGGAGCCGGAGCGCGCGGCGATGGGGCGCCGCGGGCTTCCGGCCGGCGGGGCGGCCCCTCCGGCGCCGTGCTTTTCGAGGAGGTCGACCCCGGCGATGACGCGCGGCCGGCGCCCCGTCGCTCAGTCCTCCGCCGCCCGGCCGAGAGAGCGGCGCAGGGTGTCCGAGGGGCGTTCGCCGTAGACCTGGCGATAGAAGCCGGCGAACCGACCCAGATGGAAGAAGCCGTGATGCATCGCCAGGCGCGTGACGCTGGTCTCGCCGGAGGGCGCGAGCAGCGCGGCGCGCGCGAAAGCCAGCCGCCGCCGCGCCAGATAGGCATGAGCCGAGACCCCGGTGCGTCGCTTCACGATGGTCTCCACCGTGCGCAGGGCGAGGCCGGTCGCCTCGCACAGGTCCTGAAGGCCGCCGGGGCTGTCCCGGGTCTCGTCGATATGACGCTCGATCCGCGCCATCGAAGCGGTCTGCAGGCGGGTGGCGAGGTGGTCGCGGCGCAGCGCGTCGGTCTGCAGCGCCTCCACGAGGTCGGCCACCAGGCGGCGGCGCATCAGCAAGGCGCCGGACGGCGCGCGCGCGACCGCAGGCTCGCGCATGGCGCGGGCGATGTCGCGGTTGGTGCGGCGCAGCGCCCGCATCCGGACCGGATCGACTCCGGCGGCGGAGGCCGGCCCGTCGCGCAGCCTCGCCAGCTCCCGCCCGGTCAGGGCCGCGGCGGCGCGCTGGAGCATGTCGCGGAACAGCACCACGGCGACCATCTCGGTTTCGCCCCAGGTCCGCAGGTGGGGCGTGTCCCCCGGCCGCCGCATGACCAGCCCGTCGCCCAGCGTCCGGCCGTCCAGGCGCGCGGGCGGCGCGGGATCGGCCGCGAACAGGAAGGTGATCCCCTGCGGCGAGCCGATGAATTCCGATCGCATGCTGACCGGCCCCGCGGCGCGCACCGCGCGCACCACCGCGCCCTCGGTCAGGCCGTCGGACAGGTTGCTGAGCCGGGCGCGGGCGCGGAAGGCCGCGTCGTCGTAAGGCAGCACCCCGAAGCGGCCGCCGGGAATGGCGGCGGCGAAGGCGTCGGGGTCTTCGAAATCGCGCTGCATCGAGCGGGAGGCGAGCATCTCCCGGGCGAGCCGGTCCTCATGCGTCCGCTCGCCGCTCATCGCCGCGGCGCGCCCTCCTGCGCCGGGCAGGCCTCCTCGGGTTCCCTTCAAGTCGCCCCCCGTCTCCCGCTCCCGCTCCCGCTCCATGGGCTAGGCGCGCATTTCGGCGAGGATGTGACCGCGGCGGAAGCGGGCGGCCGAGGACCGGCGCAGGGTCTGCCCCGTCGTTGTCCCGCGCGCGCCGATCCGGCGAACCGGCGCGCGGCGAACGGAGGACCGGCGTGCGGCGGATGGCGTCGAGATCGTCGCCCGCATGGCCCCTTGCGACCTGGGCTCGCGTTCAGGCTCGCACAGAAAGCGAACATCGCCCGATCCGCGGAGATCCCATTCGGAAACGCGTCGGCGCAGCCTGAATCCCGGCCGGGGCGAAAAGGACGGCGACCCCGGGGGCAGGCGCCGGTCACGCTCCCGGCGGCGGCGCGTTCGCGCGCGACGCGGGCGGCGGACGGCGGCCGCGGATGGCGTCGGAGAGCTTTTCGGCGATCATCATGACGGCGGCGTTGGTATTGCCGCTGACCACATGCGGCATGACCGAGGCGTCGACCACCCGCAGGCCCTGCGTTTCGCGCACCCGCCCCTCCGCGTCGACCACGCTCCGCTCGTCCACGCCCATGCGGCAGGTGGAGGTCGGGTGGAAATAGGTGCCGCCGGCGGACCGGATCCAGGCGGCGAGCTCACGGTCGTCCAGCGCGTCCGGGTCCGGCCCGTCGGCCGGCCCGCGCAGCGCGTCCCAGGCAGGCTGGCGGATGATCTCCATGGTGCGCCGCACCCCGCGCATCAATGCCGGAAGATCGCCCGGCGCCGTCAGGTAGCCGCTGACGATCCGCGGCGCGACGCGCGGGTCGGCCGAGGCCAGCGACACGGTCCCGCGGCTTTCGGGCCGCATCAGCGACACCGAATAGCGGAACCCGTCCGTGACTTGCAGCGTCCCGCCCGACAGGCCCCCGGTCATGGGCAGGAACTCGTGCTGAATGTCGGGGCGGGCCGCGCGGTCGTCGCTGCGCAGGAAGGCGCCCGTCTCCCAGAAGTTGCGTGCGCCGAGCCCGCCGCCCGTGAGCAGCCAGCGCAGGCCGATCAGACCCTTGCCGACCGGTCCCGCATGAATCGCGGGAGATATGCCGGCGCGCGAGGCCCGTCGCCCGATGCCGACGCCGAGATGATCCTCCAGCCCGACCCCCACCGCCGGCAGGTCGGCGACCACCGGGATGCCATGCGCGCGCAGCTGATCCGCCGGCCCGATCCCCGACAGCAGCAGCAGGTGGGGCGACTCGTAGGCCCCCGCGCACAGGATCACCTCGCGCGCCGCATGGGCGGTCTCCACCACCCCGCGCCGCTCGAAGACGACGCCCACCGCGCGGCGGGCGCCGTCGAACAGGATCCGATGCGCCGTCGCGCCGGTGCGTATCTCGATCCCGCCCCGGCCGTTCCGCGCGCGGGCGGCCGGATGCAGGTAGGCCCGCGAGGCGCTGTCCCGTCGGCCGTCGCGGATGTTGGCCTGATGGCGGTGCACGCCCTCGCGCCAGGCGGCGTTGTAGTCCGGGTTGTAGCGCAGACCGGCCTGTTCGGCGGCGGCGATCATCGCCTCGAACAGCGGGTGATCGGCCTTCTGCCGGATCACGTGCAGCGGACCGTCGCCGCCCCTTTCGGCGCTGGCGCCCGCCTCGAACCGCTCCATCCGCCGGAAATAGGGAAGGCAGTCGGCATGAGACCAGCCCGTCAGCCCTTCCTCCGCCCAACCGTCGAAATCGGCGGCGGCGCCGCGCACGAACACCATGCCGTTGATCGAGGACGATCCGCCCAGCACCCGCCCGCGGGGATGGCGGATGGCGCGCCCGTCGAGCGCCGGCTCGGGCCCGGTTTCATAGCGCCAGGTCCATTTCTCCCGCCGCAGCGCATAGGCGGCGGCGGCGGGCATGGCGAGCAGGACCGAGGTGTCGGCGGGGCCGGCCTCCAGCACGAACACCGACGCGCCCGGCTCTTCCGCCAGCCGCGCCGCCACGATCGAGCCGGCGGAGCCGGCGCCGACGACGATGTAGTCGTGCGCGCTCATCGCCGCGCGCCTTCCCCTGCGCTGGCGGGCGCGGGGCGGGCGGGCGAGGGGCGCGTTGCGCGCATGGCGCTCCGCCGACAGGGCGTCGGCGCGGACGGGTCGGGTCGCATCTTCGCTCCGCGTGCGGCGCCGCCGGGATCGGGGCCGGTTTCATAGTCGACTCTGAATATCCCGACGCGATCGGGAAGGCCCTTCGCGACGCCGCCGCCATGACATGGCGTCGCCCCCTCGCTCCGGGCCGGACAGGAGGCGTCCGGCGAAGGTTCGGCACGAAACGCGCGCGGCGCCGTATTTCCACAAGCGTTCCGAACCCGCGTCCCGCCATATCGAGGGCAACGATGCCGGACGCGATGTCGCATCCGAGAACATCGAGCCAACTGGGAGGAAACGACATGTCCGCAATCGGACGGAGTCTGCTCGGCGCCGCGGTCTGCGCGCTGGGCGTGCACGGAGCGGCGATGGCCGAGCCGCTGAAGATCGCCGTGGTGGAGACGCTTTCGGGTCCGCAGGCCTCGACCGGCCTGTTGATCAAGGCGGGGCTGGAATTCGGCCTGAAGGCGATCAACGCCGATGGCGGCTATGGCGGCGAGCCGGTCCAGATCCTCGAATACGACAACCAGGGCGGGCCCGTGGGCGCGGCCGACCGGGTGAAGGCGGCCATCGCCGACGGCGCGCGGATCATCGTGCAGGGCGCCTCGTCCGCCATCGGCGGCCAGGTGACCGAGGACGTGCGCAAGCACAACCTGCGCAATCCCGGCAAGGAAGTGATCTACATGAACGTCGGCGCCGAGGCGCTGGAGCTGACGGGCGAGAAGTGCCATTTCCACCACTTCCGCTTCAACACCAACGCCGTGATGCGCACCGCCGCCCTCGCCCCCGCGATGAAGGAGGCGGGGCTGCTCGACCACGGCGTCTACTCGATCAACCAGAACTATTCCTGGGGTCAGGACATGGCGGCGGCCATCGACACCTACGCCGACAAGGTCGGCTACGAGGTCGTCGGCCATACCCTGCATGACGTGAACAAGATCCAGGACTTCTCGCCCTACGTGGCCGACATCGAAAAGAGCGGCGCGGCCGCGGTGATGACCGGCAACTGGTCGAACGACCTGCTGCTGCTGGTGAAGGCCGCCAGCGACGCGGGCCTGAAGGCCAAGTTCGGCACCACCTTCCTGGACCAGCCCGGAAACATCGCCAACGCCGGCGCCCTGGCCGAGGGCCACTACCTGTCCGCGATCTTCAACGGCGAGGCCGCCGGAGAGCAGGGCGCGGCCTTCATGGAGGACTACAAGGCCTTCACCGGCCACTACCCCGCCTTCGTCGAGGCGCAGACCGTGCACGGCGTGCGCATGCTGGGCGTGGCCCTGAAGGCGACCCCGCAGACGGACGGCGGCATCGACGTCAACGCCATCGGCCTGGCGCTGGAGGACGCCAGCATCGAAAACGGCATGGGCACGATCACCATGCGCAAGGAGGATCACCAGGCGCAGATGCCGATGGTGGTCTCGGTGGTCTCGAAGGACGCCAAGTACAAGGTCGACGGCACCGAATACGGCTTCAAGCCGATCAAGGTGCTGACCCCGGCCGAAACGGGCACCCCGGTCCAGGACAGCTGCAAGATGAAGCGGCCGTAACCGCCCTATCCCCGACCTGCGCCTGACGCGCCCGACGGAGGCTGAATGGAACAGCTGCTATTCGCTGTCCTGAACGGGGTCATTTACGGCTTGCTGCTGTTCATGGTCTCGGCGGGACTGACGCTGATCTTCGGAATGATGGGCGTGCTGAACTTCGCGCACGCGTCATTCTATATGCTCGGCGCCTATTTCGCCTACAGCCTTCAGGCGTGGGTCGGGTTCTGGCCCGCCATCGTGATCTCCCCCCTGCTGGTGGGGGCGATCGGGATCGGGGTCGAGCGGTGGTTCCTGCGCCGCGTCCACAAGCATGGGCACGCGCACGAACTGCTGCTGACCTTCGGTCTGTTCTTCATCTTCTCGGAACTGGTGAAGCTGGTCTACGGGAACTATCCCGTCGACTACCGCATCCCCGATTTCCTGCGCTTCGCCGCGTTCGAACTCGGCGGTCTCGACTATCCCTTCTACCGCCTGTTCATCGGCGGCGTGGCGGTGGCGATGTTCGTGGCGATCTGGCTGCTGCTGACCCGGACCCGGGTGGGCATCATCGTGCGCGCCGCGATCTACCGGCCCTCTATGGTCGAGGCGCTGGGCCATAACGTGCCGCTGGTCTTCATGGGCGTCTTCGGCATCGGCGCCGCGCTGGCGGCGGTGGCCGGCGCGGTGGCGGGGGCCTTCTACACCACCAATCCCAACATGGCGCTGGAGCTGGGCGTCATCGTCTTCGTGGTGGTGGTGGTCGGCGGGCTGGGCTCGCTGGAGGGGGCGATGCTGGCCTCGCTCCTGATCGGGCTGACCACTTCGCTTGCGGTGGCGGTGGACGCGAGCCTGGCGGATGCGCTGGACCTGGTGGGCCTGGGCGACGCGGCGCGCGAGTTCGGGGGCCTGCTTGACGCGGACCTGCGGGGGCTGGCGGCGACGCTGCCCTATTTCCTGATGCTGCTGGTGCTGCTGCTGCGCCCCGGCGGCCTGATGGGCGAGGGCGACTGAGGCCATGATCCTGCGCATCGTCCTTTCCGTCGCGATCGTGGCGGCGCTGGCCTGCGTGCCGCTGCTGCTGCCCGACGCCTATGTCAACGCGGCCATCCAGATGCTGATCGCGGCGCTGTTCGCCACCGCCTTCGGCTATCTTTGCGGGCAGGGGGGCATGCTGTCCTTCGGGCATTCCGCCTATTTCGGCCTGGGCGCCTTCGCCGCCATCCACGCGATGAACGCGGTCGGCGGCGAGGGGCTGCTGCCCACGCCGCTTATCCCGGTGTTCGGGGCCGCGGCGGGGCTCGCCTTCGGGCTGCTGGCCGGCTGGTTCGCCACCAAGCGCAGCGGCGTCTACTTCTCGATGATCACGCTGGCCATCGCCGAGCTGGTCCACGCGCTCGCCCCCCACCTGAAGGAGACCTTCGGCGGCGAGGGCGGCGTCTCGACCTTCCGCATGCCCGCCTGGGGGATCAGTTTCGGCGCCTCGGGCGACGTCTACTGGCTGGCGCTGGCCTGGACCGTGCTGTGCGTGGGCCTGCTCTACCTGCTGACCCGCACGCCCTTCGGCCGCATGACCGTGGGCCTGCGGGAGAACACGCACCGCATGAAGTTCATCGGCTACGAGGTGCACCGCCCCTCGGCCATGGTTTTCGCCATCTCGGGAATGGTGGCCGGCGTGGCGGGCGCGCTGCAGTCGATCAACATCGAGGCGGCGAACTACGTGGTGTTCGAAACCAGCGTGTCCTCGGCGGTGGTGCTCAACAGCTTCATCGGCGGCGTGCGCGTCTTCTTCGGCCCCGCCATCGGCGGCGCGCTGATGTCCTTCTTCGGCTACGTCACCGCCGACATGACCCGGTCCTGGCTGCTCTACCAGGGCCTGATCTTCGTGCTGGTGATGATGTTCCTGCCGCGCGGCGTGGTCGGCGAGATCGTGTTCCGCCTGCAGGGCGGGGAAGAGGAGCGGCGCGCGCTGCGGCCCGGGACGCTGGCGGTCTCGGCCGTCGGCGTGCTCTGCGGCGCGGCGGGCGTGGTGCTGCTGGTCGAGATCGCCCAGCGCCTGTTCGCCGAGGCCTATCCGGGCGCGGCCGGCGGCTGGCCGCCGGTCACGGTCGGGGGCGTGGACTGGTCGCCGCTGTCGCCGGTCACCTGGCTTCTGCCGGCGTTGCTGATCGCGGTCAGCGTGGCGATCTTCCTGCGCGGCCGATGGCGCGACCGCGCGGCCGGCGCCGCGGCCCGGTCAGAGGAGGCGACGCGATGACCGACCCCGTCCTGATCCTGGACGCCGTGGACAAGTCCTTCGGCGAGGCGCGGATCATCCGCAGCGTCAGCCTTGAGGTCGAGCGCGGCGAGAAGCACGCCGTGATCGGGCCCAACGGCGCGGGCAAGTCCACGCTGTTCCACCTGTGCTCGGGCCAGCTGACGCCGACGAAGGGGCGGATCCTGCTCGACGGCGCCTCGATCGGCGGGCTGCCGCCGCACGAGGTGAACCATCGCGGCCTCGCCCGGTCGTTCCAGATCACCAACATCTTCCCGGGCCTCAGCGTTTTCGAGAACCTGCGCCTGTCGGTGTTGCGCCGTCGGCGGCGGAACTGGGTGTTCTGGCGGGGGATCGCCGGCCTGAAGGAGACCAACCGGCGCACGGAGGAGATTCTCGCGCAGGTCCGACTGACCGCCCGCGCCCATGACCTCGCCAGCGCCCTGTCCTATTCGGAGCAGCGGGCGCTGGAGATCGGGATGACCGTCGCCTCCGACCCCCAGGTGATCCTGCTGGACGAGCCGATGGCGGGCATGTCGCACGAGGAGACGGCCTACGCCATCTCCCTGATCCGGGAGATCGCCGAGGGCCGCACCCTGATGATCGTCGAGCATGACATGGACGTGGTGTTCTCGCTGGCCGACCGGATCAGCGTGCTGGTCTACGGCGAGATCGTCGCCACCGGCACGCCCGAGCGGATCCGCGCCGACGCCCGCGTGCGCGAAGCCTATCTGGGCGAGGAGGCGGCATGACCCCCGCGATCGAGCCGTCCTCCGGCGCCCTGCTGTCGGTGCTGGATCTGCACGCCCACTACGGGATGAGCCATATCCTGCAGGGCGTCGACTTCGACCTGCGCCGGGGGGAGATCGTCAGCCTGCTGGGGCGCAACGGCTCCGGCCGCTCGACCCTGCTGAAGGCGATCATGGGGCTGGTGCCGCCGAGCTCGGGCCGGGTGGTGCTGGACGGGCGCGACCTCGCAGGGGCGCGTCCCTACGCGATCTGCCACGCTGGCGTGGGCTACGTGCCCGAGGAGCGGGAGGTCTTCCACAACCTCTCCGTGGACGAGAACATGGCCATGGGCGTGCAGAAGGGCGCGAAGGGCGCGCCGGTCTGGACCGTGGAGCAGATGTTCGACTACTTCCCCCGCCTGCGGGAGCGCCGGAACACCCGCGCCGGCTCTCTGTCGGGGGGCGAGCAGCAGATGCTGACCATCTGCCGGTCCCTGCTCGGCAACCCGCTGGCGATCCTGATCGACGAGCCGACCGAGGGGCTCGCCCCCTTGATCGTCGCCGTGGTCGCCGACGTGATCCGGGACATCAACGCCCGCGGCACGGCGGTGCTGCTGGTCGAGCAGAAGCTGACCATCGCCCTGAAGGTCTCGCACCGGGTCAGCGTCATGGGCCACGGGCGCATCGAGTTCGAGGGCACGCCGGCCGAGCTGGAGGCCCATCCGACGGTGAAGCGCGACTGGCTCGCGCTCTGAGCCGGCGGCGGAGCCGCCGCCGGCTCAGCGGTCCGAGACCATCCGCGGCACGCCCTGCGCGAACTGTCGGATGTCGCGCGGGGCGAAGCCGAAGACATCGCGGATGGAATTGCTGAACCAGGCGCTGTCGGGATAGCCCAGCTCCATCGCCACCTCGGTCAGACTGAGGTCGTCTCCGGCGAGGGCCAGGAAACGCCGGGCCCGCTTCCAGCGCTTGTGGCGGCTGAAGGCGGCGCCGGTCTGCTCCCGGAACAGGCGGAGGAAATGGTCCTCGGACAGGTCCATGCCGGCGGCGAGATGCGCGGACAGGGTCCCCCTGCCGGCCTCGCGCAGGTGCGCCGCCAGCTGGCGGAGGGCGCCGGCGATCCGGGGGTCCAGCGCCCGTTTCGCCAGGGGCGCGCCGAACATGGCCGTGTCGAAGACCTCCGCGTCCGCCCAGTCCGCGTCCTGCGCCGTCGTCGCCAGCGTGTCTGCGCCGCGCAGGAGCCGCGCCGCGAAGATGGCGTCGCGCGGCGCGGCGTCGGCGCCGTCGGTCAGGGTCCGCAACGCCGCGGCGTCGACCGTCTCCGGCTCCACCATCACGCCCACCGTGGACGCGCCGGCGGTGCGGAAGCGGTGCCGGACCAGGGGCGCCACCGCGATCGCGTCGGCCGTGATCCACGCGTCGCCATCGACCGACACCTCCACCGGAGCGTCCGGCGAGGCGTAGAAGGCGGCGGCGCCGAGCGCGAGCGTGGTCTGAAACGCCCTGGACGGCCCGACATGGAGCAGGCGCGACGGGCCGATCAGCGACAGGCCGGGCGAGGGGCGCGGGGACGCCCGGCCGAACCGGGCGGCCTGCGGGCGGCGCTCGGCCGCCTCCGCCGGTTCCGGATCCTTCCGGTCGCGGCGGGCCTGGATCGGGGCGGCGGAGGTCATGTCGCGCCCGCGCCCTCCCACGGCTCGCCCAAGATGTCGGGCTCATGCCCGGCCCCCGGCGCGCAGGCGCAAGCGTCGAGGGCGCCGACGCCCGCCGCCACGAGAACCTCGTCGTCGATGAAGACGCGGTCGGCGCAGGCGCGCGACGGGCGGGTCAGGATCGTGCGGGCCGCGTCGGCCACGATCTCCGGCCGGTCGGAGCGGCGCGTCATCTCCTCGCCGCCCGGCAGCATGGTCCGGCCCGGCGCGCGCCCGTGCTCGACCGCCGCGTCCGAAGCGCGCGCGGAGGCGTCGCGCACGCCGCGGCCGGGACGCGGGCGCATCGCCAGGGCCCCCGGCGTCGGCTTTCCCGCCAGGCTCGTCGACGCTTGGCGGCAGGGCGCGTTCTCGAGACCTCTCAGCGCGGCTCGGACGAGCGGCTTCCGCCGCTCCGCGTCGCGCCGGTCTCCGGGGCCGGCGAGGCGGACATGCGTCGCCGCGAAGGCGTGCCGTCGGCATTCGGGCGCGGGCGGGCGCGCGGTGTTCTCCGGAATCATTCCTGTCTCCTCCCCATGCGGCCCGTCTTCGCGGGCGTCATTCGGTCTCGGGCGCCGGCGCCGCCGAACGCCTCGGGCGCGGTGACGCCCGGCAGGCCCAGCGCGTCCGTTGTCGCCCGCAGTCCGCGAGGCCTGTCGCTGTCGGCGTCGATCCGGGCCGCGAGCGGTTTCAGCCGCGACTGCGCCCGGCGACGCGTCGCCTCGCGCAGCGCGTCCACGTCCTCGCCTGACGGGAATCGCATGGATCCCGCGAGCATTTCCTTCCCTCCCGACCGCTTCTTCCGGCGTTGCATTCTGGCTAGGCTGTGTTGACGAAGTCCCTGAACCACATGCGGATCGAGGTGATCTGGACGAAGCCAAGAAAGCTGGCGGCGGTCTTGTCGTAGCGGGTGGCGACGCGCCTGGCGTTCTTGAGGCGATTGAAGC
>JAYZWL010000022.1:0-36929 GCA_036154955.1 Pseudomonadota bacterium | reverse complement strand
CCCCCCGCCCCCGCCCCGACCGGACAAGGCCCGCCGATGACCCCCGACGCCCTCTTCGCCCCGCGCCAGGCGCTCGCCGCGCGGCTGCTGCCCGAGGCCCTGCCCGCCCCCGCCGACGGGGCGCCCGGCGGGCCGACCGACGGGGCCCACGATCTCGCCCATCTGGCCCGGGTCTGGGCCAATGTCCGCCGCATCATGGCGGTCGAGGGCGGGGACGAGGAGATCCTCGCCGCCGCCACCCTCCTGCACGACTGCGTCGCGGTGGAGAAGAACTCCCCCGACCGGCCTCGCGCCTCCCGCCTCGCGGCGGAGCGGGCCTGCGAGGTCCTGGCCGGGCTCGGCTGGACCGCCGACCGCATCGGGCAGGCGGCCCATGCCATCGCCGCGCATTCCTTCTCCGCCCGCATCGAACCGGAGACGCCGGAGGCCCGCATCCTCCAGGACGCCGACCGGCTCGACGCGCTGGGCTTCGTGGGCGTGGCGCGCTGCTTCTACACCGCCGGTCGGCTGGGCGGGGGGCTGTGCGACCCGCTCGACCCGCTGGCCGCGGCCCGCCCGCTCGACGACGCGGCCCATGCGCTCGACCATTTCCCCGCCAAGCTCTTCGGTCTGGCCGAGGGCTTCCGCACCGCGGAGGGCGCCCGCCTCGCCCGCGCCCGCCACGCCCGGCTCACCGCCTTCCACGCCGGTTTCCTCGACGAGATCGGGGTTGAACAGGAGGGCCAGGCATGACCCCCGAAGACTACCTCGCACATGACGCGACCGGCCTCGCCGCCCTCGTCGCGGCGGGAGAGACCACGCCCGACGCCCTGCTCGCCGCCGCCCTGACGCTGGCCGAGACGCGGGGGCCCGCGGTCAACGCGCTGACCAACCTCGTCCCCCAGGCGGCGCGGGACGCGATCATGGCCGGGCTGCCCAGGGGGCCTCTGCACGGGGTTCCCTTCCTGCTCAAGGACATGGACGCGGCGGCGCTGGGGGTTCCGTCGCATGACGGCTCCCGCCTCACCCGGGCGACCCGACACGGGCATGACTCCGAGCTGGTCGGACGCCTGCGCCGGGCGGGGCTCAATTTCTTCGGCCGCACCACCGCGCCCGAAGGCGGCATCGGCGTGACCACCGAGGCCGCGGTCTATGGCGGGCCGACCCGCAACCCATGGGACCTCGGCCGGACCTCCGGCGGCTCGTCCGGCGGGGCGGCGGCGGCGGTGGCGGCGGGGATCACGCCGGCGGCGCACGGCTCGGACGGAGGCGGATCGGTGCGCATCCCCGCGGCCTCCTGCGGGCTGGTCGGCTTCAAATGCTCCCGCGGGCGGCTGCCCGACGGGCCGACGGCGGGCGAGGGCTGGGGCGGCATGGCCACCGCCGGCTTCCTCACCCGCTCGGTCCGCGACCAGGCCGCGCTGCTCGACCTCGTCGCCGGGCCGGACCTCGGCGCGCCTTACGTTGCGCCGCCGATGGAGGGCAGCTTCGCGCAGGCGCTCGCCCGCCCGCCCCGCCGCCTGCGCGTCGCGCTCTGCCTCACCGATTACGAGGGCGCGCCGATCCACCCCGACCACCGCGCGGCGGTCGAGGCCGCGGGGCGCCTCATGGAAAGCCTCGGCCACGCGGTCGAGGAGGCCCGCCCCGACGCCGACCAGCGCGCCATGATCCGCGCCTGGTCCGATATCGTGGCCTGCGGCACCTGGGCCTGGGTGCGGGCGGAGGCGCGGGCGCAGGGGCTGGAGGGCGACGGGCTGAGCCTGCTGGAGCCGGTCGCCCGCGGGGCCTGCCGCCACGCGATGACGCTGAGCGGGGCCGACTACCTCGCCGCGCTCAACCACGTCCACGCCTTCGGGCGGCGCATGGCGGCGTTTTATGCGGGGGGGCAGGCGGGTCGGGAAACGGGGGGCGGCTGCGACGTCCTCGTCTCCGCCACGCTGGCCGAGCCGCCGGCCGAAATCGGCCGCTTCGCCCATGCCCGCCCCGAGTTCGAGGATTTCCTCGCCTACCGGCTGGGGGAGGGCGGCTGCTACGCCTATTCCCCCTTCACGGTCGCCGCCAACGCCGCTGGCCAGCCCGCCATGTCGCTGCCGCTGGGCACCGGGCCCGCCGGGGGGATGCCGGTGGGCATCCACATCTCCGCCCCCGCCGGCGCGGATGCCGAGCTGATGGCGCTGGCCGGAGAGCTGGAGGCAGCCGCCCCCTGGGCCGACCGCCGCGCGCCCTTCCCCTTCCGGGACGGCGCGGACCTCTGACGGGCGCCGACACGCGGCCGAACCCGCGCCCCGATGCGCCGCCGAACCCGTGGCGCCCCGGGCTTGACCCGGGGCCTCCCGGCGCCCGCCCGCGGGAGGCCCCGGGACGAGCCCGGGGCGCGCCTGTTCCCGACCCGCTCGGATAGGCGGCCCGGCGCCCGCCTAAAGCTTGGTGGCCGCCGCCGGCGGCGTGGTCTGCCTGCGCGCCGCCACCGTCTCGCGATGCGAGATGAACGTGGCCGCCGCGACCACGATGCCGCCGCCCACGATCACGAACGGGTCCAGCGCCTCGCCGAACACGATGATCCCCAGCGCCGTCGCCCACACCAGCTGCAGGAACTGCACCGGCTGGGTCACCGTGATCGGCGCCGCCTGCAGCGCCCGGGTCATCGTGTAATGCCCGCCGGTGGCGAAGACCGCGGTCAGCGCCAGCCAGGCCACCTGCTCCAGGCTCGGCGTCTGCCATTGCGCGATGGCGAGCGGGGCCAGCGTCACCGTCACGAAGGCCGACAAAAGGCCCACGATCACCGAACTGTCCTGGTTCGCGGTCAGCCGCTTGGCCATCAGGTAGGAGCCGGCGAAGAGCGGCGCCGCGGCGAGCTGGGCGAGCTGGCCCGAATTGATCTCCTGGAACCCCGGCCGGATGATGATCATCGCCCCCAGCAGGCCGATCCCCACCGCCGCGATCCGGCGCAGGCGCATCCGCTCTCCCAGGAAGATCGCCGCGCCGATGGTCACGAAGATCGGGGTGACGTAGCCCAGCGCCGTCACTTCCGCGATCGGGATGCGGGCCATGGCGTAGAACCACAGCGCCACCCCGATCCCGTGCAGCCCGCCGCGCAGCCCGAACACGATCCAGGCCGACCGCGTCGGCGGCTTCTTCAGCAGCCCGCCCATGAACGGCGCGATCAGCACCAGCCCGAACAGGTAGCGCAGGAACGCCGTCTCCGCCGCCGGCAGGGACGAGCCCACATGCCGCACGATCCCCGTGACGCAGACGAACAGCAGCGTGGTCACCACCATCCAGATCACCCCGGCCCGCACGTCGTCGGCCGGCGCGCGTTCGGGGGCGACCGGCGCGGCGGGGGAGGACGAGGTCGACGGGCTCATGCCGCGCCCTCCTCGAAGCCCTGCAGCACGTTGACCGCGTTGATCCCGACCGCCTCGATGGCGTAGCCGCCCTCCATCGCGAAGACGGTGGGCAGGCCCAGCCGCCCGATGCGCCGGCCCGCGTCCGCGAAGTCCGCGCTCTCCAGCCTGAAGAAGCTGATCGGGTCGTCCTTGAAGGCGTCCGTGCCCAGCGACACCACCAGCGCCTCCGCCCCGAAGGCGCGGATCGCGGCCAGCGCGGCGTCCAGCGCCTCGGCCCACTTGTCATAGGGCGCGCCGGGGGGCAGCGGCAGGTTCAGGTTCGCCCCCTCGCCCGCGCCCTCGCCGGTCTCGTCCGCGTAGCCGAGGAAATAGGGGAAGGCGTCCTCCGGCGCGCCGTGGATCGAGGCGAAGAACACGTCGCCGCGGTCATAGAAGATATCCTGCGTGCCGTTGCCATGGTGGAAGTCGATGTCGAGCACCGCCACCCGCCCCGCCCCGTCGTCGCGGAACATCTGCGCGGCGACGGCGGCGTTGTTGAGAAAGCAGTAGCCGCCGTAAAGATCCTTCGCCGCGTGGTGCCCCGGCGGCCGGCACAGCGCGAAGGCGGCCTTCGCGCCCCCCGAAACCGCCCGCTGCGCAGACTGGGCCAGCGCGCAGGAGGCCTGCGCCGCCTCCCAGGTCCCCGCGGTGATCGCGGTTTCGGCGGCGAGGCAGTAGTAGCCGACCTTCCCGTCGATGTTGCGCGGCGGCTTCTGGCGCATCCGGCGCACCGGGTAGGAGCAGGCGACGATCTCGCCCCGCGCGCCCGACGCGACCCACTCGTCCCAGGCGGTGGCCAGGAAATCCAGGTAGTCGGCGGCGTGAACCGCCCGCACCGGGGCCAGGTCCAGCGGCCCCGCCTCGCCCCGCTCCATCCCCGTTTCCTGCAACCGACGCAGCACGTATTCCACACGGCTCGGCCGCTCGAACGGGGTGACGAATTCGCCGCCATGAAGCTCGGCCTGCGGGAAATGCAGGCGGTGGCGATCGTCCTGGAAAAACAGCATGAGCCCCTCGGTCGGCCGGAGATTTGTAAGGTAACTTGACGGAATGTCGCGCCGGGGGCAATGGGCGAGCGCGGGTTCCGCGACGCGAAACCCCCCGGCCGCAGGGGCCGGGGGGCGGAGCGGCCGGGGCGCCCGGCCGGAAGACGGCGAGCTCAGATCGAGGCGGGAGCGTCCGCGCGCACCTCGCCCACGTCCTTCCACAGATGCGGCTTGCCCGACCGGCGGGACTTCCAGTCGGCGAAGCCCAGATACAGGTCCACCTGCCGCCCCCGGATCCCCGGCAGCGCCTGCGCGTCCAGCCCGTTCCACGGCAGGAACGGGTTGCGCCGCAGGTTGCCATGGATCTCGGTGCGCACCGTGGGCCGGTCCGAGGGCGCGCGGGAATGAAACCCGTAGGTGTCCGCCACCACCAGCGTGTTGCCCGGCACCGCCACCCGCCGCGGCTCTCCGTATCCCAGCGCCTTCGCCTGCGCCGGGCCGATCCGGAACGAGCCCAGCGCGTGATGCCGCCGCTTTTCGTCCCGGGCGTCGAGGCTCTGCTCATGCTCCCATTCCAGCCGCTCCGGGGTCAGCCGGTGGGAGCCGGGGGTGTAGATGAACGGCCCGTCCTCCTCGCCCACGTCGTGCAGGAACAGCCAGTATTTCGCGGTGGCGTGGAAGGTGTCGGCATGCATCGCCGTCTGCGGGTCCTTGCCGCCTGAGGCGGGCTCCGCGATCACGGTCTGGATGAAGGCGTGCGGCTCCCCCCCGCGCCCCGCCACGTAGCCGGTCAGCCGGCGCAGGGCCGGGTTCTCGATCACCGCGCGGGCCGTGGGCAGGCGGGAGGCGACCGAGGGCCCCAACGGGATCATCCGCGTCACGGTCTGGCCCTGCCGCATCTCGCGCGCCGGCAGCGGGCCGCCGAACACCTCGCGGCGCAGCTTGGCGAAGATGTCGTCGGGCAGGTAGTTGGGCTTGATCACGAAGCCGTCGCGGTCGAAGGCCTCCCGGTCCTCCGGCGCGATGCCGCCGGCCATCGCCCGCCGCCGCCGCTCGGCCATCGCCGCGGCGGCCGCCACCCGGCTGCGGTGCAGGCCCATGCGGTTCAGCCGCGGGCTGCCGATGATCGGGTTGGCGACGAAGGATTTCTCGGTGCCCAGCACGCCGGCCACCCAGCCGACGGCCTTCACCGGGGCGAGCAGGTCCATGAACGTCTCCATCAGAGCGGTGGTCGCGGACAGTGTGGCGCCTCCCGCGCGTATGTCCAGCCATCGCGCGAGGTCGTGACCGGCCCCGCCCCTGCTCGTCCCCCCGCCCTATCCCCGCCGCGGCGCGCCCAGTTCGTGCAGCACCAGCGCCCGCAGCCGCTCCGCCGCCGGGGACAGGCGCCGGCGGCGGGCGGTCAGCATGTGATAGGGCGCCACCACGATCTCCTCCCGCACCGCCAGCCGGGTCAGCCGCGCCCCCACCTCCGGCCCCGACAGCAGCAGGTTCACCTCCCGCGCCATCGCCGCGATCGCGGTCGACGACGACAGCAGCGCGATCATCACCAGCAGCGACGGCGTGTTGATGATCGACCGCGGCAGCCGCGCGCCGGCGGCCAGGAACGCCGTCTCCACCGCCGTGCGGATCGGGGCGCCGGGGGACTGCATCACCCAGTCGTAGGGCGTCAGCTCCGCCAGCTCCAGCCGGCGGGCCGAGGCCATGGGGTGATCGGCGCGCACCACCAGGTCCACCGCCTCCGGCCGCGCGGGCAGGGCGTCGAACTCCTGCGGGTCCATCCCCACGGGGATCCGGCCCAGCGCGAAATCGTAGGTCCCCGCCGCCAGCCCCCTCGCCAGCACGTCCGAGGGCTCGACGTCCACATAGACCTCCACCTCCGGCGCCGCGGCCTTCAACTGCCGGATCGCCGGCACCAGGTAGCCGACCGAGGCGCCGGTGACCGCCCCCACCCGCACCAGACCCCCGCGGCCGGCGCGAAGCTGGTCGACCTCCGCCGCCAGGTCCCGCATCTCCTGCGCCAGCCCCCGGGCGCGGCGGGCCAGCGCCCGGCCGATCAGAGTCGGTTCCATGCCCCGGGCGTGACGCTCGAACAGCCGCGCCCCCACCGCGGCCTCGATCTCCCGCAACATGCGCGAGGCGGCGGGCTGGGTCATCGCCAGCGCCTCCGCCGCCAGTCCCAGCTGCCGATGCGCGTCGATGGCGGCCACCAGCCGAAGCTGCGCCTGCTTCAGCCGCAGGGGGCGGGGATGGGCGGCGGGGTCGGTCATCGGCGATCAATATACCAGTTTCGGTATGAAAGAAGTCGAAATCCGCATTTGAACGCTATGCAACCGCAGGGCTACCGTCGCCTCCGGGTCCGGGAGGGGACCCGCCCAAAAGCAATCCGGCGTCCCCGGCGACGCCGCAGGGAGGACGACATGAAGATCACCGCCAGCCTGGGCGCGCTCGCGCTCGGGGCGTCGCTCATCGCCTCGGGTCTCGCCACGCCGACCTTCGCCGCCGAGGGCTATGTCGGCATCGCCATGCCCACCAAGTCGTCGGCGCGCTGGATCGACGACGGCAACAACATGGTCAAGCAGTTCGAGGCCGCCGGCTACAAGGTCGACCTGCAATACGCCGAAGACGACATTCCCAACCAGCTCGCCCAGATCGAGAACATGATCGTCAAGGGCGTCGACGTGCTGGTGATCGCGGCCATCGACGGCACCACCCTGTCCAACGCGCTGGAGAACGCGCATTTCGCCGACATCAAGATCATCGCCTATGACCGGCTGATCCGCGACAGCGAATATGTCGACTATTACGCCACCTTCGACAACTTCAAGGTCGGCGTGCAGCAGGCCTCCACCGTCGTCGACGGGCTCAAGGCGCGCTTTCCCGACGTGAAGCCGTGGAACGTGGAGCTGTTCGGCGGCTCTCCCGACGACAACAACGCCTATTTCTTCTACAACGGCGCCATGTCGGTGCTGCAACCGATGATCGACGACGGATCGGTTCAGATCGTCTCCGGCCAGATGGGCATGGACAAGGTCGGCACGCTCCGCTGGGACGGCGCCGTCGCCCAGGCGCGCATGGATAACCTGCTGTCGGCGCACTACACCGACAAGCGCGTCCATGGCGTGCTGTCGCCCTACGATGGGCTCTCCATCGGCATCCTGTCCTCGCTGAAGGGCGTCGGCTACGGCTCCGGCGACCTGCCCATGCCCATCGTCTCGGGCCAGGACTCCGAGGTCCAGTCGGTCAAGTCCATGGTGGCGGGGGAGCAGTATTCCTCCATCTTCAAGGACACCCGCGAACTGGCCAAGGTCACCGTGCAGATGGTCGAGGCGGTGCTCGGCGGCGGAGAGCCCCCGATCAACGACACCACCACCTACGACAACGGCAAGAAGGTCGTGCCCTCCTACCTGCTGGAGCCGGTGGCCGTGACCGCCGACAACTGGCACGAGGTGCTGATCGGCTCGGGCTACTACACCGAAGACCAGATCAACTGACCCGCGCGGGCCCGGGCCGCGCCCCCCCCCGCGCGCTCCGGGCCTCCGCTTTCCGGACGGAGAGCCTCCATGGACGCCATCCTGGAGATGCGCGGCATCACCAAGAGCTTCCCGGGCGTCAAGGCGCTCGACCACGTGTCCCTGACCGTCGCCCGCGGCGAGATCCACGCGCTCTGCGGGGAGAACGGGGCCGGCAAGTCCACGCTGATGAAGGTGCTCAGCGGGGTCTATCCCCACGGCTCCTTCGACGGCGAACTGGTCTATGAGGGCGAGCCCGTCGCCTTCTCCGGCATCGCCGACAGCGAGCGGCGGGGGATCATCATCATCCATCAGGAGCTTGCGCTCGTCCCCGAACTCTCCATCGCCGAGAACATCTTCCTGGGCAACGAGGTCGCGACCCGCGGCGTCATCGACTGGCCGGAGACCAACGCCCGGGCCGAGGCGCTGCTGGCCAAGGTCGGCCTGCGCGAACGCGCCGCCGCGCCGGTGGGAAGCCTCGGGGTCGGCAAGCAGCAGCTGGTGGAGATCGCCAAGGCCCTGTCCAAGGAGGTCCGCCTCCTGATCCTCGACGAGCCGACCGCGGCCCTCCAGGAAGCGGACAGCGAGAAACTGCTCGACCTGCTGCGCGAATTCCGCGCCCAGGGCATCACCTCGATCCTCATCTCCCACAAGCTCAACGAAATCAGCCGGGTCGCGGACCGGATCACCGTGATCCGCGACGGGGCCGCGGTGTCCACGATCGACGGACGCGACGCCGAAGGCCGGCCCGTGCCTGTGGAGGAGGCGCGGATCGTGCGCGACATGGTCGGCCGCGACATGGCGCATCGCTACCCCGCGCGGACCCCGAAGATCGGCAGGACGCTGCTGGAAGTCTCCAACTGGTGCGTCGCCCACCCCACCGACCCGGACCGGCAGGCGATCCGCGACGTGTCCTTCACCGTGGCGGAGGGCGAGGTCGTGGGCATCGCCGGCCTGATGGGCGCCGGGCGCACCGAACTGGCCATGAGCCTCTTCGGCCGGTCCTGGGGCCGCGACATCCGGGGCGAGGCGCGGATCCGGGGCGAGACCGTCGACCTCTCCACCGTCCGCCGCGCCATCGACGCCGGCCTCGCCTACGTGACCGAGGACCGCAAGGCGCTGGGCCTGATCCTCGACGACACCATCTTGCGCAACGTCTCCCTCGCCCATCTGGAAGGCGTGTCCGAGCGCGGCGTGATCGACGCGACCGGGGAACGCCGGGTGGCCGAGCGATACCGCGAGGCGCTGGGCATCCGCACGCCCTCGGTGTTCCAGCGGGCGGTGAACCTGTCGGGCGGGAACCAGCAGAAGGTGGTGCTGGGCAAGTGGCTCTTCGCCGACCCGCAGGTGCTGATCCTCGATGAGCCGACGCGGGGCGTCGACGTGGGCGCCAAGTTCGAAATCTACAGCATCGTCAACGACCTGGCGGCGCAGGGCAGGGGGGTGGTGATGATCTCCTCCGAAATGCCCGAGCTGCTGGGCATGTGCGACCGCATCCACGTGATGAACGAGGGCGCGCTTGTGGGCGAACTGGCGGCCGCCGAGGCCAGCCAGGAGAAGATCATGTCGATGATCGTCCGGGCCTGAGGGAGGGGCCGAAGATGACCCGCACGACCGAGACCGCCGCGCCCGAGACCCGAAGCGCCGCCCGCGGGCCCGGCGGCCGCCCCGGCGGCGTGGGCGCCTTCCTCAAGGGCCATCTGCGCGAATACGGCATGTTGCTGGCGCTGTTCGCCATCATGCTGTTCTTCCAGGCGGCCACCGACGGCACGCTGATGCGGCCGGTCAACCTCACCAACCTGTTCCTGCAGAACAGCTACATCATCATCATGGCGCTGGGGATGCTGCTGGTCATCGTCGCCGGGCATATCGACCTGTCGGTCGGCTCGGTGGTGGCCTTCGTCGGCGGGCTGGCGGCGGTGATGGTGGTGCATTGGGGCTGGCCGACCTTCGTCGTGGTCCCGGTCTGCCTGATCGCCGGCATCGTCATCGGCGCGGCGCAGGGCTACTGGATCGCCTACTGGAAGATCCCCTCCTTCATCGTCACGCTGGCCGGGATGCTCGTCTTCCGCGGCCTGACCCTTTGGTTGCTGGAGGGGCAGTCCGTCGGCCCCTTCCCCCCCAGTTTCCAGCAGCTCTCCACCGGCTTCGTGGGCGACGTGTTCACCGAAGGCCGCCCGAACTGGACCGCGGCCCTGCTCGGCGCGGCGGGGGCGGCGGCGATCGTGTGGATGGCGGCGCGGGCCCGCGGACGCCGCGTGCGCTACGGGATCGAGGACGAGCCGCTGGCCTTCTTCTTCGCCAAGAACGGGCTGGTGGCGGCGGCGATGGTCTACGTGGCCTGGCTGCTCGCCACCTATCGGGGCCTGCCCAACGTGCTGATCACCATGGCCGCCCTGATCTGCGCCTACACCTTCCTGATGAACTCCACCGTCGTCGGGCGGCGCATCTACGCCATCGGCGGCAACTACAAGGCGGCGAAGCTGTCGGGCATCAACGCCGAGCGGCTGACCTTCCTGACCTTCTGCAACATGGGGATGCTGGCGGCGCTGGCCGGGCTGATCTTCGCGGCCCGCCTCAACACCGCCACCCCCAAGGCGGGGGTGAGCTTCGAACTCGACGTGATCGCGGCGGTGTTCATCGGCGGCGCCTCCATGTCCGGCGGGGTCGGCAAGATCATCGGCGCCGTGGTCGGGGCCTTCATCATGGGCGTGATGAACAACGGCATGTCGCTGCTCGGCGTCGGCATCGACTACCAGCAGGTGATCAAGGGGCTGGTGCTGCTCGCCGCCGTGATCTTCGACGTCTACAACCGGAACAAGGCGGGCTGACATGCATCTTTCCCAACTCAAGGGCGGCGGCGTGGTCCGGCGCGAGGGCGAGGACGCGCGCCTCGTCCCCGGCGCCGACACGGTGCTGGAACTGGCGCAGGACGCCATCGCCGTGGGCGCGGGCCTAGCCGAGATCGTCGGCCGTCGCGGCGAGGGCGACCCGGTGGACCTTCCCGCCCTGCTCGCCGCCGGGCGGGTGGACATCCCCCTCCGCCATCCCGACCCCGCGCATATGATGCTGACCGGCACCGGGCTGACGCATCTGGGCTCCGCCTCCGCCCGCGACGCCATGCACGCCAAGGCCGCGGCCGAGGGGGAGGAGAGCCTCTCCGACTCCATGAAGATGTTCCGCATGGGCCTCGACGGCGGCCGCCCCGCGCCCGGTGAGGCCGGGGTGCAGCCCGAATGGTTCTGGAAGGGGACCGGCGCCGCCGCCGTCGCGCCCGGCGCGCCCCTGACCTCCCCCGCCTTCGCGCTCGACGGCGGCGAGGAGCCGGAGATCGCCGGGATCTACCTGATCGGCCCGGACGGCACGCCCTTCCGGCTTGGCTTCTGCCTCGCCAACGAGTTCTCGGACCACGTGACCGAGCGGATCAATTACCTCTACCTCGCCCATTCCAAGCTGCGCCCCGCCGCCTTCGGCCCCGAACTGCGCGTCGGCCCCCTGCCCGAGAGCGTCGAGGGCGCCTCCCGCATCCTGCGCGACGGCGCGACGGTCTGGGAGAAGCCGTTCCTCTCGGGCGAGGCCAACATGTCCCACAGCCTCGCCAACCTGGAGGCGCATCACTTCAAATACGACCTCTTCCGCCGGCCCGGGGACGTGCATGTCCACATGTTCGGCACGGCGACCCTGAGCTTCTCGGACGGGTTCGAGACCCGGCCCGGCGACGTGTTCGAAATCGCCGCCCCCGAATTCGGCCTGCCCCTGCGCAATCCGCTGGCCGTGGCGCCCGCAGGGGCCGCGCCCGTCGCCGCGAGGGCCCTGTGATGGAAGCGGTCTATCCCGACCTCGCCGGCCGTTCGGTCCTGATCTCCGGCGGCGCCACCGGCATCGGCGAGGCGCTGACCCGCGCCTTCGCCGCCCAGGGCGCGCGCGTGGCCTGCGCGGACATCGCCCGCGAGGCCGGCGAGGCGCTGGCCGCGGAACTGGCCGGGACGGGCGCGACCGTCCGCTTCGCCGCCGTCGACATCACCGACGCCGCCGCCTGGCAGGCCGCGATCCGCGCGGCGGCGGAGGCGCACGGCCCGGTCACCGCCCTGCTCAACAACGCCGCCGACGACCAGCGCCACGGGGTCGGCGAAGTCAGCCCCGACCGCTTCGACCGCATCGTGGCCGTCAACCTCAAGCACGCCTTCGTCGCCGCCCAGGCCGTCGCCCCGATGATGCGGGGCGCGGGCGGCGGGGCGATCGTGAATTTCGGCTCGATCTCCTGGATGATGGCCGGCGGCGGCTACCCGGTCTACGCCACCTGCAAGGCCGCGACCCACGGGCTGACCCGCTCCCTCGCCCGCGATCTCGGGCGCGACCGGATCCGGGTCAACACGCTGGTCCCGGGCTGGGTGATGACCGAGAAGCAGCTTCGCCTGTGGGTCGACGACGCGGCGCGCGAGCAGATCGCTCGCTCCCAATGCCTGCCCGGCCCGCTGCTGCCCGCCCATATCGCGTCCATGGCGCTGTTCCTCGCCTCCGACGCGTCCGCCATGTGCACGGCGCAGAACTTCATCGTGGATGGGGGCTGGGTATGACCGCTTTCAAGCCCGCGGCCTGGCCGCGCAAGCTGCGCTCGACCGAATGGTTCGGCTCGACCTCCCGCGATCACATCTACCACCGCTCCTGGATGAAGAATCAGGGCCTGCCCGCGGACCTGTTCGACGGCCGCCCGGTCGTGGGCATCTGCAACACCTGGTCCCAGCTCACCCCCTGCAACGCCCATCTCCGCGACCTGGCCGAGCGGGTGCGCCACGGCATCTACGAGGCCGGCGGCCTGCCCGTCGAATTCCCCGTCTTCTCCCCCGGCGAAAGCTCGCTGCGCCCCACGGCGATGATGTATCGCAACCTCGCCGCCATGGACGTGGAGGAGGCCCTGCGCGCCAACCCGCTCGACGGCGTGGTGCTGCTGGCGGGTTGCGACAAGACAACGCCGGCGCTGCTGATGGGCGCGGCCTCCGTCGACATCCCCGCCATCCTCGTCTCCGGCGGGCCGATGCTCAACGGCTGGTTCCGGGGGGAGCGGGTGGGCTCGGGCACCGCGCTGTGGCGCATGTCGGAGGATATCAAGGCCGGAAAGATGAGCCGGGAGGACTTCCTCGACGCCGAATCCGCCATGTCCCGCTCCCCCGGCTCCTGCAACACCATGGGCACCGCCTCCACCATGGCCAGCATGGCCGAGGCGCTGGGCATGGCGCTGTCGGGCAACGCCGCGATCCCGGCGGTGGACAGCCGGCGGCGGGTGATGGCGCATCTCACCGGGCGGCGCATCGTGCAGATGGTCAAGGACGACCTGCGCCCCTCCCACATCCTGACCCCGCAGGCCTTCGAGAACGCCATCCGCGCCAACGGGGCCATCGGCGGCTCGACCAACGCGGTGATCCACCTGCTCGCCATCGCCGGGCGGGTCGGGCTGGACCTCGGGCTGGCCGACTGGGACCGGCTGGGCCGCGACGTGCCCACACTCGTCAACCTGATGCCCTCGGGCGAATACCTGATGGAGGAGTTCTTCTACGCCGGCGGCCTGCCGGTGGTGATGCGGATGCTGGGCGAGGCGGGGCTTTTGAACCGCGAGGCGCTGACCGTCTCCGGCGGCCCGGTCTGGGAGGAGGTGAAGGACGCCCGCAACTGGAACGAGGACGTGATCCGCCCGGCATCCCGCGCCCTGACCGCGCAGGGGGGCATCGCGGTCCTGCGCGGCAACCTCGCCCCCGACGGCGCGGTGTTGAAGCCGTCCGCCGCCTCGCCCCATCTGATGGTCCACCGGGGCCGGGCCGTCGTCTTCGAGGATATCGACGACTACAAGGCCCGGATCGAGGACGAGGATCTCGATATCGACGAGACCTGCGTCATGGTCCTGCGCAATTGCGGCCCCCGCGGCTATCCGGGAATGCCGGAGGTCGGCAACATGGGCCTGCCCCCCAAGGTGCTGCGCAAGGGCATCACCGACATGGTCCGGATCTCCGACGCGCGCATGTCGGGCACCGCCTACGGCACCGTGGTCCTGCACGCGGCGCCCGAAGCCGCTCGCGGCGGCCCGCTGGCGGTGGTGCGCAGCGGCGACATGATCGCGCTCGACGTCCCCGCCCGCACCCTGGTGCTGGAGGTGGACGCGGCCGAGCTTGCGGCGCGGCTCGCGGCATGGAAAACCCCGGTCGAGCCGCCGTCCGGCGGCTATGCGCGGCTGTTCCACGACCATGTGCAGGGCGCCGACACCGGGGCGGATTTCGACTTCCTCAAGGGATGCCGGGGCGCCCCCGTGCCGCGGGACAGCCACTGACGCCGAGCAAGCGAGGGAGAACGCATGAGCGGATCGCGCGCCGACCGGGCCGGCCCCGACTGGATCGCCGTGGACTGGGGGACCTCCAACCTCCGCGCCTGGGCGATGGACGCGGACGGGCGGGTCATGGCGGAGGCCGCGTCGGCGGACGGCATGGGCGGCCTCGCCTCCCCCGACGCCTTCGCCCCCGCGCTGCTGAAGCTGGTCGGCGACTGGCTGCCGCCCGAGGGGCTGCCCGGCGGCCTCTCCGACCCGGTTCCCACCGTGATCTGCGGCATGGCCGGCGCCCGGACCGGCTGGGTCGAGGCGCCCTATCTTCCCGTCCCCTGCGCCCCCCTCGACCCCGCCCGCGCCGCCTCGCCCGACGCGGGCCCCCGGCTCTCGGTCCGCATCCTGCCGGGGCTGAGCCAGGCGAAGCCCGCCGACGTGATGCGCGGGGAGGAAACCCAGATCGCCGGCCTGATCGCCCGCCGCCCCCGCTTCGACGGGGTGGTCTGCCTGCCGGGCACGCATACCAAATGGGCCCATGTCAGCGCCGAGGAGGTCGTCTCCTTCCGCAGCTTCATGACCGGGGAGCTTTTCGCCCTGCTCTCCTCCGCCTCGATCCTGCGCCACGGGCTGGCGGAGGAGGGCGGGCACGCTTCCGCCGGGGAGGATTTCGCCGAGGCGCTCGACGCCGCCATGTCCCGGCCCGAGGCCGCGGCCGCCTCGCTCTTCGCCCTGCGCGCCGAGCACCTGCTGCACGACCTCGCCCCCGCCCGCGCCCGCGCCCGGCTGTCGGGGCTGCTGATCGGGCTGGAGCTGGCGGCCTCCCGGCCCTGGTGGCTGGGGCGCGAGGTGGCGCTGATCGGCGCCCCCGGGCCGACCGCGGGCTACGCGGCGGCGCTGGAGGCGCAGGGCGTGTTCCTCTCCCGCCTCGACCCGGCGGAGGCGACGCTCGACGGGCTGCGCGCCGCCCATGCCGCCCTGTGGCCCGCCGCCGAGGCCCCGTCCGCCGGATGACCCCGCCCACCGGATGACCCCGCCATGACCGAGCCGAGCGCCGCCCGCATCCCCGCCCGGATCCACGACCCGCGCCCCTGCCATCTGGGCGAGGGTCCGCTCTGGCATCCGGAGCGCGGGCAGCTGTTCTGGTTCGACATTCTCGGGAACGTCCTGCGCTCGTCGGACGCCTCCGGCCCGCTGGAATGGGGGTTCCCGGGCCATGTCTCCGCGGCGGGCTGGGTCGACCGGGACCGGCTGCTGGTGGCGGGGGAACGGGAGCTGAGCCTGCTCGATCTCGCGTCGGGCGCCGTGGAGCCGGTCGCGCCGCTGGAGGCGGACGACCCCGCCACCCGCTCCAACGACGGCCGCGCCGACCCCTGGGGCGGGTTCTGGATCGGGACCATGGGCAAGCGGGCGGAAAAGGGCGCCGGGGCGATCCACCGTTACCACCGTGGCGAGCTGCGCCGCCTGCACGCCGGGATCACCATCCCCAACGCCATCTGCTTCTCCCCCGACGGCGGCTTCGCGCATTTCGCCGACACCGCCCGGCGGATGGTCTGGCGCCAGCGGCTGGGGGCGGAGGGGTGGCCGGCGGGCGAACCCGAGCCGTTCCTCGACCTCGCCGCCGCCGGGCTGAACCCGGACGGGGCGGTGATCGACGCAGCGGGGACCATGTGGCTGGCCCTCTGGGGCGCGGGCCGGGTGGCGTCGGTCGCGCCGGACGGGCGGATGACCGCGGGCCCGGCCGTCCCTGCCGCCAACGTCTCCTGCCCCGCCTTCGGGGGCGAGGACCTCGCCACCCTCTTCGTCACCACGGCGCAGGAGGGGCTGGACCTCGCCGACCCCGCCCATGCCGGCGCCGGCCTCGTCTACGCCGTCGAGGTCGGGGCCCGCGGCCTGCCCGAACCCCGCGTCATCCTCTGATCCCCCGCCCCCCGCATGCGCCCCGGACCTGATCCGGGGCCTCGCGCCCCCGCCGCTCGCGCGACGGCCCGTGCGGAAGAGGCCCCGGGTCAAGCCCGGGGCGCGTCTTGCGGCGCGTTGGCCGAGACCGCCCGGTCCCGACCGCGCGCCCCGGACCTGATCCGGGGCCTCGCGCCCCCGCCGCTCGCGCGTCGGCCCGTGCGGAAGAGGCCCCGGGTCAGGCCCGGGGCGCCGCTTGCGTCGCGGTCGGCGAAAGGGCCGGCCGGGCGGGCCGTCAGCCCTGCGGCGCGCCGGCCTCCTCCCGCGCCGCCGCCTTCGCCTCGGCGTAGCGGCGCAGCAGCACGGCGTAGCTCTCCTCCCCCTGCGCGCCGGGGACCAGGCGGCGGCCCTCGAAGATCATCGAGGGCACGGCCCGGATCCCGCGCTCCAGCCACTCGGTCTGATGCGCCCGCACCCGCGGGCCGCGCTCGCCCGTCGCCAGCATCTCCCGCGCCGCGTCCGGATCCAGCCCGACCCGCGCCGCCACGCCGGCCAGCACGTCGGCGTCCGACACGTCCTCGCCGCGGGTGAAGAAGGCCTCGAACAGGGCCTGCTTGGTCTCATGCGCGCGGCCCTGCGTCTCCGCCCAGTCGATCAGCTGATGGGCGCGGAAGGTGTTGCGCATCCGGGTTTCGTCCGAATAGCCGAAGGCGAAGCCCAGCGCCGCGCCGATCTCGGTCATCCGGTCCCGCGCCTTGCGGGAGGATTCGGCCGAGGCGCCGTATTTGCGGGCCACGTGATCGCGCAGGTTCTCCCCCTCTTCGGGCATGTCGGGGTTGAGCTCGAACGGATGCCAGCGCACCGCGAGCGGGATGCCGGTGGCGGCGGAGGCGGCGGCGAGCTGCCGCCAGCCGATCACGCACCACGGGCACACGACGTCGGAGACGATGTCGACCCGCACGGGCTCGACTCCAGCGTCGGCGGGGGCGGTCGGTTCTGGGATGGGGGCTGCGTCTTGCATGGCGGATCTCCTCCGGTTCGGGCCGAAGCCTAGCACGCGGCCGCCGCCAGGTCAGTCCGGCGCCGGTCACGGCCGCGGGAGGCCCGGGGCCCGGACCGCCCAACCACCCGGCGCCCCTTCGGGGCACGCCCCCATCTCCGGCCGCAGGCGGCCTCCGGGCGTCCCGCGCGGGGAGAGACCGCCCTCAGGACAGCCTGCGCACCACCACCTTGCCGGCGGCGGGGACGTCGATCTCCAGATGCTCGGCCTGGGTCACGTCGCGCACGTCGCGGGGGCGGAAGCAGACCCAGTTGTCATGCCCCGGCCGTCGCACGCTGTCATAGCGGATGCCGGACAGGCCCGAGCCCGGCCCCTCGTCCCGCACCCGCCGCCCCAGCGCCTGCCCGGCCGGATAGCTCGCCGGGTCCGGGTCGTGGCACTCGGGCGCCCGCCCGCGGATGTCCGCATAGTCCCCCGCCAGCCGCGCCGCATAGCGCCGGTGGACCTGGGTGATGCGGGGCAGGGCGGAGCGCGCGATCTCGGCCCGCAGCCCGTTCGCCACCTCCAGCACCGCCGTGATCGCGTCGGTCGACGCATACCACGCCCCCAGCTCCTGCCCCGAGAACCGCAGCTCGGAGGGCGAGCCATGCAGGAACGCCGCCATCACCACCGAGGCGTTGGGCCGGCCGTAGACCCACTCCTCCCGCGCCAGCTGCGCCAGCCGGGGGGCGGAGAGGCGGTCGTTGGTCCATCCCTCCAGCTCGAACACCGCGTCGAGATCCTCGGCCGAGGCCGCGTCCTCGAACGCCGCCACGGGCGGGAAGCGGGAGGGGATCAGGCGCGAGGTCTCCGCCGGCGCCGGGGTCGCGGGGAACCCGGCCGGGTCGGGGGCGGAGGAGGGCGCGGGGGCGGTTTCCGGCCCGGGCGCCGGCGCCTCGGGATCGGCTTGGGGCGGGCTCATCGGCTCAGGCCCAGACCAGATCGGCTTCGGTCACCGGCGCGATCCCGGCCGGTCCCTGCCCGGGATGGCCGCCCCGCCAGGCGTCCAGATAACGGCGCACGGTCAGGATGCCGTCCAGCGCCCCGTCCTCCATGAAGGTCAGCGGCGCCGCGCCCTGGAACACCGTGCCGCGATGCGGGCCGGTCAGCCAGGCGAGCCCCTGCGCCGGGTCCGCGAACAGCACCGTCAGCGCCTTGCGCACTCCCAGCACGCCCGAGATGCGCAGCAGCGCGTCCAGCGGCAGCGTCACCGCCTCCCCCGCCTGCGCCTTGCGCATCCACTGGTGGTAGGTGGAGCGGGCGGGCTCCCCCAGCAGGGCGATGCGCTGGCGCTCGCTCAGCCCCCAGGCGTCGGCGATGGCGCGGAAGGCGCGCAGGCCCGGGCCGCTGACCCGGGCGCGGTCGGCGGGGCCGATGCGGCGGAAGTCGGGGAAGGCGCCGGCGGGGCGGGCGAGGGCGAGGCGCATGGTCGGTCGCTCCGTATCCGGACGTTATGTCCAAATATGGACATAAGCGCGCGCCCGAGGGATTGCAAGCGGATAGGACAGAGCGCGCCCCCGGGCGCCCGCTGCAGGGACATGGCGCCCCGGGCCTGACCCGGCGCCTCGCGACGCCCGCCGTCTGCGCAGGGCCCGAGGGCGGGAGGCCCCGGGTCAGGCCCGGGGCGCGCCCCGCCCGCCCGCGCGCGCGCCGAGGGGGCGGAGCGCGTCGGTTCAAAGCGTCGGCTCAAAGAGTCGGGGCGGAGACCGCGAGATAGACCGTCAGCGTCACCACCGACAGCGCCGTGGTGGCCAGCACCACGCGGGAGGTCAGCCGCGCCTCGCGCCCGTAGAACTCGGCCAGCATGAACGGCCCGGTCCCGGTGGGCAAAGCGGCCAGCAGAACCGCCAGATGCACCAGCGGCGCCGGGAGGCCCATCAGCGGGCCGGCGATCACCCAGGTCGCGGCCGGATGCGCCACCAGCTTCAGCGCCACCAGAGCCCCGGCGACGGCGGAGCCGGCGGGCGCGGCCTCGGCCCGCTCGCTCTCTCCCGCCAGGAAAAGTCCCAGCGCGATCAACGCGCAGGGCGAGGCGGCGCCGCCCAGCAGGTCCAGGAACCGCTCCATCGGCGCGGGGGGGTGAAAGCCCGCGGCCAGCGCCACGGCGCCCAGCGCGGGGGCGATCAGCAGCGGGTTCTTCACCAGCGATTTCGCGGTGCGCAGGGCGACGAGATGCGGCCGCGCCCCGGCCTGCGCCCCGCATTCGATCAGCACGATCGCCACCGCGAACAGGACCGAGACGGTCAGGATCGTCGCCACAAGCGTCGGGCCCATCCCGGTCTCGCCCACCACCGCCAGAACCAGCGGAAAGCCCATGAACCCGGTGTTGGCGTAGCTGGCGTTCAGCCCGTCGATGGCCGCGTCCGCCAGCCCCCGCCCCTGGCCCATGCGCAGGGCCAGCGTGAAGCAGAACACGGCCGCGCAGCCCGCCCCGAAGGCCAGCATGAAGCGCGGCTGCCAGATCTCCGACAGCTCCGCGCCCGCCATGATGTCGAACAGCAGCGCCGGCAGGGCGAGATAGACCACAAGCCGGTTGACCTCCCGCGTCGCGGCGGGGCCGAGCCAGCCGGTGCGGCGGGCGATCCACCCCGCGAGGATGAGGGAGAAGATCGGCGCGACGACGAACAGGTGGGAAATCATCGGGGGCCGACGCCTCGTCAGGGTGGATCCGGGGTGACTATACGCGCCGGGATCAATACCCTCCAATGCGGGTTTCGGCGAGGATCAATGCACGGAGCGCATGGATAGATGGACACCCGCCAGATGAGATGGTTCGTGGCGCTGGGCGAGACGCTGCATTTCACCCGCGCCGCCGAGCGTGCCAACATGAGCCAGCCCGCCTTCTCCCGCCGCATCGCGGAGCTGGAGCGCGACCTCGGCGCGAAGCTGGTGGAGCGGACCTCCCGCAACGCGGCGCTGACCCCGGCCGGGGCGCGGTTCCTGGCCGATTCGCGCGACGTGCTCGCCCGCTTCGACGCCGCCTGCCGGGACGCGCGGCTGGTGGCGATGGGCGAGAAGGGGGAGCTGCGGCTCGGCTTCATGATGCACGCCGCGCACCGGCTGGTGCCCCAGCTCGTCCGCCGCTTCGCCGAGGCGCGGCCCGATGTGCGCCTGCACCTGGAGGAGACGACGCCGGGAGAGATCGCGGCGAGGCTGCGCTCGGGCGAGCTGGACGCCGCCGTCACCTTCCGCGGCGAGGACGATCCGGCGCTGGAGACGGTGCTGCTGCTGCACGACACGCTGCAGCTGGCCTGTCCCGAGGGGCATCCGCTGGCGGCGCAGCGGGTGGTCCACCCGCCCCTTCCGGCGGGGGAGGCGCTGATCGCGGCCCCGGCCTCGGTGGTGGCGCCCCTGCGCGCGGCGATCGAGCGGTGGTGCGTCAAGGACGGCGGCCATGCCCCGCGGGTGGTGCTGGAGCCGCGGTTGCAGCACACGATCCTGCGCATGGTGGCGGCGGGGCTGGGGGTGGCGCTGGTGCCCGGCTCGATCTGCGACGACCCGATTCCGGGGGTGCAGACGCGGCCGGTGCTGTTCTCGCCCCGCCTCGCGGTGGTGCTGCAGGCGCCGCGGCGCTCGGGCAACCCGGCGGTGGCCCCGCTGATGGCGCTGGCGCGGGAGGAGGCGGAGCGGCTGATCGAGGTCTGACCCGCGTCTTCGCGAAGGGCGTCGCGGAGAACGGCGGCGTGGCAGACCGTGCGGCGGGAGGGGAGGGGACGCGGGGGCGGCGCCGGAGACGGGGAGGGGGAGGGGACGGGCGGCGCGACCCCCCGCTCGCTTGCCATCGGCGGCGAAAAGCGCCTACTGAACGCAGAAGCGCCCGCCAGCGTCGCCGGGCCGCGCCCGCCGCCGTCGTCGCCGCCTCCGCCATGGCCGCCGACGGGGCAGGCCGCGGCCGGGGCCGCGCCAGCCCCGCGCCCTCTCCTTCCCGATCCGCCCGACCCTGCGCGAGGCTCGCCGTCCCATGAGCTATCATCACCAGTTCACCGGCCGCACCGAGGGCATCCGCCCCACCGCGCCGCTGCGCTGGCGGGGGCTGGACGGGCTGATCGCGGCGTTCTGGGAGGCGGAGGGCGACGCGGGCGCGCGGGGCTACTACCTGTCGGCCAACCCCCGGATCAGCCTGTTCTTCGATGACGTCGCCTCGATCCGGGTCACCGACCGGGAGGAGACGCCGCCCTGGGCGGGGCGGCCGATGGCGCGGGCGATCTTCGTGCCGGCGGGACGGCCGCTATGGACCTCCTTCGCGCGGTCGCTGCAATTCTCGCATCTCGACCTGCACATGGACGCGGGCAAGGCGTTGAAGACGCTGGCGCCCTCGCTGGGCCGCGCCGCCGCGGCCGAGGCGCTGCGCCGGCCGGCGGAGGCGGCGCCGGGGGCGATGGCGGCGCTGGAGCCGCTGGGCCGGCTGCTGGTGGCGGAGATCGAGACGCCGGCCCGCCATGACCTTTACGCCGAAAGCCTCGCCGCGGCGCTGCTGGCCGGGGTGCTGGACCTCGGTTCCGGGCGGGCGGCGCGGGCGGAAGGGCGGCTGACCCGCGCCCAGCTTCGCAAGGTGGCGGCCCGGTTCGAGGCGGGCGGCGGGCGGCGGCTGTCGGTGGCGGAGCTGGCGGAGGCCGTGGGCCTGTCGGAGAGCTGGTTCTCCCACGTGTTCAAGGCCACCACCGGCATGACGCCGCTGCAATGGCAGGCCCGGCGGCGGATCGGGCTGGCCAAGACCCTGCTGGACGAGGGCGTGCTGGACATCTCCGACATCGCGCAGCGGCTGGGCTATTCGGACCAGGCCCACCTGACCCGGGCCTTCCGGCAGGTGGAGGGGGAGACCCCCGCCGCCTGGCGACGGTCCCGGCGGGGCGCCGGAACCGCCTTGCCGCCGCCCTCCCCCGGCTGACCGCGCGGGCGGCGCGGGGAGAGAGGCGGGGAGAGAGGCGGGCGGGGGAACGCCTTACCAGACGTAGCGCAGCGAGGCGGTGATGCGCCGGCCGGGGTTGTAGTAGTCGGCGGTGCCGCTGCCCACGACGTGCTGCTCATCCAGCAGGTTGGTGACGTTGAGCCGGAATTCGGCGTTCTCGGTCAGCTGGTAGCCGAAGGACAGGTCGAACAGCACCGCGTCGTCGGCCTGGCCGCTGTCGTTCTGCTGGTTGAAGTAATAGGAGCCGGTGTAGCGCGCGCCGAGCCCGAAGCTCATGTCGCCGAAGCCGCCCGTCCCCTTCACCGTGTAGTTCGCCCAGACCGAGGCCATGTGGTTGGGGGTGGAGGCGAACCGGTTGCCCTCCACATCCACGCCGCGGACCGGGTCGGACTTCAGGATCTCGGTGTCCAGGTAGGTGTAGCCGGCCAGCAGGCTGAAGGACTCGGTGATCTCGGCCTTGCCCTCCAGCTCCAGGCCGCGGGCGCGGGTCTCGCCCACCGTCTGCCGGGTGATGGAGCCGTCGCCCTGCACCACGGCGATGGTGATGTCGCGCTTGGTCAGGTCGAAGATCGAGGCGGAGAACAGGGCGTTGATGCCCGAGGGGCGCCACTTGGCCCCGATCTCATACTGCTCGCCCCGCTCCGGCTCGACCCCGATGGAGGGGGTGGCGACCGACTCCACGTAGGAGGCGTAGGTGGAGATGTCGTCGGTGACCTTCCAGGTGACGGCGCCGCGGAACGAGGTTTCCGAGAAGCTGTCGGAGTCGTCGAAGGCCGTGCCGGAGTTCACGCCCGCGCTCTCCAGCTCCAGCCAGTCGTGGCGCACGCCGCCGGTGACGATCACCCGGTCGTAGAAGGACAGGTTCTGCTGGAGGAACAGCGACGTGGTGGTGTGGTCGTTGTTGGTCTCGGTATAGGGCGCGTAGCCGGTGGGCGCGCCGGTGAACACCGGGTTGGCCAGGTCGATCTGGGTCCAGGTCCCGTAGAAGGAGGACGAGGTGGTGGAGGCGTCGCGATATTCCGCCCCGACCAGGGTGGAGCTGTCGACGGTCCCGAAGCTTACGTCATACTGGCCGATGACGTTGCCGATCAGCTCCTGCGCCGTGGCGTCGGAGCCGAAATAGTAGCGGTCCACCACAGTCCCGGGGCGGCCGGCGTAGTCGAAGAGGTAGACGTAGCCGAAATCGTCCTCCAGGTCCGAATAGCGCAGGCTGGAGCGCAGCGAGAGACCGCCGCCGAAATCGTGCTCCAGCATGGCGGAGGCGGTGGTGCGCTCCACGTCGTGGTAGTTGAAGTCGGGCTCGCCGAAGAAGTCGTCGCGGTCGTAGGTGCGGTCCAGCGGGTAGCCGCCGCTGTTGGGGGTGCCGTCGCGGTCGAGATGGTCCACCACCACGGTCAGCGAGGTGGCGGAGGTCGGGGCCCAGGTCAGGCCGCCCATCAGGAAGCGTTCGTCGTCGTCGGAATTGTCGTAGTCGAGCGCGGATTCCTTGACCTTGCCGGTGACGCGGAAGGCGAGCGTGCCGGCCTCGTCGATGGTGTCGCCGACGTCGAAGCCCAGCTCCTTCTGCCCGAAGGAGCCGCCGGCGATGTAGCCCTCGCCGAAGCTTCGGAACTTCGGGGTCTTGGTCACGTAGTTGATCGACCCGCCGGGCTCTGCCGGGCCGAACAGGGTGGAGTTGGAGCCCTTGATGATCTCCACCCGCTCGAAGGCGTAGGGCTCTTCGCGCACGCCGCGCATGGTGCCCAGCGTCAGGCCGTCGCGATAGGTGGAGGCCTGGAAGCCGCGGACCAGGAAATAGTCGTTGCGGTCGTCGGAGCCGTAATAGTCGGTGATCACGCCGGGGGTGTAGGAGAGCACCTCCTCCACCGTCTCGGCGTCGCGCCGCTCGATCTCGGCCTGGGTGACCACGGAGACGGAGGCGGGGGTGTCGAGCAGGCTGGTCGCGACCTTGCCGCCGACCCACAGCTCATGGGCGACGAAGCTGTCGGCGTCGTCGTCGGCGGGGGCGCCGCTGTCCACCAGGATCGGGGACAGGCGGTAGGTTTCGCCGGAGGGGTCGGTTTCGGGCAGGGTCACGGGTTCGGGCGCGGGCGCGTCGGCGGTCTGGGCGCGCGCGGCGGACGGGGCGAGCGCGAAAGCGGCGGCGGAGGCGAGCGCCAGCGTCGCGCAGCCCGTCAGCAGCCGGCGGCGGGCGCCGGCGCGGAGCGGAAGGGGCCGGCGCCGGAGGGCGGAGGTCTCAGGGGTCATTCGTCTTGTCCATCGTGCAGAAGGTCGGGCGTCGCCGTCGGCGCGCCGGGCGCGGGTTCGGGGAAAGCGGTCGGGTCGCGGGCGGGAGGGCCCGGGCGGCCGCGCGGCTGCTGCGGTCGACGGTTTCCCCCCTCGACGCGGCCCGGCGGACGGCTCCGCGGGCGGGCGCCCGGCCCTGCGACGGCCGGGGCGCCCCGTGGCTTGCGGCGGCGATCCTACCGCATGGCGGCGGGCGCGTATTGGATTTACCTACTGTTTTTGTCGGAATACACGGGGGATCGCGTCGCGCCCCCGCTTCCGGGGCCTCGCCGGCCCAGGCGGCGCTTGACGCAGGCGGGGCGAGTTGAGAGGCCGGAGCGTCCCGAAGACCGATCCTCAGCCCTGGGAGTCCTTGCCATGACACGCTTTTCCATCACCCGACGCGGCCTGATGCTGGGCGCGGGCGCGGGCGCGGGGCTGGCCCTGGCCGCGCCGGGCATCGGACGGCTGCGGGCCGCGGCCTCGGACGGGGACGGGCCCTTCGTGGTGGAGCACGGGCTCGGCCGCACGGTGATCCCGCGCCGCCCCTCCCGGGTGGCGACGGTGGCCTGGGCCAATCACGAGGCGCCGCTGGCGCTGGGCGTGGTCCCGGTCGGCTTCGCGCGGGCCAATTTCGGCGACGACGACGGCGACGGCCTGCTGCCCTGGACCGCGGCGCGGCTGGCGGAGCTGGGGGCGCCGGCGCCGACCCTCTATGACGAGGGCGACGGCATCGACTTCGAGCGGGTGGCTGCCTCGACCCCCGACGTGATCCTCGCCGCCTATTCGGGGCTGAGCCAGGGGGACTACGACACGCTGTCCTCCATCGCGCCGACCGTGGCCTGGGGGGACGGGCCCTGGGCGACGGGCTGGCGGGAGATGATCCGCCTCAACGCCGCCGGCATGGGCCGGGCGGCGGAGGGGGAGGCGCTGGTGGCCGGGCTCGACGCCCGCATCGCCGCCGCGGCCGCTTCCCGGCCGGAGCTGGCGGGCAGGACCGCGATGTTCGTCACCCACCTGGACGCCCGCGACCTGAGCGTGATCCGTTTCTACACCGGGCAGGACCCTCGGGTGCGGTTCCTGGCGGATCTGGGCCTTCGCGCGCCGGAGGCGGTGCGCGCGGCGGAGACCGGCGGACGCTATGCCGGGGAGATCAGCGTCGAGCGGATCGACGCCTTCGCCGACGTGGACATCCTGGTGACCTATGGCGGCGAGGCGCTGATGGAGCGGCTGCGCGCCAACCCGGTGACGCGGCTGATGCCGGCGGTGGCGCGCGACGCGGTGGTGATGCTGTCCAACGGCCCGGCCGGGACCGCGGCCAACCCGACGCCGCTGTCGATCCCCTGGGTGCTGGACGGCTACGCCGACCGGCTGGCGGACGCGGCGCGGAAGGCGGGATGACGCCCGAGCCCCCTGTTTCGGCGCCCCCCGTTCCCGCGGCGCTGGAGGCGTTGCGCCGGCCGCGCCGGGTCCGGCTGTTCTGGCTGGCGGCGATGGTCGTGGCGATGGTCGTCGCGGCGGCGCTGTCGCTGGGGCTGGGGGTGCGGGCGGTGGGCTGGGCCGATCTCGTCGCGGGGCTCGCGGGGCGGACCGAGACGCTGGCGCAGGCCGTCGTCTCGCTGCGCGCGCCGCGCACCGCGCTGGCGCTGCTGGCCGGCGGCGCGCTGGGGCTGGCGGGGGCGGTGATGCAGGGCGTGACCCGCAACCCGCTGGCCGATCCGGGGTTGCTGGGGGTGAACGCTGGCGCGGCGCTGGCGGTGGTGACCGGGATGGCGCTGTTCGGGATCGAGACCGTCGAGGCGTTCCTGTGGGCCGCGATCCTCGGCGCGGGGCTGGCGGCGGGGTTCGTCTACGCGGTGGGCTCGCTGGGCCGGGGGGGCGCGACGCCCCTGCGGCTGGCGCTGGCCGGGGCGGCGACGGCCATCGCGGCGGAGGCGCTGTGCATGGCGATCCTGCTGCCGCGCAACGACATCGCGGGGGGCATGCAGGCCTGGCGGGTCGGGGGCGTGGGCGGCGCGTCCTGGGACGGGATCGCGCCGGCGGCGCCCTTCCTGGCGGCGGGCTTCGCGCTGTGCCTCGCCTCGGCCCGGGACCTCGACCTGCTGGCGCTGGGCGAGGAGACGGCGGCGGGGCTGGGCGCGCGGGTGGCGCGGGCGCGGGCGCTGGCGGCGCTGGGGGCGGTGCTGCTGTGCGGGGCGGCGACGGCGATGTGCGGGCCGATCGGCTTCGTCGGGCTGGCGGCGCCCCATGTCTGCCGGCGGCTGGCGGGGCCGGACCATCGCTGGCTGCTGCCGTTCTCGGCCCTGAACGGGGCGGTGCTGCTGGTCGGCGCCGACGTGCTGGGCCGGGTGGTGGCGCGGCCGAGCGAGCTGGACGTGGGCGTGGTCACCGCCTTCCTGGGCGCGCCGATGTTCCTGTGGATCGTGCGGCGCGGCCGGGCGGCGGGGTTGTGAGCGTGGAGGCTGCGAACATGGGCGTCGCGCCCCCCGTCTCGCCCGCCGTTTCGGCCGCCGCGGTGGACCGGGTGGCGGCGCTGCGCCGCGCCCGGGCCGGGGCCCGCCGGCGCACGGCGCTGGCGCTGGCGGCGCTGCTTCTGGCGGGAGGGCTGGTCGCGCTCTGCCTCGGCCCGCAATGGAGCGCCCCGGCCGAGGCCTGGCGGGCGCTGACCGGCGGCGAGGACGGCCCGCTGGGCTTTGCGGTGCGCCAGCTGCGCGCGCCGCGCGCCCTGCTGGCGGCGCTGGCGGGGGCGAGCTTCGGGCTGGGCGGCGCCGCCTTCCAGACCCTGCTGCGCAACCCGCTGGCCAGCCCCGACATCATCGGCATCAGCTCCGGCGCCGGGGCGGCGGCGGTGTTCGCCATCGTGATCCTGGGCTGGAGCGGGACGGCGGTTTCCGTCTTCGCGGTGGCGGCGGGGCTGGGGGTGGCGGCGCTGATCTTCCTGCTGTCCTGGCGCCCGGGGGCGGGAGGGGGCGGCGGAGGCGGCGCGGGCGCGCGGCTGATCCTGACCGGGATCGGGGTGTCGGCCATGCTGCATTCGGTGACGATCTACGTGCTGGCCCGCGCGCCGTCCTGGACGCTGCAGGAGGCGCTGCGCTGGATGACCGGTTCGGTCAACGGGGCGACGCTGGCGCAGGCGGCGCCCACGGCGGCGGCGCTGGCGCTGTTCGGCGGCGCCCTGATCGCCAGCGCCGGGCGGCTGGAGGCGATGCGGCTGGGCGACGACGCCGCCGCGGCCCTGGGGGTGCGGGTGACCGCGACCCGGGCGACGGTGGTCGCCTGCGCGGTGGCGCTGGTGGCGGTGGCCACGGCCGCGGCCGGGCCGGTGGCCTTCGTGGCCTTCCTGTCGGGGCCGATCGCCATGCGCCTCGGCGGCGCGGGCCGGGCGCCGCTGATCCCCGCGGCGCTGGTCGGCGCGGCGCTGACGCTGGGCGCGGACCTCGTGGGCCAGCACCTGCTGGCGATGCGCTACCCGGTCGGGGTGGTCACCGGGGCGCTGGGGGCGCCCTTCCTCATCCATCTCATCATCCGGGCCGACCGGGGAGGCGTCGCATGACCGTCACGTCGCTGGAGGCGCGGGACCTGGCCGCGGGATATGCGGAGCGCGCGGTGCTCTCGGGTCTCGACCTCGCGCTGCCGCCGGGGCGGATCACGGCCATCGTCGGGGCCAACGCCTGCGGCAAGTCCACCCTGCTGCGCTGTCTGGCGCGGCTGCTGGCGCCCTCGGGCGGGGCGGCGCTGCTGGACGGGGCGGATATCCGCCGGTTGCCGGCGCGGGCGTTGGCGCGGCGCATGGGGCTTCTGCCGCAGTCGCCGCTGGCGCCGGAGGGGGTGACGGTGGCCGAGCTCGCCTCCCGCGGGCGGCACCCGCATCACGGCCTGCTGTCCCGCTGGAGCCGGGAGGACGACGCGGCGGTGGCCGAGGCGCTGGAGGCGACCGGGATGACGGCGCTGGCCGACCGGCCGGTGGACGCGCTGTCGGGCGGGCAGCGGCAGCGGGCCTGGCTGGCGATGGCGCTGGCGCAGCGCACCGAGATCCTGCTGCTGGACGAGCCGACGACCTATCTGGACATCGCCCACCAGGTCGAGGTGCTGGACCTGCTGGCCGACCTGAACCGGGCGCGGGGAACGACGGTGGTGATGGTGCTGCACGACCTCAACCTCGCGGCCCGCTACGCCGACCTGCTGGTGGCGATGGCGGGCGGGCGCATCCATGCCGCGGGCCCGCCGGAGGAGGTGCTGACCGAGGCCATGGCGCGCGAGGTCTTCGGGCTGGAGAGCCGGGTGATCGAGGATCCCGTCTCCGGCAAGCCGATGATGCTGCCGGTGGGGCGGCACGGGCGGCGGCGGGACGGGTAGGCGACGGGGCGCGGATCCGGCGGCCCGCGCAGGGCGGCGCCGGGAGGCCCCGGGTCAAGCCCGGGGCGCGCTGCGAGACGGCGGCGGGAGGTCCCGGGTCAAGCCCGGGGCGCGCTGCGGGGCGGCGCCGGGAGGCCCCGGGTCAAGCCCAGGGCGCGGGCGGCGGCGGGAGGCCGCGGGGCGAGCCCGGGGCGCGCTGCGGGGCGAGGGGCCGAACCCGGGCGGGAGGCGGTCGGGGCGCCGTCCGGGCGCGCCGGTTCGGACGCCTCCGTCCGGCGCCACATCCGGACGCCCAACTCAGACGCCTCCGCCCAGCCCCCCCGTGCCGGCGGCCCGGGCTGGCGCCGCGTTCCCGGTCAGCGGGCGGCCAGCAGGGTGACGGCGCAGGCGGCCTCCTCCAGCCCCATGATGCCGCCGCCGTTCTCCACCGCGCCGACGCGGGCGCCGCGGACCTGGCGGGCGCCCGCCTCGCCGCGAAGCTGGACGACGATCTCATGGGTCATCGACAGGCCCGAGGCGCCGACCGGGTGGCCCTTGGAGATCAGCCCGCCGGAGGTGTTCACCGGCAGCGCGCCGTCGAGCGCCGTGGCCCCGGCGCCGACGAAGGCCCCGCCCTCGCCGATCGGGCAGAAGCGCATCATCTCGCAGTTGTAGAGCTCGCCGAAGGCGGTGGCGTCGTGCAGCTCGGCGAGGTCCACGTCCTGCGGCCCGAGCCCGGCGAGGCGATAGGCGCGGTCCGCGGCCTCCCGCGCCAGGCTCGGCTCCCCGGGCGCGCGGTAGGCGCCGGAGACGAGGACGGCGGCCCGGATCTCCACCGCCCGGGCGCGGACCGCGGCGGGCAGGGCGGCGAGCGCGGCTTCCGAGCAGACCAGCGCCGCCGCGGCGCCGTCGCCGACCGGGGCGCACATGGCGCGGGTCAGGGGCCAGCTCACCTCCCGGTCCTCCAGCACCTGGTCCGTCGTCATCTCGAACCGATACTGGGCGAGCGGGTTGAGCGCGCCGTTGCAATGGCTCTTGGCGGCGGCGGCGGCGATCTGGCGGCGGGTCGTGCCGTGGACCTTCATGTGCCAGGCGGCCTGCATGGCGTAGGTGTCCATGAACATCGTGCGGTCGGGGCCGAAGGTCAGCGGCCGGCCGGCCTGCGCGGCGAGCTTCTCGTATTCCGCCACGGTGCGGCCGGGGGCCAGCGCGTTTTCGCCGGCGGAGAACATGGCGAGGTTCTCCGCCGGGGTCGCGTCGGGGCGGAAGGTCTTCTCCACCCCCAGCGCCAGCGAGATGTCGGCCGCGCCGCAGAGCACGTCGCGCATCGCGCCGTGCAGGGCCATGGAGCCGGTGGCGCAGCCCGATTCCACGTTCCAGACCGCGAGGCGGCGGCGCAGGGCCCCCTCCTCCACCAGCGGCGCGAGGCAGAACTGGCCGCGGGTGGAATGCTGGCCGGAAAAGCCCATCAGCACGTTGCCGAACCAGGCCGAGCCCACCGCCCCGCCGTCGAGCCCGCCCGCGTCGGCGAGCGCGCCGAGCGCGGCCTCCCGCGTCAGGTCGGGGAAGCCGCGGTCGGGAAAGCGGCCGAATGCGGTGGAATGGCTGCCGACGATGAAGGCGCGGGCGGAGGGATTGGGGGAGGGGCTGGGGGAGGGGCTGGGCATGGGCGGCGCTCCGGCGTCAGACGAACAGCATGCCGCCGTCGAGCAGGATCGACTGGCCGGTCATCCCGTCGGATTCGGCGGAGGCGAGATAGACCGCGAGATGCCCGATCTCCGGCGGCTTGAGGAACCGGCCGAGCGCGATGCGGGCTTCGAGCCCGGCGCGCACCGCCTCGGGCGTCGTGCCGGTCGCGGCGGCGTGGCCGGGCAGGAAGTCGTCGACGAGGTCGGTGTCGACCATGCCGGGGCAGATGGCGTTGACGCAGACCCCGCCGCGCCCCGTTTCCAGCGCCACGCAGCGGGTGAGGCCGACCAGCGCGTGCTTGGAGGCGTTGTAGGCGGACTGGTTGACCGAGGCCCATTTGCCGGCGGTGGAGGCGACGTTGATCACCTTGCCGTATCCCGCCTCGATCATGCCGGGCAGGGCGGCCTGCATCAGGTGGACCGGCCCGTGCAGGTTGACCGCCATGATGCGGGCGAAATCCTCGGGCGCGTGGTCGAGGAACCGGCCGGCCTTGTGGATGCCGGCGCAGTTGACCAGCACGTCGAGCCCGCCGAGCGCGCGGCGCGCGTCCTCGACCAGGGCGAAGCAGGCGGCGCGGTCGGCGACGTCGCAGACCCGGGTGTCGACCTGGGCGCCGGTGGCGGCGAGCGCCTCGCGCGCGGCGGCGAGCCTGGCGGGGTCGGTGGCGGCGAGGACCAGGGACGCGCCCTCGGCCGCGAAGGCGCGGGCGATGCCGAGGCCGATGCCGCGGCTGCCGCCGGTGATCAGCGCGCGCCGTCCCGCCAGACGCCCCGCCAGACGCCCCGCGGGGGAGGCGGTCATGCGGTGGCCTCCAGTCCGGCGGCGGCGTAGGCGTCGCGCAGCGCCTTCTTGTCGGGTTTGCCCAGCGAGGTCACCGGCAGGGACTCGGCGAAATCCACCCGCTTCGGCGCGGCGACCGGGCCCTTGGCCTGGCGGACCAGGGCGGTCAGCTCCTCCGCCGTCGCCTGGGCGCCGGGGCGCAGGACCACGACGGCGGTGACCGCCTCGCCCCAGGTGGCGTGGGGCAGGCCGATGACCGCGGCGGCGGCGACGGCGGGATGGGCGGTGAGCGCGTCCTCCACCTCGGCCGGGTAGATGTTGAAGCCGCCGGTGATGATCATGTCCTTGGCCCGGCCGACGATGTGCAGGAAGCCGTCCGCATCGGCGCGGGCGAGGTCGCCGGTATGCAGCCAGCCATGGGCGAAGGCCTTGGCGGTCTCGTCGGGGCGGCCGAGATATTCCTCCATCACCAGGGGGCCCTGCACGCAGATCTCGCCGATCTCGCCCGCGGCGACCTCCCGCCCTTCGGGGTCGAGCAGCGCCACCCGGCTGTCGCCGACCGGCTGGCCGCAGGAGGTCATGCGCCCGGGCAGCCGCACCGGGTCGTGGTCGGCCTTGCGCAGGACGGAGATGGTGTTGGGGGCCTCGGACTGGCCGTAGAGCTGCATGAACACCGGGCCGAAGGCGGCGAGCGCCTCGGTCAGGCGGGCGGGGGCGATGGGGGCGCCGCCGTAGATCACGGTTTCCAGCGGGGTGCGGCCCACGGGATGCGCGGCCGCGTGGTCCAGCAGCTTGTAGATCATGGTGGGCACGAGGAAGGTGGCGGTGACGCCATGCGCGCGCACCGTGTCGAAGAAGCGGTCGGGGGCGAAGCCGTCCTCCAGCACCACGGTTCCGCCGCGCAGCAGGGTCGGCAGGATGCAGGGGCCGGAGGCGTGGCTGATCGGCGTGCAGGCGAGGAACACGATGCGCGCCGGCCACTCCCACTCCGCCAGTTCGGTCAGGGTCATGGTCACCAGGCTGCGATGGGTGTGCAGCACGCCCTTGGGCTTGCCGGTGGTGCCGCCGGTGTAGACGGTCCAGGCCGGGTCGGCGGCGCGGGCGGCGGAGACGAGGGGCCGCGCCTCCCGCTCCGCCGCCTCGGCGACGATGTCGGGCGCGTCGGCGGAGGGGCCGAGGGCCAGCGCGGGCACGCCCTGGGCGATCATCGCCCGCCCGCGGTCGGCGTGCCTGGCGGGATCGTAGACCAGCGCCTTCGCCCCGCAGTCGCGGATGATGAAGGCGTGATCCTCGGCCGAGCCCATCGGGTGCAGGTTGGTGGTGCGGATCCCCATCAGCCAGCCCGCGGCGATGACCAGCCAGCTGTCGAGCGAATTGGCCCCGAGGCAGGCGATGACGTCGCCGCGCGCGAAGCCGCGCGCCTCCAGCGCCTGGATCAGCCGCGACAGGCGGGCGGCGGTTTCGGCGTAGCTGGCGGTCCGGTCGCCGCGCGTCGCATCGGGCCGCCGCTCCACGAAGGCGGCGGCGTCGCCGCCGCGGGCCAGCGCCCGCAGCAGAAGGTCGCCCATGGTGCAGGGCGCGTGGAGCGCGTGGGCCTCGGTCATGCTGTTCTCCCGTGTCGTTCCGCCCCGGATGCGCCGCCGCGCGCGGCGCCGACGACGAGGGAGGGGCCGCGGACGGGGGAGGGGCCGGCGGCGTCTCCCGCCGCCTTGGGCGAGCTTGCGCGAAACCGCGCCGCGGAACTTGCGCCAGGACTTGAGGGAGGGGGGGAGAGGCGGGGCGCGGGGCGCCGGGAGGCCCCGGGTCAAGCCCGGGGCGCGGCGGCGGGGGGCGGGGGCGCCGGGGACGGATCGCCCCGGCCGTCCCGGTCAACGCGTCCCCGTTCGGCGCGTCCCGGTCAGCGCGCCTCGGCCATGGCCCGGAAGGCGGCGGAGGAGGCGAAGAGCGCGTCGTAGCCGCCCGAGGCCGCCACCGCGCCGCGCTCCAGCAGATAGATCACGTCGCAATCCTTCACCGTGCTCAGGCGATGGGCGATCATAATGACCGTCTTTTCGCGGCCGATGTTGTAGACCGCCTCCATCACCGCCTTCTCGGTCAGGTTGTCGAGCGCGGAGGTCGCCTCGTCCATGATCAGCACGTCGGGATCGTGGTAGAGCGCCCGGGCGATGCCGATGCGCTGGCGCTGCCCGCCCGAAAGCCGGGCGCCGCGGTCGCCGACCACGGTGTCGTAGCCGTCGGGCAGTTCGGAGAGCACGAAGTCGTGCAGCGCCGCGACCCGGGCCGCCCGCTCCACCGCCGCGCGGTCGATGCGGTCGGCGGGGATCCCGAAGGCGATGTTCTCGGCCACCGTGGCGTCGGAGAGGTAGATCTGCTGGGGCACGTAGCCCAGGGCGCGCTGCCAGGCGCGGATGCGGTCGTCGCCGACCGCCTCGCCGTCGACCCGGATCGCGCCCTGGTCGGGACGCAGGAGGCCCAGGATCAGGTCGACCACCGTGGTCTTGCCCGCGCCCGTGCCGCCGACGATGCCGACGCTGGTTCCGGTCGGGATCTCCAGCGACAGGCCCCGGAGCGCGGTCCGCTCCGCGCCGGGATAGGCGTAGTGGACCGCGTCCAGCGCGAGGCTGCGCCTGGGGGAGAGACGCTCGTCGCCGCCCGCCTTCGCCGCGGCCGGCGGCTCGGCCTGGCCGAGCGCCATCACCTCGTCGCGCACATGGTCCAGATTGGCCGCGTTGGCGCGCAGCGTGGCGATGTTGAGATAGACCTGCTGAAGCTGCGGGAACAGGCGCGCCACGGCGACGGCGATCAGGCCCAGCAGCGGGGCGAGGTCGGTCATCTCGCCGCCGCGGACGTTCATCATCACCAGCACGCCGACGATCATGGCCCCGAAGGCCACGCCCTCGATGATGTAGCGGGGCGCCTGGCCGAGCACGGCTTCGAGCGAGCGGACCTGATACATCTCCCGCGAGGCGTCGCCGAAACGCGCGACGAAGACGCGCTCCAGCCCCATGAACTTCACCTCCTTGGCGCCGCCCATCGCCTCGTGCACCGAGCGGAACCGCGCCTTGTTGAGCGCCAGCCGCCGGTGGCCGAGCCGCAGCAGGAGCCCGCGCAGGCCCAGATAGATCGCGCCGTAGGCCCCGCCGAGCACCACGAAGGCGCCGATGGCGACCATGGGCTCCACCGCCAGCAGCAGCAGCACGATGCAGCCCGAGACCGTGGCGGCGGAGATCAGCCGCAGGGCGGGCAGAAGCGTGTTGCCCACCGTGCGCTCCACCTCGGCGAGGACGGTCTTGGACAGCTCCGCCGTGTGGCGGCCGAGGAACCACGTGTAAGGCTGGGCGAAATAGCCCTGAAGCAGCCGCGAGCCGATGGTGTAGCCGCGCAGCATGCTGAACCGGGTCAGCCAGTAGATCGCGACGATGCGGATGCCGACGCCGGCCAGCACCGTCGCGAACAGGGCCAGGCCGAGCGCGGTGGCGAAGGCCATGTGGCTTTCGAACCCGCCGGCGCGGTAGAGCCAGGCCAGGATCGGCTGCGTCTCCACCAGCTCGGGGCGCGACAGCACGGCGAGGAACGGCATGATGCCGGCGAGGCCGCCGACCTCGAACAGGGCCGCGAACACGATGGCGAAGAGCAGCAGCCCGAATCGCCTGCGCTCCGGCCCGCTGAGCAGATCGTAGATCTTTCGGTAGGTGCGGAGCATCTGGGGGTGTTCCCGGGATGGGCGCCGCCCGAGAACGCGGAAGTTCGGGCGAGGCGGGTGGTCGGGGGACGCGGGCGGTCGGGCGGCGCGACGACGGCGACGGACGGGCGGAGGCGGACTGAACCATCTTTCGCCCGGCGCGGGCATGCGGCGCGGTTTCGCGCCCGAAACGCGCGACGTCGCCCGGGGCTGATTTGCGCGCGGGCGGGCCCATGTAATATGGGGCGTCGTCGGCGGCGGCCTCCGGCCCGGCCGCCGCGCCCGAACCGCCTGCGCCGCCCCGAACCGCCCGAATCCAAGGATCCGCGATGCGCCGTCCACTTCCGCCGCTCCTCTTCCCCGCGCTGCTGGCGACCGCGCTGCTCGGGTTCGCGAGCCCGGGCATGGCGCGGGACGTCTTCGTCGCGCCGGAAGGGGCCGCGGTCGACGCCACGCCGGACGGCGGCCGCGACCGGCCCTTCGCCTCGGTCCAGGCGGCCTTCGACGGCGGCGGCGTCGCGCAGGAGGGCGGCCGCATCCTGCTGCTGCCCGGAGAGCATGGCGACCTGCGGCTGGACACGGCCCGCGCCCGCGCGACGGTGGAGATCGCGCCGGCCGAGGCGGGCGCGGTCCATGTGCAGAGCATTTATGTGGAGCGGGGCGAGAATCTCGACATCCACGGCCTTCAGGTCTGGCCGACCCGCCCGAGGGCCGACGGCGTGCCCAGCTCGCTGGTCACCACCCGGGCGCGCAGCCGCGACGTCACGCTGCGCGACCTCGATGTCCGCGCGCGTCCGGACGCGGAGAACTACCTCGCGTGGAGCCTGGAGGACTGGCGGGCCGCGCCGCGCAACGGCGCGCAGCTTCGCGGCAGGGACATCGCCCTGCTCGACAGCCGCTTCACCGCCACGCATTTCGCCATCGCCACGCTTGGCGAACGCGCGCGGGTGGAGGGCAACGTGATCGCGGGCTTCTCCGGCGACGCGATGCGGGGGCTGGGCGACGGCTCGGTCTTTCGCGGCAACCGCGTGTCGGACTGCATCAAGTTCAACGACAACCACGACGACGGCTTTCAGTCCTGGAGCCGGGGCGACAAGGGCGCCTCGGGCAAGGGCGTGGTCCGGGACGTGGTGGTGGAAAGCAACGTGATCCGCGAATGGACCGGGCCGAAGGACCACCCGCTGCGCTGCCATCTGCAGGGGATCGGTCTGTTCGACGGAATTTATCAGAACTGGACCATCCGCAACAACGTGGTGGAGGTCTCCGCCTATCACGGGATCGCGGTCTATGGCGGGGTCGACGTGACCATCGTCAACAATACGGTGGTGCGGTCCGACGGGGGAACCGGCAAGTTCCCCTGGGTCAAGCTGACCCCGCACAAGGACGGGCGGCCCAGCACCGGCGGCGTGGTCGCGAACAACCTGGCGATGCGCTTCGACATCAAGACCGATCCCGCGCATCCGGCGGTGGTGGAGCGCAACGCCCAGACGCCCTATCCCAACCTGGCGCTGCGCAGCCCCGGCGAGGGCGATTTCCGTCCCGAAGCCGGCGGGCCGGCCTTCGGAAGCGCCGATCCGCGCTATGCGCCGCCGACGGATGCGTTCGGCCGCCCGCGGGGCGAGCGGCCGAGCCTGGGCGCGGTCGAACCCTGACCGTTCCGCGCGGGGCGCGGACCCGGCCTCACCAGGGCCAGGGATCGCCGGGGGCGATGCCGGTCGCGCTGGCGCCGGCGTCCACGACGATCTGCGTGGAATAGGTCCCCGCGAAGGTCACGTCGCCATACCAGCCGGCGGTGGCGTCCGGCCCGGTGGACAGGCCGATGCGGTAGAGCGCGCCGTCCCCGTCCACCGCGTCCCGGATCGTGCAGGAGAAGGTGTAGGACGCCACGTCGTTGATATCGTGGATCGTGCGCGAGCCGCCCTCGTAGGTTCCGCCCACCCGCAGGATCTTCGCCGCCTCGTGCCCGGTGCTGGCGTTGTTGGAGACGAGCCGCGCCGTGGGCCAGCCGACCAGGCAGGCGACCTCGACGCCGACGCAGGTCGAGCGGTAGTCGATGCAGTCCTCCCCGGCGCCGGCGATCACCGCCCCGAAGGACAGGCATCGCCCGGAGGTGTCGGCCGAGACCGTGCTGCTCGACCCGCCGTAGACCTCGCAGCGGTCG
>JAYZWL010000021.1:0-57341 GCA_036154955.1 Pseudomonadota bacterium | reverse complement strand
CCGGCCCCGCGTCAGGCCGACCCGGCCGCGGCCGCGGCCCGCGCCGCCGCGCCCGTCGGCGGCGAAGGCGCCAAGCCCGCCCGCCGGCCCGGCCGCGGCGCGGTGCTGAAAAGCCTGAGCCCCGAGGAATACGAGCGCCGCAAGAAGGCGCTCGAATTCGCCCGCGCCAACGAAGGCGCCCGCCGCGCCAAGGAGGAGGCCGAGGCCAAGGAGCGCGAGGCCGAACGCCAGCGCCTGCTCGCCGAAAAGGAGGAGCGGGAGCGCCGCGAGGCCGAGGAGCAGATCCGCCGCGAGCGCGAGGAGGCCGAGCGTCTCGCCGCCGAGGAGGAGGCCAAGCGCAAGGCCGAGGCGGAGAAGCGGGACCGCGAACGCGCCCGCGCCGCACAGGCCGCGCAGGGCATCCAGCAGGCCGACCCGACCGCCGGGCCGCCCCCCGCCGACGGCGAGGGCAAGGACCGCACCATGCGCGCCCTGCCCAAGCGCACCGCGGGCCCGTCCCCGGCCGACGACAAGAAGCCCGGCCGCGGCCGCGGCGGCGACGAGCGTCGCCGTTCGGGCAAGCTGACCATCTCCCACGCCACCGCCGGCGACGACGGCGGGCGCACCCGCTCGCTCGCCGCCATGCGCCGCAAGCAGGAGCGTCAGAAGCGCCAGGCCGGCGGCCGCGGCGAGCCGCGCGAAAAGGTGATGCGCTCGGTCAACGTGCCCGACGCGATCACGGTGCAGGAGCTCGCCAACCGCATGACCGAGCGGGCGGCGGACGTGGTCAAGATGCTGTTCAAGTCCGGCATGATGGTCACCATCAACGACACGCTGGACGCCGACACCGCGACCCTGGTGGTCGAGGAGTTCGGACATACCGTGGTCCGCGTGTCGGATTCGGATGTGGAACAGGCCATCGACACCGTCGAGGACGCGGAGGAGAACCTCCAGCCGCGCGCCCCGATCGTGACCATCATGGGCCATGTCGACCACGGCAAGACCTCGCTGCTCGACGCGATCCGCAAGACCAACGTGGTCTCGGGCGAGGCCGGCGGCATCACGCAGCATATCGGCGCCTACCAGATCAAAACCGAATCCGGCGCGCCGATCACCTTTCTCGACACGCCCGGCCACGCCGCCTTCACCTCGATGCGCGCCCGCGGCGCGCAGGTGACGGACATCGTGGTTCTGGTGGTCGCCGCCGACGACGCGGTCATGCCGCAGACGGTGGAGGCGATCCACCACGCCAAGGCCGCCGGCGTGCCGATGATCGTGGCGATCAACAAGGTCGACAAGCCGGGCGCCGTCCCGCAGAAGGTCCGCGAGGACCTGCTGCGCCACGAGGTGGTGGTCGAGGCCATGTCCGGCGACGTGCAGGACGTGGAGGTCTCCGCCAAGACCGGCGCCGGGCTCGACAATCTGCTGGAAGCCATCGCGCTGCAGGCCGAGGTGCTGGAGCTGCGCGCCAACCCCGACCGCGCCGCCGAGGGCGCGGTGATCGAGGCCAAGCTCGACACCGGCCGCGGCCCCGTGGCCACCGTGCTGATCCAGCGCGGCACCCTGAAGCGCGGCGACATCTTCGTTGTCGGCGAGCAGTGGGGCCGCGTGCGCGCCCTGATCAACGACCAGGGCGCCCGCGTCGACGAGGCCGGGCCCTCGGTTCCGGTCGAGGTTCTGGGTCTGCAGGGCACCCCCGGGGCCGGCGACGTGCTGAACGTGGTCGAATCCGAGGGCAAGGCCCGCGAGATCGCCGACTACCGCCAGCGCCAGTCCCGCGACAAGCTGGCCGCCGCCGGCGCCCGCGCCACGCTCGACCAGCTTCTGGCCCAGGCCAAGGCGGACGAGAGCGTCGCCGAGCTGCCGGTTCTGGTGAAGGCCGACGTGCAGGGCTCGACCGAGGCGATCGTCCAGGCGCTGGAGAAGATCGGCAACGACGACGTGCGCGTGCGGGTCATCCATTCCGGCGTCGGCGCGATCACCGAGACCGACGTGGGCCTCGCCGAGGCCTCCAAGGCCCCGCTGATCGGCTTCAACGTCCGCGCCAACGCGCCGGCCCGCGAAGCCGCCAACCAGAAGGGCGTGGAGATCCGGTATTACTCGATCATCTACGACCTGGTGGACGACGTGAAGCTGGCCGCCCAGGGTCTGCTGAAGCCCGAGGTCCGCGAGACCTTCATCGGCTACGCCCGCATCAAGGAGGTCTTCAAGGTCTCCAACGTGGGCAAGGTCGCGGGCTGCGAGGTCACCGAGGGCGTGGCGCGCCGTTCGGCGGGCGTCCGCCTGCTGCGCGACGACGTGGTGATCCACGAAGGCAAGCTGAAGACGCTGAAGCGCTTCAAGGACGAGGTCCAGGAAGTCCGCTCCGGCACCGAATGCGGCATGGCCTTCGAGAACTACGAGGACATCCGCGAAGGCGACGTCATCGAGATCTTCACCACCGAGGAGGTGGCGCGGACCCTGTAAGGGCTTCGCGGATCGCGGAAATCGGACCGGCCGGGGCGGCGACGCCCCGGCCGGTTCGCGTTTGGGGCGCCAGGTCCTGTCCGACTGCGCGACGTGCGGGCGGAAGGGGCCAAGATGCCTGTTCCCGTCGCCCCTTCGCGCTCCGCCGCCGCGGGCGCGCCCCGGGCCTGACCCGGGGCCTCGCGCGGGGGCCGCTCGCCGGGAGGCCCCGGGTCAGGCCCGGGGCGCGTCCCCGCCGTCGCCATGTTCCAGCCAGTCCCGAGCCGCGGGGTCGGGGACCAGTTCGGCCAGCCGGGCGCGATAGGCGGGCAGCGCCGCCTCCGGCACGACCTCCCGCCAGCGGTCCGTCCCGCCCTTGGCGAAGAAACCGGCGTCGTCGCGCCAGAAGCCCTCGCCGCCCGCGGGCGCATACAAATGGGCGTCGGCGCGCATGGCGTCGATCCTCGTCGCCGCGGCGATGGCGTCGAGCAGGCCCGCGTCCGCCTCCGCCCCGATGGCCGCCGCGATCCGGGCCAGCGCCCCGCGATGGTCGCGCGCCAGGTCGGCGTAGTGCAGGAGCAACCGGTCGGGCAGCCGGTCCGACAGCGCCGTTTCCGTGTAGTGGCGGACCACGGTGGCCAGCGTGTCGTCGTCGAAACGGTCCATGGCCAGCGGCGCGTCGATATAGTCGCGCAGCGCCTCGTCCACCGGCCGCATCATCGGGTGGCCATCCCGGTCCGCCCGGTTGCGCACATGGCTCAGCAGCGAGGCGAAGACGTCGAGCGGATGGCGGTAGACGGCGATGACCGTCACCCCCTCCCAGACCGGGAAGCCGTCGGCGGGCGCGTGGGTCTTGACCACGCGGCGTCCAGGCTGCGCGGCCAGCGCGGCGCGCACCGCCTCCGGCGCGCCCAGCCGGCTGTCGACCCAGGGCGAGATCTCGCCGATGCGGGCGTCGAGCGCGGGCCGCCCGGCCAGCAGCATGGCGACCATGGTCTGGGTCCAGGTCGTCCCGCATTTCGGCGGGGTGCAGACCAGCACGTCGCCTTCGCGCGGGGTCCAGGTCTCCCACCGCTCGGGCACGGTCATCTCGCCGCGATAGACGGCCGTGGCCGGCCGGAGGATGCGCGCGCGGGTCATCGGTCCCCTTTCGTCGGTCTTCGTCGCGCAAGTTGACCGCGCCCAGGCGGCGCTGTCCATGCCTGCCGCCGCACGCAACCGTTGCGCCGCGGCGTCGACGGCGCTATGACCCCGCCCTCCGGAGGAGCCTGACATGTCCAATCCACGGCACGGCGCAGGCCGCGGCCCGTCCCAGCGCCAGTTGAAGGTCGGCGAGCTCGTGCGGCGCGCGATCGCCGACGTGCTGATGCGCGGCGACCTGCACGACCCCGAACTCGACCGGTTCTCGATCACCGTGTCGGAGGCGCGCGTGTCCCCGGACCTGCGCCACGCGGACGTGTTCGTCATGCCGCTGGGCGGGCAGGGCGTGGCGGAGGCGCTGGCGCTGCTGAGCCGCAACCGCAACGAGCTGCGCCGCGCGGTGACCCGCGAGATCAAGCTGAAATACTCCCCCGACCTGCGCTTCCACGAGGATCGCAGCTTCGACCGTATGGACGAGACCCGGCGGCTGCTGTCCGAAGACCGCGTGCGTCGGGATCTCGACGCCGACGGCGGGGACGGGGAAGACGGCGGGGACCCGGAAGACGACGGGGACCGTTGAGCCGATGGGACGGCGCAAGAAGGGCCGGCCGGTAGACGGCTGGCTGATCATCGACAAACCGCTCGGCGTCGGCTCCACCGAGGTCGTGTCCCGCGCCCGCTGGGCGCTGAACGCGCGCAAGGCGGGCCATGCCGGCACGCTGGACCCGCTGGCGACCGGCCTGCTGGCGGTTGCGTTCGGGGAGGCGACCAAGACCGTCCCCGTGGCCTCCGACGGGCTGAAGACCTACCGCTTTTCCGTGCGCTGGGGGATCCGGACGGCGTCCGACGACGCCGAGACCGCGCCCATCGCCACCTCCGACCTGCGCCCGGACCGCGCCGCGATCGAGGCGGCGCTGCCCGCCTTCCGCGGCGACATCATGCAGGCGCCGCCCCAGTTCTCCGCGGTCAAGGTGGATGGCGAACGGGCCTATGACCTCGCCCGCGACGGCGAGACCATGGCGCTCGCCGCCCGCCCCCTGCACATGGCGCGGCTGGAACTGGCGGCGATGCCCGACGCCGACCATGCGGAGTTCGAGATGGTGTGCGGCAAGGGCGGCTACGTCCGCTCCATCGCCCGGGATCTGGGCGAGGCGCTGGGCTGCGGGGCGCATGTGTCGGCCCTGCGCCGGACCGCGGCCGGGCCGTTCGACGTGTCGGAAGCCGCCGTGCCCTATGAGACGCTGGAAAGCTATCGCGACCGGCCCGAGGCGCTGCCGCTGCTGCCCGTCTCGGCCGGGCTGCGGGAACTGCCGGAGGTGCGGGTGGGCGCGCTCGCCGCCGCCGACCTGCGCATGGGGCGGGAGGGGGCGGCGACCCACGCCCCTGCGGACCTCGCCTGGGGCGACCCGGCCTGGGCCTCCTGCGCCGGCGAGGCGGTGGCGATCGGGACCTGGGCCGGGGGGCGGCTGAAGCCGAACCGGGTGATCCTGCCGCCGGAGGTCGGGGCGGACCCGACCGGCTGACCGCTTGCGCCGCCGGCGCCGGGCGGCATGATGCGCGGGACCGTCCTCCGGAGTCCCGCCATGCCCCGCTTCCTCTGCGCCACCTGCGGCGCGCTGCATCCCGACGCGGATCAGCCGCCGGCGACCTGCCCGATCTGCGACGACCCGCGGCAATGGGCGCCCGAGGGCGGGGCCCGCTGGACCACGCCGGAGGCGCTGGCCGCCGGCCACATGAACGCCTTCCGGCAGATCGCCCCCGGCCTGATCGCGATCGAGACCCAGCCCGCCTTCGCCATCGGCCAGCGCGCGATCCTCGTCCGGCGGCCGCAAGGCAACGTGCTGTGGGACTGCGTGGCGCTGCTCGACCCCGCCACGAAGACGATCCTCGATGCGCTGGGCGGGCTGTCCGCCATCGCGCTGTCGCATCCGCATTTCCAGACCGCCGCCGGGCTCTGGGCCGAGGCCTTCGGCTGCCCGGTCCTCGCCCATGAGGCGGATCGCGGGGACTACCTGCGCGACGATCCGGGGTTCGTCTTCTGGGGGGGCGCGCGGCGGGACCTCGCGCCCGGGGTGGCGATCCACCATGTCGGCGGGCATTTCGCGGGCTCCTGCGTCCTGCATCTGGCGGACGACCGGCGGATCCTGACCGGCGACACGGTGATGGTGACGCCGGACCGGGCGCATGTGGCCTTCATGCGCTCCTACCCCAATCTCGTGCCCCTGCCGGGGCCGGAGGCGGAGCGCGTCGCCGCCCGGCTGCTGGAGCTGGATTTCGAGACGATCCACTCCGCCTTCCGCGGCCGGGGCGACCTGACGGCGGACGGGCGCGGGGCGGTGCGGCGGTCGCTGGCGCGCCATCTGGGCGGGGCGGGGGCCTGAGGCCCGGGAATCCGTCGGACGCAGCGGAAACGGGGCCTTCGACCCTGCTTTTCCCCTTTCCAAACCCGCCGATCCGTTGCATAGGGACGCCTTCGCGAGCGACCGTGCTGGACGACATCCCGGCGCCGGCCGCGCGCGAAGACCGCGCCCGCGCGGTTCCGCAACCCCAAGCCTGTGGAGGCCCCGATGTCGATCACCGTCGATCGGAAAGAAGCCCTGATCAAGGAATACGCGACCAAGGAAGGCGACACCGGTTCGCCCGAGGTCCAGGTGGCGATCCTCACCGAGCGGATCACCAACCTGACCGAGCACTTCAAGTCGCACAAGAAGGACAACCACTCCCGCCGCGGTCTGCTCAAGATGGTCGCGCAGCGCCGCAAGCTGCTGGACTACGTGAAGTCCCGCGACGTGGAGCGTTACCAGTCCATCATCACCCGGCTCGGCATCCGCCGCTGACCGATTTCGCAAGGCGCGCCGACCCCGGCGCGCCTTGACCGCATTCGCGGGCGTCGCGGCGCGCCCGCGGTCAGGTTCCCGCCGCCCCCGCAGGCCCGACGGCCCGGGGGGCGGCCGCCGCATATCCGGGGGTCCGCCCCCGACCGTCCGTTCGTTTCCGCCCCATGGCCCCGGGTCGAAGCGTCGCGATAGAGGGGGCCCGCTCCGCAGCGCGGAGTCGATGCGCGGAGGACGCAGGGGCGTCCGTCCGCTGGAAGGAAACGAGATGTTCGAGATCACCAAGAAGTCGATCGAATGGGGCGGCGAGACCCTGACGCTGGAGACCGGCCGCGTCGCGCGGCAGGCCGACGGCTCGGTCCTGGCGACGATGGGCGAGACCACGGTCCACGCCGCCGTCACCTTCGACAAGAAGCCGAAGGAAGGCCTGGATTTCTTCCCGCTCACCGTCCACTACCAGGAAAAGTATTACGCGGCCGGCAAGATCCCCGGCGGCTTCTTCAAGCGGGAGGCCCGGCCGACCGAGAAGGAGACGCTGACCTCGCGCCTGATCGACCGGCCGATCCGTCCGCTCTTCGTCCCCGGCTTCAAGAACGAGACGCAGGTCGTCTGCACCGTTCTCAGCCATGACCTCGAAAACGACCCCGACATGCTGGCGATGATCGCGGCCTCCGCCGCGCTGACCCTGTCGGGCGTGCCCTTCATGGGCCCGATCGGCGCCTGCCGCGTCGGTTTCGTCGACGGCCAGTATGTCCTGAACCCGCGGGTCGAGGACATGCAGAAGCTGAACGAGAAGCCCGACCAGCGCCTCAACCTCGTCGTCGCCGGCACCAAGGACGCGGTGATGATGGTGGAATCGGAAGCCTATGAGCTGTCCGAGGACGAGATGCTGGGCGCGGTCACCTTCGGCCACGAGTCCATGCAGCCGGTGATCGACCTGATCATCGACCTGGCCGAGGCCGCGGCGAAGGAGCCCTTCGCCTTCACGCCCCCGGACCACTCCGCGCTCTACGCCAAGGTCAAGAGCCTGGGCGAGGACGCGATGCGCGCCGCCTTCGCGATCCGCGACAAGCTGGAGCGTCAGGACGCCATCGCCGCCGCCCGCGACACCGTGAAGGCCGGCCTCTCGGACGAGGACATGGCCGACGGCCCGGCGCTGAAGGACTGCTTCAAGAAGCTGGAATCCTCGGTCCTGCGCGGCGACGTCATCGCCGGCGGCGCCCGGATCGACGGCCGGAACCTGACCACCGTGCGCCCGATCCTGGCCGAGACCTCGGTCCTGCCCCGGACCCACGGCTCCTCGCTGTTCACCCGCGGCGAGACCCAGGCCCTGGTCGTGACCACGCTGGGCACCGGCGACAACGAGCAGATCATCGACGCGCTGGAAGGCGACTGGCGCGAGCGCTTCCTGCTGCACTACAACTTCCCGCCGTATTCGGTCGGCGAGACCGGCCGCATGGGCGGCCCCGGCCGGCGTGAGATCGGCCACGGCAAGCTCGCCTGGCGGGCGCTGCAGGCGGTGCTGCCGGCGGCGACCGACTTCCCCTACACGATCCGCATCGTGTCGGAGATCACCGAGTCCAACGGCTCGTCCTCGATGGCCTCCGTCTGCGGCGGTTCGCTGTCGATGATGGACGCGGGCGTGCCGCTGAAGGCCCCGGTGGCCGGCGTCGCCATGGGCCTGATCCTCGAGGACGACGGCCAGTTCGCGGTGCTCACCGACATCCTGGGCGACGAGGACCACCTCGGCGACATGGACTTCAAGGTGGCCGGCACCGAAGGCGGCATCACCTCGCTGCAGATGGACATCAAGGTCGCCGGCATCACGCCCGCGATCATGAAGCAGGCCCTGGCCCAGGCCAAGGACGGCCGGATGCACATCCTGGGCGAGATGGCCAAGGCGCTGTCGTCGGGCCGGCAGGAGTTCTCGGTCCACGCCCCGCGCATCGAGACCATGCAGATCAACCCGGACAAGATCCGCGAAGTGATCGGCTCGGGCGGCAAGGTGATCCGCTCCATCGTCGAGGAGTCGGGCGCCAAGGTCGACATCAACGACGACGGCCTGATCAAGATCGCCTCGCCGGACGCCGCCTGCATCGAGAAGGCCCGCGAGATGATCAACTCGATCGTGGCGGAGCCCGAGGTCGGCCGGATCTACAAGGGCAAGGTCGTCAAGATCATGGATTTCGGCGCCTTCGTGAACTACTTCGGCAAGCGCGACGGGCTGGTCCACGTCTCCCAGATGACCAACGAGCGCGGGGCCAACCCGAAGGAGCTGGTCAAGGAAGGTCAGGAAGTCCGCGTGAAGCTGATGGGCTTCGACGACCGCGGCAAGACCCGCCTGTCCATGAAGGTCGTGAACCAGGAGACCGGGGAGGAGATCAAGGCCGAGGCCTGATCCCCGCCGCTTCCGGCGAAACGAAGAAGGGCCCCGTCTCCGGGGCCCTTTTTTCATGTCGCGCAGGTCGCGGCGCGCGGGCCGGCTCAGGCGGCCTGCCGCTCCGGCGCGGTCACCGCGGCCTCGACGCCCGCCAGCGCGGCCTCGATGGCCTTCGCCGCCGCGTCCGGGCCCAGGCCCAGCCCCTCGGCCCGCACGAAGCGGACGTCGGTGATGCCGAAGAAGCCGAACACGCCGCGCAGATAGGTTTCGTGGAAGTCCATCGGCGCGGCCGGGCCGGAGGTGTAGATCCCGCCGCGGGACGAGGCGACGATCACCGTCTTGCCCCCGGCCAGCCCCTCGGGCCCGGCCTCGGTGTAGCGGAAGGTGGCGCCCGGCACGGCCAGCCGGTCGATCCAGGCCTTGAGCTGGCTGGAGATCCCGAAATTGTACATCGGCGCCCCGATCACCACCACATCGGCGGCGAGGAAGGCGTCCAGCGCCGCGCGGGCGCGGGCCGACAGCGCCGCGGTGGCGTCGTCGATCGCCTCGGCGCCGGCCCGGGCCATGGCCATCTCCGCCCCGTCCAGATGCGGGAACGGCGTGGCGGCGAGGTCGAGCCGGGTCACGGTCGCGCCCTGGCGGGCCAGCCGGTCGGTCACGGCGGCGGAAAGGCGGCGGGACACGGAAGCCTCGCCGGTGATGCTGGAGTCGACATGAAGCACGTTCATAGCGCGGCGTCCCTTTGCCTTGCGTTGCGATGCGCCATAGATGACGCTGGAACGATCCAGCGATAAGCCGGCGTTTTCAGGACTCGCTGTTCCATGGGTGGAACGACATGCTGACCGATCTCGACGACCTCGCCCTGTTCGTCGCCGTGGCCGACCAGGGCGGCTTCTCCGCCGCCGCCCGGTCGCTCGGCATCCCCAAGTCCCGGGTCAGCCGCAGGCTCGCGGGGCTGGAGAGCCGGCTGGACCTGCGGCTGGTGGAACGCTCCACCCGCCGCGTCTCCGTCACGCCGGCGGGGGAGGAGGTGCTGGCCCATGCCCGCGCCGCGCTCGGCGAGGCGGAGGCGATCGCCGCGCTCGCCGCCCGCCGGCACGCGGAGCCGCAGGGGCTGATCCGCGCCTCCTGTCCCGTGGGCGCTGACCGGCCCCTGGTCGCCGCCCTGCCCGGTTTCCTCGCCGCGCATCCGCGGATTCGGGTGCATCTGCTGCTGACCAACCGCCGGGTGGACCTGATCGAGGAAGGCGTCGACGTGGCGATCCGGGTGCGGGAGCGGCTGGAGGGGGAGGCGGATTTTCAGGCCCGCATCGTCGGCCCCTCCCGCGCCGTGCTGGTCGCCGCCCCGTCGCTGCTGGACGCGCTGGGTCGGCCGGCGCGGCCGGAGGACCTCGCGCGCTTCCCGCTGCTCGACCGGGCCGAGCAGCCGCGCGCCGTGACCTGGGGCCTGACCGGACCGGGGGGCGAGCGATTCCGCCTGACCGGCGAGGCGCGCTTCGCCACCGGCGATTTCGCCGCCCTGCGCCGGGCGGCGGAGGCGGGGCTGGGCCTGTGCCTCGTCCCCGTCTCCGAATGCGTGGAGGCGCTGGAGAGCGGGAGGCTGGAGCATGTGTGCCGGGACTGGCTGTCCGACGCCGGCATCATGCACCTGGTCTACCCGTCGCGTCGCGGGCTGCTGCCGGGGATGCGGGCCTTCCTGGATTTCGCGGCCGACACGCTGGGCGCGGCCCTCGCCGCCTCCGAACGCACCTGCCGGGCGCGGAGGGAGGCGGAGGGCTGAGGAGAGGTCACAGCCCGCGGGCCAGCGCCTCCAACTGGGTCAGGCAGGTTCCCCAGCCGTCGAAAAAGCCCATCTCGTCGTGCCTGCGCCGGTCGTCGGCCGACTTGTGGCGCACCAGCGCGCGGTAGAAGGCGCCGCCGGGCCGCGGTTCCATGGTGATGTCGGCGGACATGAAGGACGCCGCGTTGGGGCGGAACTCCGGCCCCAGCGCGTCGGTCCAGACCAGCCGGCGTTCGGGCTCGGCCAGCAGGATGCAGCCGGGACCCTCGCTCATCTCTTCCCCGTCGGGAGAGACCATGACCACCGAGAACACGCCGCCCGGGCGCGGGTCCAGGGCGACCTGGCCCACGGTCCAGGGCTTCGGCACGAACCACCGGCGCAGCAGCGCCGGTTCGGTCCAGGCGCGCCAGAGCTGGGCCGGGGTGGCGGAGACCTCGCGTTCCAGCACGAGGTCGAGGGTCGGGTCATAGGTCATCGTCGCTCCTTTCAGCGGCGGGATCGGGGTCCAGCGTTTCCAGCAGCGCGTCGAGCCGGTCGAGCCGCGCCTCCCACAGGCCGCGCTGACGGCCGAGCCAGCCCTCCGCCGCCTGGGCCGCCTCGGGGCGCAGCCGGCAGGTGCGGACCCGGCCGGCCTTCTCGGACGCGATCCAGCCGCCCGTCTCCAGCACCCTGAGGTGCTTGAGGAAACTGGGCAGCGCCATGTCATGCGGCGCCGCCAGTTCGGACACCGCCGCCGGGCCGGAGGCGAGCCGGGCGATCACCGCGCGGCGGGTCGGATCGGCGAGGCCGTGGAAGATCGAATCAAGGTTAGCCATATGGCTATGTTTCAGCCGTCGCGGCCCGCGGTCAAGACGCTTAGCCCACGGGCTAAGTTTTCGCGCGCTCTGGCCTCCGCCCCCGCCCTGCCCCTAGGCTGCGCGCGCAGGTCCCGGCGAGGACCGCGGAACACGGGAGGATACGGTCATGGGCGCGCTGAACGGACAGGTGGCCTGGGTGACGGGCGCGGGCGGCGGCATCGGCGAGGCCTCGGCCCGCGCGCTGGCCGAGGCGGGGGCGACGGTGGTGCTGTCGGGCCGCCGGGCGGAGGAGATCGGGCGCGTGGCCGCCGACATCGCCGCCGCCGGCGGCAAGGCGGAGGCGCTGACGGTCGACGTGGCCGACGCGGAGGCGGTCGCGGCGGCGGCGGCCGACATCGCCGCGCGGCTCGGAAAGATCGAGATCCTGGTGGCCAACGCCGGCATCAACGTGCCGGAGCGCGCCTCCCACCAGATCACCGCTGAGAAGTTCCGGCAGGTGGTCGACATCAACCTGACCGGGGTGATGAACTGCGCCATTCCGGTGATGGACGCCATGCGCGGGACCGGCGGCGGGCTGATCGTGATGGTCTCGTCCTGGGCGGGGCGGCACGCCTCCAAGGTCACCGGCCCCGCCTACAACGCCTCCAAGCACGGGGTGGTTGCGCTGAGCCATTCCATCAACATGGAGGAGGGGCACAACGGCATCCGCTGCTGCGTGGTCATGCCGGGCGAGGTCAACACCCCGATCATGGAGAAGCGGCCCGTCCCCCCCTCCGCCGCCACCCGGGCCCGGATGCTGCAGGCCGAGGACCTGGGCCGCGCCGTGCGCTTCGTGGCGGAGAGCCCGGCCCATGTCTGCATCAACGAGATCCTGATCTCGCCGACCTGGAACCGCAGCTTCGTGCCGCCGGAGCTTCTGGTCGAGGATTGACGGCGGGCGGGGCGGCCGGCGCCTGCGAAGGCGGCGCCCGCCCCCTCGGCGCCCGGAAACGGCGCGACATGCGCGCGCCGGGCGCCGGACTTGCGTGCTGCGCACTTGACGGACGGGCGTGGAAGCGGTTGAGAGTGGTCAGCGTTGCTTACGGTTCGCCGTGGGCCGATCCCGCTGCGCCCAATCTCTCGCCCGGACATCACATGGTTCCCCAAAGCGCCCGCAGGGGCCTCAGCTTCATGCTGCTCGCCGTCGTCATCTTCGCGGCGCAGGACGGCATCTCCAAGCACCTGGCCGAGAACTATCCGCCCTTTTTCATCGTCGCCGTCCGCTACTGGACCTTCGGCGCCTTCGTGCTGTTCGTGGCGGCGCGGTCGCATGGCGGGATCCGGGCGGCGGCCAACGCGGCCTCGATCCCGTTGCAGCTGATCCGGGGCGCGCTGCTGGCGCTGCAGGTGGTGGTGGCGATCACCGCCTTCGCCAAGGTCGGGCTGGCCGAGACCATGGCGCTGTTCGCCGCCGCCCCGCTGCTGGTCGCCGCCCTGTCGGTGCCGGTGCTGAAGGAGCCGGTGGGCTGGCGGCGCTGGTCGGCGATCGGGGTCGGCTGCATCGGGGTGCTGATCATCCTGCGGCCGGGGCCGGGGATGTTCTCCGGCGACATCTGGATCGCGATGCTGGCGGTGGCGGGCATCGCCACCTACGGAGTGATGACGCGGCTGGTGAGCCGGACGGACAGCGCGGCCACCACTTTTTTCTACACCGGCGTCGGCGGGATGCTGGTGATGACCCTGATCGGGCCGTTCTACTGGACCAGCCTGACCCCGGTCGACTGGGTGTGGATGGCGATTCTGTGCTGCACCGGGGCCACCGGGCATTTCTTCTTCATCAAGGCGCTGGAAAGCACCGACGCGGTGGTGATCCAGCCGGTGCAATACGTGCAGACCATGCTGGGCGCGATGACCGGCGTGTTCCTGTTCGGCGAGGTGCTGGAGGGCCCGGTGGTCATCGGCGCCGCCCTGGTCATCGCCGCGGGTCTGTTCACCGTCTGGCGCGAGGCGATCAAGAAGAAGGTGATCTGAGCCGCCCCCGCCCATTGAAACTCACCTTGCGCAAGCACATATGACGAGCGCTGAGACGCTCAGCATACATATGCGCCCTAAAAGGGCGAAATAACTTACCAAGGAGAAGTAGAATGACGAAGATCAAAGGAAAAAATGATGGTCCCGGCGGACGGAATGAGCATTACGACATTGGATCAAGGAAGAATGTCCCACGTCGGAACGCTGTCGCGGAAGTTAAACGCGGCGAGCACCCCGACGCGCATGTCGTGAAGATCAATGACCGAGAGTACGTTAGGGATAATCCTGATCGGTCAACCCGTGACAATGTGAACAGAGACAAGTAATCGCCTAGCTCACTAGGGGACTAGAGACCAGCATTTCCTGCAGCCGAGCCCCAGTCCGGCTGCAGGGCACTTCGCGCCTCAGCTCTGCACCGGGGCCAGGTTCTCCAGCTGGGCCATGCCGATGGCGTGGTAGCCGCCGTCCACGAAGATCACTTCGCCGGTGGTCGAGGCCCCGTAGTCCGAGCACAGGTAAAGCGCCGCGCCCCCGATATGGTCCAGCGTGGCGTTGGCCCGCATCGGCGCGTTGTCGGCGACGGTCTTGTAGACCCGTCGCGCCCCGCCCACGGCGGAGCCCGCCAGCGTGCGCATCGGCCCCGGGCTGAGCGCGTTGACCCGGATCCCCTCCGGCCCGAGATCGTTGGCCAGGTAGCGCACCGACGCTTCCAGCGCCGCCTTGGCGACGCCCATGACATTGTAGTTCGGCATGATCCGCTGCGCGCCCAGATAGGACATGGTCACGATCGACCCGCCGCCCTGCATCAGCGGCAGCATCCGCCGGGACATGTCCACGAGGCTGTAGCAGGAGATGTCGAGCGACTTCAGGAAGTTCGCCCGCGTGGTGTCGGCGAAGCGGCCCTGAAGCTCGTTCTTGTCGGAGAAGGCGATGGCGTGGATCAGGAAATCCACATGGCCCCAGGCGTCCGCCAGCCGGTCGCGCACCGCGTCGAGCGAGGCCTCGTCCTGCACGTCGGCGGGCATCAGGTGCTCCACCCCCAGCGAATCCGCCAGCGGCTTCACCCGCTTGCCGAAATTCTCGCCCTGGTAGGTGAAGGCCAGCTCCGCGCCGTGTTCGCGCAGCACCTTGGCCACGCCCCAGGCGATGGAGTGATCGTTGGCGACGCCCATGACGAGGCCGCGCTTGCCGTCCATCAGGCCCTTGACCATCTCACCCATCCCTCCGTTCCCGCCCGCGCATCACCCGTGATACCGGCTCATCGCCAGCGTGGCGTTGGTGCCGCCGAACCCGAAGGAGTTCGAGAGCACGGTGTCCAGCCCGGCATTGTCGATGCGGGTGGTGGCGATCTCGGCCGGATCCAGCTCCGGATCCAGTTCGGTGACGTTGGCCGAGGCGGCGACGAAGTCGTTCTGGAGCATCAGCAGGCAGTAGATCGCCTCCTGCACCCCGGTCGCGCCGAGGCTGTGGCCGGTCAGCGACTTGGTGGAGGAGGTGACCGGCATGGCGTCGCCGAAGACCCGGCGCATGGCCTTGATCTCCACCACGTCGCCGGCGGGCGTCGAGGTGCCGTGGGCGTTCACATACTGCACCTTTCGGTCGCCCAGCGTCTCCAGCGCGAGGCGCATCGAACGCTCTCCGCCCTCGCCCGAGGGGGCGACCATGTCGTAGCCGTCCGAGGTGGCGCCGTAGCCGGTGACCTCGGCGTAGATCTTGGCGCCGCGGGCCTTGGCGTGCTCCAGCTCCTCCAGCACCAGCACGCCCGCGCCGCCGGCGATGACGAAGCCGTCGCGGGTCTTGTCGAAGGGGCGGGAGGCGGTGGAGGGGGTGTCGTTATACTTGGACGACATCGCGCCCATGGCGTCGAACAGGCAGCTGAGCGTCCAGTCCAGCTCTTCCCCGCCGCCGGCGAAGACCATGTCCTGCTTGCCGAACTGGATCTGCTCCACGCCCGCGCCGATGCAATGGGCGGAGGTCGAGCAGGCCGAAGTGATCGAATAGTTCACGCCCTTGATCTTGAAGGGCGTCGCCAGGCAGGCGGAGTTGGTGGAGGACATGCCGCGGGTGACCATGAACGGCCCCATCCGCTTGGGCGAGCCCTTCTCCACCACGATGTTGTGGGCCTGGAACAGGTTCTTGGTCGACGGCCCGCCGGAGCCCATGATCAGCCCGGTGCGGGGGTTGGAGACGTCGCTCTCCTCCAGCCCGGCGTCGGCGATGGCCTGCTGCATGGCCACGAAGTTGTAGGCCGCGCCGTCGCCCATGAAGCGCAGGTTGCGCTTGTCCACCGCCTCGGTCAGGTCGATGTTCGGGGCGCCGTGGACCTGGCTGCGGAAGCCGTGGGCGGCGTAGTCGTCGGCCTTGACGATGCCGGACTTGCCCTCGCGCAGGCTGGCCAGCACCTCCTGCGCGGAATTGCCGATGGAGGAGACGATCCCCAGACCGGTGATGACGACGCGCCGCATAAGGGCCTCCCTTGGGTCTTGCCGCCCGCGCCTTGCGCCGGGATCGGCAGAAATGCCGCGCGCGCGGCCCGTTCGCCCGCCGCGCCCGCCCGCGACGCGGGCCGGATGCGGCGCGCGGGCGGCGGTCAGCCGTCCTGGAACAGGCCCACGCGCATGTCCTTCACCGCGTAGGTGGGTTCGCCATCCGCCTCGACCAACCCGTCGGCGATGCCCATTTTCAGCTTGCGGTCGATGATCCGCTTCATCGAGACGTGATAGCGCAGGCGCTTCACCTCGGGCGTCACCATCTTGGTCAGCTTGACCTCGCCGACGCTCAGCGCCCGGCCGCGGCCCGCCATGCCCTTCCAGCCGAGGAAGAAACCGGTGAGCTGCCACAGCGCGTCGAGCCCCAGGCAGCCCGGCATCACCGGATCGCCGAGGAAATGGCACTGGAAGAACCACAGGTCCGGGGTCACGTCGAATTCGGCGACGATCTCGCCCTTGTCGTGCTCGCCCCCGGTCTCGGAGATGGCGTTGATGCGGGAGATCATCAGCATCGGCGGGGCGGGAAGCTGGGCGTTGCCCGGCCCGAAAAGCTCGCCCCGCGCGCAAGCCATCAGGCCCTCGTAGTCGTAGCTGCTCGCCCGCTCGCTGCTCATGCCGGTTCCGCGCGTCCCTGCCGTTGCGTGTTATGTCGGCTGTCCCTAACACCCGCGGGGAAGGCGGCGCAAGCGGGGCAAGGGCGTGTGCAGCGCGGTAATTCGCAATGAATCTCTTGAAGCGCAGGGGTCTCGCACCGTATTCATGCGCCATGGACGAACTTTCGATTGCGACGGGGCCCGAAGCCCACGCGCGCGCCGGCCGCTGGCTGTCGCGCGCCGGACTGCGTCCGACGCGGCAGCGGCGGGCGCTGGCGCTGCTGCTGGCCGGCGACGGCCGCAACCGCCACGTGACCGCCGAGACGCTGCATGACGCCGCCCAGGGGCTGGGGGAGCCGGTGAGCCTCGCCACCGTCTACAACACGCTCCGCAGCTTCACCGACGCCGGCCTGCTGGCCGAGATCACGGTGGACGGGGCGCGCAGCTATTACGACACGCGGATCGAGGATCACCCCCATTTCTACTGGGAGGACGACGGCCGCCTGACCGACGCCCCCCGGGACTCGGTGAAGATCGAGCGTCTGCCGGACGCGCCCGAGGGGACCGAGATCTCCAAGGTCGACGTGGTCATCCGCCTGCGCACGCGCTGAGGCGGGGCTTGGCCGCCGGACCCACGTGGCCTATCTTCCGGACGGGACGAAGCGAAAGCAGGATGCCCGGCATCGGGGCGGGTGAGGACATGACCGAGACCACGCGCAAGGAAATCGTCAAGGGCGGGACCATCACGCGCGAGGCGGACACGGGCCGGATGTTATCGGTGCAGTCGCGCGACAAGGTTCAACCACGAAGGCCCAAGACCATCGAGGTGATCGAGAAGATTTCGACCCGCAGGTCAGCCGCGCTCGAGAGGCTCGCAAATCGCTAAGCGCCATTATCGCGTCAGCCTCAGCGACGCGATCGCGGCGCATGACGACGCCCTGCGCTACGGCGGGCGGGCCGGCGTTCTGAGCCTGGACTCTCTGGCGGGCGCGCTCGCCCGCCCCTATTCCGGCTATCATCCGCGGTTGCATCGCAAGGCCGCGGCGCTTCTGGAAAGCGTCGTCGGCAATCACGCCTTCGTCGACGGCAACAAGCGGACCGCGTGGATCCTGGTTGAAATGCTCATCGAGCGAAGCGGTTGGCGGCTCGATATCCCCGATGACGAGCCCATCGACGATCTGGTCGTGGCCGCAGCCGCCGGCGAGATCGATTTCGACGGGCTCGTCGTATGGTTCAAGGCGCGGCTGGTCCGCGCCTGACGCGCCTCAGCGGTTGAGCTTGGCCAGCCGGGGCAGCATGGCGGAGAAGTCCATGCCCTTGCCGTCCTCGCCGACGAACGCGTCGTAAAGCTCCATCGCCTTCGCCCCCATCGGGGTCGGGGCGCCGACCGCGTCCGCCGCCTGCTGGCTCAGGCGCAGGTCCTTGAGCATCAGCTCCGCCGCGAAACCGGGCTTGTAGCCGTTGTCCGCCGGGCTGGTCGGCCCGACGCCGGGGGCGGGGCAATAGGTGTTGATCGACCAGCACTGGCCCGACGAGGTGCTCACCACGTCGAACATCGCCTGCCGGTCCAGCCCCAGCTTGTCGGCCAGGTTGAACGCCTCGCACACCCCGATCATCGAGATGCCCAGCACCATGTTGTTGCAGATCTTGGCCGCCTGCCCGGCGCCGGCCGCGCCGCAATGCACCGCCTTGGCGCCCATGATCTCGAACAGCGGCGCCGCCGCGGCGAAGCTTTCGTCCGAGCCGCCGGCCATGAAGGTCAGCGTCCCCGCCGCCGCCCCGCCGACCCCGCCCGAAACCGGCGCGTCGACCGAAAGGAGGCCCGCCGCCGCCGCCGCCTCATGCGCCCCGCGGGCGCTTTCCACGTCGACGGTGGAGCAGTCCACGAAGACCGCGCCCGCCTTCATCGCCGGCACGATCTCGGCCGCGACGCGGGTCAGGATCTCGCCGTTGGGCAGCATGGTGATCACGGCGTCCCGCCCCGCCGCGGCCTCGGCGGCGGAGGCGGCCGAGGCGCAGCCCTCCGCGATCACGCCGGCCACGTCGAAGCCGGTGACCTCGTGCCCGGCCTTCGCCAGGTTGGCCGCCATCGGCGCGCCCATGTTGCCCAGACCGATGAACCCGATCTTCATGCCCGTTCCTCCCGGTATTGGTTGCGCGGCGCCCTCCGCGACCGGAAGGCGCCTCGTGGTCGTCGGGCTCAGTCCGCCGGGAAGGGGACGAGCGTGAAGGGCGCCTTGGTCTCCCAATCGTCGCAAAGGGCGATGAGGTGCGGGCAGCCGGCCGCCTCCAGCAGGTCCGGGAAGCGGTGCTTGAGGTAGGTCACCGCGCAGACCGTGGCGATGCCGGCGCGGCTGAGGCCGTGGGCGGGCATGCCTTCCTCGCGGATCACGCGGGCGCGCTCCTCCAGCCAGGCGAGCGCGGAGCCGATCTGCCGGTCCAGCCGCGCGAAGCGGGCCGGGTCCTGGAACTGCGGCTCCCGCCGAGATTCGATCGAGCGCGAGACCGACAGTTCGGCCATCCCGATGGCGACCGATTCGATCTTGAGCATGGTCAGCAGGTCCTCGCGCTCCGGCGGGGTCAGGCTGCGCTCGGGGTCGCCCCAGGCCTCGGCCCATTCGACGATGGCGCGGCTGTCGACCAGCACGCGGCCGTCCTCCATCCGCAGCGCCGGGGCGCGGCCGAGCGGGTTGACCTCCAGCACCGCGTCGAAATCCTGGAACACCGACAGGGGCTGACGTTCGAACGGAACGCCGTGATGGGTCAGGATGATCGCCGCACGGCGCACGAACGGGGAGTCATAGAGGCCCGTCAGGACCAGTCCTTCGATCATAGCTTCAACTCGTTATCGCCGAGCGGCGCGAACATCGCCATCGCCCGGTCGGGCCACACGTCTTCGAGCCGCGGCCATTTCCACTTGGGGTCGCGGTCCTTGTCGATGAGCTGGGCGCGAACGCCCTCGTTGAGCTCGCCGATCTCCTGGCTGCGCCAGGTGAAGCGAAGCTCATGGGCCAGCGCCTCTTCGAGGCTGGCCATCTCGCGGGTGTCGCGCACACCGATCAGGGTGCAGGCGACGGAAAGCGGGCAGGCCCGGGCGATGGCCTTGGCGGCGTCCTTCGCCCAGGCGGAGTCGCTGGCGGCGAGGTCGTCCATGATCCCCATCGGGGTGGAGCAGTCGAAGGTTTCGTCCACCTCGGCCCGGATGCTTTCGAGGAAGGGCGCCACCGCCGGCGCCTCGGCCGATTTCGGGTCCTTCGCCGCGCGCGCCACCGCGCCCGCGTCGCCGGTCGCCTCCAGCTCCGCGATCAGGGCGGGCAGGTCGGCGGAGGGCACGTAGCTGTCGGTGAAGCCGGTGAGGATGGCGTCCGCCACCCCGATCCGGGTCCCGGTCAGGCCGAGATACTCGCCGAACCGCCCCGGCGCGTTGGCGAGGATCCAGGTCCCGCCCACGTCCGGCAGCAGGCCGATGCCGGTCTCGGGCATGGCGAGCAGCGTGTTCTCGGAGGCGACCCGGTGCGAGGCGTGGCTCGCCACCCCCACGCCGCCGCCCATCACGATGCCGTCGACCACCGTGACGATGGGCTTGGGATAGTTCGAGATGACCGAGTTCATGCGATACTCGTCCGTCCAGAACCCGCGCGAGAAGGCGTAGTCGCCCTTCGAGCCATGCGCCCACATCGCCTTGATGTCGCCGCCCGCCCCGAAGGCGCGGCCCGGCGCGGCGTCGATCACCACCAGCGCCACGTCCGGGTCGTCCTTCCACTCCAGCAGCGCCGCCTCGATGCCCAGCGCCATGCCGTGGGTCAGCGCGTTGAGCTGGTCCGGCCGGTTCAGGGTCAGCCGCCCCGCCTTGCCGGTCTTCGCGACGATAAGCTCCGCCATATCTCTCCCTTCCCCGCCGCTCAGCCGCGTTCGGCCAGCAGCGCCCGCGCCGTGATCAGGCGCATGATCTCGTTGGTGCCTTCGAGGATCTGGTGCACGCGCAGGTCGCGCACGATCTTCTCGACCCCATAGTCTTCGAGGTAGCCGTAGCCGCCATGCAGCTGCAAGGCGTCGTTGGCCACCTTGAAGGCGGTGTCGGTGACGAAACGCTTGGCCATGGCGCAGAACTTGGTGGCGTCCGGCGTCTTGGCGTCCAGCTTCCATGCCGCCTGGCGCAGGAACACGCGGGCGGCCTGAAGCTCGATCTCCATGTCGGCCAGCCGGAACTGCAGCGCCTGGAACTGGTCGAGCGTCTTTCCGAAGGCCTGGCGCTGGCCCATATAGGTCGCCGCCGCGGTCAGCGCGGTCTGCGCGCCGCCCAGCGCCGAGGCGGAGATGTTCAGCCGCCCGCCGTCGAGCCCGGTCATCGCGTAGACGAATCCGCGCCCCTCTTCGCCCAGCAGGGCGTCCGGCCCGGCCTTGGCGCTGTCGAACTGCACCTGCGCGGTGGGCTGGGCCTTCCAGCCCATCTTGCGCTCATTGGCGCCGAAGCTGAGCCCCTCGGCCCCGTCCTCGACCAGCAGGCAGGAGATGCCGCGCGGCCCGTCCTCGCCGGTGCGGCACATCACGAAGTAAAGGTCCGAGAACCCGCCGCCCGAGATGAAGGCCTTGGAGCCGGTCAGCTCCCACCCCTCGTTGGTGCGCACCGCCCGGGTGCGCAGCGCGGCGGCGTCGGAGCCGGAGCCCGGCTCGGTCAGGCAGTAGGAGGCGACGGTCTCGAAGCTGGCGAGCTTCGGCATCCACTTGGCCTTCAGCTCCTCCGACCCATACATGTCGAGCATCCGCGCGCACATGTTGTGGATCGAGATGAAGGCCGCGACCGAAGGGCAGGCCATCGACAGCGCCTCGAAGATCAGCGTGGCGTCGAGCCGGGTCAGCCCGGCGCCGCCCGCCTCCTCCGACACGTAGATGGTGCCGAGGCCCAGCGCGCCGGCCTCCTCCAGGATCGAGCGGGGGAAGGCGCCTTCGCGCTCCCACTCCGCGGCGTAGGGGGCGATCTTCTCGGCCCCGAAGTCCCGGGCCATGTCGAACAGCGCCTGCTGCTCCTCGCTCAGCGCGAAATCCATCTCGGGTCTCCTCCGGTCTCGGTCGCCTTCGGGCGTTGTTCATGGGCGCGCCGCGCGGGGGGCGCGGCCCCCTCCCCCGCCTGCGGGGGAGGGAGGGGGAGGGGGCGCGCGCCGTTCCGTCCGGAATTGCCACATCCGGCGGCGAAGCGGAAGTCGCCGCCGCCGGGGTCTGTCCGACAATCACCCGGCTGAAGCCGGCGCGCCCCCTGACGCGGGTCGGGGCGGAGAGCCCGGCTCCCCGCCCCGCTTCGTTGCGTCCGGCCGCGACGGGCCGGGGGTTCGGTCGCGGGCGAGGCCCCCGATCAGGCGCCCGTCACGCCATCGTCGGAATGACGAACTCCGCGCCTTCCTTCACGCCCGACGGCCAGCGGGACGTCACCGTCTTGGTGCGGGTGTAGAAGCGGAACGCGTCCGGCCCGTGCTGGTTGAGGTCGCCGAACACCGACTTCTTCCAGCCGCCGAAGGTGTGGTAGGCCAGCGGCACCGGGATCGGCACGTTGACGCCGACCATGCCGACGTTGATCCGGTTGACGAAGTCCCGCGCCGCGTCGCCGTCGCGGGTGAACATGGCGACGCCGTTGCCCATCTCGTGGTCCATGGCGAGGCTCAGCGCCTCCTCGTAGGACTGGGCGCGCACGGTGGACAGGACCGGGCCGAAGATCTCCTGCTTGTAGATCTCCATGTCCTTGGTGACGTTGTCGAACAGGCACGGGCCGACGAAGTAGCCGTTCTCATAGCCCTGGAGCTTGAAGCCGCGGCCGTCGACGCGAAGGGTCGCGCCCTCCTTCACGCCCTGATCGACCAGCCCGAGGATCTTCTCCCGCGCCGCCGCGGTGACCACGGGGCCGTAATCCACGTCGTCGCCGGCGGTGTAGGGGCCGACCTTCAGCGCCTCGATCTTGGGGATCAGACGCTCGATCAGCGCGTCGGCGGTCTTGTCGCCCACCGGCACGGCCACCGAGATCGCCATGCAGCGTTCGCCCGCCGCGCCGTAGCCCGCGCCCACCAGCGCGTCGGCGGCCTGGTCGAGATCCGCGTCGGGCATGATGATCATGTGGTTCTTGGCGCCGCCGAAGCACTGCACCCGCTTTCCGGCCGCGGTGCCGCGCGAATAGACGTAATGCGCGATGGGGGTGGAGCCGACGAAGCCCACCGCCCCGATCTCCTCATGGTCGAGGATCGCGTCCACCGCGCCCTTGTCGCCGTTGACCACCTGCAGGATGCCGTCGGGCAGGCCGGCCTCCTTCATCAGCTCCGCCAGCATCAGCGGCACGGAGGGGTCGCGCTCCGACGGCTTGAGGATGAAGGCGTTGCCGGCGGCGATGGCCGGGCAGAACTTCCACATCGGGATCATGGCCGGGAAGTTGAAGGGCGTGATGCCCGCGGCCACGCCGATCGGCTGGCGCATGGAATAGATGTCGATGCCCGGGCCCGCGCCGTCGGTGTATTCGCCCTTCAGCAGGTGGGGGGCGCCGATGCAGAATTCGGCCACTTCCAGCCCGCGGATCACGTCGCCCTTGGCGTCGGGAAAGGTCTTGCCATGTTCGCGGCTCAGCGCCTCGGCCAGCTTGTCCATGTCCCGGTGCAGAAGCTGCACGAAGGCCATCAGCACCCGGGCGCGGCGCTGCGGGTTGACCGCGGCCCAGGCCGGCTGCGCGGCCTTGGCCGACATCACCGCGGCGTTCATCTCGGCGTCGGAGGCCAGCGGAACCTTCGCCTGCACCTCGCCCGTGGCCGGGTTCATCACGTCGGCGAAGCGGCCCGAAGTCCCCTTCACATGCTTGCCGTCGATCCAATGGGTGAGTTCGGTGGTCATCGTCGGTCCTCCCGAGGTGCGTTTTCGAGCGCGAAGCCTCCACGAAACGCCGCCCGAGGCAATGGGATTCTGTTCAAAACGGTTGTGCATTGGTGCACAACCGTTCCCATGAACTGGGATGACATGCGGTTTTTCCTGCACGTCGCGCGCTCCGGCCGGCTGACCTCCGCCGCCCGGGCGCTGGGCGTGGACCATGCCACGGTGTCGCGACGCGTCGCGGCGCTGGAGGAGGCGCTGTCCACGCGCCTCTTCGACCGCTCGCCGCGCGGCTACGCGCTGACCGAGGCCGGTCGGCTGCTGATGCCCGCGGCCGAGGCGATGGAGAGCGTGACCATGGCCGCGGCGATGGAGGTCGGCGGGCGCCATCACGACCTCACCGGCGCGGTGCGGGTGGGGATGCCGGAGGGCGCGGCCTCGCATCTGGTGACGGAGGCGGCGGCGGCGCTCTGCGCCGAGCATCCGCGGCTGGAACTGCAGATCGTGGCCCTGCCCCGCACCTTCTCGCTCTCCCAGCGCGAGGCGGATTTCGCGGTTGTCATCACGCCGCCCGCCGCGGGGCGGCTGAAGATCCGCAAGATCACCGACTACACGCTCAGCCTCTACGGCCACCCGGATTACCTTGCGCGCGGGGCGCCGCGGGGGACCGAGGATCTGAAGGATTTCCGCCTGGTCGGCTACGTGCCCGACCTGATCTTCGACAAGGGGCTCGATTATCTGGCCGAGATCGGGGCCACGGGCGCGCCGGCGCTGTCCTCGACCTCGCTGCTGGTGCAGCTGGAACTGGTGCTGGCCGGCGGGGGCCTGGGCGTGCTGCCCGACTTCATGGCCGCGCGCCACCCGGTCCTGCGCCCGGTGCTGCCCGAAGTCACCCGGATCACGCGGGCCTACTGGCTGGTGCTGCACCAGGACACGGCGGAGCTCGCCCGCATCCGCCGCACCTCCCGCGCCCTGGCCGAGGCGATGCGGGCGCGGCTGGCGGCGCTCTGACCCCGGCCGCCCGCCCGCCATCCGGCGGCTCCCAAGGCGGCGCCCCGGGCTCGACCCGGGGCCTCCCGGCGCTGACCGACCGCGCGAGGCCCCGGATCAAGTCCGGGGCGCGCGCCCCGCCTGACAGCGCGGGGCGACCCCGGGTCGCGCTTGTCCCGCGCATTGAAAACAGACACTTGGGGCGGGCTTCACCGGCTCGCGGAGGGTTCCCCCATGATCGTCTGGCTCTACCTCGCCATCGCCATCACCGGCGAGGTGGTGGGCACCGCGGCGCTGAAATCCTCGGAGGGCTTCACCCGCCTCGCCCCCTCGGCGGTGGTTGTCGCGGGCTACGCGGTGGCCTTCTTCTTCCTGTCCCTGACCCTCAAGCAGGTGCCGGTCGGAATCGCCTACGCGGTCTGGTCCGGGGCGGGAACCGTGCTGATCACCCTGATCGGCTGGGCGGTCTTCGGCCAGAAGCTGGACCTGGCCGCCTTGGCAGGGATCGGGCTGATCGTGGCCGGGGTGGTGGTGCTGCAGGCCTTCTCCGACGCCTCGCCCCACTAACCCAGCAGCAGGGGCCAGATGAGGCCGGGCGCCAGCTCCGCCAGCAGCCCGGCGGCGATCAGCGCCCGCGCGGGGCGGCTTCGGAAGCGCCGCCACAACAGGGCGCAGAGCGCGACGCAGGCCGCGACCTCCGCCGCGCCGACCAGATGGCCGTGACGCGCCGGGTTCCAGTAGCTCAGCGGGCTGCGGAACACCCACTCGCTCAGCGGCCAGAAATGCGGGCGCGCGTCGGAATGGTGCAGGGGAAGGTCGAAGGCGAGATGCAGCAGGGCGGCGCCGGCGAAGACCGCCAGCAGCTCGCGCCGCAGGACCATCCCCGCCGCCAGCAGCGCGCCCCAGAGCGGGATCGAGTTGTCGACCCGGAAGATCCCCTGCCAGAGGGGGGAGACATAGTCCTCCCGGAAGATCTCGTGCGGGCTGCGCCCGGCGACGAGCTTCGCCCAGCCGATCAGCAGGAACAGGCTCAGGTCCGGCGCGAAGCCCCCGGCGAGGGCGGCGAGGTTGCGGCCCCGCGCCCCGGGGCGGGCGAAGGCGGCGGCGGCGAAGATCAGGTGCGCGGGCGTGTTCACGGCCCCGATCCAGGCACGGATCGGGGCGGGGCTCAACCGAAAGTTGCGGGCGAACGCTGCGGGGCGGCTCAGGCCCGCGAGGTCAGCGCGGTCAGCGCCCCGGCGCCGATCAGGCTGACGCCGCCGACCCGCTCGGCCCAGGCCATGGCGCCGGGGCGGGCGAAACGGGCCCGCATCTCGCCCGCCGCCAGCCCCCAGAGCACGGCGTTGACCGCTCCCAGCGCTGTGAAGGTCGCCACCAGGATCGCGGCTTGAGGCAGGTAGGGGGCGGCGGGGTCGATGAATTGCGGGGCGAAGGCCACGAAGAACACCAGCGCCTTGGGGTTCAGCAGGGTGACGAGGAAAGCCTGGCGGAACATCCGCTCCCGGCTGGCGGCGGCGCGCAGGATGCGGGCTTCGGGCGCCGCGGCGCCGCGGCGGGCGCCCCACAGCATCTTCGCCCCGAGCCAGACGAGATAGGCCGCGCCCGCGAATTTCACCGCCGCGAAGACGGTGGCGGAAGCCGCCATCAGCGCGCCGAGCCCGAGCAGGGAGCAGGAGGTGGCGATCAGGTCGCCCAGCGCCACGCCCGGCGCGGTTGCGGCGACGGAGCGCCGGCCCTCGCCCAGCGCGAAGCCGACCACGAGCATCACCGTGGGCCCGGGGATCGCCACCAGCACGGCGGAGGCGGCCGCGAAGCTCAGCCAGAGTCCGAAATCCATGATGCGCGCCCTCTTCCCCGATCGCCGTTTCCGCGGCGATCAAAGACAGGGCGCGCTGCGTCCCGCAACCCCCGCGCGCATCAAGCGCCCCGGCCCGAGCGGCGCGCGAGCGGCCCGCCTGCGCGGCACGCGCAGGCGCGGAGGCCACGGCCTCCGCGCGCGCCCTTCAGGCGCGCGGGCCGCGGCCCGCCCCCAGTTGAGCCGGGCCAGGCGCCGGGCGCTACCCCCCGGCCTGGCGCAGCAGGGCCAGCAGCTCGGCCCCCGCATAGCCGTCGGGCGTCAGTCCGCGCGCGGCCTGGAAGCCCCGCACCGCCTTGCGGGAATTGGGCCCGATGATCCCGTCCGCGCCCTGGGTGTCGAAGCCCAGGCCCGTCAGACGCTCCTGCATCTCCACCCGCTCGGAGCGCGACAGCGGCCGGTCGTCCCGCGGCCACGCCCCCTGCACGCCCGGCCCGCCCTCGATCCGGCTGGCCAGCAGCGACACCGCCAGCGCGTAGGAGGTGGCGTTGTTGTAGCGCATGATGACGCGGAAGTTCGGATAGGCGGCGAAGGCGGGGCCGCGCGCGCCGGCGGGCACGATGATCGCCACGCCGTCCGAGGCCGGCAGCGGCCGCCCGTCATAGCCCGTCACCCCCAGCCCCGCCCAGGACGAGGCCGGCCGGCGGTCGTCCGCGTCGGCCATGGCGTAGTCGAAGCCCGCCGGCAGCCGCACCTCCACCGCCGCCGGGGCCCCGAAGGTCCAGCCGAAGCGGCCCAGATAGTTCGCCGTCGAGGCCAGCGCGTCCGCCGCGTCCGCCGACCACAGGTCGCGCCGGCCGTCGCCGTTATGGTCGACCGCATAGGCCTCCAGGCTCGTGGGGATGAACTGCGTGTGCCCCATCGCCCCGGCCCAGGAGCCGACCATGCGCGCCGGGGTCACGTCCCCCGCCTGCAGGATGCGCAGGGCGGAGATGAGCTGCTCCTCCGCGAAGTCCTTGCGCCGCCCGTGCCAGGCCAGCGTGGCGAGGCTGCGCACCACGGGAATGTCGCCGTAATTGGCCCCGAAGGCGCTCTCCATCCCCCAGATCGCCAGCACCGCCTCGCGGTCGACGCCGTGGCGGGCCTCGATCTCGTCCAGCAGGGGGCGCTTGGCGGCGGCCAGCTCCCGCCCCTTCGCCACCCGGCTGTCGGAGACGGCGCTGTCCAGATATTCCCAGATCGGGCGCGAGAATTCCGGCTGGTAGCTGTCCAGCTCCAGCACCTTGTCGCTGGGCGTCACGCCGGCGAAGGCCGTGTCGAACACGTCGGCGCGGATCCCGGCGGCGAGCGCGCGGCCCCGGAAGGACAGGCGCCATTCCTCGAAGCTCTGATCCTGCGGCGGCGGCGCCTCGACGGCCGGGGGCGTGCCGCGCGCGGGCGGCGGCGCCTCGGCCGAGGCGCAGCCCGCGGCGGTCGCGGCGATCAGGATCGCGCCCATGCGGGCGTGACGGGTCGTCAGTCGGGACATTCCGCCTCCGTTGGCTCGATCGGCCCCGCTTCGGGCGCGGCCGGCTCGGGCCGGAGTCTAGCGCGGGGCCGCGACCGAAAAAAGGCGGCCACGCTTGTGCCGCTCTGCGAAACGCGCGAAGCATGTGCTCAAAGACGACGGCTTGGAGGAGACGAGCATGAAGGTCAGCGAAGCGGTCGCCGCGCGCATTTCAGCCCGGGCGTTCCTGCCCGACGCGGTGCCGGACGAGGTGATCCGGCGGGTGCTGGAACGGGCGGCGCGGGCGCCCTCGGGCGGCAACCTGCAGCCCTGGATCGTGTCGGTGGTCAACGGCGCGAAGCTGGACGAGTTCCGCGCGCTCGCGGCGAAGCGGATGGAGGAGACCGACGCCCAGGGCGAAGGCTTCGAATACAAGGTCTATCCCGACAACCTGCACGAGCCCTACCGCTCCCGCCGGTTCCGGGTCGGCGAGATGATGTATGAGAAACTGGGGATCGAGCGGGCCGACAAGCCCGGTCGCCTGCGCTGGTTCGCCAACAACTACCGCTTCTTCGGCGCGCCGGCGGCGATGTTCATCCATGTCGACCGGCGGATGAACGCGCCGCAGTGGTCCGATCTGGGCATGTTCATCCAGACCCTGATGCTGCTGTTCCAGGAAGAGGGCTACGACACCTGCGCGCAGGAGGCCTGGGCCCGCCTGCACGAGACCATCGACGCCTTCACCGGCGCCCCGGCGGAGACCATGGTGTTCTGCGGCCTCGCCATCGGCAAGCGCGACCCCTCCCACCCGGTCAACGGGCTCTATTCCGAGCGCGCGCCGCTCGACGAATGGGTGAAGTTCATCTGACCGGCGGACCGGCGCGCCCTGTCGGCGCGCCGCAGGACGGCGCCCCGGGCCTGACCCGGGGCCTCTCCGCCCGCTCGATTCGTGCGAGGCCCCGGGTCGAGCCCGGGGCGCGCCATCGGCGCGGGCGCCGCTCCCCGAGATCGCGAACCCTGCGGACATGAAACGACGCGGCGCCGGCGAGGGGATCCAAGCCCGCGCCGCGCGCCTCCCCCGCGGGGGAGAGCTCCGGGGGGCGTCTCCGCCCCCCTCGCCTCATCGGGTGATGATCTCCGGCCCCATGAAATAGGTGGGCAGGAAGGTCGACATCGCCGGGATGTAGGTGACCATGATCAGGAACATGAAGAGGATGCCCAGCCAGGGCAACGCCGCCTTCACCACATCCCACATCGGCATCCCCGCCACGCCCGAGGTGACGAAGAGGTTGAGGCCCACGGGCGGCGTGATCATCCCGATCTCCATGTTCACCACCATGATGATGCCCAGATGGATCGGGTCGATCCCGAGGCTGATGGCGATGGGGAACACCAGCGGAGCGACGATGATGATCAGGCCCGACGGCTCCATGAACTGGCCGCCGATCAACAGGATCACGTTGACGATGACCAGGAACATGATCGGGCCGAAGCCCGCGTCCAGCATCGAGTTGGCGATGTGCTGGGGGATCTGCTCATCGGTCAGCACGTGCTTGAGGATCAGCGCGTTGGCGATGATGAACAGCAGCGTCACCGTCAGCTTGCCGCCGTCGAACAGCGCGTCGCGGGTGTCGGGATGCACCCAGGCCGTGACCGCCGTCCAGGGCTTGCGCAGGAACGGCACCGGCCCGTCCGGGCCGCGCAGCGGACCCATGTCGCGATAGATGAAGTTCGCGATCAGGAAGGCGTAGATCGCCGCGACCGCCGCGGCCTCGGTCGGGGTGAACACGCCGCCGTAGATGCCGCCCAGGATGATGACGATCAGGAACAGGCCCCAGCCCGCCTCCCGCGCCGAGGCCAGCACCTCCCCGAAGCCGGCCCATTCGCCCTTGGGCAGGTTCTGCACCCGGGCCGCCACGTAAATGCCGATCATCAGCATCACGCCCGCCACGATGCCCGGAATCACCCCGGCCAGGAACATGCGCCCCACGGAGACGTCCGTCGCCGCCGCGTAGACCACCATGACGATGGAGGGCGGGATCAGGATGCCCAGCGTGCCGGCGTTGCAGATCACGCCCGCCGCGAAGCTCTTGGTGTAGCCGACCTGCTGCATCCCCGCGATGACGATGCCGCCGATGGCGACCACCGTGGCCGGCGAGGAGCCCGACAGCGCCGCGAACAGCATGCAGGCGAAGACGCCCGCGATGGCGAGCCCCCCGCGCATATGCCCCACGCAGGCGATGGAGAAGCGGATGATCCGGCTCGCCACGCCGCCCGTCGACATGAAGGTGGAGGCCAGCACGAAGAACGGAATGGCCAGCAGCGTGTAGTGCCCGGCCATGGCGTTGTAGAGCGTCTGGGCGATGGAGGCGAGCGAGCTTTCCGACAGCACCAGCAGGAAGATCGTGGAGGAGAAGCCCAGCGCCACGGCGATGGGCACGCCGATCAGCAGCAGGGTGATGACCATGCCGAAGAGGATGACGACTTCCATGGTCTCAGTTCCCTTCCCGGGCGGCGTCGCGATGGGCCTGGGCCGCGGCCTCGACCTCTTCCTCGACCTCGTGGCTGGCGATGAGCGAGGCGCGGGTCCCCGCGATCATCTCCCACCCCGCCTCGGCGAAGCGCAGCACCAGCAGCAGCATCGACAGCGGCAGCACGAAATAGGGGATCAGGCGGGGCAGCTTCTCATAGCGTTCGCCCTCGTTGAACGTGTCGGCGAACAGCTGGTTCAGAAAGCCCGGCATCGGCACGTCGTTCAGCTCGTACCAGCCCTGCCCGCGCGCCTTGGCGAAGCCGTCGGGGAACCAGCGGCCGGAGGTCGGCTGCATCTCGCCATAGGGCGCCCAGAAGTCCCAGGCCCCCTTCAGCAGCAGCAGCGCGAAGGCGAGGCACACCGCGGCCGAGATCAGACCCAGCGCCCGGCGCAGCCCCGGCGACACCACGTTGAGCACCGCGTCCACGCCCAGATGGGCGGTGGTCTTCACGCAGTAGCTCGCGCCCAGCAGCACCAGCCAGGCGAACAGGAAGGACGTGACCTCCAGCGCCCACAGGATGTTGGAGTTGAACACGTATCGCGCGATGACATTGGCGAAGGTCACCAGGGTCATGGCGCCGAGAATGGCGGCGATCAGCGTCTCTTCGACGGCGTTGACCGCGCGGCCGGCCGGCGTGCGGGCCTTGTGGTGCATGGGGCCTCCCCCCCGAACTGGCGGCCCCGGGGCGGGCGCGGATGCGCCGGGGGGCCGGATGATGGACGACCCGCCCCGGGCGGGCCGGAGCGGGTCGGGGTCGCGTCGCCCTTCGGCGCGGGGCCGCCGCGCCCCCCCCCCCCCCCCCCACCCCAAACCCGGGGGGGGGGGCGGGGGGGCGGCCCCCCCCCCGGGGGGCCGGATTCGGCGGCCGGGCGGCGGCTTTTCGCCGGCCCCCCGGCCCTCCGGATCACATGCTGGCGTTGATCGCCTGGGCCGCGTCGATGTTCTCCTGGCCCACGTCTTCCTTGAACTGGTCCCAGACCGGCTTCATGGCGTCGAGCCACTGCTGGCGCTGCTCGTCGGTCAGTTCGCGGATCACGCCGCCGGCGTCGAGGATGGCCTGGCGGGCCTGCGCGTCGACCTCGCCCACCGCGGCGTTGCGCTCGGTGGTCACCTCGTTGAGGATCTTGGCGAGCTGGTCGCGCACGTCGGCGTCGAGCCCTTCCCACCAGTCGACCGACGTCACCACCAGGTAGTCGAGCGCGCCGTGGTTGGTCTCGGTCGAGCCGTCCTGCACCTCGAAGAACTTCTGGCCGTAGATGTTGGACCAGGTGTTCTCCTGCCCGTCGACGACGCCGGTCTGCAGGGCGCCGTAGACCTCGGAGAAGGCCATCGCCTGCGGGTTGGCGTCGAGGGCGGCGAACTGCGCCTTGAGCACCTCGGAGGGCTGCACGCGGAACTTGAGGCCCTTGGCGTCGGCGGGCGTCAGCAGCGGCTTGTTGGCTGACATCTGCTTCATGCCGTTATGCCAGAACTCCAGCCCCAGCAGGCCGCGGCGGACCATCGACTCCTTCATGGCCTGGCCGGCCTCGGAGCTCTGGAACGCGTCGACCGCCTCGATGTTCTTGAACATGAAGGGCAGGTCGTAGATGCGGAACTTCTTGGTGAAGGTCTCGAACTTCGACAGCGACGGGGCGGCGAACTGGACGTCGCCGTTCAGCATCGCCTCCAGCACCTGGTCGTCGTTGTAGAGCGAGGAGTTGCCGTAGACCTCCATGCAGGCCTTGCCGTTCATCTCGGCGTTCACCCGCTCCTGCAGCAGCGACGCGGCGATGCCCTTGGGGTGCTTGTCGGTGTTGGTGACGTGGCTGAACTTGATGACCATCTCGCCCGGATCGCAGGATGCGTTGGCGGCGGTCGCCATGGTCAGGGCCACCGCCGAGGCGGCCGCGAGTTTGAGAAAGCGCATATGTAGTCCTCCCTGTGGTTTCCGAATGCGCGAGAAACCGGACCGGGAGCGTAAGCTCCGCGGTTGGTGCGGTAAATGACTCTTTCGCGAGGAAATCAACCCGGACGGGAGGGGTTTCGGCGCCGAATCCGCACATACTTTTCAGTAGGTCGGCCACGGCTTCGGGGTGACGCCGCGGATACCGCGGCGCGGCGCGAAAAGCGCTATGGATTCATTACGATATGGGGGCGCCGGCGAGCCCGGCCGACGCCCGGCGCCCCGGGCGCGCCCGGGGCGATTCCCGCGCCGCCGATCAGGCCGCGGCGCCGGCCCCGCCGCAGGACCGGGCGTGCCAGAAGCGCAGCGCGTCGCTATCCACCCAGTTGAACGGTCCCGGGTCGCCGGCCAGCGCCTCGAAGGGCAGGAAGGGCTCGCCCAGGTCCGACAGGGTGAGCAGCGCCGCCGAGAAATCCTCGCCGGCGGTGTAGATCCCCGGCGCCGCCACAACGTCCAGCCCAGCGCCCCGGGCCGAGGCGACGCCGCGGGCGCTGTCCTCGATGGCCAGCGCGCATTCCGGGCGCAGGCCCAGCCGCTCCAGCACCAGCCGGTAGGGGGCGGGATCGGGCTTGGGCGCCTCCACATCCTCCCGCGTCACCACGGCGGCGAACCAGTCCAGCGCCTCGAAGCCGAAGGCGTTGAGGATCAGCCCTTCGAAGGCCATGCGGGTGGAGGTGGTGCAGGCGGCGATGCGCACGCCCGAGCCGCGCAGGTCCGACAGCAGCCGGCCGACGCCGGGGCGCAGGGCCGCGCCCTCCTCCATCATCGACAGGAACTGCGCGGTCTTGGCGGCGTGCAGCGCCTCGATGGCGCCGGAATGCTCCATCATCGCCAGGTCGCGGGGGCGCCAGGCCTCGGCGTAGTGGCGGATGCGGTTCAGCCCGCCCTCCACCGCCAGCAGCTCATGGTAAAGCTCCCGCTCCCACACCCAGTCGAGCCCGGCGGCGGCGAAGGCGGCGTTGAAGGCGGCGCGGTGCAGCTCCTCGGTCTCGGCCAGGGTGCCGTCCACGTCGAAGATCACGGCCTGAAGCGTCATCGGTTCATCCTTTCGGCAGGCGTGGCCCGCTGCGCGCGCGGTCCGGCCCCGGGGATCGGGGCGGACGGGCTGCGCTGGCGATGGGCTCGCGGCGATGGGTCCGGTCGAAGTCGGCGCTTTCGGGCGACAATGCCCGCTCTGCGCGACAGGTTCGTGACGCCCTCGCGACGCCCGAAGCCCGGGAGCGATCCGGGATCGGGGGCCGACGGGCCGCCATCTTTTCGCCATGATAGCGCGAAGTCCGGCCCGCGTCGACTCCGGCCGGTCGGTTTCGACGCGCGGCAGGTCGCGAAACCGCGCCGGGGCCGGCCGCGGCGCCGGGCTCAGAGGTGGTGCAGAACCCGGCGCAGGGACCGCGCGCCCTCGACCCCCAGGATGCCTTCGATCTCCGCCTGCGCCCCCTCCCACAACGGAACCGAGGCGTCGAGCGCGGCGCGCCCGGCCTCGGTCAGCCGGAGGCTCGCTTCGCGCCGGTCCTCGCCCGGACCGCTTTCCAGCAGGCCCTCGCGCACCAGCACCCGGGCGTTGCGCCCGATGGTGGAGCGGTCGAGCTCGGTCCGCCGTCCCAGCTCGGTCAACGAAATCTCGCCGGCATGGTTCACCTGCCGCAGCAGGGCGAACTGGCCGATGTTGATCCCCACCGGGGCCAGCGCCGCGTCGTAGCGCGCGGTGACCCGGCGGCCGGCCTTTCGGATCTCGTTGCAGTAGCAGTCGGTGCGCTGTCGCATGGCTCTCCCGCGGTCGGTCAGGCGGCGGCGCGGGCACGGGGCGGCGCCTCGCGCGACAGGAACAGGATAATCGCGGCGGCCCCGATGCACAGCACCCCCGCGGCGTAAAGCGCGGGCATGTAGCTGCCGGAGTCGGTGCGCACCCATCCCGCGAAGGACGAGGCGGCCGCGGCCCCGATCTGATGGCCGGCGAACACCCAGCCGAAGACCAGCGGCGCGCGCTCGGCCCCGAATCGCTCCGCCGCCAGCCGCACGGTGGGCGGCACCGTCGCCACCCAGTCGAGCCCGTAGAAGATCGCGAACAGGTAAAGCTGGTTGGCCGAGAAGTCGGAGAAGGGCAGGAACACCAGCGACAGCCCGCGCAGCCCGTAATACCAGGCGAGCAGGCGGCGGTTGTCGAAGCGGTCGGACAGCCAGCCGGAGCCGATGGTCCCGGCCAGGTCGAACACCCCGATCACCGCCAGCATCCCCGCGGCCGCCACCGGCAGCACCCCGAAATCGCCGCACAGCGCCACCCAATGGGTCTGGATCAGACCGTTGGTGGAGAAGCCGCAGATGAAGAAGGTCAGGAACAGGATCCAGAAGGTCCGCGTGGCGGAGACCTCGATCAGCACCTGCACCGGCAGCACCAGCAGAGGGGCGAGCCCGCCCGCGGGCGGCGGCGGCGCGGGCTGGACCCGCGTCTCCCCATGCGGCGGCAGGCCCACGTCCGAGGGACGGTCGCGCAGGAACGCCAGCACCAGCGCGAAGGCCAGCGCCAGCCCCGCCACGGTGACCGACAGCGCGGTCCGCCAGCCGTATCCTTCGGTCAGCGCGGCGACGAGGGGCAGGAACACAAGCTGCCCCGTGGCGTTGGAGGCGGTCATCAGCCCCATGACCAGCCCGCGCCGATGGGTGAACCAGCGGGTCGCCACCGTCGCCCCCAGCACCAGCGCGGTCAGCCCGGTGCCGACGCCCAGCACCACGCCCCAGAGCAGGAAGAGCTGCCACAGCTCGGTCATGGCGAAGGAGGCGAGGATGCCCGCCACGATCATGCCCAGCGCCGTCCCCGTGACCTGCCGCACCCCGAAGCGGTTCATCAGCGCCGCCGCGAACGGGCCGAGCAGGCCGAACAGCAGGAAGCGGACGGCCAGCGCGCCGGAGATCTCGGCCGTGGTCCAGCCGAACTCGTCGCGCAGGGCCGGCAGCATCACCCCGGCGGAGCCCAGCGCCCCGGCCGTGGCCAGCATGGTCAGGAAGGTCACGCCGGCCGCCAGCCAGCCGTAGTGCACGCCCCGGGCCTGGAGCGCGCGGGCGAGGGATGCGGAGGTCATCGTCGGGTCTCCTGTCGGACGGCGCCGGGGCGGGGGCCGGCTGGCGATGGTTACGGGCATATGCCCGCAAGACGCCGCACGCAAGCCCTTCCCTCCCGGGCGGAGGATTTGCGGCGCGGCATCAAAGCACGACGAACCGAATCATCGGCGCGCAAATCACAGCGCGAAAGCGTGCTTCGGGACGAAACACGTTCCGGCGGGGCGGCCGACTTGCGAAATCGGGCCCTCGCGCGATCGAAAACCGCGCGCCGCGCGCCTCCGCGAAAGAATATTGCGCCAACACCCCTCTCTGCATCTTGCCTATTTCATCGCCGCGCGCGAAATGCCCGGTGGACAGATCGCGGCCCGGACGATCTTCTGCGCCCGGGACGCGGCGCCGCGTCCTGGAGGAGAACGAGGAGGAGGGCTGGATGAAAATCGGCGCCCCGAAAGAGATATTCGAGGGGGAGAAGCGCGTCGCGCTGACCCCCGAAAGCGCCAAGCGGCTGCAGAAGCTGGGCTATGACTGCCTGGTGGAGACCGGCGCGGGCGAAGCGGCGAACCTGACCGACGACGCCTACCGCGAGGCGGGGGTGACCGTGGTCGGCTCGGCGGCGGAGCTTTGGGACCAGGCCGACATCATCGTCAAGGTCCGCGGCCCGGAGGAGAGCGAGGTCGAGGCGGCGCCCGAGGGCAAGCTGCTGATCTCCTTCATCTGGCCCGCCCAGAATCCGGAGCTTCTGGAGAAGCTCAACGCCAAGAAGCTGACCGTGATCGCCATGGACATGGTGCCCCGGATCAGCCGCGCCCAGAAGATGGACGCCCTGTCGTCCATGGCCAATATCGGCGGCTACCGGGCTGTGATCGAGGCGGCGAACAATTTCGGCCGCTTCTTCACCGGCCAGATCACCGCCGCGGGCAAGGTGCCGCCGGCCAAGGTGCTGGTGATCGGCGCCGGCGTCGCGGGCCTCGCGGCCATCGGCGCGGCCCAGGCGCTCGGCGCCGTGGTGCGCGCCTTCGACGTGCGCCCGGAAGTGGCCGAGCAGATCGAGTCCATGGGCGCCGAATTCCTGTTCCTCGATTTCGAGGACAACCAGGACGGCGCCGGGACCGGCGGCTACGCGGCCCCCTCCAGCCCCGAATTCCGGGAAAAGCAGCTGGAGCTGTTCCGCGCCCAGGCCCCGGACATCGACATCGTCATCACCACCGCCCTGATCCCCGGACGCCCGGCCCCCAAGCTGTGGCTGGAGGACATGGTGGCGGCGATGAAGCCGGGCTCGGTCATCGTCGACCTCGCCGCCGAGCGCGGCGGCAACTGCGACCTGACCGTCCCCGACCAGAAGATCGTGACCGAGAACGGCGTGACCGTGATCGGCTACACCGACCTGCCGAGCCGGATGGCGACCCAGTCGTCCAACCTCTACGGCACCAACATCGCCCACATGATGTCCGACCTGACGCCCGAGAAGGACGGCCAGCCGAACGTGAACATGGAGGACGACGTGATCCGCGGGGCGACCGTGGCGCATCAGGGGGAGATCACCTTCCCGCCGCCGCCGCCCAAGGTGAAGGCCATCGCCGCGGCCAAGCCGAAGGAGAAGGCCAAGGAGCTGACGCCCGAGGAGAAGCGGGCCGAGGAGATGGCCGCCTTCAAGAAGCAGACCAAAAGCCAGGTCACGCTTCTGGTCGTGGGCGCGGTGCTGCTGCTGGCGGTCGGCCTCGTGGCGCCGGCCAGCTTCATGCAGCATTTCATCGTCTTCGTGCTGTCGGTGTTCATCGGCTTCCAGGTGATCTGGAACGTGGCGCATTCGCTGCACACGCCGCTGATGGCGGTCACCAACGCCATCTCGTCGATCATCATCCTGGGCGCGCTGATGCAGATCGGCTCCGGCTCCTGGCTGGTGATCGTGCTGGGGGCGCTGTCGGTGTTCATGGCCGGGATCAACATCTTCGGCGGCTTCCTCGTCACCCGGCGCATGCTCGCCATGTTCCAGAAATCGTAAGGGAGGCGAGGACATGGATTACGGATTCTCGACCGCGGCCTATGTGGTCGCGGCGGTGCTCTTCATCCTCTCCCTCGGGGGGCTGTCGGGCCAGGAAAGCGCCAAGCGCGCGGTGTGGTACGGCATCGCCGGCATGGCGCTGGCGGTGGCGGCGACGCTCATGGGCCCGGGCGCGGGCCTGTGGCTGCTGTCTATCGTGCTGATCGCGGCGGGCGGCATCATCGGATACATCGTCGCCAAGCGCGTGCAGATGACCGAGATGCCCCAGCTGGTCGCGGCCATGCACAGCCTCGTCGGCCTCGCCGCGGTCTTCGTGGGCTACAACGCCCATATCGAGGCCGCACGCGTCGCCGCGATGGACGAGGAGACCCGCGCCGGGCTGGAGGGCTTCGCCGCCCTGCTCGCCCACAAGACGCCGGTGGAGCTGTCGATCCTCAACGTCGAGCTGTTCCTCGGCATCTTCATCGGCGCGGTGACCTTCACCGGCTCGGTGATCGCCTACGGGAAACTGGCCGGCAAGGTGACCTCGGCGGCCAAGAAGCTGCCGGGCGGGCATGCGCTCAACGCCACGGCGGCCGGCCTCTCGGTGCTCTGCCTCATCTGGTACGCGGCCTCGGGCGGGGTGTTCCCGCTGATCCTGATGACGCTCTGCGCGCTGTTCATCGGCTACCACCTGATCATGGGCATCGGCGGCGCCGACATGCCGGTGGTGGTGTCGATGCTCAACAGCTACTCGGGCTGGGCGGCGGCGGCGATCGGCTTCTCGCTCGGCAACGATCTGCTGATCGTGGTCGGCGCGCTGGTCGGCTCCTCGGGCGCGATCCTCTCCTACATCATGTGCAAGGCGATGAACCGGCACTTCGTGTCGGTGATCCTGGGCGGCTTCGGCGGCTCCGCCGGCCCGGCCATGGAGATCGAGGGCGAGATGATCGCCATCGACGCCGACGGCGTGGGCTCGGCGCTGGACGAGGCCGACTCGGTCATCATCGTGCCCGGCTACGGCATGGCGGTGGCGCAGGCGCAGGCCTCGGTCTCCGAGCTGACCCGCCGCCTGCGGGCCAAGGGCAAGGAGGTGCGCTTCGCCATCCACCCGGTCGCGGGCCGTCTGCCGGGGCACATGAACGTGCTGCTGGCCGAGGCCAAGGTCCCCTATGACTTCGTGCTGGAAATGGACGAGATCAACGAGGACTTCCCCGAGACCGACGTGGTCATCATCATCGGCGCGAACGACATCGTGAACCCCGCGGCGCAGGAGGACCCGAACTCCCCCATCGCCGGGATGCCGGTGCTGGAGGTGTGGAAGGCCAAGCAGGTGTTCGTCTCCAAGCGCGGCGCCGGCACCGGCTATTCGGGCATCGAGAACCCGCTGTTCTTCAAGGAGAACACCCGGATGTTCTACGGCGACGCCAAGGCCTCGGTCGACGCTCTGCTGAGCCAGATGAACTGAGCTTCGCCGAAAGGCGGGTGAAACGGGGGGGCGCGCCGCAGGGCGCGCCCCTTTCGCGTTCCGCGCCCCTTGCTCCGCCCGCCGCGACGCGCGAGGCTCCGCCCCGACCTCGGGGGGCGCCCCCGCAAAGATGATCGGGAGAGAGACCATGACCGACCGCACCGGAGTGGAGCTGCGTTCGCGGATCAGCGCGGCGGGAGAGCTGACCCTGTCGCTGGAGGAGGTCGCGGTTCCCGATCCCGGCCCCGGCCAGGTGCTGGTGCGGATGGAGGCGTCGCCGCTCAACCCCTCGGATCTCGGGCTGCTGCTGGGGCCGGCGGACCTCTCGGGCATGAAGGCCTCGGGCACGGCCGCCCGCCCGGTGCTGACCGCCCCGGTGCCGCCGGCGGCGCTGAAGCGGGTGGCGGCGCGGCTCGACCAGTCCATGCCGGTGGGGAACGAGGGGGCGGGGACCGTGATCGCCGCCGGCGAGGGGGTCGAGGACATGGTGGGCAAGCGCGTCGCCATGCTGGGCGGGTCGATGTACGCGCAGTATCGCACCATCCCCGCGGCCGCCTGCCTCGTGCTGCCGGACGGCGCGACGGCGGAGCAGGGCGCCTCGGCCTTCGTCAACCCGCTGACCGCGCTGGCGATGGTCGAGACGATGCGGGCCGAGGGGCACACCGCCCTGATCCACACCGCCGCCGCCTCCAATCTCGGCCAGATGCTCAACCGCATCTGCCAGGCGGACGGGGTGAAGCTGGTCAACATCGTCCGCAAGCCCGAGCAGGCGGAGATCCTGCGAGCGCAGGGCGCCGAATGGATCTGCGACAGCTCCGACCCGGATTTCGACGCGAAGCTCGCCGACGCCATCGAGGCGACGGGCGCCACCATCGCCTTCGACGCCATCGGCGGGGGCACGCTGGCGGGTCGGATCCTCGCTGCGATGGAGGCGGCGCTGTCCAAGGGGCAGGCCTACAGCCGCTACGGCTCCTCGGTGCGCAAGCAGGTCTATATCTACGGGAACCTCGACCTGGGGCCGACGGTCATCGACCGTTCCTTCGGGCTGAGCTGGGCGACGGGCGGCTTCCTGCTGACCAATTTCATGGCCGCCGCCTCGCCCGAGACCCGCGCCCGGATGAGCGCCCGGGTCGCGGCGGAGCTGACCACCACCTTCGCCAGCCACTACGCCGGAACGCTGACGCTGGCCGAGACGCTCGACCCCGCCAAGGTCGAGGTCTACCAGGCGAAGGCGACCGGGGTGAAATACCTGATCACCCCCGACAAGGGGCTCTGACCCCCCGGAGGCGACGCGCCCGCGGGCGCAGCCCGCGCGGGGGCGGGGGGGCTCGACGCCCCTCCGCCCCCGCCCCCCTTCAATAGGTTCCGGACCACCAGGGATACTGGCTCGGCATGTCCGTGGTGACCTTGCCGGGAAAGTTCGGCGCGCGCTTCTCCAGAAACGAGGCCACGCCCTCCTTCACGTCCGGATGCGCGCCCCGCTCCATCGAGATCGGGCGATCCACCGCCAGCGCGCCTTCCGGCGTCGGCTCTCCGGCGAAGCGCCACAACATGGCGCGGGTCAGCGCGACCGAGACCGGGGCGGAGGCGTCGGTCATCTCATGCGCGATCTCCAGCGCGCGGGGGAGCAGGGCCTCGGGCGCCGCGGTCTCGGCCACCAGCCCGCCGGCCTTCGCCTCCGCCGCGTCGAAGACCCGGCCCGACAGCGACCAGCGCAGCGCCTGCGGAAGGCCGACGATGCGGGGCAGGAACCAGGCCGATCCCGCCTCCGGCACCAGGCCGCGGCGGGCGAAGATGAAGCCGATCTTGGCCCCGTCGGCCGCGATGCGCAGGTCCATGGGCAGCGTCAGGGTGATGCCCACGCCGACCGCCGCCCCGTTGATCGCGGCGATGGAGGGCTTGCGGCAATTGAAGATCGCCTCGACGAACCGCCCCCCCGGCGCGGCCTTGTCGGAGGTGTCGAACATCGCCGAGTCGCCCTTGGTGGTGTCGAAGGCCGCGGTCCCCGCCGACACGTCCGCGCCGGCGCAGAAGCCGCGCCCGGCGCCGGTCACCACCACCGCGCGCACAGCGTCGTCGGCGTCGGCCTCGCGGAACGCGTCGCCGATGTCCTGGCCCATGCGGGTGGTGAAGGCGTTCAGCTTGTCGGGGCGGTTCAGGGTCACGATCATGATCCCGTCCTCGACCCGCACCTCGACGTCCTGGTAATCCGCAGCCGGCATGTCGCGCCTCTCCCTGTCCGCGCCGGCGACGGGCCGGCCCATTGCGCGGACGCTAACCGTCCGATTAGCCATCGCGCTTGCGTCGGCAGGGCGCGCGAAACCGCTTCGCGCCCGGCCCCGCCGCCGCTAGGCTGGCGGGCGCCATGATCGACCATGTCTCGCTTCCCGTCGCCGACCTCTCCGCCGCCCGGGCCTTCTACGCCGCGGTCCTCGCGCCGCTGGGCTACCGGCTGCTGGTGGAGCGGCCCGCCTCCGTCGCCTTCGGCAAGCGCTATCCGGAACTGTGGCTGAACGCCCGGCCGGGCCGGCCGCCGGAGCCGCCGGGATCGGGGGCGCATGTCTGCCTGCGCGCGGCGTCGGTCGAGGCGGTGAACGCCTTCCACGCCGCGGGGCTGGCAGCCGGGGGCGAGGACGACGGCGCGCCCGGCCTGCGCGCCGCGGCGCAGGTGACCTATCACGGCGCTTTCCTGCGCGACCCGGACGGCAACCGGGTGGAGGCGATGACGGTTCCCCCCGCCGCGCCCTGACCGCCGACGCCGCCCCGGTTCCGTGCCCTCGGCGCCGCAGGGGCGGCTCGACGTGGCAGGACAGGTTTGCATGCGGACCGAAAGGGACTTAAGTGGCGCTCAGCGAAGGAGGCCCGCCATGCCTGCCGACCTGATTCCGGTCGAACCCACCGCCGCCGCCACCGCAACGGACACCGACGCCGCGGCGCCGGTCGCCCGCGCGCCCCGCGACCTGCGCGACCGCGCCCAGCGCCACCCGGAAAAGCAGAAACGCGCCGACGCGCCGATCCTGCGCAAGCCGTCCTGGATCCGGGTCAAGGCGCCCGGCGGAGAGGGCTACGAGCGCACCCGCCGCATCATGAAGGACAACGGCCTCGTCACCGTGTGCGAGGAGGCCGGCTGTCCCAACGTCGGCGAATGCTGGTCGCAGGGCCACGCAACCATGATGATCATGGGCGAGATCTGCACCCGCGGCTGCACCTTCTGCAACGTCGCCACCGGCCGCCCCGACGCGCTCGACGCGTTCGAGCCGGCCAAGGTCGCCGACGCGGTGGCCAAGCTGGGGCTGGCGCATGTGGTGATCACCTCGGTCGACCGCGACGACCTTGAGGACGGCGGCGCCGAGCATTTCGCCCGCACCATCCGCTCCATCCGCCGCAAGGCCCCCGACACCACGATCGAAATCCTGACCCCCGATTTCCTGAAATGCGCCCCCTCGGCGCTGGAGACGGTGGTGGAGGCGCGGCCGGACGTGTTCAACCACAACCTGGAGACGGTGCCCGGCCTCTATCCCGGGGTCCGGCCCGGGGCGCGCTATTTCCACTCGCTGCGGCTGCTGCAGCGGGTGAAGGAGCTCGACCCCTCCATCTTCACCAAGTCCGGCATCATGGTCGGGCTGGGGGAGGAGCGGGCGGCCGTGCATCAGGTGATGGACGACATGCGCTCCGCCGACGTCGATTTCCTGACCATCGGCCAGTATCTGCAGCCCACGCCCAAGCACCACGCCGTCGCCCGCTTCATCGAGCCCGACGAGTTCGCGGCCTATGAGAAGGCGGCGCAGGGCAAGGGCTTTCTGATGGTCTCGGCGACGCCGCTGACCCGGTCCAGCTATCATGCCGGAGACGACTTCGCCCGCCTGAAGGCGGCGCGCCAGGCGCGGCTCGGCCGCGCCTGACCCCCGGGGGCGACGCCCCCTTCGCAAAGACGACGCGCCCCCCGGCGCATCGACGCCGCGCCCCGCCGCCCCTCCCGTTCAGGGACGGGTCATCGGGGCGCGGCGCTTTTCGTTGCGCCAGGCTGAACGATTGGGCTGAAGTTCGTTTGTAAAACAAACAATTATCGAAAATTGTTTCCAGAAAATTCTATCGGCTCAGCGAAGGTTCATGTTGACGCCGCGGTCGGCAAATGGTTCGTTCACCTGAGTGAATCGCGTACCTGCAGCGTGACCGGAGTAGTGTAATGAAACGCGGCGTGTGGAAGGCCTTCAAGGCCGGCCTGCCTGAAGACATTCGAAGCGACGTCAGCTTCCATGACTTCATCGACTTTTCCTCGGACCTCGACCTGAACCCGCGACGCGCCCTGCGCGCGTTCCGCGACTCCCTGCTCGAAGAAGGCGAGGAGGACGGGACCGAGGTCGATTTCGCCGCCGCCAAGGGCGGCCGGAAGGGCGGCGGCTCGACCGATGGCGGAACCGCGGACGGGGGGACCACGGACGGGGGCTCCACCGACGGGGGGACCACCGACAGCGGCTCCGCCAAAGGCGCCAAGGGCGGCGGCAAGGGCAAGCCCACGAACCCAGAGCCCGATCCCGACCCGACCCCGGATCCCGACCCGACCCCCGATCCGGATCCCGAGCCGGACCCCGATCCGGTCGGCAACACGCCCGACGCCAACGGCGTCTACGCCTCCTACCTGTCGGGGATCGGCGACGCGGGCTTCACCTCCGACTTCAATGTCGAGCTGACCTTCGGCGCCGGCTGGACCGCCCCGATCCAGGCCGAGATCCTGCAGGCCGCCGAATATGTCAGCGCCATCGTCACCGGCGAGCTGGCGGATGTGAGCGTCATCGACGACCTGCGCCTCACCGTCAGCCTGGTCAACATCGACGGGACCAACGGCACGGTCGCCCGCGGCGCCGCCACCGGCTTCCGCGCCGACGGCACCGCCTATCAGGGCGTGGTGCAGTTCGACGCGGCCGACGTGCAGACCTGGGCGAACCAGGACCGGCTGGACGAGCTGGCGGTTCACGAGATGCTGCATGCGATGGGCTTCGGCACCCGCTGGGACGCGCTGGGCCTGATCGGCGAGGCCGGCGGGACCACCCGGTTCACCGGGTCCAACGCCACCACCGCCTGGCAGTCGGAGTTCGCGGGCATCGCCGCCAACGACCCCTACGCCGCCGAAGGCGTGCCGGTGGAGATGGACGGCGGCTCGGGCACCGCGGACGTGCACTGGGACGAGATGACCTTCTTCGACGAGCTGATGACCGGCTGGCTGGGCGGCGACAACTACATGTCCGCCACCTCGGTCGCGGCGCTGGAGGACATGGGCTACGAGACCGTGTTCGACGCCGCCGACCCGACCGCGCCGATCCTGCAGGTCGACGAGATCCTGCTCGCCTGATCCGGCGCGCCTGAAGAAACCACGGCCGCGCGGGGCGCCCCCCGCGCGGCCGTTCCCTTGGGGCGGAGCCCGCTCCGCCGCCTCCCCCGCGGCCCTCAGGTCCGCCCGGTATTGGTCCGGTCGCGCAGGTCCGCCAGACCCAGCACCATGTCGATGACCGGCGTGTCGGTCCCGGTGACGCGGCCCAGCTCCTGCACCGCGCCGAGGATGGCGCCGATCTCCATCGGCCGGCCCTTCTCGAAGTCCTGCAGCATCGAGGACTTGTGCGCGCCCACCTTCGCGCCGCCCGCAAGCCGCTCGTCCACCGAGACGGGGAAGGCCACGCCCAGCGTCTCGCCGATGGCCTGCGCCTCGATCATCATGGCGCGGATCACCGCGCGGGCCCCGTCATGGGCGCCCAGCTCCGCCAGCGTCGCCCCGGTCAGGGCCGAGACCGGGTTGAACGACAGGTTGCCCCAGAGCTTGGTCCACACGTCCTGTCGAATGTCGGGGCGCACCGGGGCGTCGAGCCCCGCCGCGGTCAGCGCCGCCGACAGCGCCTCGATCCGGGGCGAGGTCCCGCCCTTCGGCTCCCCCAGCAGGAAGCGGCTTCCGCCGCCATGGCCGATCACGCCCGGCGCCGGCGTGTCGGCGGCCACATAGACCACGCAGCCCAGCACGTTGTCGGGCCCGATATGGGTCCATTGCGCATCGCCGGGGTCGACGGAGGCGATGCGCCGGCCCTCCAGCGCGCCGCCGATCCCGTGGAAATACCACCAGGGCACGCCGTTGACCGCCATGGTCACGGTCCCGCCGCCCGCGAGCAGCGGCGCCAGCGAAGCGGCTACCGGCGGCACGGAATGCGCCTTCATGGTCACGATCACGTGGTCCTGGGGGCCGAGTTCAGCCGGATCGTCGGTGACGTGGACCGGGACGGTCGTGGTCTCGCCGCCCGAGACCAGCTTCAGCCCGTCGCGCCGCATCGCCTCCAGATGCGCGCCGCGCGCGATCAGCGACACGTCCGCCCCCGCCAGCGCCAGCTTCGCCCCGAGAAAGCCGCCGACCGCCCCCGCCCCGTATACGCAGATCCTCATACGCCCGCTCCTTCGCTCGTTGCGCCGCAACATGGGGCGGAGCCTAGACCGGAGCGGCCGGCGAAGGGAATGCGCGACGGCCGTTCGCGGCCCCTGCGCCCAAGGCCCCTTCGCCGACGCCCCTCGCGCCCCGGGCTGACGCCACGGCGTCGACGCGCCGCGGGGCGGGCGCCGAAATCGTAAGGGATGCGTAACGCCGCCGCCTTGCCTCGGGCGCGGGCAGGCGCCAGTTTCGCAGGCCGGGACGGCCCCGCGCCTGCGCGGAACGTCGCCGACCCGCACCCGCGCCATTCCCGCGCCGCGCGCCGCCTTCGGCCCGCCCGCGCGCCCCCGAACCGGAGATCCGCCCCTCATGCCCGCCCCTCTCGACGGCCTGCGCGTCCTCGACCTCACCCGCATCCTCGCCGGTCCCTGGTGCACCCAGATGCTCGCCGATTTCGGCGCCGACGTGATCAAGATCGAGAACCCCGACGGCGGCGACGACACCCGCTCCTGGGGCCCGCCGTTCCTGAAGGACAAGGACGGGAACGAGACCAAGGAAGCCGCCTATTACCTCTCGGCCAACCGCAACAAGCGGTCGATGACGGTCAACATGCGCACCGAAGAGGGCAAGGAGATCATCCGCGAACTGGCGAAGACCGCCGACATCGTGGTGGAGAACTTCAAGGTCGGCGGGCTGGCCAAGCTGGGTCTCGGCGAGGCCGACCTGCGCGCGCTGAACCCGCGGCTGATCTACGCCTCGATCACCGGCTTCGGGCAGACCGGGCCGAAGGCGCCGGAACCGGGCTACGACTACCTGATCCAGGGCCTGGGCGGGATCATGTCGATCACCGGCAACCCGGAAGGGATGCCGGGGGCCGGGCCGCAGCGCGTGGGGATCGCCGTCTCCGACCTGACCACGGGCATGTATACGACGATCGCCATCCTGGCCGCGCTGCAGATGCGCGAGCGGACGGGCCGGGGCCAGTATATCGACATGGCGCTGCTCGACGTCACCGTGGGCTGGCTGGGCAATCAGGCGCTGAACTACTTCATCGGCGGGCAGGTGCCGCAGCGCACCGGGCCGTGGCACCCCAACCTCGCGCCCTACCAGCCCTTCCCCTGCTCGGACGGCGAGGTGATCGTGGCGTGCGGCAACGACCGCCAGTTCCGCATCCTGACGCGGGAGCTCGGGATCCCCGATCTCGCCGACGACCCGCGCTTCGTCACCGTGCCGGACCGCAACAAGCACCGGATCGAGCTGGCCGGGATCATCGCCGAGCGGATGCGCGAAAAGCCGCGCGCCCATTGGCTGACCGAGCTGCCCAAGGCCGGCGTCCCCTGCTCGGGCCTCAACACCATCGACAAGGTGTTCGAGGAGCCGCAGGTGATCGCGCGCGGCATGAAGGTGGACGTCCCCCACCCGCTGTCGGGCACCGCGCCGGGCGTGGCGAACCCGATCAAGTTCTCGGAGGCGGTGATGGAATACCGCCGCGCCGCGCCTCTTCTGGGCGAGCATACCGAGGAGGTGCTGCGCGACGTGCTGGGCAAGGACGAGGCGTCGATCAAGGCGCTGCGCGAGGCCGGCGCGCTCTGACCGCGCGCCCGGACGGAGCCCCGGTCGCGTCGCGGCAGGGGCTCCGGCCATGGGGGCCCAAGTCCTTCCCTCCCGGCCCCGGGCGCGTCACCATGCGAGGCCGCCGCTTCGCCGGGAGACCGCCATGCAAGCCCCCCACGCCGTAGCCCAGGTCAACATCGCCCGGATGCGCTGGGACCGGGACGACCCGCGCATGGCCGGGTTCGTGGACAATATCGACCGCATGAACGCGCTGGCGGAGCGGTTTCCGGGCTTCCTGTGGCGGATGACGGACGGGAGCGCCGACGCGCTGTTCGCGCAGGGCGATCCGCGGATGACCGTCACCGTCTCGGCCTGGGAAAGCGTGGCGGCGGTGCGCGCCTTCGCCCATCGCACCGTCCACGCCCGCTTCTTCGCCCGCCGCGCCGAGTGGTTCGAGCCGCTGGCCCCGCGCCCGCATCTCGCCTTCTGGCCGATCCGCGCCGGGGACTGGCCCTCGGCGGCGGAGGCGCAGGCCCGGCTGGCGCTGCTGGAGGCGGAGGGGCCGAGCGGACGGGTCTTCGGTCTCGACGGCCCGCCGGAACAGCCCGCGCCGGCAGGGGCGGGGGCGGGAGCGCGGGGCTGAGATCAGGGCAGCGGGCGGCTTTTCCCGGCCTCGTCGATGGCGACGTAGATGAACACGGCCTCGGTGACCTTGGCGGTCTCGCCCGAGGGCATCCGGGTGATCCAGGCCTCGACCCCGTAGCGCATGGAGGACCGCCCCTCCTTCTGCAGGTCGGCGTAGATCGTGACCATGTCGCCCACCTGCACGGCGCGGTGGAAGGTCATCGCCTCCACATGCACCGTCGCCACCCGCCCGCGGGACCGCGCGCGGGCGGGGATCGAGGCCCCGAGGTCCATCTGCCCCATCAGCCAGCCGCCGAAGATGTCGCCGTTGGCGTTGGTGTCGGCGGGCATGGCGAGGGTCTGAAGGGCCAGCAGGCCTTTCGGCCCGTCCACGGTTCCGGCTCCGGTTCCGGTCGCGTCCGCCATCAGTAGAGGTTCTTGGCGTAGCGGGCGTGCATGGACTCGGCCTCCTCCGCGGGGCCTTCGAGGCCGATCTGGTCCTTGAACATCTCGCCCGGCTTGGGCAGCTCGGCCTTCTCGGTCCAGGTCGAGGGATCCCACAGCTTCGAGCGCAGGAACGCCTTGGCGCAGTGCAGGTAGACCTCGTCGGTCTCCACCCGCAGCACGGTGATCGGCAGCTTGCCGCGGGTCTCGAACCGGGCCCGCAGCGCCTCGTCGGCGTGGATCGAGGCGCGGCCGTTGATGCGCAGCGTCTCGCGCAGGCCGGGGATCAGGAACAGCAGACCCGCCTGACCGTTGCGCAGGATGTTCTCGTAGCCGTCCAGCCGGTTGTTGCCGGGCCAGTCGGGGATCAGCACCGCCGTGTCGCCGTCGGTCTGCACGAAGCCCGGCCCGTCCCCCTTGGGCGAGACGTCGACCCGGGTCCCGTCGCAGGTGGCGATCATCACCATCGGGCTGAGTTCGAGGAAGCGCAGGCAGTGCTTGTCCAGCCGGTCATGCTGCTTCTTGACGGCCAGCGGCATGGGCTCGCCATAGATGGCGCGGAGGGCGGCGACGGTGTCGATCATGGGGGCAGGCTCCGGGAGGCGCGGGGATTGCTGGCGCGAAGCCTAGACCCGCGATCCCGCCCGCGCCAGCGCCCCGGCAGCGCGATCACGCCGCAGCCGGGGCGCCGGCGGCGGGGCTGGCGGGCGGGCGAGGCGGCGCGCAGGGACGCTGCGTCCCGCCCCTCCGGCCCCGCCCCGAGATCCGTCAGCCGGCGGCGACGCCGACCATGGCCGGGCGCAGCAGACGGCCGGAGATGGTGAAGCCGCAGGCCATGACCTGGATCACCGTGCCCGGCGCCGCCCCCTCCACCGGAGCCTCGAACATGGCCTGGTGGAGCTTGGCGTCGAATTTCTCGCCCATCTCCGGAACCACGGCCTCGATCTTGTGCTTGGCGAAGGCGGACAGCAGCTCGCGCTGGGTCAGCTCCACGCCCTCGATCACCGGCCCCGCCGCCTCGCGCGCCGCGTCGTCGGCCGCGTCCAGCGCGCGGGAGAGGTTGTCGTAGACCCCCAGCAGGTCGCGGGCGAGCTTGGTCCCGGCATAGGCCTGCGCGTCCTTCACGTCGCGCTCGGCCCGCTTGCGGACGTTCTCGGTCTCGGCCAGCGCCCGCATCAGGCGGTCGCGCAGTTCGTCGCGTTCGGACAGCGCGGTGGTCAGCGCGGCCTCGAGGTCGTCGGCCGGCTCCTCCTCCACCACGCCCGCGCCCTCGGCGTCGGTCTCGTGCATGGCGGCGTCCTCGGCCGGGTCCTCGCCCATGTCGCCCGCCCCGTCGCGCAGCGCCGCCTCGGCCGCGCTTTCGCCGCGGTCCTCGGCGTCGTCCTCAAGGTCGTCGTTGGGGCGCGTCTTGCCGTCGGTCATGCTCTCTCCGTTCTCGCTCAGCCGCGGCGCCGGTCGGTCACCAGCCTGCCCATCAGGCGGGCGGTGTAGTCGACGATCGGCACCACGCGGCCATAGTTGAGGCGCGTCGGGCCGATGACTCCGAGCGCGCCGATGATCCTGCGTTCCGCGTCCATATATGGAGCGATGACCAGAGAGCTACCCGAAAGCGAGAACAGCTTGTTCTCCGACCCGATGAAGATGCGCACGCCTTCGCCGGTCTGGGCCAGCTCCAGCAGGTCCAGCAGGTCCTTCTTGCGCTCCAGGTCGTCGAAGAGCCGGCGCATCCGCTCCATCTCCGCCTCGCCCTCCAGCGCGTCGAGCAGGTTGGAGCGTCCGCGCACCACCAGCCGGTCCGGAGCGCGGGAGGCGGCCTCGCCCGACCACACGGCGAGCCCCTGCTCCACCAGACTGGCGGCGAGCGCGTCGAGCTCCTGCCGGCGCGCCGCGATCTCCCGCTCCACCGCCCGCGCCGCGTCGGACAGGGTGCGCCCGCGCAGCATGGCGTTGAGGAAATTGGCGGCCTCGCGCATCGCCGAGGGCGTGACGCCCGGCGGGGGCGTGATCACCCGGTTCTCCACCGCCCCGTCCTCGGTCACCAGCACCACCAGCGCCGAGCCGTCGGGAAGCGACACGAATTCCAGATGCTTGATCGGGGCCTCGGTCTTGGGGGCCAGCACCAGCGAGGCGGTCTGGGTCAGGCCCGAGAGCATCGCGCCGGCCCGCGCCACCACGCCCGCCACGTCGGAGCCTGCGGCGTCGGCCTCCATCCCCCGCTCGATCCGCGCGCGCTCGTCGCCCGGCACGTCGCCGATCTGCAGCAGGCCGTCGACGAACATGCGCAGCCCGGTCTGGGTCGGCACCCGCCCGGCGGAGACATGGGGGGAGCCGAGCAGCCCCAGCTCCTCCAGGTCCTGCATGACGTTGCGGACCGAGGCCGGGGACAGCGGCGTCGTCAGCGCGCGCGACAGGGTGCGCGAGCCGACGGGCTCGCCGGTTTCCAGGTAGGTCTCCACCAACTGGCGGAAGATGTCGCGGCTTCGATCGTTGAGGTCGCCGAGCTGTGCGGTCATGGCGGGTTCGCGCTCTCCGGGTTCGCTTCCAGAGGTATGGGGCGCCGGGCGCGGGGTCAATGACCGCGGCGGCCCCGCCCCCCCGTTGCCCGCGCGGCCCGGCGGGTCTATGAGGGCGCGGACTTTCCGCAACTGACCCAGAGGCCCTGACATGCGCCCCTCCGGCCGCGCCCGCGACGCCCTCCGCCCCGTCATCATCGAGACCGGCGCGACCAAGCACGCCGAGGGCTCCTGCCTGATCCGCATGGGCGACACCCATGTGCTCTGCACCGCCTCGATCGAGGGGCGCACGCCGCCCTGGATGCGCAATTCGGGCCTGGGCTGGGTGACGGCGGAATACGGGATGCTTCCCCGCGCCACCCATACCCGCAACCGGCGCGAGGCGCAGGCGGGCAAGATCGGCGGCCGCACGCAGGAGATCCAGCGCCTGATCGGCCGCAGCCTGCGCGCCGGGACCGACCGCGTGCTGATGGGCGAGCGCCAGATCACCGTCGACTGCGACGTGCTGCAGGCCGACGGCGGCACCCGCTGCGCCTCGATCACCGGCGGCTGGGTCGCGTTGCGGCTCGCCGCGCAGAAGCTGGTCGACGCGGGCGAGCTGAAGGAGAACCCGATCTCCGAGCATGTCGCGGCGGTGTCCTGCGGGGTCTATATGGGCCAGACCGTGCTCGACCTCGACTATGCCGAGGACTCGGAGGCCGGGACGGATTCCAACGTGGTGATGACCGGCTCCGGCGGTCTGGTGGAGGTGCAGGGCTCGGCCGAGGGCGCGACCTTCTCCCGCGAGGAGCTGTCGACCATGCTCGACCTCGCCTCCGCCGGCATCGCCCAGCTGGTCGCCGCCCAGAAGGAGGCCATCGCCCGATGAGCCGCACCCTCTCCGCGCCGAAGATCGTCGTCGCCACCCATAACGAAGGCAAGGTGGAGGAGATCCGCGCCCTGCTCGCGCCCTGGGGGATCGAGACGGTCTCGGCCGGAGAGCTGGGCCTGCCCGTGCCGGAGGAGACCGAGACCACCTTCGAGGGCAACTGCGCGCTGAAGGCGCGGGCGGCGGCGGAGGCCTCGGGCCTGCCGGCGCTGGCGGATGACTCGGGGATAGAGGTGGACGCGCTGGGCGGCGCCCCCGGCGTCCACACCGCCGACTGGGCCGAGACGCCCGAGGGCCGGGATTTCGCCCGCGCCATGTCGCGCACCCATGCCGCGGTGCTGGAGGCGGGCGCGACCCCGCCCTTCACCGCGCGCTTCGTCTGCGTGCTGGGCGTGGTCTGGCCGGACGGGGAGCTCGCCACCGTGCGCGGGACCGCCGAAGGACAGGTGATCTGGCCGCCGCGCGGGTCGGGCGGGCACGGCTACGACCCCTGCTTCCAGCCCGACGCCGGCGACGGCCGCACCTTCGCCGAGATGACCGGGGAGGAGAAGAACGCGCTGTCGCATCGCGCCGACGCCTTCGCGAAGCTCGCCGCGCAGGTGCTGGGCCCGAAACCGGCCTGAGCCATGACCGCCCCGTCGCTCAAGGACGAGGACTGGCGGGCGGGCGGCTTCGGCGTCTACGTCCACTGGCCCTACTGCCTCGCCAAATGCCCCTATTGCGACTTCAACTCCCATGTCGCGCGGACCGTCGACCAGGACGCGATGCGCGACGGGCTGCTCGCCCAGCTGCGCGCGGCGCGGGAGATGACCGGCCCGCGGCGGGCGGGGTCGCTGTTCTTCGGGGGCGGCACGCCGTCGCTGATGCCCCCCGCCACCGCCGCCGCGGTGATCGAGGAGGCCGACCGGCTCTGGGGCTTCGCCGCCGACGCCGAGATCACGCTGGAGGCCAACCCGACCTCCAGCGAGGCCGGGCGCTTCGCGGGCTACGCCTCGGCCGGGGTCAACCGGGTGTCGATGGGGGCGCAGGCGCTCAACGACGCCGACCTGAAGCGGCTGGGGCGGATGCACACGGCGGCGGAGGCCCGCGCCGCCTTCGACATCGCCCGCGCCGCCTTCGGGCGGGTCAGCTTCGACCTGATCTACGCCCGCCAGGACCAGACGCCGGAGGCGTGGGAGGCCGAACTGGCCGAGGCGCTGGCGATGGCCATCGACCACCTGTCGCTCTACCAGCTGACCATCGAGGCCGGGACCCGCCTCGGCGACCTTCACGACCTCGGCAAGCTGCGCGGCCTGCCCGACGACGACCGGGCGGCGGACATGTATGCGATCACGCAGGCGCTGTGCGAAGCGGCGGGGATGCCGGCCTACGAGATCTCCAACCACGCGCGCCCGGGGGCGGAGAGCCGGCACAATCTCGTCTACTGGCGGGGCGGCGACTATGCGGGCGTCGGCGCGGGCGCCCATGGCCGGATCACGCGGGACGGCGTGCGGCTCGCCACCGAGACCCCCCGCGCCCCCGCCGCCTGGCTGAAGAGCGCCGGGCGGGGGGCGGAGGGCTTCGCGACCGAGCCCGTCGCCGACGAGGACCGGGCCGTCGAATACCTGATGATGTCCCTGCGTCTGGCCGAGGGCGCCGCGCTCGACCGCTACGCCCGGCTGGCCGGCGCGGGGCTGGAGGAGGCGCGGGTCGCGGACCTGGAGGCGCAGGGGCTCTTGCTCCGCGGTCAAGGCCGGCTGATCGCCACCGCGCGGGGCCGGGCGCTGCTGGACGCCGTGCTGCGGGCGCTGCTGGTCTGAAACCCGCGGCGATGTCGCGGGGCAGGCGCGTCGCCGGGGCTCGTTTCTCAGGGAATCCCGGCTAGATTGCCGCCCATGAAACTGCTGTGGTTCGCATTGGGCTGGATGTCCGTCGCGCTGGGCGTGGTGGGCATCGTCCTGCCCGGCCTGCCGACCGTGCCGTTCCTGCTGCTCGCCGCCTTCGCCTTCTCCCGCTCGTCCGAACGCGCGCATCGCTGGCTGGTGGATCACGCCCGGCTCGGCCCCCCGATCCGGGACTGGCAGGCGACCGGCTCCATCCGGCGGCGGATCAAGTGGATCTCCACCGCGATGATGGCCGCCGCCTTCCTGGTCGCCCTGCTGGCCGGCGCGCCCTGGTGGGCGTTGGCGTTGCAGGTCACGGCGCTGACCGGCGCCGGCATCTTCGTGTGGACCCGGCCCGAGCCGGCTTCGCCCGACGCCTGAAGCCCGCCCGGCGGAAAAGCCCTGCCGGGAAAAGCCCCGCCCGAAAAAGCGAAGGGCGCGGCCAGTCCTCGCCGCGCCCTCCGTTGCGCCGCGCGCCCGGCTCGTGAAGATGCCGGATGCGGGCCCGTCATGTCCGTCGCGCCGGCCGGGACCGGGGCCGCCCCCCTGGGCCCCCTCCCCGCCGGCCGCGTCGGGATCAGCCCTTGATGGCCGCCTTGAACGTGGTCGAGAACTTGAACTTCGGCGCGGTATGCGCCTCCGCCATCTTCTTCTCGCCGGTCTGGGGGTTGCGGACCTCGCGCGCGGCGCGCTCCGAGGCCTCGATCTTGCCGATGCCGGGCAGGGTCACCGCCTTGCCGTCCTTCAGCGCGGCTTCGCTGACGCCGGCCATGGCGCCGAGCACGGCGGTCACGCTGGCCTTGGTCTCGCCGCTCGCTTCCGCCAGCGCGGTCACCAGTTCATCTTTCTTCACGAAACGCCCTCCGCTGTTCTCGTTCCTGTTCGGGTTCCGGAGCCCCACAACACCGTTGCGAGGCAGGATGTCAAGCCGCGCGGGCCGGTTCCGCCGCTTCCCGAAGCCTTCCGGACGCTACGTCAGTCACCCGCGAGCATCGCCCGAAGCTCATAGACCAGATCCAGCGCGGCGCGGGGGGTCAGGTCGTCCGGCGCGGCCTCGCGCAACCGCGCCTCCACCGCCGAGGGGGCGGCCGCGGCGGCGGGCTTCGGGGCCGGCGCCGGCATGGCGGCGAAGAGCGGCAGGTCGTCGATCAGCGCCTTGGCCCGCGCCCCGCCGCCGCCCGCCGCGCCGGCCCGGTCGCCTTCCTCCAGCGCCTCCAGCACCGTGCGGGCGCGCTCCACAACCGAAGCGGGAAGCCCCGCCAGCCGCGCCACCTGCACGCCGTAGGACCGGTCCGCGGCCCCGGCCCGCACCTCGTGCAGGAACACCACCTCCCCCTCCCATTCCCGCACCGCCATGGTGGCGTTGCGCAGCCCGGCCAGCCGGTCGGCCAGCGCGGTCAGCTCATGGTAGTGGGTGGCGAAAAGCGCGCGGCAGCGATTGGCCTCGTGCAGATGCTCCAGCGTCGCCCAGGCGATGGACAAGCCGTCGTAAGTCGCTGTTCCGCGGCCGATTTCGTCGAGGATCACCAGCGCGCCCGGTCCGGCCTGGTTGAGGATCGCCGCCGTCTCCACCATCTCGACCATGAACGTCGACCGCCCCCGCGCCAGGTCGTCCGCCGCGCCGACGCGGGAGAAGAGCTGGTCCACCACCCCGATCCGCGCCGAGGCCGCGGGCACATAGGCCCCCATCTGCGCCAGCACCGCGATCAGCGCGTTCTGGCGCAGGAAGGTCGACTTGCCCGCCATGTTCGGGCCGGTCAGCAGCCAGAGCGGGCGGGGGTCGTCGCCCTCCGCGCTCAGGTCGCAGTCGTTGGGCACGAAGGCCTGCCCGCCCTGGCGGCGCAACGCCTGCTCGACCACCGGATGCCGGCCGCCCTCGATCACGAAGGCCCGGCCGGCCTCCAGACGGGGCCGGGTCCAGTCCTGCTCCACCGCCAGCTGGGCGAGGCCGGCGGCCAGGTCCAGCTCCGCCAGCGCCTTCGCGGCCCGCGCCACGGCCGGCGCCGCCTCCAGCACCGCCTCGCAAAGCGCGTCGAAGATTTTTTTCTCCGCCTCCAGCGCGCGGGCCCCGGCGTTGAGGACCCGGGCCTCCAGGTCCGACAGCTCGACCGTGGTGAAGCGCACCGCGTTGGCCAGCGTCTGGCGGTGGATGAACGTCTCCGACAGCGGCGGCTTCAGCATCCGCTCGGCATGCAGGGCCGAGGTTTCGATGAAATAGCCCAGCACGTTGTTGTGCTTGATCTTCAGGGCGGAGACGCCAGCGGTCTCCGCATAGCCCGACTGCAGGCCGGCGATGACGCCGCGGCCGTGGTCGCGCAACTCCCGCGCCTCGTCCAGCGCCGGGTCGAGCCCCGCGGCGATGGCCCCGCCGTCGCGGATCATCAGCGGCGGTTCGGCGACCAGCGCCGTGTCCAGCCGGTCGATGAGGGCGTCGTGGCCGGCGAGGTCGGCGGCCGCGCCGGTCAGCCGCCGGGGCAGGTCCTCCGCCCCCAGCCGGGCGGCGAGCGCCGCGCCCTGGCCCAGCCCGTCGCGGATCGCCGCGAGGTCGCGCGGGCCGCCGCGGCCGAGACCCAGGCGGGACAGCGCGCGCTCCATCTCCGGCGCCCGGCGCAGGGCGTCGCGGATGTCGTCGGCGAGCCGGCGGTCGGCGATCAGCGCCGCCACGGCGTCGAGCCGGTCCGCGATCTCGTCCCGGTCGGTGGAGGGCGAGGCCAGCCGCGACTCCAGCAGCCGCGCCCCCGCGGCGGTGACCGAGCGGTCGACGGCCGCGAGCAGCGAGCCCTCCCGCCCCCCGGACATCGCGCGGGTCAGCTCCAGGTTCCGGCGGGTGGCCGCGTCGATGCGCATGGTTCCGCCCGGGGCCTCGGCCACCGGAGGGCGGACCAGCGGCAGGCGACCGCGCTGGGTCAGCTCCACATAGGCGATGGCCCCGCCCATGGCGGAGACCTGCGCGCGGGAGAACCCGCCGAACGCATCCAGCGCCTTGACGGAAAACAGGGATTCCAGCCGGAGCCGGGCCCCCTCGCTGTCCCAGGCGGCGCGGGAGAGCGGGGTCGCGGCGGCGCCGATCTCCTCGACCAGCGCGATCACCGAGGGGTCGTCGGCGGCCTCTGAGACCAGCACCTCGGACGGCGCGAGCCGGGCCAGCAGCGGCCCCAGCGCCTGCCGCGGACAGCCCGCGACGTGGAAGTCGCCGGTGGACAGGTCCAGCCAGGCCAGCGCGCCCTCGCCCCGGATCTCCGCCCAAGCGGCGAGGTAGTTGTGGCGGCGCGCATCCAGCAGCGCGTCCTCGGTCAGGGTGCCGGGGGTGACCAGGCGGGTCACGTCGCGCTTGACCACCGACTTGGCGCCGCGCTTGCGGGCCTCGGCGGGGTCTTCGAGCTGCTCGCATACCGCGACGCGGAAGCCTTTGCGGATCAGTTGCAGCAGGTAATTCTCGTGGCTGTGCACGGGGACGCCGCACATGGCGATGTCCTGGCCCAGATGCTTTCCGCGCTTGGTCAGGGCGATGTCGAGCGCGGCGGCGGCGGCGACGGCATCGTCGAAGAACAGCTCGTAGAAATCGCCCATCCGGTAGAACAGCAGGGCATCCGGATAGCGGCCCTTGATCTCCAGATACTGCGCCATCATCGGGGTGACGGCGCCAAGCGCCTCGGCAGGCGCCGGGGCGGCGTCGGCGTTGGGGTCGGCGTCGGGATCCTGCGCGCGTCTGGCCATGTCGCGCGGATAGCACGGGCCGGGCGGCGGGCGGAAGAGGCGGCGTCGGGCTTCGTCCCGCGCCGGCGCCGGCGCGGGGCGGGCGGGCGCGACCGCGCCCCGTTCGCCGCGCATCGGGGGCGGGGGCGGCGTCTCGCCCCGCGTTCCGGCCGCGGCGCCCGACGCGGCCTTCGGGGCGGGTCCTGACCGCCGCGACGGCGGCCGCCGCCCGCCGCCGCCCGCCGGCAGCCCGCCTGCCGATCTTCGCCGCCAGGCGGCCGACGCCCGCCGCGCTCCGCGCGCCGACGGTCGGGCGGAGCGGTCCGGGATGCCGTGCGCTCCCTTTCCTTGAGACCGCCGTCGCATCGCCCCACGAGACCGCGGAGCCCCTCGCGCGCCGCTCGACGATCCCCATTCGTCCGGCTCGACCTCGCGGCGCCGCGCTGATCCTGCGCGGCCGGCCCCTGGCCGATGACTTCCGCCCCGGCGAGATCAGGCGCCGGCCTCTTGTCATCGCCGGCCCGTTGCCGTCATCGGTCCGTTGCCGTCACCGCCTTCGCCATCGTCATCGGCACCGTGGTCATCGCCTTGACGGCGACGCCCCGGCGCAGGCTCGCAACCGCGCCACGGCCTTCGACGCCGACATTTCCCGGAGATCGCCCCGCGCGGCGCTCGCCCGGTCGACCGGCCTTCACATCCTCACGGCGTCGCGTCCGGGCGCGACGCTCCCCTGCGGTCCAAACCGGCGACCCGGACGCGGCCGAGGGCCCCGGAACCCCGCCGCGCCCGCGTCGCCTCGGGCGGGGCGGGGCCGCCCCCCACCCCACCCCCCCC
>JAYZWL010000020.1:0-32747 GCA_036154955.1 Pseudomonadota bacterium | reverse complement strand
CCGAAGGGCCTAATATGTAGGGGTGGGGCGGGCGGCCGGCGGGGGGGGAGGGGGGGCGGGGCGCCGACCGGGTGGTTCGCGCGCCCGTCCCCGTCCCGCCCCCGCCCCGATCAACTCATCAGCTCGGTTCCGCGGAAGGCCCAGCCGGTCAGCCGCCCCTCGACCAGCGCCATCAGCGCGTACATCACCACCCCCAGCAGCGCCACGACCAGCAGCCCCGCGAAGACCAGCGGCACGTTGTAGTTCGAGGACGCCGCCAGCATCAGGTAGCCGATCCCGGAATTGGAGGCGACCGTCTCCGAGATCACCGAGCCCACGAAGCTGAGCGTGATCGCGATCTTGAGCGAGGCGAAGAGGTAGGGCATCGCCCTCGGCAGCCCGACCTTGGCCAGCACCTCCCGCCGGCTCGCGCCCAGCGAGCGCAGCACGTCGGTCAGCTCCGGCTCGATGGTGGCGAGGCCGGTGGCCACGTTCACCGCGATGGGGAAGAACGAGATCACGAAGGCGGTGATGATCGCGGGCACGGTGCCGATCCCGAACCAGATCACCAGCACCGGCACCAGCGCCACCTTGGGGATGGAGTTGAAGCCGACCAGCACCGGGTAGAGCCCCTTGTAGACCAGCGTCGACGACCCGATGGCCAGCCCCAGCAGCACCCCGAACCCCACCGCCAGCACGAAGCCCGCGGTGGTGGTGAACAGGGTCTGGAGCGAGTGCTCCAGCAGCTGCGGCCAGTATTCCACCGCCGCCCCCCAGGCGTCGGAGGGGGCGGGCAGGATGAAGACCTCGATCCCCGAGAGGCGGCAGAACGCCTCCCACAGCGCGAAGAGGCCGATGGTCACCAGCCAGGGCATCAGGATCTGCAGCTTGCGCGCCGACATCACTGCGCCTCCCGCACGGTCTGGATATGGTCGCGCAGCGCGTGGACATGGTCCTGGAAGGCGGGTTCGTAGGTCATCGCCAGGCTGCGCGGGCGCGGCAGGTCGATGACCTGCCGGTGCAGGATGCGGCCCGGGCGGGCGGACATCACCAGCACCTCGTCGGCCAGATACACCGCCTCGCGCAGGTCATGGGTGATGAGGACCGCGGTGAAGCCCCGCTCCATCCACAGCGCCTGCATCACCGACCACAGCTCCTCCCGCGTGAAGGCGTCCAGCGCGCCGAAGGGCTCGTCGAGCATCATCAACCGGGGTTCGTGGACGATGGCGCGGGCGACGTTGGTGCGCTGCTGCATGCCGCCCGACAGCTCCCACGGGTGGTTGTCGGCGAAGGCGGCGAGGCCGACGGTGGCGAGCAGCGCGCGGGCGCGGGCCTCGTATTCGGCGCGCTCGGCGCGCAGGCGGCGCTTGTGCGGCTCCACGATCTCGAAGGGCAGCATCACGTTGCCCAGCGTGGTGCGCCAGGGCAGGAGCGAGGCGTTCTGGAACGCCATCCCCACCCCCTTGGCCGGGCCCTTCAGGCGCTCCCCCTCCAGCCGCACTTCGCCGGCGGAGGGTTTCGCCAGCCCGGTGAGCAGCCGCATCAGGGTGGACTTGCCGCAGCCCGAGGGTCCGACGACGGCCACGAAGCGCCCCTTGGGGATGGCGAGGTCGAGGCCGCGCAGCGCGTGCACCTCCTCCTCCCCCTTCGCGAAGGTCATGTCGACGCCGTCGACCCGGATGAAATCGGATGCGGTCATGCGGGCTCCGCGGGCAGGTCCGTCACCGCCATGCAGCCGGGACGGTGGGTGAGGAAGAACGGAAGGCGGGCGGCGGCCAGCGCCTCCTGCCCGGTCAGGCCGCAGGGCCAGAACAACGCGGTCTCGCCCGGTTCCGGCGGCAGCGCGTCGCCCCAGTCGGGGGCGGTCAGGTCGACGCCCAGCGCGGCCGCGTCGGCGGAGAGCGGCGCGCCATGGGCCTGAGGGCGGGCGGCGGTGACGACGCGGATGCGGGGGACGTCCTCGGTCGCGAAGGGGCGCATGGAGACGACCTCCGGCCCCGCGAAGCGCCCGGCCGGAACCGCGGCGCGGTTGGTGCGAAACAGCGCGCCCTGCACGCCGCGCTCGACATGGCGCAGGCGGATGCCGGCGGCGGCGAGCGCGGCCTCGTTGGCGAACCAGCAGCCCAGCAGGAAGGCGGTGAGGTCCGCGGACCACAGGTCCGCGATCTCGTCCCGCTGCTCCGCCGGGGCGCCGTCCCGCCAGACCTGGTAGCCGGGCAGATCCGTGCGCACGTCGAAGCCCGTCGCGCAGGTCAGGCGCGGGTCGCCGGGTCGCCCCCGTTCGATCACCGGCAGGGCGGCGGGATTGGCGGCGCAGAAGGCGGCGAAGTCGTCGGCGGCCTCGGTCGGCAGCACGACCAGATTGCCCTGAAGCACCCCGGGCGCGAGGCCCGAGGTCACGCCCCGGTAGTCCCCGGCCCGGATCAGGGCGCGCAGGTCGGCGGGCGAGAGCCGGGCGAGGGCGGCTCGGTCGGTCACGCCGCCGCCTCCGCGGGCGCGAGCGCGCCGTGGAAGCGCACGGGGCGCCCCTGCGGCCCGCCCAGCGCCTCCCCGTCCCGCATCGCCAGCCGCCCGCGGATCACCGCGGCCATCGGCCAGCCGGTGACCTCGCGCCCGTGCCAGACGGTCCAGCCGACCCGGGAGGCGATGTCGGCGTTGTCGATCACCCGCCGGGCGCCGAGGTCGACCAGCGTGAAATCCGCGTCGTTCCCCACCGCGATCCGCCCCTTGCCGGCGATCCCGAACACCCGCGCCGGCCCCGCGCAGACCAGATCGGCCACTTGCAGCAGGCTCAACCGCCCCTGCGCCACGAAATCCAGCAGGATCGGCAGCAGCGTCTGCGTGCCCGGCATCCCCGAATGGCGGTTGGGATAGGGCTTGGCCTTGTCGGCCAGAAGGTGCGGGCCGTGATCCGAGCCGATCACGTCCACGATCCCGTCCGCCACCGCGCGCCACAGCGCCTCCCGGTGGCGGGCCTCGCGGATCGGGGGGTTCTGCTGAACGAGCGTCCCGTGCGCCTCGTAACAGTCGGGGGCGGCGAGGATCAGGTGCTGGGGCAGCGCCTCGCAGGTCACCAGGTCCCGGTTGGCGGCGATGAGGTCGATCTCCTCGGCCGTCGTCACGTGCAGGATATGGATGCGCCGGCCCAGCCGCCTTGCGGTCGCGATGGCGAGGCGGGTGGCGGCGACGGCGCTTTCCACGTCGCGCCATTCGCCATGCGCGCGCACGTCGCCCGCGGCTTCGGCGATAGGCTGGCGGGCGAGGATGCGGGCCTCGTCCTCCGCATGCAGGCTGACCGTGCGCGCCCCGGCGGCGAAGATGCCTTCGAGCTCGGCGGGATCGGAGATCACCAGCGACGACGTGGACGAGCCCATGAACACCTTGGTCCCGCACACGCCCGGCGCCGTCTCCAGATCCGCCAGCAGGTGCGAATTGGCCCCGTCCGCGCCCACGTAAAGCGCGTAGTCGGTCCAGGCGTGACGGGAGACGAGGGCGAGCTTCGCCGCCAGCCCCGCCCGGTCCAGCACCGGGGGCGCCGTGTTGGGCATGTCGAACACCGCCGTCACCCCGCCCAGCAGCGCGCCGAGGGAGCCGGAGCCGAAATCCTCCGTCGCCTCGCCCCCCGGCTCCCGGAAATGCACGTGGCTGTCGATGACCCCGGGCAGCACATGCAGGCCGCGCGCGTCGATCACCGCCTCCGCCGGGGCCGCCGCGCTCAGCGCCCCCGGCGCGGCCAGCGCCGCCAGCCGCCCGTCGCGCAGGCCGAGGTCCAGGACCTCGACCCCGCGATGCGAGACGACCGCGCCGCCGGCGATCACCGCGTCGAAGCGGGCGCCTGTCACGGCAGGACCCGGTCCTCGGCGGGGGGCAGGAAGGAGGCGTCGAAGACCTGCGCCGGCGTCGGCTTGGGGTCGAGCGCGAAGACGCCCGCAAGCTGGTCGATGGACCGCTGCAGCCGCGCGGGGTCGGCGTCGCCGAAGCCGTTGGCGCGGGTCCAGTCGGTGTAGATCAGCGTCTCGGCCGCGAGCTTGAGGCGGGCGAGCTCCATATCCGCGTTCAAAAGCCCGTCGCGGTCCTTGGCGGCGGCCACGCCGATTTCGGGGGCGGCCAGCACCTCCTTCACCGCCTTCGCGGTGGCGCGCAGGAACTTCTTCACCAGCTCGGGGTTGTTCTGCGCGATCTCCCGCTGGACCAGCACGGCGTTGCCGTAGAAGTCCACGCCGAAATCCGAATAGAGGAAGGAGGTCAGGTCCTCCGGCTTCGCGCCGCGCTGCAGCAGGTCGATATAGGACGAGTAATAGTGGCCGGAGATCATGTCGACCTCGCCGCGCAGCAGCATGGTTTCGCGCAGCTTGCCGTCCATGTTGATGCGCTCGACCTTGGACTCGTCGATGCCGGTGGCCTGGGCGAAGGCCGGGAACAGCTTGAAGGAGGCGTCGAAGACCGGGGAGCCGAGGGAGTGGCCGGGCATGTCCTCGGGCTTCTCGATGCCGCTCTTCTTCAGGGTGAAGATGGAGAACGGGCCCTCGTCATAGACGATCATCACCGCCACCGGAGCCTTGTCGGGGCTTTCGGAGGCGAACTGCACCAGGTTGCCCATGTCGGCGAAGCCGAATTCGTAGGCGCCCGAGGCCACCTTGTTGAGCGCGTCGACCGAGCCGCGGCCGGCGTCGACGGTCACGTCGAGCCCCTCCTCCTTGTAATAGCCCTTGTCGACGGCGACGAGCATGAAGCTGTCCGGGCCCTGGAACACCCAGGGCAGCGTGACCTTGATGGCGGTCTGCGCGGACGCCGCCCCCGGGGCGAGGGCGGGGGCCGCCAGCGCCGCCAGCGCCAGGGCGAGGGATTTGAGCGACGGGGTGTTCATGCCGGCCTCCATGAAGCGGGGACAAGGGTCGATCCGGGGGCGAGCAAAGCCCGTGCCAGCCGGATGAACAAGGGCGGCGCCGGCGGATACGACCGAAATCCGGATTGCGCGCAATCCGTCGCGCATTTATTGTGCGGCACGCGCCGCCGCCGATCGTGGACTGCCCAAAGGCTGGGCGCCCTTCCGCCGCCCGCCCTCCCGACCCGGTCGCATCGGAGCCGCGCCGCATGGCCCCCGAATCTCCCGCCCCCTCCGGTCCCGAGACGCTGCACGCGGCGCTGATGGAGGCGATCGCCGACCAGCGGCTCGCCCCCGGGGACCGGCTGACGGAAACCGAGCTGGCCGCGATCTTCGGCCTGTCGCGCCGGCAGGTGGAGAAGGCGCTGGTGCGGCTCTGCGTCGACGGGCTGGCGACGGCGGAGGCGAACCGGGGCGTGTTCGTCGCCCGCCCCGACGCGGCCGAGGCGCGCGACGTCTTCGCCCTGCGCCGGCTGCTGGAGCGGGAGGCGACGGCGGCGGCGACGCGCGCGGCGGCGGCGGGGGACAGGGCGCTGGTCCCCGCCCTGCGCGCGGCGATGGCGGCGGAACATGCCGCGCGGGCGGCGGGGGACGCGCGGCAGGCGGTCCGGCGCTCGGGCGAGTTTCACAGCCGGATCGGCGACGCCTCGGGCAACCGCGAGCTGGCGGGGCTGGTGCGCCGGCTGGTGGCGCGCAGCGCGCTGATCGTGCGGCTGCATCGCAACGAGGCGGCGATGAGCGGCTGGCACGACGACCATGGCCGGCTGGTCGACCTGATCGCGGCGGGGGAGGCGGAGGCGGCGGGCGCGGAGATGGTCCGCCACCTGGAGGCGGTGGAAAGCGCCCTGCGCCTCGACCTGCCCGCCGCGGCCCCGCCCGGCGGCCTGCGCGGGGCGCTGCTCGGGGGCTGAGCGGGGGCGGCGTCGCCCTGGGGCGGATCGGACCGGAAGGCGCCCCGGGCCTGACCCGGGGCCTTGCGCCGCCGGCCTCCCGCGCGAACGGCGCCCGCGCGAGGCCCCGGATCAAGTCCGGGGCGCAGGCGATCCGCGCCGGCGCCCTGCGCTCTTCCCGCACGCGCCTCCCCGCCCCCGGCCGGCCGGATTTCCCACGGCCGGGCTGCGGCTTATGCCCCGGATCGTTCACGCCCTCGCGGGGGCCGCTTGAACCGGGGGGGGTCGCGGACTAACCCTTTAGGACGCGCACGGGGTCCCGCGCGTGCCGCTATGGGAGAGACCGCAGATGCCGCACCGGCCCGACGCCGCCGTCCGCCCGCCCTTCCTGGTCAGCCGCCGCGCCGTGATCGCCGGCGCCGGGGCCTTCGCGGCGGCGACGACGCTGGGGGCGCGGCCGAGAGCGGCCCGCGCCGAGGTGCAGGTGACGCCGGACGCCGACGGCGTGATCCGGGCGCATGGCATCTCCACCTTCGGGGAGCTGAAATACGGACCCGACTTCGCGCAGTTCGACTTCGTGGTTCCCGACGCCCCCAAGGGCGGGGTCTGGTCGGGCCGCGGCACCGGCGCCTCCAACACCTTCGACAGCCTCAACCCCTTCATCCTGAAGGGCGAGCCGGCGCAGGGGCTGGGGGCGCTGTTCGACAGCCTGCTCACCGGCTCCCCGGACGAGGCGGATGCGGAATACGGACTGCTGGCCCATACGCTCGAATATCCCGAGGACCGGAGCTGGATCATCTTCCGGATGCGGCCGGAGGCGACGTTCTCCGACGGCTCCCCGGTCACCGCGGCCGATGTGGTGTTCACCTTCGAAACGCTGAAGGCCAAGGGCGCCCCCTCCTACCGCCTTCAGCTTCGCGACGTGGCGGGGGCGGAGGCGCTGGACGACCATTCGGTGAAATTCACCTTCGCCGACGGCGCCTCCACCCGCGACCTGCCGAGCCTTGTGGGCGGCCTGCCGATCCTGTCGGCCAAGTGGTGGGAGACGCGGGACTTCGAGGCCTCGTCGCTGGAACCGATCCTGGGCTCGGGCCCCTACCGGGTGGACGTGGCCGACCCGGGCCGGCGGATCATCTACGCCCGGCGCGAGGACTACTGGGGCGCCGACCTGCCGCCCAATGTCGGGGCCAACAACTTCGACCGCTACGTCTTCGAGTATTTCAAGGACTACACGGCGGCCTTCGAGGCGTTCAAGGCCGGCGCCTACCTGTTCCACGAAGAGTTCTTCTCCAAACTCTGGGCCACCGAATACGGCTTCCCCGCCATCCAGAAAGGCTGGGTGAAGAAGGAGATGCTGCCGGACGGCCGCCCCTCGGGCACGCAGGGCTTCTGGTTCAACATGCGGCGGCCGCAGTTCCAGGACCCGCGGGTTCGCGAGGCGCTGGCGATGGGCTTCGACTTCCAGTGGTCGAACGAGACGTTGTTCTACGGCCTCTACACCCGCACCGAGAGCTTCTTCGCCAACTCCCCCATGGCCGCCTCCGGCCTGCCCTCGGCGGAGGAGCTGGCGTTGCTGGAGCCGCTGCGCGCCGACCTGCCCGAAGCCGCCTTCGGCGAGGCGGTGCGCCCGCCGGAGACGGACGGGTCGGGATCGGACCGCCGGATCCTGCGCCGGGCGACGCGCCTGCTGGACGAGGCCGGCTGGACGGTCGTGGACGGGGTGCGCCGCAACGCGGCGGGCGAAACCCTGACGGTCGAGTTCCTCGACGACAGCCCCACCTTCCAGCGCATCATCGGGCCGTTCATCGAGAACCTGAAGAAGATGGGCGTGGACGCCAGCCTGCGCATCGTCGACGCCGCGCAATACCAGCAGCGGCAGGAGGATTTCGACTACGACATCATCCCCGGCCGCTTCGTGATGTCGCTGACCCCGGGGCAGGAGCTGCGACAGCTGTTCAGCTCGCACAGCGCCGACCAGCGGGGGACGCCGAACCTGACCGGGCTGGCCAACCCCGCGGTGGACGCGCTGATCGAAAAGGTGATCGGGGCCGACAGCCGGGAGGCGCTGGACACCGCGGCGCGGGCGCTGGACCGGGCGCTGCGGGCGCTGCACATCTGGACGCCCAACTGGTACAAGGGCGCCTACACCATCGCCTACTGGGACGTCTACGGAAAGCCGGACGCCCAGCCGCCCTATTCGCGGGGCGACGGCTACTGGTGGTGGGACGAGACGAAGGCCGCGAAGCTGAAGGCGGAGGGCGCGCTGTGAGCCCGCAGGAAGCGATGATCCTGATCGGCCTGGCCGGCGCCGTCGCCGCGGCAGCCGCCGCGCTGGGCGCCCGGGCGGGCGAGAGCCGGCCGGTCCCGGTGCGGGTCGAGGACGACGAGCGCCGCGGCCGGGCCGCCGCGCAGGAGAGCGGCCGCGACAGCCAGGGTCGGGGCTGACTTGGGCGCCTATATCCTCCGCCGCCTGCTGCTGATGATCCCCACCCTGCTGGGGATCATGGCGATCAATTTCGCGGTCATCCAGTTCGCCCCCGGCGGGCCGGTGCAACAGATCATCTCCCAGCTCAACGACCCGTCGTCGTCGACCGACCGCTTTTCCGGCGGCGGAGGCGGCGAGGCGGGGGGCGGCGGCGGCGGCGGGGCCGGCGGCTCCGAATATCGCGGCGCGCAGGGGCTCGACCCCGACTTCATCGCCGAGCTGGAGCGCCAGTTCGGCTTCGACAAGCCGCCGCTGGAACGCTTCGGGCTGATGATCTGGAACTATGTTCAGTTCGATTTCGGGGAGAGCTACTACCGCTCGATCTCCGTCATCGACCTGATCCTGGAGAAGATGCCGGTTTCGATCTCCCTGGGGCTTTGGACCACGCTGCTGAGCTATCTGGTCTCGATCCCGCTGGGCATCCGCAAGGCGGTGCGCGACGGGACCGCCTTCGACGCCTGGACCTCGGGCGTGGTGATCGTGGGCTATGCGATCCCGGGATTCCTGTTCGCGGTGATGCTGCTGATCTTCTTCGCGGGCGGGTCGTATCTTCAGGCGTTCCCGCTGCGGGGCCTGACCTCCGACGGGTTCGAGATGCTGTCCTGGCCGGAGAAGATCGCGGACTATTTCTGGCACATCACCCTGCCGGTCATCGCCATGTCGATCTCCGGCTTCGCGACGCTGACGCTGCTGACAAAGAACTCCTTCCTCGACGAGATCCGCAAGCAATACGTGATGACCGCGCGGGCCAAGGGGCTGACGGAACGGCGGATCCTCTACGGTCACGTGTTCCGCAACGCGATGCTGATCGTCATCGCCGGGTTCCCGGGGGCCTTCATCTCGATCTTCTTCACCGGGGCCTTCATCATCGAGATCGTGTTCTCGCTCGATGGGCTGGGGCTGCTGGGCTATGAGAGCGTGCTCAACCGCGACTATCCGGTGGTGTTCGGCACGCTGTTCCTGTTCTCGCTGATGGGGATGGTGGTGAAGCTGATCTCCGACCTGACCTATGTGTGGATCGACCCGCGCATCGATTTCGAGAGCCGCGAGGCATGAGCGGGCCGGATCCGATCGCCCCGCCGCCCCAGGCGACGGGCTGGTTCGCGCTGGACCCGCTGCAACGGCGGCGGTGGGAGAACTTCAAGGCCAACCGCCGGGGGTTCTGGTCGCTCTGGCTGTTCCTGATCCTGTTCGTGGTGGCGCTCTGCGCCGAGTTCGTAGCCAACGACCGGCCGCTCTGGGTGACCTATCGGGGCGAGACCATGTTCCCGATCTTCGAATTCCACCCCGAGACCGATTTCGGCGGCGACTTCCAGACCGAGGCCGACTACCGCGCCCCCGAGGTGCGCTGCCTGATCCTGACCGGCGGGCTCGACGCCTGCTTCGACGAGCCCGAGGCGCTGGCCGAGAAGATCCGCGCCGGCGAGACGGTGGAGGGGGCGGAGCCGGGCGCCATCGTCTGGCCTCTGATCGCCTATTCCTACGACACCATCGCCTACGGCGTCGGCCGCGCCCCCTCCGCCCCGGATGCGGAGCACTGGCTTGGCACCGACGATCAGGCGCGCGACGTGCTGGCGCGGGTGATCTACGGGTTCCGGATCTCGGTCCTGTTCGGGCTGGCGCTGACCTTGCTGTCCACCGTCATCGGCGTGGTGGCGGGGGCCGCGCAGGGCTATTTCGGCGGCTGGGTGGACCTGGTGTTCCAGCGGGTGGAGGAGATCTGGTCGGCGATCCCGGTCCTGTTCCTGATCATGATCATCGCCGCGATCATCGAGCCGACCTTCTGGTCGATGCTGATCCTGCTCAGCCTCTTCCAGTGGACCGCGCTGGTGGGCGTGGTGCGGGCCGAGTTCCTGCGCGCGCGCAACTTCGAATACGTGCGCGCCGCCCGCGCGCTGGGGGTGGGGGACTGGACCATCATGTTCCGCCACCTGCTGCCCAACGCCATGGTGGCGACGCTGACCATGATGCCGTTCATCCTGACCGCCTCGATCTCCACGCTGGCCACGCTGGACTTCATCGGCTTCGGGCTGCCGGCGTCGTATCCGTCGCTGGGGGACCTGGCGTTGCAGGGCAAGAACAACCTGCAGGCGCCCTGGCTGGGCTTCACCGCCTTCTTCACCTTCGCGATCATGCTGTCGCTGCTGGTCTTCGTGTTCGAGGCGATCCGCGACGCCTTCGACCCGCGAAAGGCGTTCCGATGAGCGCGCCCCTCCTCGACGTCCGTGACCTGTCCGTCGCCTTCCGGTCCCGCGAAGGGACCTCGATCGCGGTGCGCGGCGTCTCCTTCCATGTCGCGCCCGGCGAGACGCTGGCGCTGGTGGGCGAAAGCGGGTCGGGCAAGTCGATCTCGGCGCTGGCGACGGTGGGGCTGGCGCCCGACGCGGCGGAGGTCTCGGGCTCGGTCCGGTTCGAGGGCGAGGAGATGGTCGGCGCGCCCGAGCCGCGGCTCAGGGCGATGCGCGGCAACGCGGTCAGCTTCGTGTTCCAGGAGCCGATGACCTCGCTCAACCCGCTGCACACCATCGAGCGGCAGTTGGGCGAGAGCCTCGCGCTTCACCAGAACCTCAAGGGCGCGGCGGCGCGGGAGCGGATCCTCGACCTGCTGGTCAAGGTCGGCATCCGCGACCCCGAGACCCGGCTCGACGACTATCCCCACCAGCTGTCCGGCGGGCAGCGCCAGCGGGTGATGATCGCCATGGCGCTGGCCAACGGCCCGCGGCTGCTGATCGCGGACGAGCCGACGACGGCGCTCGACGTCACAATCCAGGCCCAGATCCTCGACCTGCTGAAGCGGCTTCAGCGGGAAGAGGGGCTGGCGATGCTGTTCATCACCCATGACCTCGGCATCGTGCGGCGCATCGCCGACCGGGTGGCGGTGATGCAGCATGGCGAGATCGTGGAGACCGCGGCGACGGCCGAGCTGTTCGCCGATCCCCGCCACGCCTACACCCGCCGACTGCTGGCCGCCGAGCCCACCGGCGCCCCCCCGCCCCCGCCCGAGGGGGCGGAGACGGTGGTGGAGACCCCGGGCCTCAAGGTCTGGTTCCCGGTGCGCCGCGGCTTCCTGCGCCGGGAGGCGGGGTTCATCAAGGCGGTGAACCACGCGGAGCTTTCGCTCCGCCGGGGCGAGACGCTGGGCATCGTGGGCGAAAGCGGGTCCGGCAAGACCACGCTGGCGCTGGCGCTGATGCGGCTGATCTCCTCCGAAGGCCCGGTGATCGTGGGCGGGCGGGACGTGCAGGGCTGGAAGTCGCGCCGCCTGCGTCCGTTGCGTCGTGAAATGCAGATGGTGTTTCAGGATCCGTTCGGCAGCCTCTCGCCGCGCATGTCGGTGGGACGGATCGTGGCCGAGGGGCTGGGCATCCACCATGTCGAGGGCGCGGCCAATCCGCGCGAGGCGGTGGCGCGGGCCCTGCACGAGGTCGGGCTCGACCCCGCCGCCATGGACCGCTATCCGCACGAGTTCTCCGGCGGACAGCGTCAGCGCATCGCCATCGCCCGCGCGATGATCCTCAAGCCGAAGCTGCTGGTGCTGGACGAGCCGACCTCCGCGCTTGACATGACGGTGCAGGTGCAGATCGTTGACCTGCTGCGCGACTTGCAACGTCGCCACGGGCTCGCGTATCTGTTCATCTCCCATGACCTGAAGGTTGTTCGAGCCATGTCTCATCGCGTGATCGTCATGCGCCAGGGCGATATCGTGGAGACCGGGACGGCGGAGCAGGTCTTCGCCGCGCCCCGCACCGCCTATGCCCGCGACCTGGTGGAGGCGGCGCTCGGCCGTGGCGCGGCATGACCACGACGGAACGGGTGCGGATCGCCAACAGCCACATCTATCCCGGCGCCACGGGCGCCTACGAGCTGGCCGCCCCGCTGGGAGCGGAGGCGCGCGAGGTGGTGGTGGAGTTCAGCGACGGGGTGATGGCCTACGGGCGGCTGTCCGCCCTGCCCGGCCCGCGCCGGCGGCTGGAGGTGGACGACCACACCACCGCCAAGGGCGCCTATATCCCGCCCAAGGTCTGGATCCTGCAGAACACCGGCGCCGACGGCGCGGGCTTTCTGGTGCGCGAGCATGGCGAGCCGGCGCAGTCGCCGCACGCCCATCGTCGGCGCATGTCGCTGCGCCGCTAGGCGGGAGGCGGGAGAAAGGGGCGGACGCGCCGCCCCCTCCCCTCTCGGTCAGCGCGCGGCGCGCCAGGCCAGCGGCGCGGCCAGCGTCACCAGCGCGATCTTGATCGCGTCGCCCACCAGGAACGGCGTCAGCCCCCAGGCGAGCGTCTGGGTCCAGTCCGCCGCGAAGCCGCGCAGCCAGAGGAGGCCCAGCGCATAGAGCGCGACATGGCCGAGGACCAGCGCGCCCGCCATGCGCAGCGGCCTCCGGCTCCATCCCCGGGCCGCGAGCGCGCCGACGATGGCCACCGCCGCCGCGTAGCCCGCGAGATAGCCGCCGGTGCCGCCGAGCAGATAGGCCAGCCCCGTGGCGCCGGAGGCCGAGCCCGCGAACACGTCCGCCCCCAGCGCGCCCAGCGCCAGCCAGACCAGCACCGTGACCAGCCCCAGCCGCGCGCCATAGGCCGCGCCGACGGCAAGCGCCGCCATGGAGCCGAGGTTGATCGGCACCGGCGACGGCCACAGCGGCACCTGCACCTTGGAAGCGAGCGCCAGCGCCGCGACGCCGCCCGCCACCAGCGCCGCGCGCCGCGCGAGCCCGGCGGCGCCGTCGCGCTCGGGCAGGAAGGCCTGGGCCAGCAGGGTGGGGGCCAGAACATGCTGGGACATGCGGATCTCCTTTCAGATCGGGACCTTGCCGGGGCTGGCGAGGGCGCGGCGCCCCCGTCGCCCCGGCGGGAGCGCACTCAACCCGCCCCCGATGACCGGCGCAAGGCGGAACCGTAAACTTCCCTTACGACACGCGCCCGCCGAAATCCTCCCCCGTCGCCGCGCCCACCTGTCCGCTTGCCCCTGCGCGCGCCCCGCGCTACGTCGCGGCGGAATTCCCCCGCGCCAGTCTCCGGAGCCCGCCATGATCCCCCGCTACGCCCGTCCCGACATGGTCGCCGTCTGGTCGCCCGAGACCAAGTTCCGCCTGTGGTTCGAGATCGAGGCCCATGCCTGCGACGCCCAGGCCGAGCTGGGCGTGATCCCCAAATCCGCCGCCGAGACGGTGTGGAAGGCCAAGGACATGACCTTCGACATCGACCGCATCGACGAGATCGAGCGGGAGACCAAGCACGACGTCATCGCCTTCCTGACCCATCTGGCCGAGCTGGTGGGGCCGGAGGCGCGCTTCGTGCATCAGGGCATGACCTCGTCGGACGTGCTCGACACCTGCTACAACCTGCAGCTTGTGCGCGCGGCCGACATCCTCATCGCCGACATGGACGGGCTGCTCGCCGCGCTCAAGCGCCGGGCGCTGGAGCACAAGGACACGGTCCGCATCGGGCGGTCGCACGGGATCCACGCCGAGCCGACCACCATGGGCCTGACCTTCGCGCGCTTCTACGCGGAGATGGAGCGCAACCGGAACCGGCTGGAGAAGGCGCGCTACGAGATCGCCACCGGCGCCATCTCCGGCGCGGTGGGGACCTTCGCCAATATCGACCCGGCGGTCGAGGCGCATGTCTGCAAGGCCATGGGGCTGGAGCCGGAGCCGATCTCCACCCAGGTCATCCCGCGCGACCGTCACGCGGCCTTCTTCGCGGCGCTGGCGGTGGTCGCGTCCTCGATCGAGAACGTCTCCATCGAGATCCGCCACATGCAGCGGACCGAGGTGCTGGAGGCCGAAGAGTTCTTCTCTCCCGGCCAGAAGGGCTCGTCGGCCATGCCGCACAAGCGCAACCCGGTGCTGACCGAAAACCTCACCGGCCTCGCGCGCATGGTGCGCAGCTACGCCCTGCCGGCGATGGAGAACGTGGCGCTCTGGCATGAGCGCGACATCTCGCATTCCTCGGTCGAGCGCTATATCGGCCCGGACGCGACCATCACGCTCGACTTCGCGCTGGCCCGCCTGACCGGGGTGATCGACAAGATGGTGGTCTACCCGGAGAACATGCTGGCGAACCTCAACAAGTTCAAAGGCCTGGTGCATTCGCAGCGGGTGCTGCTGGCGCTGACCCAGGCCGGCGTGAGCCGCGAGGACAGCTATCGCCTCGTGCAGCGCAACGCCATGAAGGTGTGGGAGCAGGGGGCGGATTTCCTGACCGAGCTGAAGGCGGACCCGGAAGTCACCGCGGCCCTGTCGGAGGCGGAGCTGGAGGAGAAGTTCGACCTCGGCTACCACCTCAAGCGCGTCGACGCGATCTTCGAGCGGGTGTTCGGCAAGGGCTGACCGCGCGGCGCCTCGGCGGCGGGGGCGCGCGCCGGTCGCCGCAAGGGCGCCCCGGTGTCCTCCACGCGCCCCGGGCTTGACCCGGGGCCTCGCGACGCCGGCCGCCCGCGCGAGGCCCCGGGTCGAGCCCGGGGCGCGCAACCAGCGCGGCGCCCGCTCGCCCAACCCGATGGCCCCATCGACGAACGGCCCGCCCCCTCGCCGGGGGCGGGCCGCTTGCGGTCGGGGGGGGGCGGCCCGCGTCGGGGGGCCGCCCGGAACGAGGTCAGACGAAGATCACGTCCCGTTCCGAGAAGCTGGCCGCGTCGGCGTCCTCGATCAGCACCGAGAAGTGGTGGAACCGCTCCGCCGTGATCAGCAGGCCGTCGCGCGTGTCCTCCAGCACCAGGTCCTCGAACCCGTTCACCCGGCGCAGGTCCAGTTCCAGCATGTCCGGCCCGTTCCCCCAGTCGGCGATGACGTCGTCGCCCGGGCGGTGATGGAAGGCGAACACGTCCCGGCCCTTGCCGCCGATCAGCAGGTCGTCGCCGAAGCCGCCGTCGATCCGGTCCGGCCCGCGGCCGCCGTCGAGGATGTCCGACCCGCCGCCGCCGATCAGCTTGTCCTTGCCGTTGCCGCCCGTGAGCCAGTCGTCCCCGGCGTTGCCGCGCAGCAGGTCCTTGCCGTTGTCGCCCGACAGGATGTCGTCGCCCCGCGCGCCCAGCAGCACGTCCCGGCCGTTGCCGCCCTCGATCACGTCGTCGCCGATGCCGCCCTTGATCCGGTCCCGGCCGTTGCCGCCCGACAGGATGTCATGCGCGGCGGTCCCGCCGAAGGCGAGCCCCGTGATCGGGCCGTCCAGCGCGGCGGAGAGGTCGTAGAGCTCGGTCATCGCCCCGGTCTCGTCGTCGATACGCAGGATGGAGCCGCCGACGGCGCCGATCAGGTTGTTCTCGCCCAGGCTGGCGAGGCCCCAGACCTCCCCGTCCACTCGGGTCGAGGCGACCAGGTCGCCGTCATCGTCGTAGTAGTTCACCTCGCCGGACCGGCGGCCGATCTCGGCATAGGCCATCAGGCCCTCATGCAGGGTCAGGTCGCCGGCGGAGCCGAAGCCCGCGCCCGAGAAGGCCTCGAAGATCGCGCCTTCGGAGAGGTCGACCTCGATCACGTCGCCGGTCTCGACGGTGGACACGGCGAGGTCGTGGACCATGCCGCGGCCGAGGCCGTTGAAGGTCTCGCCGTCGCCCAGCGTGGCGATGCCGTTCAGGGCGGCGTCGGACATGAAGACCTCGGACAGCACCCGGGAGGTGGTTTCGCCGAAGCCGTCGGAGACGGCGTAGAGCCCGCCGGACGCGGCGAATCCGATGTCGAGCACGTCGACCAGCGCCCCGGTTCCGCCGAACCCGCCGATCCGTTCCAGATCCACGTCGGAGCCGCTGTTGGCGCCCCCTTCGATGTCGAGCGCGTAAAGGCTGTCATGGGTGCTGATATGAAGGGTCGGCATAGGGGCCTCGCTTTCGTGTTCGCTTCGGTACGGCGGCGCCCGTCATGGCGGGTCGAAAGGGGCCGCCGGCAGGGACCGTCATTCGGTTGCAGCGGACAGTTAATCAGTATCGCGCTCAGTCCGCGGCGGAACTTGGGCGATTTCGCGCAGGCTCTTGCCGCGGCGGCGGGTCGCGCCACCTGTTGCGCATCGCCCGGGGCCGGCGGGTAAGCGGCCGGATCCCGGGCGGACAGGACGCATGTGAAATAATTTCCACTCGAAACCTTATGGTCATCCGGACCGGTTAGAGTGGCCGCGGACAGGTTCGCAGGAACCTTGCCGCACCCTGCCCCGCCCCCGCGAAGGGCGCCGGCGACGAGGGAGACCGCAATGACCGACGATCAGAAATTCGGCCCGAAGGCGGCCCGGACCATGAAGCGGCGCACGTTCCTCGCGCTCGGCGCCGGGGCGCTGGCGGCGCCGAAGCTGGCGCGGGCGGCCGCGAACGCCCATGGCTTCCGCTTCGAGGCGCTGGCCGACCCTTCGGGGGAGATCCGGCTGGGCGACTATGCCGGGCGGCCGGTGATGGTGGTCAACACCGCCTCGCGCTGCGGATTCACCCCGCAATATGACGGGCTTCAGGCGTTGTGGAGCCGGTATCGGGACCGGGGCTTCGTGCTGGTCGGCGCGCCGAGCCGGGATTTCGGGCGGCAGGAATTCGAGGATGCGGGCAAGATCAAGGACTTCTGCGAGGTGAATTTCGCCATCGACTTCCCGATGACCGAGCCGGTGCGGGTCAAGGGCGCGGACGCCCACCCGTTCTACGCCTGGGCGCGGGAGGCGGCGGCGGCGGCGGACCTGCCGGCGCCGCGCTGGAATTTCCACAAATACCTGCTGGGCCCGGACGGGCGCCTGGCCGACGCCTGGGACAGCGCCACGCCCCCCGAGGCGCCCGAAATCGCCCGCGCCGTCGAGGCGCTGCTGCCCGCCTGACCGCCTCCTCCCTTCGCCTCCCTCCCCCTGGCGAGGGAGCCGCGCGACGACCCGCCCGAGCGCGGCGCCCGGGCGCCCGCGCGGCGCGGGGACCGGGGCGCCTGGCCGGGCCGTCTCCCGCCTCCGCCGCGGCGCCGCGGCGCCGCGGAGCGATGTTCGGCCGGGCGGATCCCCGCGTCGGACGGGGGCGCCCCGGGCTTGACCCGGGGCCTCGCGCGGGCGGCCCGCCCCCCCTTCCGTCCTCCGCGCCTCGCCCCTGCCCTCGCGGCGCCGCGGCGCCGGTATCGCTTGACCGGGGCCGCAGCGCTGCGGATGGTCCGCCCGAGCCTCGGCGCCCCTCCGGCGGCCGGGGCGCGGGCGCGAGGGGGAATACGCATGGACGCTCTGGTTCTGTTCGGTCTGGCGCTGCTGACCGCGATCACCGGCGCCTGGATCGGCATCGGCGTGGCGGAGAACATCCGCTTTCCCAAGGTCAACGGCGACCTGGTGACCATGGTGATGCGCATGGACCGGGTGCGCGAGGAGCGGCCCGAGATCTACGCCGACGTGAAGGGCAACCGGGTCGACAACGCCGCCGTCCACGCCTGGGCCTATCGCGCCATCGTGGCGTTCGAGCTGCTGGCGACCGGGCTGCTGCTGCTGGGCGCGGTCCTGCTTCTCGGCGCGGCTTTCGGCGCGATGGGCGGCGGGGCCGAAACCGCCGCCTCCGCCTCGCTGGCCGCCGCCGCCGCCGCGCCCGGGGCCCTGCCCGGAGAGGGCGCGCGCATGGTGGCCGCGGCGGGCGCGCTGGCCTTCTGCGCGGTCTGGGGCGGGTTCCTGGTGGGGGGGCAGTGGTTCCATTACTGGGCGGGGTGGAAGGACAGCCAGTTCACCCATTTCTTCCTGCTGGTCTGGGGCGCGATCCTGTTCGGCCTGCTGACCTGAGGCGACCCCCGCCCATCCCGCCGCCCTGCCCCGTCGCCTTCGCCCGTCGCCTTTCCCCATCGCATTTCCGCGCCCCCTTTCCGGGCCCCCTTGCCACCGCCCCGCGCCCGGCCTAGCGTCGGGCCGGAAGCGACAGGGGCGCCCCGCGCGGGCTGAGACGCACCCTTGGAACCTGATCCGGATCATGCCGGCGGAGGGAGTCGCGACGAGGCCCCCCGCGCCGCGCGCGCCCGGCCCCGCCGCCCTCCCCCTCCTCCGGCCGCAGGGAGGACGACACCATGACCCAAGCCAAGATCGACGCCGGCGCGCGCCTGGCCGCGATGCGCGAAGCGGCGCCGCTGGTCCACAACATCACCAACTACGTGGCGATGAACGTGATGGCCAACGCGCTGCTGGCCGCCGGCGCCTCGCCCGCCATGGTCCATGCGCGGGAGGAGGCGGCGGACTTCGCCGCCATCGCCTCGGCGCTGACCGTGAACATCGGCACGCTGTCGCCGGACTGGGTGGCCTCGATGGAGGCCGCCGCCGCCTCGGCCGTCGCGCACGGGAAGCCCTGGGTGCTGGACCCGGTGGCGGTGTTCGCCACCCGCTACCGGGGCGAGGTCGGGGCGCGGCTCGCGGCGATGCGCCCGACGCTGATCCGGGGCAACGCCTCCGAGATCCTGGCGCTGGCCGGCGAGGCGGCGGGCGGCAAGGGCGCCGACGCCGGCGACGCGGTGGCGACGGCGGAGGCGGGCGCCCGGGCGCTTTCCGCGCGCACCGGCGCCGTGGTCGCGGTGACCGGGCCGGTGGACTATGTGACCGACGGGAGCCGGGCGTTCCGGGTGGCCAACGGGCACGCGCTGATGCCGAAGGTCACCGCGCTGGGCTGCTCGCTGACCGGGATCTGCGGGGCGTTCCTCGCCGCCGGCGACGCGGCCCTGGAGGACACGGCCGCGGCGCTCGCCTTCTACGGGCTGGCGGGGGAGCGGGCGGCGCAGGGCGCGTCGGGCCCCGGCAGCTTCGCCATGGCCTTCATCGACGAGCTGGCCGCGGTCACCCCCGCCGATCTCGACGCCGGCGCGCGGGTGGAGACGGCATGAGCGCGCGGCGGCCGCTGCCGGATCTGGGCGTCTACCCGGTCTCCGACCCCTCGGCCCGGATCGGGGTGGAGGCGGCCTGCGTCGCCGCGGCGCGGGGCGGGGCGCGGCTGGTGCAGCTTCGCGACAAGACCGCTTCGGACGAGGAGCTGACCGCGCTCGCCCGCCGCCTGGTCGCGGCGCTGACCCCGCTGGGCTGCGCGCTGCTGGTCAACGACCGGGTCGGGGTGGCGAAGGCGGCGGGCGCGGCGGGCGCGCATGTGGGCCAGTCCGACGCGGCGGTGGCGGAGGCGCGGGCCCTGCTGGGCGAGGACGCCATCCTCGGCCTGTCGGTGGAGGCGCCCGGGCATCTGGCGCGCGACGACTGGGCCCGGCTCGACTATGTGGGCGCGGGCCCGGTCTTCGCCACCGCCACCAAGCCCGACCATGCGGAGCCGCTGGGCTGGGACGGGCTCGCTCGGCTCTGCGCCCTGGCGCCCGTGCCGGCGGTGGCGATCGGCGGGGTGAAGACGGCCCATGCCGGGCGCGCGCGCGGCGCGGGGGCGGCGGGGCTGGCCATGGTCTCGGAGATCTTCGGCAGCGCGGATCCGGAGGCCGCGACCCGCGCCGCCGTGGCCGCGTGGCGCGACGCAGGAGGACCGCCATGACCGGGGCGCGCATCCCCAACATCCTCGCCATCGCCGGGTCGGACCCGTCGGGGGGCGCGGGGATCCAGGCGGATATCAAGGCGATTTCGGCCAATGGCGGCTACGCCATGGCGGCGCTGACCGCGCTGACCGCGCAGAACACCCGCGGCGTGACCGGGGTGCAGGCCGTGCCGCCGGATTTCGTGACGGCGCAGATCGATGCGGTGCGGGCGGATATCAGGGTGGATGCGGTCAAGATCGGCATGATCGCCTCGGCCGAGGTCGCCCGCGCGGTGGGGGACGCGCTGGCGGGGCTCTCCGCCCCCGTGGCGCTGGACCCGGTGATGGTCGCCAAGGGCGGGGACCGGCTGCTGGCCGAAGACGCGCTCGACGCGCTGCGCACGCGGCTGCTCCCGCTCGCGGCCGTGCTGACCCCGAACCTGCCGGAGGCCGCGGCGCTGCTCGACCGCGGCCCCATCAACGACCGGGCCGATATGGAGCGGGCGGCCGAGGCGCTGCTGGCGCTCGGCCCCCGTTCGGTGCTGCTCAAGGGCGGGCATCTGGGCGGGGAGACCAGCCCGGACCTGCTGCTGTCGGCCGAGGGTGCGGCGTGGTTCGAACGGCCGCGCCACCCGACCCGCAACACCCACGGCACCGGCTGCACCCTGTCCTCCGCGCTGGCCGCGCATCTGGGTCGGGCCGCGTTGGCGGCGGAAGGCGGCCCGGTCGGCGCCGAAGACCTGCGCGCGGCTGCGCAGGCCGCGGGCGACTACGTGGCCGGGGCCATCGCGGCGGCGGACCGGCTGGAGGTGGGCGGCGGCCACGGGCCCCTGCACCATTTCTTCCGGGGCGTCTGACGGGAGCTGTCGGGGGGCTGTGGGGGGAATTGTCGGGGGAAGCCGTCGAACCGCCGGAGCGATCCGGCGCCCGCCGCCGCCTCTTCCCCTGCGCGGCATCTCCCGTCCGCAGGGTCCGGCCCCGATCCGGAAGCCTGCGCGGGGGGGGCGGCGTCGCGAGGCCCCGGGTCAAGCCCGGGGCGCCCGGCATACCGCCCTGCCCGTCGTCCCGACGCTCCGGACCCGATCCGGAACGTGGCGCGAGCGGGGGGCGGAGCGAGGCCCCGGGTCGAGCCCGGGGCGCCTGTCATACCGCCCGTCCCGGCGCTCCGGACCCGATCCGGGGCCTTGCGGGAGCGGCGGGCGTCGCGGCCCCTCCGGAGAGGGGCCGGAGGCGGGCTCAGGCCTCGCCCATCAGCTGCGCCTTGGCGACGGCCAGCAGCTCGACCATCTTGGGGCGCAGCGCGTCGATGGAGACGCCCTTGGCGGTCAGGTCCGCGGCGACCTTGCGATAGACGTCCTCGTCCCCGGCCTCCTCCAGGTCGGAGGCGACGACGGAGGCGGCGTAGGCCTCGGCCTCGGCCCCGGTCACGCCCATCAGCTCCGCGGCCCACAGGCCCAGCAGCTTGTTGCGCCGGGCCTGGGCCTTGAAGCGCATCTCCTCGTCATGGGCGAATTTGTTCTCGAACGCTTTCTCGCGGTCGTCGAAAGTGGTCATCACGGTCCTCCGCTGCGCAGGCCGGGGGGCGGGGTCGGGCCCCGCGCCGGCGAGTTCGCGCCCTACATAGACGCTCGGGCCCCGCCAGCCTAGCGCCGATGCCGCGGCGAATCCTTGCGGGAGGTCAAACGATGGTCTATCGCGCAGGTCCCGGCGCGCGGGTCCTCCCTCGCGCCCCAGACCTATTTCCGGGGCTACCGATGGCGCGACGCAGACTGGTCTACGAAGGCAAGGCGAAGATCCTTTACGAGGGGCCGGAGCCCGGCACGCTCATCCAGCACTTCAAGGACGACGCCACCGCCTTCGACGCGCAGAAGAAGGACGTGTTCGAGGGCAAGGGGGTGCTGAACAACCGCATCTCCGAGCACATCATGACCGGCCTCAACGAGATCGGCGTGCCCACCCACTTCATCCGCCGTCTCAACATGCGCGAGCAGCTGGTGCGGGCGGTGGAGATCATTCCGCTGGAAGTCGTGGTGCGCAACGTCGCCGCCGGCAGCCTCGCCAAGCGGCTGGGGCTGGAGGAGGGCATGCAGCTCCCCCGCCCGATCATCGAGTTCTACTACAAGGACGACAAGCTCCACGATCCGATGGTGACCGAGGAGCATATCGCGGCGTTCAACTGGGCCTCCCAGCAGGACATCGACGACATCATCGCGCTGGCGCTGCGGGTCAACGACTTCATGTCGGGGATGATGCTGGGCGTGGGCATCCGGCTGGTCGACTTCAAGATCGAGTGCGGCCGGGTCTACGAGGGCGATTTCCAGCGGGTGATCGTGGCCGACGAGATCAGCCCGGATTCGTGCCGCCTGTGGGACGTGAAGACCGGGCAGAAGCTCGACAAGGACGTGTTCCGCCGGGATCTGGGCAACCTCACCGACGCCTATACCGAGGTCGCCTCGCGGCTGGGCATCATGCCCAAGCAGAACGGCCGCGCGGCCACCGGGCCGAAGCTGGTCCACTGAGACCCGACCGGGACGAGGCGGCGCGCGCGACGGCGGGGCGGCCCTCGCTCCGCTGCGCTCCGCATCGCCCCGCCCGGCCGTCTCCGCCGGATGCGGCGAGCCGGGCGGCCCCGGCATGAGGCGCGGCCGCGCCATCGGCCTGGGGCTGGTCCTCGCGCTGGGCTTCGCGGCGCTGATCGCGGGCGCGGCCTGGATCGGCGCGACGCGGGGGCCGGACCTCGCCTTCTCCGACATCGACGACCTGCCCGGCTTCCGGGCGCTGACGGGCGCCGCGGGCGCCAGCCGCGCGGGCGGGGGCGCGGTGCTGCTGGGGGTCGACGGCGGCGCGGCGACGGCGCCCGCCGCGGAGGCGTCCCCAGACGCCTCGATCTGCGCCCTGCTGTGGGAGAGCGGCGCCCCGGCCGAGGGCCCGGCGGACGGCCGCCCCCGCATCGCCGTCTTCTCCGACGCCAATTGCCCCTATTGCCGAACGCTGGACGGGATCCTCGCCGAGCTGGCCGAGGCCCGCCCCGACCTGCGCGTCGCGCATCACGAATGGCCGGTGCTGGGCCCGGGGTCGGTCGTCGCCGCCCGCGCGGCGCTGGCGGCGGCGCGGCAGGGGCGGTTCCGGGCGCTGAAGACCCGGCTGCTCGACGCGGCCTTCGCGATCAATCCCGCCTATATCGCCGCGGTCGCGCCGCCGCTGGGGATCGACGCGGACCGGCTGGCGGCGGACATGGCCGCGCCGGAGGTCGACCGCATCCTCGCCGCCACCGACGCCGCCGCGCGGCGCTTCGGCTTCGCCGGCACGCCGTCGCTGGTCATCGGGGGGACGGTGGCGGCGGGCGCGCTCTCCCGCGCGCGGATCGAGGCGATTCTCGACGCCGAGGCGGCGCGCGACGACCGACCGTGCGGCTGAGGCGGGCGGCAGAGGCCGGCGACTGAAACGGGGACGGCCGGGCGGGGCGATCTCGCGCGCGGCGCGAGGAGGGCCGCCCGCGCCGGCCCCGCGACCTGCCTTCCGCCGCGACCCCGCGCCCGCTTGTCTCCCGCCCCGGCGCGGACTATTCAGCCGCGAACCCTCTCCCGCCCGCCAGACCGGAGACCGCCCATGAAAGCCCGCGTCCATGTCTCGCTGAAAACCGGCGTGCTCGACCCCCAGGGCGAGGCGATCCGCCACGCGCTGGGCTCCCTCGGTTTCGAGGGGGTGGAGGGCGTGCGCCAGGGCAAGCTGATCGAGATCGAGCTGGCCCAGACCGATCCCGACGCCGCCCGCGCCGAGGTCGAGCGGATGTGCCAGTCCCTGCTGGCCAACCCGGTCATCGAATCCTACGCGATCGAGCTCGCCTGATGCGCGCCGCGGTCGTCGTCTTCCCCGGTTCCAACTGCGACCGGGACATGGCGGTCGCCCTGCGCGAGGCGTCGGGCGCCGCGGTGACCATGGTCTGGCACAAGGACACCGCCCTGCCCGAGGGGCTGGACCTGGTGGCCCTGCCCGGCGGCTTCTCGTTCGGCGATCACCTGCGCTGCGGGGCGATCGCGGGCAAGTCGCCGATCATGCGCGCGGTGGCGGAGTTCGCGGGCAAGGGCGGGCATGTGCTGGGCGTGTGCAACGGCTTCCAGATCCTGACCGAGACCGGGCTGCTTCCCGGCGCGCTGCTGCGCAACGGGCGGCTGAAATTCCTGTGCAAGTCCTCGCCGCTGCGGGTCGGCACCTCGGCCTCCGCCTTCACCAACGCCTGGAACGCCGGCGACATCGCCTCCATCCCCATCGCGCATCATGACGGGGCCTATGTGGCGGATGAGGACACGCTGGCCGCGCTGAAGGGCGAAGACCGGATCGCCTTCACCTACGAGGGCGGGGCGCCCAACGGGGCGATGGGCGACATCGCGGGGATTCTCTCGCGCAACCGGCGGGTGCTGGGGATGATGCCCCATCCCGAACGCGCGGTGGATCCGGCCCATGGCGGCTCGGACGGGCGGCGGCTGTTCCGCTCGCTCTACCAGGCGCTCGCCACCGCCTGAGCGGACGCGGGGCGGCGTCCCGGGCGGACGCAATCACCAACACGGGCGACCGCGCTTCCGGCGCCCCGGCCCTGAGCCGGGGCCTCGCGCAGGCGGCGGGGGCGGAGAGGCCCCGGGTCGAGCCCGGGGCGCGCCAGGCGGGGCCGAAGCGACGCGGCCGGGCGGGGTCAGTCCCTGACCGCTACGGGCGCCGCGCCCTCGGCCTCGGGCAAGGCGCCTTCCTCGATCAGCTGCGCGATGCCGAGCGAGGCATGGGCCAGCGCCGGGGCCAGCGGGATCAGGCGCAGCTGGCGGGCGGTGTAGAAGGCGAAGCCCGCCCCCTCCCCCACCCGGATCGCGTCGGGCTGAACATCGAGCCGCGTCACGAAGGCGTAGAGCCGCGCGCGGGACCGGCGGGTGGACAGGCAGCGGCCGAAGGGGCGCAGCGCCTCGGGCGTCAGCGTGATCCCGGTCTCCTCCCAGAACTCGCGGACCGCGGCCTCGCGCAGGGTCTCGCCCGCCTCCACCCCGCCGCCGAAGGGCGCCCAGAAGCCGGCGCCGGGCAGGTGCGGGCGGTCGTCGCGCAGCTGCATCAGCACGCGGGCCTCGGCGTCCACCGCATAGACCAGCGCGCCCGCGCCCGGCCCCGGCGTCTCCCACGCCCCGTAGACGGGGAAGTCGGGCTCGTCGGGGAAGGTCATTTGCGCCTCAGATGCTCGTCGAGCCTCGGCATGATCTCGACGAAGTTGCAGGGCTTGTGGCGGTAGTCGAGCTGGGCGGCGAGGATCCCGTCCCACGCATCCCGGCAGGCGCCGGGAGAGCCCGGAAGGGCGAAAAGGTAGGTCCCCCCCGCCACGCCCCCGCAGGCCCGGCTCTGCACCGCCGAGGTTCCGATCTTGCCCATCGAAACCACGGCGAAGACGGTCCCGAAGGCGTCGATCTCCTTCTCGTAGACGTCGCGATGCGCCTCCACCGTCACGTCGCGGCCGGTGAGCCCGGTGCCGCCGGTGGAAATGACGACGTCGACGCCCGGATCCGCCACCCAGTCCCGCAGGCGGCCGGCGATCCGGGCGCGGTCGTCGGGCACGATGTCCCGCGCCGCCACCCCGTGGCCCGCGGCTTCGATCCGCGCGACCAGCGTGTCGCCGGAACGGTCGTCGGCGAGGCTGCGGGTGTCCGAGACGGTCAGCACCGCGATGCGCAACGGGATGAACTCCCGCGCCGCGGGGCCGCCATGGGCGGGAGGGGAAGAGGCCGCGTCGCTCATGCAGGGGCTCCGAATTCGGGTTTCGCGCCGTCCAGCGCGGCGCGCAGCGCGCGCAGGTCGCGCCAGGCCTCGCGCTTGCGCTCCGGCTGGCGCAGCAGGAAGGCGGGATGGAAGGTGGGGAGCACCGGCACGCCGCGCCAGTCCCGCCAGGTTCCGCGCAGGCGGGTGATGCCCACCGCGGTCTCCAGCAGGCCCTGACTGGGCGCGGCCCCCATCAGCAGCACGAAATCCGGGCGCGCCAGCTCGATATGCCGCGCGAGGAACGGCAGCAGCATGGCCACCTCGTCGGAGGAGGGGCGGCGGTTCTCCAGCGGGCGCCAGTAGGCGACGTTGGTGATATAGGCGGCCTCGGCCGGGTCTTCGGCCGTGCGGGCGAGGCCGATGGCGGCCAGCATCCGGTCCAGCAGCAGGCCGGAGCGGCCGACGAAGGGCCGACCCTCCCGGTCCTCCTCCCGCCCCGGGGCCTCGCCGACGATCATCACCCGGGCGCCGGGGGTTCCGTCGCAGATCACCGTGTTGCGGGCGCCGCGCTTGAGCGGGCTGCCCTCGAAGCCGCGGATGGCGTCGTGCAGGGCGGCGAGGTCGGGGGCGGCGGCGGCGAGCGCGCGGGCGGCGTCGCTGGGGTCGACCTCCGCCGGCGGGCGAATGGCGGGCGGAGCCTTGCGGGCGGGGGCGGCGCCGTCGCGGGCGCCTCTCCCCCGCCCGTTCTCCTGCCCGTCGCCCCGCCCCGCGGCCTCGCGGGCGGCGGCGCGGGCGGCTTCCAGCGCGGCGGATTCGGCGAACCGGTCGACGGGCGCCTCTCCCACCGCCTCGTCCGCCCCGCCGTCGAGCTGGAAGTCGAGCGCGGCGAGCAGCGCGGCGGGCCCGGCCGCGGCCCAGTCCGCCCCGCCCGTCCCGTCCCGGCGCCAGCCGTCGATGTCCGCCCCGTCCTGCATGGGGCGCATCCTAGCCCCGCCCCGAAGGGCCCGATAGGGGGCGCGGCGCCGCCCGCTTCCCACCGGATCGGTTGACGCCCCCCCGGCCGCGCTTTACCTCGAATGTCGGCCGCAACCTGCCGTGCGGCCGGGGGAGTGACACGAAGGATGCCCGGATGAGCGAGATCGAACGCGAAACCATGGACGTGGACGTCGTCATCGTCGGAGCCGGCCCCGCCGGCCTCTCGGCGGCGATCCGGCTCAAGCAGCTGGGGGGCGACGACCTGAACGTGGTGGTGCTCGAAAAGGGCTCCGAGGTCGGCGCGCATATTCTGTCGGGCGCGGTGCTCGACCCGTCGGGCCTGACCGCGCTGATCCCCGACTGGAAGGAGAAGGGCGCGCCCCTGAACGTGCCGGTGACGGCCGACAACTTCCTGGTGCTGGGCGCCGCGGGCGACCTGCGCATCCCCAATTTCCCGATGCCGCCGCTGATGGACAATCACGGCAACTACATCGTCTCCATGGGCAATGTCTGCCGCTGGATGGCCGAGCAGGCCGAAGAGCTGGGGGTGGAGATCTTCCCCGGCATGGCCTGCTCCGAGCTGGTCTATGGCGAGAACGGCGAGGTCGTGGGCGTGGTGGCCGGCGAGTTCGGCAAGAACCCCGACGGCACGCCCGGCGATTCCTACGAGCCGGGCATGGAGCTGCGCGGCAAATACGTGATGCTGGCCGAGGGCGTGCGCGGCTCGCTGTCCAAGGTCGCGATCCAAAAATTCGGGCTCTCCGACGGCAAGGAGCCGCAGAAATTCGGCCTCGGGATGAAGGAGGTGTGGGAGATCGACCCCGCCAAGCATCGCGAGGGCGAGGTCACCCACACGATGGGCTGGCCGCTGGGCGACAACGCCGGGGGCGGGTCGTTCATCTACCACGGCGAGAACAACCAGGTGTTCATCGGCTTCGTGGTGCATCTGAACTACAAGAACCCCTATCTCTACCCCTACATGGAGTTCCAGCGGCTCAAGCATCACCCGGTGGTGGCGGAGCTGCTGAAAGGCGGCAAGCGCGTCGCCTACGGGGCCCGCGCGATCACCGAGGGCGGCTGGCAGTCGCTGCCCAAGCTGACCTTCCCGGGCGGGATGCTGCTGGGCTGCTCGGCCGGCATGGTCAACGTGCCGCGCATCAAGGGCAACCATAACGCCATGCTGTCCGGCAAGGCGGCCGCGGAGGCGGCCTTCGCCGCGATCCAGGCCGGGCGCGGCGGCGACGAGCTGGTGGAATACGAGGCCGACGTGCGGTCGGGCCCCATCGCCGCGGACCTCAAGAAGGTGCGCAACGTCAAGCCGCTCTGGTCCCGCTACGGGCTGGTCGGCGGGCTGGCGCTGGGCGGGCTGGACATGTGGTTCGCCTCGCTCTTCGGGGGCACGCTGTTCGGCACGCTGGGCCATGGCAAGACCGACGCGGAAGCCACCGGCCGGGCGTCGAAATACCAGCCGATCGACTATCCCCGCCCGGACGGCAAGCTGAGCTTCGACCGGTTGACCAACGTGAGCTTCGCGGCGACCAACCACGAGGAAAGCCAGCCCTGCCACCTGAAGCTCAAGGATCCCGAGATCCCGATCGCCTGGACCCTCAAGAAATACGATGAGCCGGCGCAGCGTTACTGCCCGGCCGGGGTCTACGAGGTGGTGAGGAACGAGGACGGGTCGGACCCGCGCTTCGTTATCAACTTCCAGAACTGCGTCCACTGCAAGACCTGCGATATCAAGGACCCGCCGCAGAACATCAACTGGACCACGCCCCAGGGCGGCGACGGGCCGAACTACCCCAACATGTGACGCGCCCGGCCCCCGCGGGGCCGGCGAGGCGCGCGAACCAGCCGCCGGCGCCCTGCGCGCCGGCGGCTTTTTCATGAGCCGGGCCCGGGTCTGGGATGGAGGCGCGGGGCGCCCGGGCCGCGCGGACGGCCGGTCGGGGACGCCCGGCGGAGTATGGTCGGTGGGGAAAGGTCGGTGGAGGCCCGTCGGTTGGGGACGGTCGGGGGGGGAACCGCCCGTCCGGTATCGAAGCCGCCGCGCCCTATGCGCCCTGCAGGTCGGCAACCGCCATCGCCCCGCAGCCCGCCCGACCGCGGCCCGGAGGTCGGACGGCAGGCGACGCATGTCGTCGCGCGGCGGTGCGGGTGGCGGGGCGCGGCGCGGGTTGCGGGGCGGGGCGACGATCTGCGGCGCAGGCCGCGCGACCGGGGCGGCCGAACCGGTTGCGGTTCGGGACCGATTCCCGACGCGGCGGATCAGCCGCCTTTCGGCGCGCCCTCAGGATCGCCCCTTAAGTCTCTGCGTCAAGGGCATTTCGACGCGGCGCCGGCGCGGGAGACGCCAGGCGCCGACGCCCCCCGCGATGGGACGGCCCCGGGCTCGGCGGGGCCCGGCGGCGGGATGGGAACGGGCGCGCGGCGCCGGCGCCCCGTCGCGCCCCGCCCCATCGTCGCTTTGCCCCATTCTCGCCCTGCCCCGTCGTCGCCCCGCCCCGTCGTCGCCCTGCGCCATCGCCACGCGCTCCGTCGCCCCCCGCGGCCCGCCCGCCAGGCCCTGGCCCCCGCGTCGCCGGCGAGGACGACCCGGTTGCGCGCAGGGCGGACGGCCCCGGAGGTCGCGCGCCGGACGCGGATCCCCGCGTTCAGTCGGAGCCGACGCCCAGCACGCGGAGCCGGCGATAGAGGGTCGACCGCCCCATCTCCAGCCGCCGCGCCGCTTCGGAGAGGTTGCCGGCGTAGAGCCGGATGGCGTGGCGGATGGCGTCGCCCTCCACCTCCGACAACGGGCGGGCGTGGCCGTCGGCGCCGCGCAGCGGCGCGCAGTCCGCCGGCGCCGGCCCGATCGCCTGACCGGCCTCCCGTCCCGACTCACCCGTTTCCCCGCCGCCGCGCCCGTCGCGCCTTGCATCATCCATCATGTGACTTTTCCGTATCGCCCTCGACCCCAAGCCTTGAAACGCCGGTGACTCGATTTACGCTCTCCACAGAATCGCCGCGAAGTTAGGCCTAAGAGACCAATGTGTTGTTAAAACGCGACGAGGCGTGAAATCCGCGGCAGGTTCCGGTCGGCGAATCCTCCTAGATGGTTGATCGACGACGCGGATCGTGGCATCGGAACCGCAGGGTGCAGTCGGAAGTCCACGATGGCCGGCGCCCATACTTTCATGACCCGGCAGCCGCAGCCGGGCGAACCGAGACGGAGAGAGGGATGAACATCATTTCCCGGACTGCCATGGCCGGAACCGCCCTGGCGCTTGCCGGCTGCTCGTACCTGCCGGGCGCCAACCTGGGCGACACGTTCACGGCCGAGAGCTACCTTGGGACCTCGATCGAGGGCTCCGGCTTCAACGCGGCTCTGGCTCGCGAGTATCAGGCGCTCGCCGTTCGCTCGGCGCGCACCGACGTGAACTGGATGGACTCGACCGCCTACATCGCCAAGTCCGAGGCCGCCGCCGCCGGCGGCGTCGCGCCCTGGACCCCGGCCGAGCTGGGCGTGTCCCCCGAGATCGCCTATGACGACGTCGTGTCGCTGGTGAACGCGAACATGAACGTTCGTCCGGAAGCCTGCGCCAAGGCCCAGGCCTACTGGGACCAGTATCTCGAGTCGCTGGCCGAGGGCGCCTTCGCCTGCGTCTCCGCCGCCGATGCGAAGGCCATGCTGGAAGAGGCCATGGTCGCCTGCCGCGGCGTCGCCTCCGACATGACCGTCTACTTCGGCTTCGACAAGGCCGACATCACCGCCGCGGCCCAGGCCGTGATCGATGAGGTCGTGACCATGCTGGCCTCCTACAGCGCCCCGCTGGTGTCGATCGTCGGCCACACCGACACCGTCGGCTCCGTCGCCTACAACCAGCGTCTGTCGGAGCGTCGCGCCACCGCGGTGGAGCAGGCTATCCTGTCCCGCGCCGCCTCCACGGGCGTCAACGCCGGCACCATCTCCAAGGCCGGCCGCTCGGAGACCGAGCTCGCCGTCCCGACCGCCGACGGCGTGCGCGAGCCGCGCAACCGTCGCGCCACCATCGCGATCTCCGAGTGATCGCGTGACGGCGGCCGCGGGCCCTGGTCCGCAGCGCTCACGGCAAGAATGGGAAACGCCCCGCGCCTCGTGCGCGGGGCGTTTTCCTTTTGATCCGCGGACCTTGCGCGGGGCGGCCCGGGATGGCGGGCGCCCGCGCGGCGGCGGCGGCGGCGGGCGCGGCCGGTCCTCGGCCGATCGAAGCGGCGGATCGGCCGAGGAGCCTCGCCGGCCCGCCGGTCCCGTTTCCGCACTGAACCGCGGTTTCCCAGCAACTTCATTCCTATGCGCGCAATTTACCGCCGCCGGCGCTTTTCTCCCCCGCCCCGGACGCGCTATATCGCGCAACCGTTCAAGCGACCACGCTCATGGAGTTGTCCAACATGACGCCGACCGCCCGACCCGACCGCCCGCCGCTCGCCGATGTCGCGGATGCGACCGGCCCGGGCCCGGCGGGGGGACCGCTGGGCGACCTGCCGGAATGGAATCTCGACGACCTCTATCCCGGCCCCGACGCGCCTGCGCTGCGCGACGACCTGGACGCGGCCCGGGCCGAGGCCAGGGCGCTGGCCGAGGCGTTCGAGGGCAGGATGGCCGGCCTTTCCGGCGACGCCATGGCCGACGCGGTGATCCGCTACGAGCGGCTGCAGCAGCGGCTGGGCCGGGTGATGTCCTATGCCGGCCTGCGCCACTACCAGAACACCGCCGACCCCGAGCGCGCCAAGTTCATGGGCGACCGCCACGGCGAGGTCACCGAGATCACCGCCCCCACCGTGTTCTTCACGCTGGAGCTGAACCGGATCGAGGACGCGGAGATCGCCCGGATGCTGGCGGAGAGCCCGAAGCTCGCCCGTTACAAGCCCTGGCTGGACCGGCTGCGCGCCTACCGGCCCTACCAGCTGTCGGACGAGCTGGAGAAGTTCCTCCATGACCAGTCCGTCGTCGGCGCCGCCGCCTGGAACCGGCTGTTCGACGAGACCATGGCCCGGCTGTCCTTCGAGGTGGAGGGCGAGGACGGCCCGCTGCCGCTGGAATCCACGCTGACCCTGCTGTCGGACGCCGACCGCGGCCGCCGCGCCGCCGCCGCCGCCGCGCTGACCGAGGTGTTCGCCGATCAGCTTCCCCTGTTCGCGCGGATCATGAACACGCTCTGCAAGGAGCATGAGATCGAGACCCGCTGGCGCAAGATGCCCTCCGCCCAGACCGGCCGTCACCTGTCCAACCAGGTGGAGCCCGAGGTGGTGCAGGCGCTGCGCGACGCGGTGGTCGCGGCTTATCCGCGGCTGTCGCATCGCTATTACGCGCTGAAGGCGAAGTGGCTGGGGCTCGACAAGCTGCAGCACTGGGACCGCAACGCCCCCCTGCCCGACGAGCCCGACCGCAAGATCGGCTGGCAGGAGGCGAAGGACACGGTGCTGGACGCCTATGCCGGCTTCTCGCCCAAGATGGCGGAGCTGGCCGAGCCGTTCTTCCATAACGGCTGGATCGACGCAGCCGTCAAGCCGGGCAAGGCCCCGGGCGCCTTCGCGCATCCCACCGTCACCGACGCGCATCCCTATGTGATGCTGAATTACCTCGGCAAGACCCGGGACGTGATGACGCTCGCCCATGAGCTCGGCCACGGGGTCCACCAGATCCTCGCCGCGGGCCAGGGCGAGTTCCTGTCCTCCACCCCCCTGACGCTGGCCGAAACCGCCTCCGTCTTCGGGGAGATGCTGACCTTCCGCCGCCTGCTGGACCGGGAGACGGACCCGAAAAAGCGGCGCACGCTGCTGGCGGGCAAGGTCGAGGACATGCTCAACACCGTGGTCCGCCAGATCGCCTTCTACGACTTCGAATGCCGGGTCCACGCGGCCCGCGCCGAGGGCGAGCTGACCGGCGACGACCTCGGCCGGATCTGGATGGAGGTGCAGACCGAAAGCCTCGGGCCGGCGTTCGAATTCGCGCCGGGCTACGAGACCTTCTGGGCCTATATCCCGCACTTCATCCACTCGCCCTTCTACGTCTACGCCTACGCCTTCGGGGACGGGCTGGTGAACGCGCTTTACGCCGTCTACGAGGAGAGCGGCGAGGGCTTCCAGGACAAGTATTTCGAGATGCTGGCCGCCGGCGGCGCCAAGGGCCACAAGGAGCTTCTGGCCCCCTTCGGGCTCGACGCCACCGATCCGGAGTTCTGGCAGAAGGGCCTGGCGCTGATCGACCGGATGATCGGCGAGCTGGAGGCGTCGGAGGCCTGACGCCCGGCCGGGGCCAGACGCCGCGCCGCCGCTTTCCCCCGCCCCCGCCGCACGCGGCCCCCTCCCCCGCCTGCGGGGGAGGGAGGGGGTGGGGGCCGGCGCTCCTCCCCCGCGCCCCGCGCCC
>JAYZWL010000019.1:0-14614 GCA_036154955.1 Pseudomonadota bacterium | reverse complement strand
GGCCCGCGGACAAGGGCCGGACCGTCGCGCCCGCGGCGCGCGGCGCCGGGGCGCCGGCGGGGAGGGGCGCGGCGGCGCACGGGCGCGAAGACCGGGGCGAACGGGCCGGCCGGTCGCGCCGCGACGGCGGAGAAGCGGCCGGATGGCGGCGGAGACGGGGGGCGTCGGGGGGCGTTGGGGGGAGGCCATGCGGGCGAGACGGCGGCGAGAGGGGCGGCGTCGAAAAGAGGAGACGGGACGGGAAGGAAAAAAGGGCGGGCGGCAAGAAGGCGGGCGCCCCACCCGGGAGGGAGGGCCGCTCGTGCGAAAGGCGCGGCGCGCGGACCCGCGCCTCGGCCCTCGCCCTCGCCCGCCGCCCTCCGTCCCCATCCCCGTTCGCGCGACCCGTCCGCATCGACGTCGGACGCGGCGCGGATCGGCGGCAGATGACGGAACCCTCTCGACCGCGCGGCCATGTCCGTCGCGCGCATGGACGGACGGTTCGGAGCATGCGCCGCGCAGCGGCGGGCGAATCCGCTCCCCCCAAATCGACGGGCGTCCGCGAAGACGGAAGGAAAGGCGGGACGGAACGCCCGGGGCGGCCGGGGGCGGCATGCGCGCAGGAGACGGGTTTCGCAGACCCCGTCGCGACGCGCGCCCCGGCCTCGCCCCCGCCCGCATGAGCGGGCCGAAGGGACCGGGCCGGCCGGGAACCGGATGCGGTCCCAAAACCGGGCGCGGCGGACGTGGAGCGCAGGGGCCGTCGAGAGCCCGGCGGCGCGGGCCGGCGCCCCCCGCGACAGGCCGCCGCACATGGCGCGGTGTCTTTGATCACGTTGCGATCACGCGGCCCGTGCGATTCAGGTCTCGTCCCGGCGGAATCGCCGCTGCGCCGCGAAGTCCCGGCGCATCGCCGATCCTGCCAGCCGGCCTCGCGCCGGCCCCCCGGCCCCCTCCCTTGTCCCTCGTGGGGCGGCCGGATGCCGGACCCCGACGCGACCCGCCCCAGGGGCGGCGCGCGACGGGGCGGACCCGGCCCGCGGCGACGCCGGTTCGCGTCGCTGATCTTCCGGGGCGCGCGCCCGGCCGCGCGTCCTGCCTGCCGCGAGAATTTCGCGGTCCGCGCGCGTCCCGGAAGATCGCTTTTTTCTCCCCGCTCGGCCCCGCCCCCTCGCGTCGCCCCACGTCGTCGCGCATCCCGCCATCGCCCCCCTGCCTCACGCCGACCCCGCGCCGGCTGAAAACGTCGCGCGCGCGGGCGCAGGAACCGCTCGACGCAGGCGCGATCCGGGTCCAATAGGAAACCTCGCCCCGGCCGCGGCCCGCCGCCGCCGGCGTCGCCTTCGTCCCCTCGCCCGCGCCCCGTGCGGCGACCCTGCCCGCGGACCCGCCGGATGCCCCTGATCCTCTCCTTCGCCGCCCTGTTCCTGGCCGTGGCGCTGGTGCAGCTCGGCTCGGGCGCGCTGGCGCCGCTCGACGCGCTCTCGGGGGCGGCGGCGGGGTTCTCGACCTCGGAGATCGGGCTGCTCGGCTCCGCGCATTTCGTGGGCTTCTTCGTGGGCTGCTGGATGGCGCCGCGGATGACCGGGGCCGTCGGCCATGTCCGGGTCTTCGCCGCCTTCGCCGCCTGCGGGGCCATCGGCGCGCTGGCGCATCCGCTGTGGTACGAGCCGTGGTTCTGGGCGGCGCTGCGCGCGATCACCGGCTTCGCGCTGGCCGGCGCCTACACGGTCATCGAGAGCTGGCTGCAGGCCAAGGTGACGGTCGAGACCCGGGGCCGGGCCATCGGCGCCTACCGGGTGGTGGACCTGATGGCGGCGCTGGTGGCGCAGGCGCTGATCGCCGCCCTGCCCCCGGCGGAGTTCGTGTCCTACAACATCGTGGCCATGCTGTGCTGCCTGTGCCTGCTGCCGCTGACCCTGACCCAGGCCGAGGCGCCGCCGCCCCCGCTCGCCCCCCGCCTGCGCCCGCTGCGCACCCTGCGGCTCAGCCCGCTGGGGGCGGCGGGGGTGTTCATCGCCGGCGTGACCATGCCCGCCTTCCGCATGGTGGGGCCGGTCTACGGGCTGGACGTGGGGCTGGACGCGGCGGGGATCGCGCTGTTCCTGTCGGCCGCCATCCTCGGCGGAGCCATCGCCCAGATCCCGGTGGGGCTGCTGGCCGACCGTTACGACCGGCGCTGGGTGCTGGTCTGGGTCTCGGCCGCGGCGATCGCCGTGTGCCTCGCGGTGGCGGGCTTCGGCGCGACCTCTCCGGCCACGCTCTATGTGGGGGCGCTGGCCTTCGGGGTGGTGTCCTACCCGATCTATTCGATCAGCTCGGCCCATGCCAACGACTTCGCCGACCCGGCGGAGTCGGTGGAGCTGAACGCCTCGCTGCTGTTCATCTACGGGCTGGGCGCGATCCTCAGCCCGCTGGCGGCGGCGGAGCTGATCGCGCGCACCGGCCCGGCCTCGCTTTTCGTGTTCATCGCCGCGGCCCACGCGGCGCTGGTCGCGGTCGGCGTCTGGCGGATGACCGCCCGCCCGGCGGCGGCGCCCGACGCGCGCACGCCCTATGTCTACACGCCCCGCACCACCTTCGTGGTCGGCCGCCTGCTGCGCCGCTGGCGCTGAAACGCGCCCGCGATCGGGCCCGGCCCCTCGCCGGGGCGGGGGGGATGCGCTAAGAGATGCCCGACTCGGCGGACCCGCCTCCGGCCGGCCCGCCCCTCGCCCCTTGAGACCACGCGCGCCCGGGAGCCGGCATGACCCGCATCCTCGTCACCTCCGCCCTGCCCTACATCAACGGGATCAAGCACCTGGGCAATCTGGTGGGCTCGCAGCTTCCCGCCGACGCCTATTCCCGCGTGATGCGCCAGCGCGGCCATGAGGTGCTGTTCATCTGCGCCACCGACGAGCACGGCACGCCGACCGAGCTCGCCGCCGCCAAGGCCGGCAAGACCCCGGCGGCGTTCTGCGACGAGATGCACGAGGTCCAGGCCCGCATCGCCGACGGCTTCCGGATGAGCTTCGACCATTTCGGCCGCTCGTCCTCGGCCCGCAACCATCAGCTCACCCAGCATCTCTCCGGCCGGCTGGCCGAGGCGGGGCTGATCGAGGAGGTGTCCGAGAAGCAGGTCTATTCCAAGGCCGACGGCCGCTTCCTGCCCGACCGCTACATCGAGGGCGAGTGCCCGAACTGCGGCTACGCCAAGGCCCGCGGCGACCAGTGCGAGAACTGCACCAAGCAGCTCGACCCCACCGACCTGATCAACCCCTATTCCGCCATCTCCGGATCCCGCGACCTGGAGGTGAGGGAGACCAAGCACCTGCACCTGCGCCAGTCCGCCATGCGCGGCAAGCTGACCGAGTGGATCGACTCCAAGTCCGACTGGCCGGTGCTGACCACCTCCATCGCGAAGAAGTGGCTCAACGACGGCGACGGGCTGCAGGACCGCGGCATCACCCGCGACCTCGACTGGGGCGTGCCGGTGAAGAAGGGCGAGGCCGACTGGCCGGGGATGGAGGGCAAGGTCTTCTACGTCTGGTTCGACGCCCCCATCGCCTATATCGCCGCGACCGCGGAATGGGCCGACGCCAACGGGCTGACGGACGCGGACTGGGAACGCTGGTGGCGCGACGACAAGGGCGCCTCGGACGTGCGCTACGTCGAGTTCATGGCCAAGGACAACATCCCCTTCCACACCCTGTCCTTCCCCGTGACCATGATGGGGGCGAGCGCGGACGGGGCCGAAGCCTGGCACCTGGTCGACTACATCAAGGGCTTCAACTGGCTGAATTACGAGGGGGGCAAGTTCTCCACCTCGTCGGGCCGGGGCGTGTTCATGGACCAGGCGCTGGAGATCCTGCCCTCGGACTACTGGCGCTGGTGGCTGCTGTCCAACGCGCCCGAGAGCGCCGACACCGACTTCACCTGGGAGGCGTTCCAGGCCGGCGTCAACAAGGACCTCGCCGACGTTCTGGGCAACTTCGTGAGCCGGATCACCAAGTTCTGCCGCGCCCGCTTCGGCGAGGAGGTGCCGGCCGCCGGCGCCTATGGCCCGGAGGAAGCCGCGGTGACCGCCGAGATCGCGAAGCGCCTCGCGGCCTATGAGGCGCATTGGGACGCCATCGACATCCGCAAGGCGGCGGCCGAGCTGCGCGCGATCTGGGTGGCGGGCAACGAATACCTCCAGGCCGCCGCGCCCTGGACCGCGATCAAGACCGATCCCGACCGGGCGGCGGCCATCGTGCGCTTCGCGCTGAACCTGACCCGGCTTTACGCGATCCTGTCGCGGCCCTTCGTGCCGGACGCCGCCGACGCCATCCTCAAGGCGCTGAAGGCGCCCGAGGGGACGGAGGGCGCGTGGCCCGCGGACGTCGCCGCGGCGCTTTCCGCCCTGCCCGGCGGCCATGGCTTCGAGGTCCCCGACGTGCTCTTCGCCAAGATCACCGATGAGGCGCGCGAGGCGATGGAGGCCCGCTTCGCCGGCGAGGGCTGAGGCCCGGCCGGCTCCGGAAACGAAAACGGGGGACGCGGCCGACCGCGTCCCCCGTTTTCGTTTCCGCGCCGCCGCCCCCGCGACGCTCCCGGAGGCGCCGCGGCCGGATCAGCCCCGCGCGCGGCGCCGTCGGCGCAGCGCCGCCAGCGCGCCCACGCCCGACAGGGCCAGCAGCCCCGCCGCGGGCGCAGGCACCGCGGCGTCGGACGCGGCGTAGGCCTCGCCCCCCGCCAGCCGCAGCGCCGCGTCCGGATCGACCAGCGCATAGCCCATCAGCTGCGCCACCGCCTCCATGTCCATCTCCGACGGCAACCGCCGCTCCCCCGCGCCGATGGAGTGGAACAGCAGCGCGTGCGAATAGGGTTGGTTGTTCTGCGCGGCCGCGATGAGCTGCTGCATCGGGGTCATGGCCTTCTGCGCCTCGGTCAGCGGCACGTAGACATGCCCGCCGCCGATGGTGTCGAGCGGGACCTCGAAACCCGCATGGGGCAGCGGCGCCTGCAGGGTCAGGCCGCCGTCGTCGAAGGGGCTGTTGGTGTAGTCGAGAAAGCCGATGGCGTGCCCGATCTCGTGCAACGCCACGGTGAACAAGTCGAGCAGCGTGTCGATGGCCGGGGTCTCGGACAGGAAATACTGGCCGGTGACGATGCCCCCGGTCCCGGTCACGGTCTGCGCCGCGCCGAACTCGGACGGGTCGTAGGGCGTGGCGTCCAGGAACCAGTCGGAGCGCGCCGAGTTGAACCAGATCGCCGGCGAGGTATGGGTCCCGACCGCCGCCGGCCCCGCGGTCTTCACGCCGCCGACCGTGTCCACATAGGTCGTCGCGATGGTGGAGGACGAGCCCAGGTCGCCCCAGGCCACCTCGATGTCGAAAGTGGTGCCGGCGCCCTCGTCGTCCAGCGCCGTCCGCCAGACCGTCGCCGCCGCCTGCGCGATGTCGAGCAGCGCCCCCGCCCCGACCACGCCGGTCGGCTGGGCCGTGGTCCCGCCGCCGGTGTTGAGCGACACGTTGATCGCCAGCGCCGCCGCCGGCCCCGCCGGCCCCGCGCCGAACGCGACGGCCAGCGCCGCGGCGACGATCCCCTTCGCGGCTGGCCCGCGGCCGCCCTTTCGCCGAACGTCCATGTCGTCCCCCCCTTTCGTCGCGCGCCGCCCCCGGTGGGTCTTCACGCCCGCGCAGCGATGGCGGGTCTTATACGACGCGGACGTCATGCATCCAAGCGTTGGTTAAAGCTGCGTTAAGTTTTGCGGCCGCGAGATGGCGTCCGACGCGACGTCCTGAGCGGTTCGCGCCGCCGCGCGCCTGCCCGGTCGCCGCATTTCAGCCGCGAACCCGACCGTCGCCGCTGCCCTGGCCGCCGCCCTGAACGAAACTCCCGCCCGCCCGCGCGCGACGCTCATTGTTTGGCGGGGTCCGCGCGCCTATCTTCGTGCGCATGACGCACGCGACGCTGACCGCCAAGGTCGAGACGTGGCTCCTGCAGGAAACCCTGTCGGATCCCGACATCGTGGAACTGTTCGGGACGCTGTGCCAGCGTCTGAACGCGATCGGCCTGCCGCTGGAGCGCGCGGCGCTGAGCTGGCCGACCCTGCATCCGCTGTTCCAGGCGGAGCAGATCTACTGGCGCCAGGGCGAGGGGGCGGAGCTGTTCCAGTATCGCCACGACGCCAAATCCTCCGGCGCGTTCGAGAAAAGTCCGTTCCAGCATGTGCTCGTCCACAATCTCGACCAGCTGCGCCGGCGGCTGGAGGGGCCGGAGAAGCTGATCGACTTCCCCGTGCTGGAGGAGCTGGCCGAGGACGGGTTCACCGACTACCTGATGACCGCCACCCGCTTCTCCATCGCCGAGGTGAAGGGGTTCCGGGGCGGCAAGTCCGGCATCATGGCCTCCTGGGCCTCCCGCCGTCCCGGCGGCTTCACCGACACGGATCTGGAGGCGCTGGCCCGGGTGCAGCGTGTCTTCGCCGTCGCCTGCCATTCCGCGATCCAGAAGCGGGTGATGGTCAACCTCGCCGACGCCTATCTGGGCTCGACCGCCGCCGCCCGCGCCCTGTCCGGAGAAGTCCGGCGCGGCGACGGAGAGCGGATCCGCGCCATCATCTGGCATTCGGACCTGCGCGGCTCCACCCGCCTGTCGAACCGCATGGCGCCGGAGGCCTATCTGGACCTGCTGCGCAGCTATTACGACTGCACCGCCCAGTCTGTGATCGACGAGGGCGGCGAGATCCTGGAATTCATCGGCGACGCGGTGCTGGCGATTTTCCCGGTGCGCGGCGACACCGGCGGGCCGGAGGCGGCGCGCGCCGCCATGCGGGCGATGGAGACCGCGCTCGACCGGCGCGAGACCTGGCTCTCTGCGCGGGAGGAGGCGGCGGGCGCCGACGCCGCCGCCTCGGGCGCGGCCGACGGCATGGACGGGCGCGACATGCTGAACTTCTCGATCTCGATGACCATCGGCGAAGTGATGTTCGGCAATATCGGCGTGCCGACGCGGCTGACCTTCTCGGCCATCGGGCCGGCGGTGAACAAGGTGGCGCGGCTGGACGAGCTGTCCAAGACGCTCGGCCGCTCGGTGCTGGCGACGCGGGAGGTGGCGGCGGTGGATCCGGACCGCTGGGTCTCCATCGGGCCGCAACGGCTGCGGGATTTCGACAATCCGGTGGAGCTGTTCACCCGCGCCTGCGAACGCGACGCCTTCCAGCCGGCCCCGGCGCCGAGCTCCAACGTCTCGCCCATGGCCGGCGTCGTGCCGCCCGCGGCGGCGGCGAGCTGAGGGGGCGGCGCCCCGTCCGCGGTCCGGCGTCTTGATCGACGTCCCGGCGCTACCGCGAGCACTGCGCGCAAGCGTTGTTTTCGCGCGTGTTTCCGGAGGGGTCCATGTTCCGCGTCCCTGACGCGGCCTCAGGACCGTTTCTCGCCATCGCGGCGCCCGGCGCGGCGACCACCGTCATGACCGACGGCGCCGGCGCCTGGCTCGCGGCCGGCGGGCCGCGTCAGCCGCCCAGCGCCTCGATCTTGCGGTTGAGCCACGGGGCCTGGTAGCCGAGTTCGAAGGCCCGGCGATAGTCGGCGGAGGCGGCCTCGGTCCGGCCCAGCTTCTCCTGCGCCTGCCCCCGGGTCGCCCAGGCCGCCGCCCAGTTGGGCGAGATCCGGAGCGCGGCGTCGAGGTCCCGAAGCGCGGCGCTCGGGTCGAGCGTCAGCAGCGCCACGCCTCGTTGCAGATGCGCCGCCGCGTCGTTCGGATCGATGCGCAACACCCGGCCGAAGGCCTCCGCCGCCTCCCGCCCCCGGCCCAGCGCCGACAGCGCCAGACCGCGGTTGTAATGCGCGTCCGGGTCCTGCGGCGCCACCCGCACCGCCCGGTCGAGATCGCCCAGCGCCGCCGCCGCCTGCCCGCGCTGCAATTGCAGCGTGGCGCGGCCGACCAGCGGCTCGGCCGCTCCGGGGGCGAGCGCGATGGCCCGGCCCCAGTCGTCCAGCGCGCCGCCCGTATCTCCGCGCCGGGCCCGGGCCAGCGCCCGGTTGATGAAACCCGCGCCGAAATTCGGATCCGCCGCCACGCCCCGGTCGAAGGCCGCCAGCGCGTCGCCGTCGCGCCCCATCTCCGACAGGGCCACGCCGATGTTCACCCAGGCCCCCGCCTGCTGCCGGGCGCTGAGCCCGCCCCCGTCCAGCGCCCGCCGGCACTGGTCGGCCAGCGTGGCGGAGGCGCCCTTGGCCTCCAGGCAGTTGCGCAGATAGGCCTGCGCCGCGGCGGGAACGGGGACCAGCGCCGCGCCGGCGACGAGCAGCGCCAGACCGGCGCCGAGGCTCAGCCCCCGCCGCCGTCCGGAACGCGGGGCGACGGCGGGGCGAAGCGCAGGGGGAAACGGGGTCACGCGGGCGTCATCGCTCCTCGGCTTGGGATCGGCTTCGGTCATGGCGCGCAACATGGCGCGGATAGAGGGCCGGAAAAAGGCCGCACGCTCTTCGCACCTGCGGAAATTGCGCAGTCGCTCACGTTTCTGTAAGGTTCACTTATGAGGATCGGCGCGCCTCCGCCCCGATCCGTCCGCTCCGACGCCTGCCCCGATCCGCCGATTCCGCAGAAAGCCCGACCTTGTCCAACCCGTCCCCGACCGCCTGCGCGCCCTCTCCCGCCGTTCCCGTCGGGGAGGAGGACACCGACAACGCCGCCGGCGCGCTGTGGATGGGCCTGTCGGTCGCCGCGGCGACGGTGATGACGCTCGCGGTCAAGGAGCTCGCCGGCGCGCTCGACAGCCGGATGATCGTGTTCCTGCGCTCCGCCGGGATCATCGTGCTGGTGGCGCCGCTGCTGGCCTGGCCGGCCTTCCGCAGCCGGCTGCGCTTCTCCCAGCCCCGGCTGCACCTGCAGCGGGGGATGCTGATCGCGGTCTCCACCCAGTTCGGGTTCTACGGGCTGTCGAACCTGCCGGTCTCCACCGCCACGGTGCTGAACTTCACCGCCCCGATCTTCGCCACCCTGCTCGCCGCCCCGATCAACGGCGAGCAGGTGGGCCCGCGCCGCTGGGCGGCGGTGGGGGCGGGCTTCGTGGGCGCGCTGATCATCCTGCGGCCGGGGGTGGAGGGGCTGAACCTCGCCATGCTCTCCTCCATCGCCTCGTCGCTGCTGTTCGCGCTGGCGCTGGTGCTGTCGCGGGGCGTGGCCTCGGCCGACGGGCCGGTGTCGTCCTTCCTGTCCTCCATCGTGCTGACCGGCCTGCTGGCGCTGCCGCTGGCGCTGCCGGTCTGGGGATTCCCGGAGGGGGGCGGGCACTGGCTGGTGCTGCTGGCGCTGGTGGCTGCCTCGTCCTCCCGCTCCATCGGCGACCTTCAGGCCTACCGGCTGGGGGAGGCGGCGCCGATGGGGGTGCTGTCCTATTCGCGGCTCGTGTTCATCGGGGCCGCGGCCTATGTGCTGTTCGACGAGCGGCCCGACATCTGGACCCTGGTCGGGGGCGCGGTGATCATCGGCTCGTCCTTCTACATCGCGCATCGCGAACGGCTGCGCGGCCGCGCGCGCCGGGCCGAGCGGGATTCGGCGATGACCTCCGCCAGCGGCCCGGGGCGCTGAACCGCCGGGTCCGGGAGGCCCGCCGCCGCGCCTTCGCCTCCTCGCCGCCCGGAAACCGCCCCCCGTCCGGGAAATTCGTTACGGGATAACAAGGCGCAAAGCAGCAATGTTGCGCTGCGGCTCCCCCACGGCGCCCCCGCCGCGATTGTCACAAATCTATCCTTGCGGGGCCGGCGCGGATTCTCTATCTCGCCCCGTTAACAGGGTCGCCGATCCCAACCTCGCTCGGGCCGACCCCGGATGTTTCCGGGGACGAGTCACAGGGGGGGCGCTAAGGGGCCGCTGGGTTTCATCTGCTGGTAGGGGAGACTACGTCATGCATGACGGCAGCCTCTTCCGACTGGGGATCGACCTGGAGACAGGCGCCACCCACGAGGAAGCTCGACAGAGCGGCCATGAGGCCGCTATTGCCCGGGACGTCTTCGACGAGACGCGGGACGACCATTTCATCCGCCGCAACGGCAAGGTGTTCGCGGGCACCCACCTGATCATCGAGGTGGTGGACGCGGACGGGCTGGACGACGAGGACCGCATCCAGGCGGCCTTCCGCGACTGCGTGGACACCTGCGGGGCGACGCTCCTGCACATCCACACCCACAAGTTCAGCCCCCAGGGCGTGAGCGGCGTGGCGGTGCTGGCCGAGAGCCATATCTCCGTCCACACCTGGCCGGAGATCGGCTACGGCGCCTTCGACGTGTTCATGTGCGGCGACGCGCAGCCGTGGAAGGCGGTGGAGGTGCTGCGCGCGGCCTTCGACGCCGGCGAAGTCCGGGTGCGCGAGCTGCTGCGCGGCGAGGAAGTCGTCGCCAGCCGGATCTGATCCGGCCCGCGAGGAGCATCCGACGAAGTCCCATCGCAAGGGCGGCCCCCCGGGGCCGCCCTTCGCGTTTTCCCCCTCGCGTTTCGCTTTCGCGTGTCGGGGGGGGCGCATGGGCGGAAACCGCGCCGGCGGCGCGTCCCGGACCTGATCCGGGGCCTCGCGCGGGCGGCCGGCGTCGGGAGGTCCCGGATCAGGTCCGGGACGCGCAAAGCGGGAACCTCTGCGCGGGCGCGTCGCCGGGCCGCCGGCCGAACCCGCCTGCCCGAGCGGGCGGCGCCGCGCCGGGCGGGGACCGCGATCTCCTCGCGCCGATCCGGCGATGGCGCGGCGACGGCGTCGCGGCTAGCGTCGGAACCAGCCTTTTCCGATTGAAACCGTCCGGATCCCCGATGCGCGCATCGCTCCGCCCGTTCGCCCGTTCCGCCCGCGCCGCGGCGCTGCCGCTCATCCTCGCCGTCGCCCCGGGCCTGACCGGCGCCGCGGCGCAATCCGCGGCGGAGACGCCGCCCCCAGCCTCCTCCGACTGGCGCGACCGGTTCTTCGACCCCGTGGACGGCGAACCGGACCTGTCGGAACTGCTGCTGCGCGGCGGCTTCATCCCGGTCCCCATCGTGATCACCGAGCCGGCGGTGAACGGCGGCCTCGGCCTCGTCGGCTATTTCGTGCGGTTGCCGGCGGAGGAGGAGGACCGGCCGCCGGAACGCTCCATCCTCGCCGGCGCGGTCACCGGCAACGGCTCCCACGGGCTGGGCGCCATGCATTCGGGCAGCTTCTTGGGCGGCGACCTGCGCTACAGCGCGGCGGGGGCGCATGGGCTCGCGATCCTCGACCTTTACCCGGGCGGGCGGGACTTCGGGCTCGCCTATGACAACGTCATCACCTATCTGGGCGGCCGCGCGCATCACCGGCTGGGCGACACCGGGTTTTCGCTGGGGCCGACCGTGGCCTGGCGGTCCAACGACGTGGCGCTGGACGCCAAAGGGCTCTTCGCCCGCCCCGACCCGCTGCTGGGCCGCGCCACCGACCTTCTGGGGCTGGGCGGCTCGCTGCATTGCGACGACCGCGACAACCCGCTGACCCCGAAGAACGGGATCAACGCCATCGCCGAGGCGCTGGTCCATGACGAGGGCCTGGGCAGCGACGTCGGCTTCACTTCGCTGTCGCTGGTCGCCGCCGGCTTCCGCACCCGCGGCGACTGGACCTTCGCCGCCCTGCTGGAAGCCAAGGCCGTCGCCGGCGACGCGCCTTTCTTCATGGAACCGGGCCTGACCCTGCGCGGCGCGCCCTTCAACCGCTACACCGGCGACCGCGTCGCCTCGCTGGAGGTGGAGCTTCGCCGCCAGATCGCCCCCCGCTGGGCGGCGGTGGCCTTCGCGGGGGTCGGGCACGCGCGGCGTTCGGGCTCGATCCTGTCGACGGAGGACTCCACCGTCGCCGCAGGCGGCGTCGGCGTTCGGTTCGAGGTGGCGCGCAAGCTCGGCCTCGACATGGGGCTCGACCTCGCGTTCGGGGAGGACGGGGCGACCGTCTATCTCCAGTTCGGCCACGCCTGGGGCTCGAAGATGGACTGACGGCCGCCCGGCCTCAGGTCAGGCGGCGGAGGCGGCGGCGGCGCGATAGGCTTCGAGATTGGCCGCCTCGCGCGCCACGAACCGCTCCCGCGCCTCCGTCCCGGTGATCGAGGGGTCAGGGGCCAGCCCCTCGGAGATCCGGAAGATCTGCTCGTAATACCAGGCCATCACCGCGCCGCGGGGGCTCACGTCCTTCTCGGCGTCGATGGCCCGGTCGGTCTCGCCCGCGATCAGCCGGCGCGGCAGGTCGGGTTCGAGGCAGAGCGGACGGCCCAGCCCGATCACGTCCGCGGCGCCGGACGCCAGCGCGGCCTCCATCCCCTCCCGGGTCCGGAACCCGCCCGTGACCATCATCGGCAGGCTGACCGAGCGGCGAAGCTCCGCCGCGTAATCGAGGAAGAACGCCTCCCGCGCGATGGTCGACTCCCGGCGGTCGTCGGCCCCGTCCTTTGGCCGCCCCCGGATCATCGCCGGCTGCTCGTAATTGCCGCCCGAAACCTCCAGCAGGTCCACCCCCGCCTCCTGCAGCCAGCCCGCCACCCGCGCGCAGTCGGGCAGATCGAACCCGCCCTTCAGGAAATCCGCGGCGTTGAGCTTGACCGAGATGGCGAAGCCCGGCCCGCAGGCGGCGCGCACCGCCGCCACCGCCTCCAGCAGCGGGCGGGCCCGGGCCTCGGCGCTGCCGCCGAAACGGTCGGTGCGCAGGTTGGCCAGCGGGTTGAGGAAGTTGGACAGCAGGTAGCCATGGGCGGAATGGATCTGGATCCCGTCGAAGCCCGCCGCCTTGCAGCCCGCCGCCGTGGCGCCGAAGGCGGCGATCACCGCCGCCACCTCCTCTGCCGGCATCTCCACCGGGTCGCCGTGGCCGACGCCGGCCTCGGTCAGCTTCACGGCCGAAGGCGCGTAGGGCGCGGGGTTCACCCCCGCCGGCGTCTGGCGCCCGGCATGGGAGATCTGGGCGAAGGCCGGCGCGCCGCCGGATTTCGCCGCCGCCGCCATCTCCGCCAGCCGGGCGACGTCGCCGGCGGCGTCGAGGATCACGTTGCCCGCCGCCTCCAGATGCCGCCGCTCCACCTGGATGTTGCCGGTGATCTGGAGGCCGCAGCCTCCCTCGGCCCAGGCGCGGTAAAGGCGGATCAGGCGGGCGCCGGCGTGGTTGCCGGGCTCGGCGATGCGTTCGGTCATCGCGGCGTTGGCCAGCCGGTTCGGCAGGACCGCGCCGCAGGGCAGCTCAAGCGGTGTTTCGATCATGCGCGCGATCCTGCCCCGGCTCGCGCGCGCGCGCATGCGTCGAAACCCGATCCGGCCCCCGTCGCGGTTGCGTCCCGCCCTCCCCAAGGCTAGTCCCTGCCTGAAACGTCAAAGCGCAGGAGCCCCCGCCCATGTCCGACATCCGCGACATCCCCGGCTGGACCGTCGAGTCCCTGCACGAGGACCACGCCCAGGCCCTGCGCGAGACCGCCCTGCTCTACGACAGCGAGACCGAGCACCAGCGCATCCGCGTGTTCCGCAACCCGACCTTCGGGCGGATCATGACGCTCGACGGCGTGGTGCAGGTCACCGAGGGCGACGAGTTCATCTACCATGAGATGCTGACCCACACCCCGATCCTCGCCCATGGCGCCGCGCGCCGGGTGCTGATCATCGGCGGCGGCGACGGCGGCATGGCGCGCGAGGCGCTGCGTCACGCCTCGGTCGAGCATGTGACGATGGTGGAGATCGACGCGGGCGTGGTGGAGTTCTCCAAGACCTACCTCCCCGCCATCTCCGACGGGGCCTTCGACGACCCGCGGCTGGAGCTGGTGATCGCCGACGGCGCCGAGTTCGTGCGCCGCGAGGTGGCCGAGGGCGAGGGCTACGACGTGATCATCGTCGACTCGACCGACCCGATCGGCCCGGGCGAGGTGCTGTTCACCGACACCTTCTACGGTCACGCCAAGCGCATTCTGAACCCGGGCGGGATCCTCGTCACCCAGAACGGCGTGCCGTTCCTTCAGGGCGAGGAGCTGACCAACACCATGCGCGCCTTCAAGGCGCTGTTCGGGGACGCCACCTGCTACATGGCCACCGTGCCCACCTATGCCGGCGGGCCGATGGCCTTCGGCTGGGGCACGGACGGGGAGGCGCGGGGCGCCTCGCTCGCCACCCTGCGGGCGCGCTTCAAGAAAGCCGAAATCTCTCCGCGCTACTACACGCCCGAGGTGCACCAGGCCGCCTTCGCCCTGCCCGGCTACGTGCTGGCCCTGATGCCCTGACCGCCTGACGGCCCTCATCCGGCGCCGGGCGTTCGACGGACGCGGGACGGAGAGGCGGGGAGGCGAGGCGGGACGGCGAGGCGGGACAGGCGGGCGGGAACGGGAAACGGGAAAGCGAAGCGGACCGGGGAAAGGCCCTGAGCGGCGGAACATGCCGGCGCCCCGGGCAGGAGACGCCGGGCGACGCGGCCGCGGAACGGCGCGGCCCGTGGGCGACGCGGGTCGACGTCGGCCGGAGGCTCCGCGCCCCGACAAGGCGCCCGGACGTTGGCGGACATCTTTCGCCGCCGGAGATGCCGGACGGCGGCGGACGCGGGCGTTGCGGACCGTCGCGGGGCCGCTCCGGCCCCGGGCGCCGCGGGACGCGACGGGCGGCGGCGCCCCGCGGGCGGCGCCGGCCGCAGGCGTCGAAGGGCGGCGCAGGCCGCAGG
>JAYZWL010000018.1:0-35590 GCA_036154955.1 Pseudomonadota bacterium | reverse complement strand
GGCGCCACGGCGGCGGGCCGGCGCGCGCGGCGCGGCGTCCCTCCGGGGGCGGGCTGTTGACGCGCCGCGGCATGGGGCCGAAGGTGCCCCCGACCCGGCGCCGAGCGCGGCGCCGGCGCGGACGATCAAAGGGAGGGCGACCCGCCCATGCATGTCCGGTCCCCGCGCCTCCGGCCTCCGCCTGTCCCGCCCCGGGCCGCCGGGCCGGGGGGAACGTCCGCCGCATGCCGGTCCGGAGGCGGCGGCGCATGAGCGACCTCGCCGCCCCCCCCTCCGCCCGCCCGCTTTACGAGCTGCGCCGCTACGACGACGCCGACGCGCTCGCCGACGCGGCCGCGGCGCGCATCGCGGAACTGCTGCAGGGCGCGCTCAAGGCCCGCGGCCGGGCGGTGGCGGCGCTGTCGGGCGGGGCCACGCCGCAGCGGGCCTACGCCAAGCTCTCGCGCGCCAAGCTGGACTGGCCCCGGGTCTCGGTCACGCTGGTCGACGACCTGTGGGCGCCGGCCTCCGACCCGCGGTCCAACAAGAATCTGCTCGACCTGACGCTGTTCTACGACGGCGGGGCGCGCGGCGCGCGCTTCGCCCCGCTCTATACCGGCGCCGCCACGGTGGAGGCGGGTTGCGCCGCCGCCGAGGCCGCGCTGCGCCCGCTCGCCCGCCCCTTCGACCTGGTGGTGCTGGGCATGGGGCCGGACGGGCATGTCGCCTCGTTCTTCCCAGGCGCCGACCGGCTCGACGCCGCGCTCGACCCCGACGGCAAGGCGCTGCTGACCCCGATGCGCGCGCCGGGCCTGCCGGGCACCCGCATCACCCTCACCCTCGCCGCGATCCTGCAGGCGAGGCGCATCCTGCTGCTCTTCTCCGGCCGGACCAAGGCGCGCACCTTCCGGCGCGCGCTGGGCCCCGGCCCGGTGGAGGAGATGCCCATCCGCGCCATCCTCCGCCAGCGCCGCGCGCCGGTGGAGGTGCTGTGCGCCGACACCGACGGAGCCGACGTGACCCCCCAACCCATCGCCGCCGCCTGGAAAGCCGTGGAGACCGCCCGCGACCGTCTCGCCGGCCGTCGCATCCTCGACCTGTTCGCGACCGACCCCGAGCGGTTCGAGCGGCTGTCGGCCCGGGCCGAGGACATGCTGCTCGACCTGTCCAAGACCGGGCTCGACGCCGGCGCGCTGGAAGCGCTGATGGGCCTGATGCGCGCCGCGGGGGTGGAAAGCCTGCGCGACGCGATGTTCGAGGGACGTCCGATCAACGCCACCGAGGGCCGGCCCGTGCTGCACGCCGCCCTGCGCGCCGCCCCGGGCGACGCCTTCGCGGCGGAGGGCGACCCGGTGATGGACGAGGTGCTGGACACCCGCGCCCGGGCGCTCGACTTCGCCGAAGCCGTGCGATCGGGCGCCTACGCCGCCGCGGACGGCGGGCGTTTCACCGACGTGGTGAACATCGGCATCGGCGGCTCGGACCTCGGGCCGGTGATGGCGGTGCGGGCGCTGGCGCCGGTGCATGACGGGCCGCGCTGCCATTTCATCTCCAACGTGGACGGGGCCCATGCGGCCGACGTGCTCAAGCGTCTCGACCCGGCCCGGACCCTGGTGCTGATCGCCTCCAAGACCTTCACCACCATCGAGACGATGACCAACGCCGAAACCGCCAAGCGCTGGATGGCGGCGGGCATCGGCGAGGCGAAGGCGGGGTCGCATTTCGCCGCCATCTCCACCGCGCTCGACAAGGTGGCGGCCTTCGGCATCGACCCGGCCCGCGCCTTCGGCTTCTGGGACTGGGTGGGGGGGCGCTATTCGGTCTGGTCCTCCATCGGGCTCAGCCTGATGATCGCCATCGGGCGCGAGAACTTCGAGGCCTTCCTCGCCGGCGGCCGGGTCATGGACGCGCATTTCCGCACCGCGCCGCTGGACAAGAACCTGCCGGTCCTGCTGGCCGCGGTCGGGGTCTGGCACCGCAACGCGCTTGGCCTCGCCTCCCGCGCCGTGATCCCCTACGACCAGCGGCTGGAGCGGCTGCCCGCCTATCTCCAGCAGCTCGACATGGAATCGAACGGCAAGACCGCCCGCCTGCGCGACGGCCTGCCCGGGGAGACGGGGCCCGTGGTCTGGGGCGAGCCCGGCACCAACGGCCAGCACGCCTTCTTCCAGCTTCTGCACCAGGGGACGACCGTGATCCCGGTCGAATTCCTCGTGGCCGCGACGGGGTGGGAGCCGGAGCTCGCCCATCACCACACCCTCCTGCTCGCCAACTGCCTCGCCCAGTCCGAGGCGCTGATGGCCGGCCGCTCCGAGCAGGCCGCCCATGACATGATGATCGCCGAGGGGATGGAGCCGGCCGAGGCGAAGCGCCTCGCCCCCCACCGGGCGTTCTCCGGCGACCGTCCGTCGACGATGCTGATGTATCGCCGGCTCGACCCCTTCACGCTGGGGCGGCTGGTGGCGCTTTATGAGCACCGGGTGTTCGCGGAAGGCGCGGTCTGGGGGGTGAACTCCTACGACCAGTGGGGGGTGGAGCTGGGCAAGACCCTCGCCAAGGCGCTGGAGCCGATGGTGACCGGCGCGGCCTCGGCGGCGGAGAAGGACGGCTCCACCGCCGGGCTGATCGGCTGGATGAAGGCGCTTCAGGCGGAGTGAGCGGGGAGGGCCGCCGCCCTTCTCCCGCCCGCGGGCGCCGCGCGACGACCCGCCCGCCCCTGGCCCGGTTCCGCCCGCGCGGCGAACCGGCCGGCGCGCCGCTGGAACGGCCGCCTGCGGCCTCGGCGCAAGACGCGGCGGCCGGGCGGGTCTTGTGATGCGCCCGCCTGCGGCCCAATCTGGCCGCGCGATCCACGCGAACAGGCGCCGCACGCCCGACAGGGGCGGCGGCGCGCAAGGAAGGCCCGGAGCCGGGCGGGGCCCCGCGCCCCGTCCCGCGCCGCCCGGGCCGCGACATGGGAGGAGACCCCGCGACATGAAAGCCCTGCTGAGCCGGAGCCCGGGCGGCCCCGAGACCCTGGAGCTCGCCGACGTCCCCGAGCCGACCCCCGGCCCCGGCCAGATCCGCATCGCCGTGAAGGCGGTCGGGGTGAACTATCCCGACGTGCTGATCATCGAGGACAAGTATCAGTTCAAGCCCGAGCGCCCCTTCGCGCCCGGCGCCGAGATCTCCGGCGTGGTGGACGCGGTGGGCGAGGGCGTGACCGGCTTCGCCGTCGGCCAGCGCGCCATCGCCATGTCCGGCTGGGGCGGCATGGTCGGCAAGATCTGCGTGGACGCCGACCGCTGCGCCGCCATGCCCGACACCATGCCCTTCGACGAGGCCTCGGCCTTCCTGATGACCTACGGCACCTCGCATCACGCGCTGGTTCACCGGGCCGAGCTTCGCCCGGGCGAAACCCTGCTGGTGCTGGGCGCCGCGGGCGGCGTCGGGCTGGCGGCGGTTGAGATCGGCAAGGCCATGGGGGCCCGCGTGGTCGCCGCCGCCTCCTCGGACGAGAAGCTGGCCGTGGCCAAGGCCCATGGCGCCGACGTGCTGGTCAACTACGGCAAGGCCCCGACCGACAAGGCCGAGAGCCGGGCGCTGGCCGACAAGTTCAAGGCGGCCTGCGGCGAGAACGGGGCCGACGCCATCTACGATCCCGTGGGCGGCGCCTATTGCGAACCCGCCCTGCGCGCCATCGCCTGGAAGGGCCGCTACCTGGTGGTGGGCTTCCCGTCCGGCATCCCGGCCCCGCCGCTGAACCTGACGCTGCTCAAGGGCTGCGACATCCGCGGCGTGTTCTGGGGCGCCTTCACCCGCAAGGAGCCGGAGCTTTACCAGGCGGAGCTCGACGAGCTGTTCAAGTGGCACGCCGAGGGCAAGCTCAAGCCCGAGATCTCGGCCCGCTTCCCGCTGGAGCGCGCCGGCGAGGCCATCTCCCTGCTCGCCAGCCGCGGGGCCACCGGCAAGGTGGTGGTCGAGGTCGACTGACCCCGGATCCCGCGCGGCCGGGCCCGGCCGCCGCTTCGAACCGGGAGGAGGGCGGAGATCGCCCTCCTCCCTCCCCCGGGGAGACCCGGCGCTCGCGGGAAATTCAGGTCGCGAGCGCGCCGATCCGCGCTATGCCGCCCAGCGGAGGCAGCCTCCGCGTCGCTGCGGCGCAGCATCGGACCCGACGGACGGGCTGGCGCCCTTGGTTGGGGATGCTATGTTGACCTTAACATTTTGCAGATACGCGACGGCTTCGTCCGGACCGCAGGCAGGCTCATGACGTCCACAACCACCGCTCCCCCGGACCGCAAGGCGCCGGGATTCCCCGAATTCGTCGGCCTGATGGCCAGCCTCATGGCGATGACCGCGCTCAGCATCGACGTGATGCTGCCGGCGCTGCCGCTGATCCGCGAGGATTACGGCGTCGCCGACGTGAACAGCCAGCAGCTCGTCGTCACGCTCTACGTGCTCGGCTTCGGGGCGGGGCAGCTGTTCTACGGGCCGCTGTCGGACCGCTTCGGGCGCAAGCCGGTGCTGGGCTTCGGCCTGCTGCTCTACGCCGCCGCCTCCTTCTGGTGCATGATGGCCGGCAGCTTCGAGGGGCTGCTCGCCGCGCGCTTCCTGCAGGGCGTGGCCAACGCCGCCCCGCGCGTCATCGCCGTCGCCGTGATCCGCGACACCTATGGCGGGCGGCGCATGGCCGAAGTCATGTCCTTCGTGATGATCGTGTTCATCATCGTCCCCGCCATCGCGCCGGCCATCGGCTCGGTGATCCTGCTGGCGGGGGAGTGGCACGCGATCTTCGGTTTCCTCGGGCTGGTGTCGGTGGCGATCCTGGCCTGGACCACCCTGCGCCTGGCCGAGACCCGGCCGCCCGCGCTGCGCGAGCCGCTGTCGATTCGCTGGCTGGCCGGGGCCTTCCGCCAGACCCTGTCCACCCGCCAGACCTTCGGCTACACCATGGCGGTCGGGCTCGTGTTCGGCGGCATGATGAGCTACGTCAACACCGCCCAGCAGATCTATGTGGAGACCTACGACGTCGGCGCCGCCTTCCCGATCCTGTTCGGGCTGGTCGCCGCGGCGCTGGCGGCGGCGGCGGTGATTAACAGCCGGCTGGTGATGCGGGTCGGCATGCGCCGAATGGGCCATTCCGCGCTGGTCGGCTTCGTGGGCGTGGCGCTGCTCCACCTGGCGCTGGAGGTGCTGGCCGGCCCCCTGCCGATCTGGCTGTTCGTGGCGGTGATGATGGGGCAGCTGTTCTGCTTCGGCTTCATCATGCCCAATCTCAACGCGCTGGCGATGGAGCCGATGGGCCGCATCGCCGGCACCGCCTCGTCCTTCGTCGGCGCGGTGACCACCGGGCTCGCGGCCCTGCTCGGCTGGATCGTGGGGCAGGCTTTCGACGGCACCGCCCTGCCGCTCTGCCTCGGCTTCGCGGTCTACGGCTCGGCCGGGCTGGTCGCCGCCTTCGTGACCGAGCGCGGGCGCCTGTTCCGCGCGGTGGAGACGCCGGACGCGACCTGACCGTCGGCGGCGGCGGCGGTGGGCGCGCGCGCCCCGGGCTCGATCCGGGGCCTCCCGCGCCTGCCGCCCCGCCGCCCGGGCCGCCCGCGCGAGGCCCCGGATCAGGTCCGGGGCGCGCCGGTCACGCCCCGGGGCAGGGCGGGTCCTCGCGGCGTCCCCTGCGCCGGCGGTCGTCTCCGCCCGGCCGGGGCAGGTGGTTGTCGAGAAAATACCACTGGTCGAGATTGGCGCGCACCACCGGCTCGATCACCGAATTCAGCAGGGCCACGTCTTCCAGCAGCCGTTCGCCGCGCACCGTCTCGGGGGGCAGGTCGAACACCGGCAGCACGTGGAAGTCGAAGCGGAAGCCGTCGGGGCGCCGGCGCACATACCACGGGCAGATGCGCGCCCCCGTCGCCCGCGCCAGCCGCGCCACGGCCGCGTAGTTCCCGTCCAGGTGCGGCGGGCGGTCGAAGAACGGGCCGCGGATCTCGTTGCGGAACGCCTCGTCGCAGAAGAACACCACCCCTTCGCCCTCGTTGAGCAGACGCAGCGTCTCGCGCATCCCCTGCCGCCCGGGCGGGACCAGCCGCATGCCGGCGGCGGCGCGAATCCGCTCCGCGATCCAGGCGCGGGCGCGCTGGGTCGGGGGAACGTAGGTGGTGAACAGCTTCTTGGAGGGGGTGACGGCGATCGAACCCACCTCCCAGTTGCCGATATGCATGCCCAGCAGGATCACCGGTCGCCCCTCGGTCTCCGCCACGGCCTGCGCGAGATTGTGGATCGCCAGCCGCTCCGGGTCGCCGGCCAGCCGGTGCACGATGGAGTATTCGACCAGGTGCCGGCCCTGCGCCTCGACGTTGAGGCGCACGATCTCGTCGCGCTCCGCCTCGGTCAGCTCGGGCCGGATGCGGCGCAGGTTGGCGTGCATCGCCGCCAGGCGCCCCTTGCGGGACCGGAACATCACCCGCCGCGACAGCGCCGCCCCGAAATCCGAGCACAGGTCCGAGGGCAGCAGCTTCAGCCCGAAATGAAAGGCGAGGTCGCCGGCGTCGGCGAGGCTGTCGGTCACCCACCATTTCCAGAACGCCCGCCGGCCCGCGCGCCCCGCGAACAGAGCCCCCAGGCCCGGCGCCCTGCCGCGCACATAGGTCCACGCCTTGCGGCGGCCGGGGGTCCACGCCTTGCGGCGGGCGGGCAGGGCCGTCGGCGGCTCTTTTCCCGACGCGGCGGGGACGCGGGCCGGATCGCGCGCGGGGGGCGGCGGGGCGCTCACCGCGGATGCAGGGTCACGGGCAGTCCGCCCTTCGGGCGCACGGTCAGCCGGCAGACCGGCTCCACCCGCCGGTCCTCCGCCACCCGCACCCGGAACCGCTGGGCCAGCGAGGCGAGGCAGAGCACGCTTTCGTTCAGCCCGAACTGCAGCCCGGGGCACAGCCGCGGGCCGGCGGCGAAGGGAATGTAGCTGTAGGGCGCCGGCCGGCTGTCGCCCAGAAAGCGGCGGGGGCGGAACAGGTGGGGGTCCTTGTGCAGCTCCGGGCTGCGGTGCAGCAGCCACGGCACGATCAGCACCAGCGCCGCCTTCTCCACCTCCACCGCGCCGATGCGGTCCGCCTCCTTCGCCTGCCGCGCCAGGATCGGGACCGGGGGGTAAAGCCGCAGCGTCTCCTCGATCACCGCCCGGCAGAGGTCCAGCTTCGGCACGTCGGCGATGGTCGGGGCCCGGTCGCCGCACACCGCCTCGATCTCCGCATGCACCCTTCGTTCGACCCAGGGCGCGCGCGACAGCAGATACCACGCCCAGGTGAGGGTCGAGGCGGTGGTCTCGTGCCCCGCCATGAAGATCGTCGCCGCCTCGTTGCGCAGCGCCACCACGTCGAGCCCCAGCTCCGGGTTGCGGCTCTGGCGGCGGATCAGCAGGTCGACCATCGAGCGGTCGTCGCCCTTGCCCTCCAGATGGTCCTCGATCACCCGGTCGATCACCGAATGCACGCGGGCCACCGCCCGGCGCAGGGCGGGGGTGCGGCGCACCGACAGCCCCTCGTCGAAGCCGAGGAAATAGCCCACGTTGATCTGGTCGACCATGGACTGATAGTCGGTGAAGCCCTCGGTGACCTCGTTGGCCTCGTCCCGGCCCAGGTCGTTGCCGAACACGGCGCGGGAGATGATCTCGGCGGTCAACGCAGCCATCTCCGACAGGGCGTTGACCTCCGCCCCCGGCCCCAGCGCGGTCCAGCGGGCCACCGTCTCCTGCGCGGTGCGGGCCATCACGTCGCCGAAGGCGGGGACCCGGTTCTTGTGCACGATGTCGGAGACCAGCGGCCGCCGGCTGCGCCAGGTGGCCCCGTCCGAGATGAACAGCCCGTCCCCGATCAGATGCTCCAGCGCCCGGCGCATCTGCGGGCTCTTGCGCTCATAGTTGTCGTGGCGCTTGGCGACGACATGGCGGATGGCCTCGGGTTCGTTGACCAGCACCAGCTGCCGGCCGAACAGGCGCATGTGGTCGGTCTTGGCCTGGTAGTCGCTCTCCCGCCAGACCGAGAGGAAGTCGGCCCGCGCCTGCCCGATCAGGTCCAGCGCCCCGATCACGCCGCGGCGGGGCTGGTAGAAGGCGGCGTGGGGCGGTTCCAGCAGGCGACGCTCGGCGTCGCGGGATTCCACGATCTCGGTCTTGCGGTCGCGCCAGGCCAGCATCGCGGCGGGTCCCCCCCTTCGGGTCGCCGGCGGGCCGGCGGGCCCCCGCGGCCCCCGGGCCCCCGGACTTTGCGCGGCGACTATAGGGGAGCGGGCGGCGGCTGCGCCAGACCGCGCGCGCAGCGCGGCGGGCGGGCCTGCGCCGGAGCGCGCGCGCAGCGCGGCGGGACCGCCTGCGAAAGTCGCGGATCGTTCACCAAAAAGGATTCACGGCGCGGCGCGAGGCCGGATTATCCTCTCCCGCGTCGGTTGAACCGACGCGAAGGAGGGACGGGATGACAAGGACCATTCACCGCCGGAAAGGCGCGGCCGCCGCCGCCCTGCTCATCGGCGCGCTCGGGCTCGGCGCGGGCGCCGCCCCCGCCGCCGCCCAGACGCTGGAGGCCTCGGACGGCGACCTGGAGACGGCGCGCAACCTGGTGGACGTCTGCGCCGCCAGGGGCGCGGAGGATCTGGCGGTCAAGGCCCGCGTGCTCTGCTACGGCTACCTCACCGGGGCGATGCAGTTCCACAAGGCGCTGACCGCGTCGGGCGAGTTCACCCGCGCGGCCTGCCCCGCCGACACGCCGACCCGCCGCCAGGTGGCCGCGGTTCTGCTGACCTGGGCCGAGGGGCGCGACGACCTCGACGCCATGACCCCGATCGATGCGCTGATGCGCGCGGCCCAGGCCGAATGGCCCTGCAAGTGAGGGAACGGGCGATGATGACCATGAACGCCAACCTGACCCGGGCGCCGGGCCGCGCCCGCCGCCGGGCCGCCGCCGCGGCGATCCTCGCCGCCGCGCTGGCCGCGGGCGCCTGCGAGAACGTGGACGAGACCTCCGCCAGGCGCACCGGCCAGGGCGCGGCGGTGGGCGCGGCCACCGGCGCGGTGATCGGCCTCGTCACCGGCGATTTCGGCGATGCCCTGATCACCGGCGCCGCGGTCGGCGCCGCCGGCGGCTTTCTCACCGATCAGGTGAAGAAGGCGCAGTAGGCGCGGGCGCGACGCGCGGAGGCGGGCGAGGGCGGATGCCCCCGCCCGGCTCTCGACCCGAAGGGCCGGGCCGCCCCGCCATGACCCCGGTCAAGGCGGCGCGGTCCGTCGCCGGATGGGCGCCCCCGACCTGATCCGGGGCCTCGCGCGGTCGCCGCCGGGCGCGAGGTCCCCGGAAAGGCTTCAGCCCCCCGATCAGCCGCCGAGCCGCGCCTCGACCTCCGCCCGCGTGGCCAGCGCCGTCGTGGCGCCGTGGCGGGTGACGGAGAGCCCGGCGGCCGCGCAGGCGAAGCGGGCCGCGTCCTCCGGCGCCGCGCCCTCGGCCAGCGCGACGGCGAAGCCGGCGGCGAAGGCGTCGCCGGCGCCGGTGGTGTCCACCGCGGCCACCCCCGCCAGGGCGGGAACCTGGACCGACGCCGCCCCCGCCCGGCAGACCAGCGCCCCCTGCGCGCCCAGCGTCACCGCCACGCCCCTCGCCCCGCGGGCGATCAGCGCGCGCGCCGCCGCCTCCGCCTGTTCGGGACTGTCGGCGGCGGGCAGGCCGGCCAGCGTCGCCGCCTCGGTCTGGTTCGGCGTGATCCAGTCGCAGAGCGCGAGCAGGTCGTCGGGCAGGGCCGAAGCGGGCGCCGGCGCGGGGTTGAGGATGGCGAGCGCGCCCGCCTCCCGCGCCCGTTCCAGCCCGCGCCGCGCCGCCTCCAGCGGTTGTTCGAGCTGGGTGAGGAACGCGCCCGCCCCCGCGAAGGCCCCCGCCTGCGCCGCCGCGTCCACATCCGCCGCCGACAGCTCCAGCGCGGCGCCGGGATGCACGGCGATGGCGTTCTCGCCCGATCCGGTCTGCACGAACACCACCGCCGCCCCCGTCGGCCGCGCGTCGGAGACGCCGACGAAGGCCCGCACCCCGTCCGCCGCCCAGGTGGCGCGGGCCAGATCCGCGCCCGCGTCCCGCCCGATGCGGGTGATCAGCCGCGCCTCCGCCCCCAGCCGCGCCGCGCCCACCGCCTGGTTGGAGCCCTTGCCGCCCGGATGCAGGGCGAAGCCCTCGGCGATCAGGGTCTCGCCGGGATAGGGCAGGCGCGGGGCGCGGCAGACCGCGTCCATGGCGAAGATGCCCAGCACGGTCACCACGCCCTTGCGCGCGGGCTCTGGGATGGGGTCGGGGGCGGGCTCGGGGCCGGGTTCGGTCGCGATCATGTCTCTCTCCCTCTCAAAGGCCGGGGTTTCGCCCCCGGTCCGGTCTCACGCTGCCCGCCAGCCCTCGCCCTCGCGGACCAGCAGGGGGGAGCGGAAGGCGGCGACCACCGCCGCCTCCGGCCCCGCGAAGGCCTCCGCCAGCCGCGGCCGCCAGCGTTCGGTCTGCAGCATCGCGCAGCCCACCGCCACCGGGATCACCCCGATCCGCTCCATCAAGCCCAGCCCCGCGACGATGGAGGTCCCCGACGAGATCACGTCGTCCACCAGCGCCACCCGCGCCCCCTCCAGCAACGGCAGCAGCCGCGGGTCGACATAAAGCCGCTTGGCCGCGTCCGGCGAGGTGATGGAGGACAGGGGAACCGACAGCGCCTCGTCATACCAGAATTTCCGCGAGGTCCCGAAAGGCGCGTAGCGGCCGTGCCCCAGCCGCTCCGCCACCGCGCGGGCGAGCGTCAGGCCCAGCGTCGGCAGCCCGGCCACGATGTCGGGGGCGAAGGGGCGCAGGCGCTCGGCCAGCGCGTCGGCGAGCGCCGCCTCCACCGCGAAACCCGCCTGGTTGAGGATCAGCGAGGCGATGGCGTTCGACGTCCCCGCCAGCGGGCGGATCGGCAGGTGCAGCACCCGCCCGTCGGGCAGGCGGGCGGGGAAACGGTCGGTCCAGGGCGCGGGGGCGGCGGCCTCCGCCGGCTCGATCGCCTGCCAGAAATCGTGCGGGCGCATCCGGGAGAGATCCGGGGGACGGGCGGGCGCTTCGGTCACGCTGGGGGTTCCTTCTCAAGCGCGGGGGAGGGAGCTAGCATCGCGGCCATGACCGAAGCGCTCCCCGCCCCCGATCTCGACCTCGTTTCGCTGCGCCGCGACCTGCACGCCCATCCCGAACTGGGCTTCGAGGAGCATCGCACCGCCGCCATCGTCGCCGCCCGCCTGCGCGCGCTGGGGCTGGAGGTGGCGGAGGGGATCGCGGGAACCGGCGTGGTGGGCACGCTGCGCACCCCGGGCGGCAACCGCGCCGTGGGGCTGCGCGCCGACATGGACGCGCTGGCCATGCCCGAGGCGGTGGGCGCGGACGCCCGCCCCTGGACCTCCACGGCGCCCGGAAAGATGCACGCCTGCGGCCATGACGGGCATACGGTCATGCTGCTGGGCGCCGCCGAGGCGCTGGTCGCCGACCCGCCGCCCGGCGTGGTGCATTTCATCTTCCAGCCCGCCGAGGAAGGCCGCGGCGGCGCCCGCCGCATGGTCGAGGAGGGGCTCTTCGAGCGCTTCCCCTGCGACATGGTCTTCGGCCTGCACAACATGCCCGGCCTCGCGCCCGGAGAGATGGCGGTGGTCGAGGGGCCGCAGCTCGCCTCCTCCGACTCGTGGCTCTGCACCTTCCGGGGCGTGGGCACGCATGGCGCGAAGCCGCATCTGGGGCGCGATCCGATCACGGCCATGGGGGCCTTCCTGACCGCGTTGCAGACCATCCCGGGGCGCGTGGTGGACCCGCTGCAGCCCTGCGTGGTCTCGGCCTGCTCGGTGCGGGCGGGGGATCCGGCGGCGCTGAACGTGATCCCCGACGTGGTGGAGATCGGCGGCACGGCGCGCGCCTACGCGCCGGAGGTCCGCGACCAGCTGGAGGCGGAGATCGGCCGGCTCGCCCAGGGCGTCGCCGCGACCTACGGGATCGCGGCCGACTACCGCTTCATCCGCCGCATCCCGCCGGTGGTCAACGCGCCCGACGCCACCGCCACGGCGCTGGCGGCGGCGCGGGGCGTCTGCGCGGACGGGGTGCGGACCGCCTTCCCGCCCTCCACCGCCGGGGACGACTTCGCCTTCTTCGCGGGCGAGGCGCCGGGGGCCTACGTCTGGCTCGGCAACGGCCCGGCGCGGGACGGGGCCCTGCACCACAACACCGCCTACGACTTCTGCGACGAGGCCATCCCCACCGGCGTCGCCTTCTGGGCCGCCGCGGCGCGGGAGGCGCTGGCGGGGGGCTGAGGCGCTCACCCCGCCAACCCCTCCTCCAGCACCGGCGAGGCGAGCAGGCGCCCGGCCAGCGCGTCGGCGATGCCGAGATCGGTCTGATGCGGGCCGGCGTTGCAGGCCAGCGTCGCGCCGACCAGCGCCTTGAAGGTCAGAAGCGGCGGCTCCCAGTCCACCACCGCGCCCATCGCCTCGCGCACCGCGACGAAGGCGGCCGCGACCTCCGCCAGCGGCGCGTCCGACACCAGCCCGGCGACGGGCAGCGGCAGCAGCGCCGTGACCCGGCCCCCCTGCGCCACCGCCATGCCGCCCCCGGCCTCGGCCACCGCGTTGGCGGCGGCGGCGAGGTCGGCGGGGGCGTGGCCGAAGACGGTCAGGTTGTGGCTGTCATGGCTGACGGAGGTGGCGAAGGCCCCGCGCCATTCGCCCCAGCCGGTCAGGAACCCCACCTTCGGAACCGCCGGCGTCCGCCCGTGCCGGTGGATCACCGCGATCCGGGTCACGTCGGCGGGGAGGGCGAGGCGGCCGTCCGGCGCCGGGACCCGCCGCTCCCCCCATTGGGTGAAGCGGGGCCGGTCGATGGTGGCGACGCGGGCCATGGGGCCGGCGGCGGGGGTCTCGAAATCCTCCGGGCCGAAGCGGGGCAGGGGCAGGGCGGCGGGGAAAGGGTGGGGGCGCGGAGCGGTGTCCAGCACAGGCGCCCGCCCGTCGCGCAGGACATGGACGCAGTCGAACCCCGCCAGGTCGCGGAACAGAGCCAGATCCGCCCGCTTGCCCGGCGCCACCAGCCCGAGATCGGGGCGCCCCAGCCGCGCCGCGGCGTTCCAGGTCGCCGCCCTCAGCGCCCGCATGGGGTCGAGCCCATGGCCCACCAGGGCCCGCAGCAGCGCGTCCATCCCCCCCTGCGCCAGAAGGTCGTCGGGGAACACGTCGTCGGTGCACAAGGTCAACGTCGGCGGGATCGAGGGCAGGGCGGCGAGCGCCTCGGCGAACTCCGCCAGCAGGTAGGGGTGGGAGCCGCGAAGCTCCACCGTCAGCCCGGCGCGCAGCTTCTCCATCAGGTCGGCGGCGGAGGTCAGCTCGTGGTCCGAGCCGACGCCCGCCGCCGCATAGGCCATGAGCCCCGGCCCTGTCAGCCCGCGCGCGTGCCCGTTCACGGTCTTGCCCGAGGCGAGCCCGGCCTGCACGATCCCCCGCATCCGCGGCGCGCGGGAGGTGACGGCGCCCATGTCCATCACTTCGGCCAGACCGTGGATGCCGGGGCGGGCGAGCAGGGCCTCGATCTCCGCCGGGCCGAAATCGGCGCCCGCGGTCTCGTAGCCCGGCGCCGAGGGCACGCAGGAGGGCGCGAGGGTCAGAAGGCGCAGCGGGCAGGCGGCGGCCTCCGCCAGCGCGTAGTCCACGCCCTCGACCCCCGCCACGTTGCCGAATTCGTGGGGATCCCAGACCGCGGTCGTGGTCCCGCGGGGCAGCGCCGCGGCGGCGTAGACGGCGGGCGCGACCATCGAGCTTTCGACATGCATATGTGCGTCGATCAGCCCGGGCGAGACGATCAGCCCGGTCGCGTCCAGAACCTCCGCCGCGTCCGACCGCGCGCCCGGCGCGTGGACCGAGGCGATCAGCGGGCCGACGACGCCCACATCCGCGGCCCGAAGCTCTCCCGTCGCCATGTCGGCCACGGTCCCGCCCGCGATCAGCAGGTCGAAGGGCGCGTCGCCCCGCGCCACGGCGACCGCCCGGTCGCGCAGTTCGGCGTCGTTGAGGTCCTGCGGCTCGGCCACGGCGCTCATCCCCTGTCCTCCAATGCCGCGAGGCACAGCGCCTTGACCGCGGCGGCGTCCAGATCCGCGGCGATCTCGGCGTTGTGCGTCTCGGGGTTCCGGGTTTCGACCACCGTGCGGCCGCGGGTATGGGCGCCGGTCAGCTCCGCCTCGATCCGCACCGGCTGAAAGCGGAACAGTTCCGGCCGCGCCAGCGCCGCGGCGGCGACGGGATCGTAAAGCGCCATCGTCTCCCGCCCCCGTTCCAGCGCGATGTCCAGATACCCGCCCAGCAGATCCGCGAGCAGCGGCGCCAGCGGCCCCGGCGCGGCGCGCACCGCGGCCACGTCCGCCTCCGCGATCTGCACCCGGCGGCAGGCGTCGAGGTCGATCATCCTGATGTTGACGTCCCGCGCCAGCAGCACAGCCAGCGCCTCCGGATCGGCCAGCGCGTTGAACTCCGCCGACGCGGTGTGGTTGCCCGACGTGACCCCGCCGCCCATCCAGACCACGCCGCCGAGCCGCTCCAGCAGGTCAGGCCGCCGAAGCGCGAGCACGGCGATGTTGGTGAGCGGGCCGAGCGCGAGAATGGCCTCGCGGGGCCGCGCCTCCAACCAGTCCTCCATCGCCCACGACGCATCGTCGAGAAACGGGTCGGCGGGGTTCTCCGGCAGCGTCAGCCCGCGCGTGCGGATGCCGGTCTCGCCGAGGATGCGGGTCGCGTGCTCCTGCCCGCCGAGGATGGCCCGGTCGGCGCCGAGATGGACCTGCGTCCGCAACCAGCCGAAGGTCATGAGCGCCGCGGCGGCGTTGCGGCGGACCTGGCGCAGCGGCGTCACCCCGAAGCAGAGCGAGATTCCGTCGACCGCGATCCCTTCCGCCTCCAGCAGGCGCAGGGCGAAGATGTCGTCGACGCTCATGTCGGTGTCGACCCAGACGCTTTCGGGACGCGCGATCGGGCGGCGGAGACGATAGGGCGCGCGTCGGGTCATCGCATGTCCTCCCCGTCAGGCCGAGGCGAGGCGCACGGCGCGCGCGCGGGGCAGGTCGAACGCCACCTCCGCGCCCGGCGCCAGCGGCGGGACGGAGGCCGGGGTCTCCGCCTTGACCACGCCGAGGGCGGTGTCGAGCACGTATTCCCGGTGCGCGCCGGCGAAGGAGGCGCCGCGGATCACCCCGCGATGCGGGCCTTCCCCCAGGGTGACCGCCGCCGGGCGCCAGGCCAGCGCGCCGCCGGTCTCGGGGTCGGGCAGGATGGTCTCGAAGCCCACGAAATCGGCGACGAAGCCGGAGGCCGGCTCGGTCCAGATCTGTTCGGGGCTGCCCACCTGCTCGATCTTGCCGTCCCGCATCACCACGATGCGGTCGGCCAGCGCCAGCGCCTCGGCCTGGTCGTGGGTCACGAAGATCATCGTCACCCCGGTCTCGCGCTGCACGCGCTGAAGCTCCAGCCGCATCTCCAGCCGCAGGCGGGCGTCGAGATTGGACAGCGGCTCGTCCAGCAGCAGCACCTTGGGGTTCATCACCAGCGACCGCGCCAGCGCCACGCGCTGCTGCTGTCCGCCCGACAGCGCGGCCGGGGCCCGGTCCGCGAAGTCCGAAAGCCCCACGGTGGCGAGCCCCGCGGCGACCTTGGCCGCGAGGTCGCCTTCCTTGCGCAGCCGCAGCCCGAAGGCGACGTTCTCGAACACCGTCAGATGCGGGAACAGCGCGTAGGACTGGAACACCAGCCCCACCTCGCGCCGCGAGGGCGCGACCCGGGTCACGTCCCGCCCGTCGAGCCGGATGGTCCCCGACTTCGGGCTCAGCAGCCCGGCGATGGCGCGCATGGTGGTGGTCTTGCCGCAGCCCGAGGGGCCGAGCAGGGCGATCAGCTCGCCCCTCCGGATCCCGAGGTTCAGGCGGTCCACCGCCACCGACCCGCCATAGGCCAGCGTCAGGTCCTCCAGGCTCAGAAACTCAGACATACTTGGAAAACCCCAGGAATTTCTCGGCCGCGAACACGATGGCGACCGACATGAAGGCGAGCAGGGCGGAGAGCGCCGCGACCGAGGGGTCGTAGTTGATCTCCATATAGGCGATCATGTCGACGGGCAGGGTGCGCACGCCGGGGCCCGACAGGAACAGCGACACCGGCACCTGGTTGAACGAGGTGACGAAGCCCAGGATGAAGGCGGCCAGCACGCCGCCGCGGATATTGGGCAGGACGACCCGCCGGAACGCCCCGAAGCGGGTGCAGCCGAGCAGGACCGCAGCCTCCTCGATATCGGTCCGCAGGTTCTCCAGCGAGGCCGAGACCACCCGCACCGCGTAAGGCAGGATCAGCGCGGTATGGGCGAGGAACAGGGCCGGGCCGATGCCCACGCCGGTCGGGATCACCAGATAGCGCAGCAGCGCCAGCCCCACGATGATCCCCGGCACGATGATCGGGGCCGACACGATGGTCCGCACCGCCTCCGCCCCCGGCACGCGATAGCGGTTCAGCCCGTAGGCCGCCGGCACCCCAAGCGCGAGCGCCGCCAGCGTGCCGAAGACCGCGAGGAACATCGACACCCCGAAGGAGGCGCGGAAGCTCTCGATCTCGAAGACCTTGACCACCCATTTGAGGCTCAGCCCCTGCGGCGGGAAGGCGAGGCTCTCCCCCGCCGACAGCGCGGCGGCGATGATGATGAGGAACGGGCCGATCAGGAAGGTCAGCACCAGCCCCAGCACCGCCCAGGCGGCGAGACGCCCGTTCATGCCCGCGCCCTCCGCGCCGAGGCCATGCGCTTGAGCAGCAGGTTGGCCGAGAAGCTCGCCACGATCAGGATCATCGCGATGACCGAAGCCGAGACGAAGTCGTTGGCGACCGCGACCCGCTGATAGAGCAGGGTTTCCAGCATCAGCACCTTGGAGCCGCCGAGGATGGCGGGCGTGATATAGGCGGTGAGCGAGCCGGTGAAGACCAGCGTGCCGCCGATCACCAGCCCCTCCCGCGTCAGCGGCAGGATCACCCGCGCGAACACCTGCGCCCAGTTCGCGCCCAGAACGCGGGCGGCGGGGATGGCGTCCTTCGGCATGTTCTCCATCGCCGAGACCAGCGAAATCACCATCAGCGGCAGGAACAGCTGCAACAGCCCGATGAACACCGCGGTTTCGGAGAACAGGATGCGCAGCGGGCTGTCGAGAATCCCCAGCCCCACCAGCGCCTGGTTCACGAAGCCGGTGCGCCCCAGGATCACCAGCCACGCATAGGTGCGCGCCACCGGAGAGATCATCAGCGGCAGGATCACCAGCCCGAACACCCGCCCCCGCGCCTTCGGCGGCAGGGTCACGATGGCGTAGGCCGCCGCGTAGCCGATCACCGCCGAAGCCGCCGCCACCTCCGCCGCCAGCGTGATGGAGCGCCAGAACACCGTGCGGTTGCGCGGGCTGGCGAAGAAGTCCCAGTAGGCCGAAAGGCTCCAGCCCTCGGGCGTGCGGAACGCCTCCGACAGCAGGATGCCGACGGGCAGGAGGAAAAGGGCCGCGGCGAAGACCGCCGCGGGCAAGGTCAGGGCCAGGCCCTCGACGCGGTTCCCGAACATCAGTTGGCGACCTTGGCGTTCCACTCGGCCAGCCAGTCCTCGCGTCGGTCGAGGATGACGTCGGCCGGGATCAGGTCGAGCGACTTCACGGTGTCGGCGCCGTAGGTCAGGTTCTCGGCGATCTCGTCGGAGACGACGACCTCGGCGTTGGCGGGGCTGTCGACCAGCCGCTCGGCCAGCGCCTGCTGCACGGGGGTGGAGAGCCAGAAGTCCATGAACCGCAGCGCCAGGTCCTCGTTGCCGTTGCCGGCGGTCATCACCATGACGTTGAGCCCGCCGGTCTGGCCTTCCTTCGGCGTCGCCCAGGCCATCGGCAGGCCGTTGTCCTTGAAGGCGCCCCAGGCGAAGCGGCCGACGGGGGCCGCCCAGATCTCCTCCTGCGCCATAAGCTGCGCGAGCTGGGAGGACCGGACGTAGAAGGTGACGATGTCATCCTTCTTCTCCGCCACCGCGTCGATGGGGGTCTTCAGCGACGGGTCCGCGTCGCCCAGCGCCTTGCCGATCATGTGCAGGGCGGGCGGGCCCTGGTTGGTGGTCACGTCGGGCAGGGCGACGTTGCCGGCCAGCTCCGGCCCCAGCAGGTCGGCCCAGCTCTCCACCGTCACCTTGTCGGAGCGGTAGACGATGGAGGTGGCGTAGAAGGTGTAGCCGATGCCCAGATGATCCCCGAGCGGATCCTTGGCGATGTCATAGAGCTTGTCGTAGTTCGTCAGCTTGCTCACGTCGATGGACTGCAGCAGCCCCTTGCGCGCGGCGCCCAGCGCGTCATGGGCCGACAGCACCGCCATGTCGATGACCGGGTCGGCCTTGTTGGCCTCGATCTTCGACAGACGCTCGACCGAGTTGCCGGTCTCGACCACGACCTTGCAGCCGCAGATCTTCTCGAACGGGTCGTAGACGATCTCTTTGAACTCGTCCTGGGAGAAGGAATAGACCGAGATGGTCAGGGTCTTGTCCTGCGCCGCGGCGGCGCCGGCGAGCAGGCCCAGCGCCGAGGCGCCGGCGAGGATGGGTCCGAGCTTCATGGGGTGATCTCCCTTTGGGATCGGGGGGCGGGATGGTCGGCGGTCGGGGCGGGCGCGGGCCCGGTGGACTCGCGCGCGATCAGGGTCATCGGGGCGGCGGCCTCGGCGGGGGCCTCGCCCCCGTCGATGCGCGCGATCAGGGCGGCGACGGCGCCGCCGGCGATGCGGTCGGCGTCCTGGGCCATGGTGGTCAGCGACGGCGTCACCGCGGCCGAGAACACGAGGTCGTCGAACCCCGCCACGCTGACCTCCCGCGGGACGGCGAGGCCGGCGCGCTGCAGCGTGGTGAGGATGCGCAGGGCGTGCAGGTCGGAGGACGCGGCGAAGGCGGTGATCCCGTCGCGGGCCAGCGCCGGGAAATCGGTCTCGGGCGCTTCCTCCAGCCAGATGGTCTCGGCGCGGATCCCGTCGGGCAGGGCGGCGCGCAGCCCCCCGATCCGGTCCCGCTGCACCGAGGATTCGCGGCTTTCCCCCACCAGCGCCAGCGCCCGGTGGCCGAGGTCGAGCAGGTGGCGGGCCAGCGCCGCGCCCCCCGCCCGGTGGTCGGAGGCGATGGTGTTGCCCGGGGTGGCGGGCGTGTCGATCACCGCCAGCGGCACGTCCAGCGCCAGCACCCGCGTGCCGCGCCGGGGCACCACGATGATCCCGTCCGCGCCCCGCGCCACCAGCCGTTGCAGGGCCGCGGTCTGGGCCCCGACCTCGCCATGGGAATCGGCGATCAGCACGCCGTAGCCCTCCCGCGAGGCCGCCGCCTCCACCGCCTGCGCCATGCGGGGGAACAGCGGGTTGGCGAGATCCGGCAGCACCAGCCCGATCACCCCCGACCGCCCGGTGCGCAGGGCGCGCGCCGGCGAGGACGGCGCGTAGCCCAGCGCCGCCGCCCGGTCGCGGATCCGCGCCGCCAACGCCTCCGACACCCGCCCCTTGCCGGACAGGGCGTTGGACACGGTGGCCGAGGACACGCCGAACTCCGCCGCGATGCTCTGCAACGTGGGGGCGCCGGAGGGGGGCGTGGCGGGAGAAGGCTGCAAGGGCTTCGTCCGGACGAGGTTAAACGATTAACCAACCCTCCGGCGCCGCCCCGCTCCTGTCAAGCGGACGCCGCCGCGCAGCGGTTTCCCGGGGCGACGCCCCCCGCCGTAGGCGCCCCGGGCCTGACCCGGGGCCTCGCGACGCCGGCCGACCCGCGCGCCTAAAGCGCGAGCGCCGCCCAGCCCAGCGCCGCGGCCAGCAGGATCCCCGTGCTCCCCAGCAGGACCGCCGCCCGCCGCGCCCCCAGCCCCGCCACCGCGGTCAACGAGGTCCGCACCCCCAGCGCCGCGATGGCCAGCACCAGCAGGCCCGAGGACAGGGCCCGCAGCGGTTCGTGCGCCGCCTCGGGCACGACGCCCAGGCTGTTCAGGCCCAGGCAGGCGGCGAAGCCCAGCACGAACAGCGGCGGGCGCGGCCGCGCCCCGTCGCGCGCCCCGCCCGCCATGCCGCCTCCCTCCCGCCGGATCAGCCACGCGGCGGCGAGCAGGGCGGCGGGCAGCAGGATCACCCGCTCCAGCTTGACCAGGGTGGCGGCGTCGCCCACCGCCTCCCCCTGGCCGTAGCCGGCGGCGGCGACCTGCGCCACGTCGTGAATCGTGGCCCCGATCAAAAAGCCGCCGCGCGCCCCCTCCATCCCCAGGGCCGCGAACAGCAGCGGATAAAGCACCATGGCGGCGGAGCTCAGCGCGGTGACGGCGACGAGGGTGAACAGCAGGTCGCGCTCCGTCTCCGCCCGCTCCGCCTCCGTCCTGCGGGGCAGCAGCGCGGCGATGGCCAGCGCGGCCGAGGCGCCGCAGATCGCCACGGCGCCGCCCGCCAGCAGCCCGAAGCGCCGCGACAGGCCGAGCAGCCGGGCGAGGCCCGGCCCCGCGGCGAAGGTCAGCGCGGTGAGCCCCAGCACGCCGCCCAGCACCGCCGGGCCCAGCGCCGCCACGTCGCCGATTTCGGCCCGGAAGCCCAGCAGCGCCACGCCCGCGCGCAGCATCGGCCCGGCCGCGGCGGCCAGCCCCGGCGCGGTGCGCGGCCCGTCCGCCACCCCGTGCAGCGCCACGCCGATCAGCAGCGCGAACAACGTCGCCGGCGCGCCGTAGCGCCAGGCCAGCGCCTCCGCCGCCGCCGCGGCCAGCGCCGCCAGCGCCAGCCCCGGCGCGATCTCCCGCGCCGCCGCGCCCGCCCCGCGAAGCCGTTCGCGCATCGCCCGCTCCCTTCCCCGTCGGTCCATCGTCGCGCGCCAGCCTGCCGCCGATCCGCCCCGGTTTGAAGGCCCCGCGATCCCCTGTCCGCAGCGTCCCCCCGGGCGCAAAGCCGCCTCCCGCCCCGCACGCGCGGCTTGCGATCCGCGGCGCAAGCGGTCATGTCCCCGCCCAGGGCCTTCGCGGGCCCCGAAATGATTCCGCGCGGGCGCCGTCCGCCCCGGCACGAAAGCGACCCATGATCGACACCCTCCCCGTCCCCCCGGCGCTGGCCGAGGCGCTCGCCTCCCGCGGCTACGACGCCCTCACCCCGGTCCAGCGCGCGGTGCTGGAACCGGACATGGACGGGCGGGACGCGCTGGTCTCGGCGCGCACCGGCTCGGGCAAGACCGTGGCCTTCGGCCTCGCCGTCGCCCGCGGCCTGCTGGGCGGGGCCGACCGCTTCGACCGCCCCGGCGCGCCGCTGGGCCTCGTGGTCGCCCCCACCCGCGAGCTGGCGCTGCAGGTGCAGCGGGAGCTCGACTGGCTCTACGCCCCCGCCGGCGCCGTCATCGCCTCCTGCGTCGGCGGCATGGACCCGCGGGCGGAGCGCCGGGCGCTCGACCGCGGCGCCCATATCGTCGTCGGCACGCCCGGCCGCCTTCGCGACCATATCGAGCGGCGGGGCCTGGTCACCGACGCCCTGCGCGCCGTGGTGCTGGACGAGGCGGACGAGATGCTCGACCTCGGCTTCCGCGAGGACCTGGAATTCATCCTCGGCTCGGCGCCCGAGGACCGGCGCACCCTGATGTTCTCCGCCACCGTGCCCCGGGGCATCGCCGCGCTGGCCGCCAAGTTCCAGCGCGACGCGATCCGCGTGCAGACGGCGGAGGAGAAGGCGCCCCATGTCGACATCGACTACCGCGCCTATCTCGTCGCCCCCTCGGACCGCGAGAACGCGGTGTTCAACCTGCTGCGGATGCATGACGCGGAAAGCGCCATCGTGTTCTGCTCCACCCGCGCCGCCGTCGGCCACCTGACCGCGCGCTTCGCCAACCGGGGCTTCCCGGTGGTGGCCCTGTCGGGGGAGCTGAGCCAGTCGGAGCGCACCCACGCCCTGCAGGCGATGCGCGACGGGCGGGCCCGGGTCTGCGTGGCGACCGACGTGGCGGCGCGGGGCATCGACCTGCCGGGGCTGGAGCTGGTGATCCACGCCGACCTCCCTTCCAACCCCGAAACCCTGCTGCACCGCTCCGGCCGCACCGGGCGGGCCGGCAACAAGGGCGTCTGCGCGCTGATCGTGCCGGTCAAGGCGCGGCGGCGGGCGGAAAGCCTGCTGCACCAGGCCGGGGTGCAGGCCGACTGGGCGCCGCCCCCGGGCCCGGCCGAGATCCTGGCCAACGACGACCGTCGCATCCTCGCCGACGAGGGCCTGACCGCGCCGGCGACCGAGGACGAGGCCGCCATGGTCGCCGCCCTGCTGGAGCGTCACGGCCCCGAGCAGGTCGCCGCCGCCTTCCTGCGCCGCCTGCGCGCCGGCATGGCCGCGCCGGAGGAGCTGATCGACGTCGCCGCCGCCGCCGCGCCGCGCGGGCCCCGTCCCGCCTTCGGGCCCAGCGTGTGGTTCGAGCTGTCGGTGGGTCGCCGCGACCGGGCGGAGCCGCGCTGGCTGCTGCCGGTCATCATCGAATCCGGCGCGGTGGAGCGCGGCGACGTGGGCGCGATCCGCATCCTCGACGACAGCAGCTTCGTGCAGATCGCCGAGACCGCCGCCGACGCCTTCCTCGCCGCCATCGGGCCGGAGGGGACGATGGATCGCGGCGTGATGGCCCGCATCTCCCGCGACGGCCCGCCCCCGGGCTCGGACCGCCGCCCCGCCGGCCCGCGCCGGCCGCAGGGGGACCGCAGGCCGCATCGCGGCAAGGGCGGACCCGGAGGCGGGTCGGGGGGCGGCAAGCGCCCGCCGCGCGACCGCGACTGACGCCGCCGGAGAGGGAGACGGGACATGCAGCCCTGGGTGCATCTCGGGAACGCCGTCACGCCGGGCGGCGACACGCTGCGGCTGGCGCGGCGGGGGCATGAATTCTCCATCAAGCTCGGCGGCGGGACCGAACTGATGAACTCCCGCCTCTCCGGCTCGGAAGAGGCGCTGGCCACGCTAGTCATCGAGCGGCTGGCGCAGGCGGGGAACCAGGCGCCGCGGCTGATGATCGGGGGGCTCGGCATGGGCTTCACCCTGCGCGCGGCGCAGGCGGCGGCGGGGCCCGAGGCGCGTTTCCAGGTGGTGGAGATCGTGCCCGAGATCGTCGACTGGGCCCGCGGCCCGATGGCGGAGCTGTTCGGCGGGAGCCTCTCCGACCCGCGGGCGGAGGTGCTGGTGGCCGACGTGGGCGCCCGCATCGCCGCGGCGTCGGGCGCCTGGGACGGCATTCTGCTCGACGTCGACAACGGGCCCGAGGGGCTGACCCGGCCCGGAAACTCCCGCCTCTACGGCGAGGCGGGGCTGGCCGCGGCCCGCAAGGCGCTGGCGCCGGGCGGGATACTGGCGGTGTGGTCGGCCTTCCCGGACGCCAATTTCGGCCGCCGGGTCGGACGCGCCGGCTTCGCGGTGGAGACGGTGACGGTCCGCGCCGGGCGCACCGGCAAGGGGGCGCGGCACACCATCTGGCTCGGCCGGCGCGACTGACCGCCGATCCAGCGGGGCCCCTTCGGGGCATTCCTTTCTCTCCGGCCCTTGCGGGCCTTCGGGCGGGCGCGGACGTGACCGCCGCGGGCGACCGGCCGCGGCGCGCCGGGACGGGGCGACGCGCGCCGTTCTGCTGAGAAGGCCCCGAGGGGGGCCTTCCCCAAGCGTGGCGGCGAGTCTCCGGCCGCCTCAAGGCCAGGCCGGCTTCGCCGGTCGCTGCGCGAGCCTTGACCCGGCCGCAGACTCGCGGCGGAGGCGGGGCGGGACCGGCCTACGCGCGGCGCCAGATCTGGTCGCCGTCAGGGCCGGGCGCCACGATGCCGGGGGAGCCGACGGGTTCGGCCTCGCCGTCGGTCAGGAAGGCGATGGTCGCCGCGTCCTCGGCCGGAACCTTCGCCAGCGTGCGCTTGCCGCCGTCTTCCGAGATCGCCACCACCACGCCGAAACGGGGCGCGCCCTTGCGGTCGTGGAACACGGTCCACGTCTCCAGCTTCGCCGGGCCGGGGGCGGTTTCGGCCAGCGGCGGGACCGGGTCGCGCGCGGCCTCGGCCTCCGCCTGGATGTCGAAATCCTGCGGGAAGACGGCGCCCGGGATCGGCGCCTTCGACAGCACCAGCGCGTGGTTCTTGGTGGCGATGCCGCCATTGGCGAAGAGCAGGCCCAGACCCGACCCCCCCTGGCCCGATCCGGTCGCCCCGGCCACGCCCTCGCGCAGCCGCTCGGTCATCTCCACCACCGCGTGGGACATGTAATTGCCGATCGGTCCGCCCCCGAAGGTCAGTCCGCCGAACACGCTCGCGGGGCGGTCCGCCGGCCAGCCGATCACCCGGCGCGCCATCTTGGGCACGCAGGGGAAGCAGGAATAAAGCTCCACATGGTCGAGCGCCCCGGCCGCCACCCCGTTCAGCTCCAGCGCCCTTGTCAGCGACAGCGCCATGGAGGTCGAGCGGTCGTAGCGGTCCCGTTCCAGCGGATCCATCGTCTCGGTCCCCGCGGCGCCCATGCCGACGAAGACCAGCCGGTCCTCCGCCACGCCGCGCCGACGCGCCTCGGCCAGCGAGGTCACCAGGAAGCCCGCCCCCTGGTTCACCGAGGAATTGGCCACCATCAGCTTGGTGTAGGGATGCGCCAGCGGGCGATTGTCGGGACCGGGGGTCACGATCTCCTCCGCCGTCGCGCCGCGGCGGATCCAGGCGCCCTCGTTCCCCGCCGCCACCTCGGCGAAGCGGGACCAGATCTCCCCGGTCTCGGCCTGCCCCTCGGCCAGGGTCTGGCCCCAGGCGGCGCGGGTCGCGTTCTCGTAGAGCGGGTAGACGTCGATGGGCGCGAGCAGCCCGTAGCGCCGCCGCAGCGGCGTCGCGCGGGAGGCGGCGACCTCGGCCACGGACCTGTATTCCGGCGCCCGCCCCTCGGCGATCGCCTTCTTGGTGAAATAGGCCGCGCTGCGCAGCGCCTCGGCCCCGACCACGGCGCAGATCTTCGCCTCGCCGGCGCCGATCCGGTTCGCGGCCTCGTTCAGCAGGCGGATCGGGCCGTCGCCCGAGGCGGTTTGCGTGGTGAAGGTATGCGCGGGCGCCACCTCCAGCCGCTCCGCCAGGGCGACGGCCATGTCCTCCTCCTGCGGCCAGGAGAGCTGGAAGACCACGGCCAGGCTGTCGAGCGAATCCAGCCACCCCCCCTCGCCCGGAGGTCGCACGCCGCCCGCGTCGTCGTCGGCGACATGCAGGGCGGCGGCCATCAGGCCGAGGCTGTCGAGCCCGTCCTCCGGATCGTCGGGCCGGTCGTTGATCTGGCCGACCCCGACGATGACGGGGATGCGTTCGGGGTCGCGGCTGGATTCGGGCGTGGTCATCCGGGATCGGGTCCTTACTTGGCCTGCCAGACGGGCGCGCGCTTCTCGGCGAAGGCTTTCGGGCCCTCCTTGGCGTCGAGCGAGGCGAAGACCTTGGCGCCCTCGCGCTGGCTCCGCGCCCACAGCTCCGCGTCGGAGGGCACCGCGTTCCCGTCCATCCCCATCGCGATGCGCTTGGAGGCCTGGACCGAAAGCGGCGCGTTGGCGGCGATCTTCTCGGCCATCGCGAAGGCCGCGTCCAGCAGCCCGTCGAAGGGGACCACCTGATTGACGAGGCCCAGCTCCAGCGCGCGCGCCGCCGGGATCGGGTCGCCGGTCAGGATCATCTCCATCGCGATCTTGCGAGGGATCTGCTGGGGCAGGCGGAACACGCCGCCGGCGGCCGCGAAGATGCCGCGCTTCACCTCCGGCAGGCCGAAGGCGGCGGTGTCGGCGGCGATCACGATGTCGGAGGCGAGCGCCAGCTCCGACCCGCCGCCCAGCGCGAAGCCGTTGACCGCGGCGATGATCGGCTTGCCGATGGGATGCGAGACGAAGCCCGCGAAGCCCCAGGCGGCATGGTCGGGGTTCTCGGGGCGCAGGCTTTCGCCGCGCGAGAGCGCCACGAGGTCCGCGCCCGCGCAGAACGCCTTGTCGCCGGCGCCGGTGACGATCACGCAGCGGATCTCGGGGTCGGCCTCCGCGTCCTCGAGCGCGAGGCCGAGGCCCATATGCACGCCCACATTGACCGCGTTGCGGGCCTTGGGGCGGTTGATGGTGACCAGCATGACGTGGCCGCGGCGCTCGACCAGGACCTCTTCGTTGGCGTGTTCCATTCGGATCTCCTCAGGATGGGGGGTCAGGACGGGGCCGGCGCGCCGGCCGCGGGGGCGGCGGCGGCGGGCTCCAGGATGTCTTGGGCGATCAGGCGGTCGATCTCTTGCGCCGACAGGCCCAGCCAGTCGGCGATGACCTCCCGCGTCTGCTCTCCCGCCTCGGGGGCCGGGCGGGCGTCGGGGTCGGCCCAGCGGTCCGACAGGACCGGGGCGTGCTCCTGCGGGCCCGGTTCGGGCAGCAGGGGATGGGCGGCGGTGCGGAAATGCCGGCGGGCGATCAGGTGCGGGTCCGTGGGAAGCTCCCCCACCCGCGCCATCGCCCCGGCGGGGACGCCGGCGGCCTGAAGCGTCGCCATCGCCTCCGTCGCCGTCCGGTCCAGCAGCCAGGCGCGCAGCAGCGCCTCCGCCGCCTCCGGGTCGGCGCGGCGGGCGGCGGCGCGGCCCAGGCCCCCGGCCTCCGGATCCCGCCCCAGCAGGGCGCAGAGCGCGGCCCAGTCGGCGTCGTCGCGCACGGTGACCGCGCACCAGTCGTCCTCTCCGGCCGTGGGGAACACCCCCCAGGGCGCGCCCGGCGCCGCCTCCGGCCCCTCCGCCGGCAGCCCGGCGCGCATCCGGGCTATGGCGGGCGCGAGATGGGAGAGCATCACTTCCGTCTGGCTGACCGAGACGGTCCCGCCCCGCCCGGTGCGCAGCCGGCGGACCAGCAGCGCCAGCGCCCCGGTCGCGCCGACCCGCGCGCCCACATGGTCGGGATAGATGGTCAGCCCGTCGGCGAAGCCGTCCGGGTCGTCGGGATAGCGCCACAGCCCGGTCAGCCCGGCGTTCGCCCGCACCAGCGGCCCGTAGCCCAGCCGCTCCGACCACGGCCCCGTCGGCCCATAGGCGGAGCTGTCGACCTGCACGATCCCTGGATTGACCGCGAAAAGCGCCTCCGCCCCCAGCCCCAGCTTCGCCATCGTGCCGGGCTTGAAGTTGGACAGCACCACGTCGGCCCCCGCGGCGAGGCGCAGGAACAGGTCGCGCCCCGCCTCCGCCCGCAGGTTAAGCCCGAGGCTGCGCTTGTTGCGATGCGCGCAGGCGAAGCTGACCGTCATCCGGTCCCCCGCGAAGGCGACGCGGGAGCCGTCGGGGAAGGCCCGAGCCTCCACCTTGATGACGTCCGCGCCCTGGTCGGCCAGCAGCCGGCCCTGGTCGGCGCCCACCACGATGACCCCGAGGTCGAGCACCCGCAGCCCCTCCAGCGGCCGCCGTCTGGGCGCGGCGGAGGGGGCGGGGAAGGCCGGCGCAGCGGCCGCCCCGGGCGCGGGCGCGTCGCCCAGCGCGGGCGCCCCTCCGGCGGGGCCGGCGCGGGCTCCGTCGATCTCCATCACCCCGCAGGGCAGGGCGGCGGTCCCGCCCGAGGGCGTGGCCACCCGCGTCTCCAGCCCGCGGGCCTGCGCATGGGGACCGTCGAGCATCTCCTCCAGGCTCAGCAGGGCCGCCACCGGCACGCCCAGCGCGCCGCCCTCCGCCTCCAGCTCCGCCCGCGTCTTCGGGGCCATGAAGGCGCGGATGGCGGACAGCAGGGGGGCGGAGGCGTAGCGCTCCTTGGTGAGGTTGAATTTCGGGTCGGCGAATTCCGCCGGCGAGCCCATCCAGCGGTGCAGGCCCTGCCATTGCCGGGGCGACTGCACGCAGATCCGCACCCGCCCGTCGGCGCAGGCGATGATCGGGTAGAAGATCCCCGCCGCCGGCCGGTCCCGCGGCGCCTCCGCCGGCGGTCCGCCGGAGGAGGCGGGTCCGGCGGTGCCGTAAGGCGGGTCCAGCGCGTGGATCGCGGCGTCCAGCGCCGAGAAGTCCAGCCACGCCCCCGCCCCGGTCCGCAGCCGGTCGTATAGCGCCAGCGTCGCCAGCCAGGCCCCATGCGACGCCGCCGTGCCCGCCGCGATCCGCCCCGGCGGGATCAGCGGCGCCCGTCCCGCGAGGCCGGAGCGCGCCAGCTCCGACGACATCGCGTGCCAGACCGGGTCCGAGCCCTGCCAGTCCGCCCGCCCGCCGGCCAGCCCGAAATCCCCGACCGACATGACCACGAGGCCCGGAAACCGCGCGCGCAGCGCCTGCGGATCGAGCGGGAAGGCGGCGCGGGGCCCGATATCGACCAGCGCCAGATGCGCCGCCCCCAGCATCGCGTCCAGCCGCGCCGCGTCCTTGCGCGCCCGCCCGGGCGAGGCGAGGTCCAGCACCGCGCAGCCCTTGCCGGCGTTCAGCGCGGTGAAATCCAGCTCCGCGCCCGAGCCCGAATCCAGGTCGTCCGGTCCCGGCCGGTCCCAGGCCCCGCCCGGCGGCTCGATCCTCGTGACGGCGGCCCCGAGCTCCGCCAGGGTCCGACCGATCGCGGCCATCGGGCCGGCGACCAGATCCAGGACCACGATCCCCGCCAGCGGCGCCTCCGCACGGCTTGTCATTGCAGCGAACTCCTCCCTGCCGTTATCTGGCGCCCTGAGGGCGTCCCGTAACGGACGTGTTTCGTCCAAAATACCCGTGGGGGGAGCCCATGCAAGAGCCCGATCCGAACGCCCCCGGCACCGCGTCGCCGCAGGACGGCGCGGATCCGGCGGAGCCCGAGCGCAAGCCCCCCGGCCGCCCCCGCGACCCGACGCTGGAGGGGCGGGTTCACGACGCCGCCATGCGCCTCTACGCCGAACAGGGCTGGTCCGGCTTCTCGATCGAGCGCATCGCGCGGGAGGCGGGGGTGGGCAAGGCCGCCATCTACGCCCGCTGGCCCACCAAGCAGGCGCTGCTCGCCGCCACCTTCGATCTGCGCTGGGAGCCGATGAAGGACCTCGACACCGGATCGTTGCGCGGTGATCTCGCGGCCTGGGTGGCGCTGTCGATGGCGCGGTTCGGGGACAACGGCTCCGGCATGGTGATGAACGCCCAGGTCGACGCCCTGCGCCATCCGGAGTTCCGGGAGATCATCGCCCCCTTCCAGGCCACCGCCGGGCGGCGGATGCGCAAGATCTTCCACCGGGCGCGGGACCGGGGCGAGCTTGCGGCCGACATCGACCTCGACCTCGCGGTGCTGATGGTCATCGGCCCCACCACCCAGCGCCACGCCCGGATCGAGGCGACCCCGCACGAGATGACCTCGGAGGAGACCGCACGCTTCTGCGACGACCTCGTCGCCCTGCTGATGCGCGCCTTCGCCCCGCGATAGCCGTCGCGCGTCGGTCTCGCGCCCCGACCTCGACCAGCCCGCGCCCCGGGCTTGACCCGGGGCCTCGCGCGGTTCGTCGTCCGCGCCGGGGCCTGGCGGAGGACGCCCCGGATCGGGTCCGGGGCGCCGCGCGCCCTGCGCGGGTCGCGTCCCCTCCCCGCGACCCTCTCGCCGCTTGCGTCCGGCCGTCCCGCGCCTATTGTGGACGGAAAGCGTCCGTAAAGCGGCGCGGCCGGTCCGCCGGCCTGGAAACTTCGCGTCTGGCCATAGCGCCTGGGAGGACGACATGACCCCGAACACCACCCGCCCCGAACGGCGCGCCACGGAGCGCCCCGCATGACCGCGCTGGTCCTGCGCGAGGACCGCGACGGCCTCGCCACCCTCATCCTGAACCGGCCGGACAAGCTCAACGCCCTGACCCTGCCGATGTTCCGCGAACTGCGCGCCCATATCGAGGCGCTGGCCGTCGACGAGACCATCGGCTGCGTGGTGCTGCGCGGCGCCGGGCGCTGCTTCTCGGCCGGCAACGACCTCGGCGGCATCGCGGCCGGCGGCGACCCGCCCCCGCCGGGCTGGCAGTCCGAGACGCTGCGGATGCTGGAGACCCTGCCCAAGCCGGTGATCGCCGCCGTCCACGGCCATTGCTACACCGGCGCGCTGGAAGTGGCGCTGGCCGCCGACTTCATCCTCGCCGCCGACGACGCGAAATTCGGCGACACCCATGCCCGCTGGTCGCTGACCCCGATCTGGGGGATGAGCCAGCGCCTGCCGCGCCGGGTCGGCGTCGCCACCGCCAAGCGCATGATGTTCACCGCCGACACCGTGAAGGCGGACGAGGCCCTGCGCATCGGCCTGGCCGAGTTCGTGGTCCCCGCCGCCGATTTCGACGCGGAGATCGAGGCGATTGCCCGGAAGCTGCTGGCCAACTCCACCTTCACCCAGGCCGCCGCCAAGCGCCTTCTGGATGCGACCGACGGCATGGGGCTCGACGAGGGCCTGCGCCACGAATGGTCGAAATCCGAAGGCCGCGGGCCGGACAGCGCCGACCGCATCGCCGCCTTCGCCAAGCGTTGACCGAGGAGCCGCAATGAACCTGGAGATGGGCGAGGCCCTGGAGGCCTTCCGCGAGGAGGTGGTCGCCTTCCTCGACGCCAACGTCACCCCCGATCTGGTCGAGGCCGGGGCCAAGACCACCAGCGTCTTCGCGCCGTTCGAGCAGGCGATGCGCTGGCAGGGCATCCTCGCCGCCAAGGGCTGGGCCGCGCCCAACTGGCCGGTCGACCATGGCGGCGCCGGCTGGAGCCCCGAGCAGGCCGACGTCTTCGCCCGCGAATGCGAGGCCCGCGGCCTGCCGCCGCTCCTGCCCCACAACCTGAAGATGATCGGCCCGCTGCTGATCGACCTCGGCACGCCGGAGCAGAAGGCGAAATACCTGCCCGGCATCCTCTCGGGCGAGGATTTCTGGTGCCAGGGCTATTCGGAGCCCAATTCCGGCTCCGACCTCGCCAGCCTGCGCTGCATGGCTGTGTCGGACGGCGACGATTACGTGATCACCGGGCAGAAGATCTGGACCACCTACGCCCATCACGCCAACCGCATGTTCCTGCTGGTGCGCACCTCCACCGAGGGCAAGAAGCAGGAGGGGATCACGTTCCTTCTGCTCGATTCCATGGACCTGCCCGGCCTGACGGTGAAGAAGACCATCGGGCTCGACGGCTATCCCGAGCAGTGCGAGGTGTTCTTCGACGGCGTGCGCGTGCCCAAGGCCAACCGGGTCGGGGCGGAGAACGACGGCTGGTCGGTCGCCAAGCATCTGCTCAAATACGAGCGCGGCGGCGGCTCCCCCGGCCCCGCCCTGCGCCGGCGGCTGGCGGCGTTGCGCGAGGCGGCCGCCCGCGCCGACGACGGCATGGGCGGGGTCATCGCCGACGATCCCGCGTTTCAGGAGCGTCTGGGCGCGCTGGAGGCCGATATCGTCTCGGTCGACTACCACTTCCGTCACGCCCGCGGCGGCGGCGACCCGGCCCGCGATCCGGCCTATCCGTCGATGATGAAAACCATGTCGTCGGAGGCCAGCCAGGCCCTTTCGGTGCTGATGATCGAGGTGGCCGGGCTCGAAGGTCTGCCCCGGCAGCTGGAGGCGCTGGGGGTGGGCGCCAACGCCGCCCCGCTCTCGGACGGTTTCGACATGGTGGCGATGCCCTATTACCTCAACACCCGCGCAGCCTCGATCTACGCCGGATCCAACGAGATCCAGCGCGACCTGATCGCCAAGGTCGTGATGGCCGGCTGAGGGGAAAGAACACCATGGACCTCACCTTCACCGAAGAGCAGGTGATGCTGCGCGACAGCCTCGCGAAGTATCTGGAACGCAACTACGATTTCGAAAAGCGCCGCGGCTTCGTCGCCGCCGGTGGGCATGACGCGAAGGTCTGGGGCGACCTGGCCGAGATGGGCCTTCTGGCGCTCGCCGCGCCGGAGGCCCGCGGCGGCCTCGGCGGCACGGTCGTCGACCTCGCGGCGGTGGCGGAGATCATGGGCGCGCGCCTGCTGGCGGAACCCTGGCTCCCCGCGCTCCCCTCAGCCCTCTGCCTCGCCCATGGCGCGCCGGGCGCCGCGGCGGACGCGGCGCTGGAGGGGCTGCTCGCCGGCGGCGCCCCCATCGCCTTCGCCCATGAGGAGGGCAGGGGTCTGGCCGAGCCCGCCCGCGTCGCCATGCAGGCGGTCCGGGACGGCGACGCGCTCGTGCTGACCGGCGCCAAGCGCTACGTGCTGGCGGCGGAGACGGCCTCGCATCTGGTGGTCTCCGCCCGCGTCTCCGGCGCCGCCGGGGACCGGGCCGGGATCGTCGTGGCGCTGGTCCCCCGCGACGCCGCCGGGATGACGGCGGAGGCCTACGACACCATCGACGGCCGCCGCGGCGCCAACCTGCGCTTCGACGGCGTGCGGGTTCCCGCGGCCGACCTGCTGGCGGGAGGCGACGGGGACGGGGCGGCGGGCTGCGACCTGCTCGACGCCGCGCTCGCGCCCACCGTCCTCGCGCTCTGCGCCGACGCGGTGGGGGCGATGGGGGCGCTGCTGAAGATCACCTCGGACTACGCGCAGGCGCGCAAGCAGTTCGGGGTCCCCATCGGCAGCTTCCAGGCCCTGCGCCATCGCATCGCCGACATGGCGATGAGCTACCAGAAGGCGCGCTCGACGATGATCGTCACCGCCGCGATGATGGAGGCCGGCTCCTGCGCGCCCCGCGACCTGCGGCTGCTCAAAGGCCAGGTCGGGCGGATGGGCCGGTCCCTGGGCGAAAGCGCGGTGCAGGTGCATGGCGGGGTGGGGATGACCGACGAGCTCGCCGTCGGCCACTACTTCAAGCGCCTGCTGGCCATGGACGCGATGTATGGCGCCGGGCGGATGCACCTGCGCGCCATCGGCGCGGCGGCGGCCTGACCTGAGGCCCGACCGGAGGCGGGGCGGCGGCCGGTCCGCCGCCCCGCCCTCATCCTCACGACGCCGGAAGCAGCCGGTCGACCAGCGCCAGCCAGTAGGCCACGCCCTGCGGGATCGAGGCGTCGTTGAAGTCGTAATCCGGGTAATGCAGCTTGCCCGACACGTGATCCGCCGACCCGGTCCCCATCCAGATGTAGTTCCCCGGCCGGGCGTTGAGCATGAAGGCGAAGTCCTCGCCGGCCATGCAGGGCTCGGCGTCCCGGCTCACGTTCTCGGGCCCGACCACCGCCGCGGCGACCTCGGCGGCGATATCGGCCTCCGCGGCGGGGTTGATGCAGGGCGGGTAGTTCTTGCGGTAGTCGATCACCGCGCGCGCCCCGAACCCCTCGGCGATGGAACTCGCCAGCGCCCGCAGCCGCGCCTCCGCCAGATCCCGCGCCGCCATGTCGAAATAGCGGACCGAGCCGCCCAGAACCGCCCGGTCCCCCATCACCACATAGGCGTCCGAGCCCTTGAACATCGAGATCCCGATGGTCGCCGCCTGGAAGGGCGACAGGTTCCGCCCCACGATGGACTGGACCGCGATCACCACATGGGAGGCCGCCAGCACCGTGTCCACGCCCGCATGGGGCACGCCGGCATGGGTGCCCTGGCCCTCGATGGCGATGTCGAAATAGTCGATCCCCGCCATCGCCCCGCCGGTCAGCGAGGTGAAGGTTCCCAGCGGCAGGTCGGGCATGTTGTGCAGGCCCCAGACCGTCTCGCACGGGGCCTTGTCGAACAGGCCCCCCTCCACCATCTCGCGCCCGCCGCCGCCGCCTTCCTCCGCCGGCTGGAAGATCAGCGCGACCGAGCCGGCGAAGTCCCGCGTCTCCGCCAGCACCTTCGCTGTCGCCAGCAGCATGGCGGTGTGCCCGTCATGGCCGCAGGCATGCATCTTGCCGGCGTTGGTGGAGGCGTGGGGAAGGCCCGTGCGCTCCTGCATCGGCAGCGCGTCGATATCGCAGCGCAGGCCGATCATCGGCCCCGGGGCGCGGCCCTTCACGATGCCGACCACGCCGGTCCGGCCCAGCCCCTCGATGATCTCGTCCACCCCGAAGGCCTTCAGGCGGTCGACGATCAGGGCGGCGGTGCGATGCTCCTCGAAGCCGATCTCGGGATGGGCGTGGATGTCCCGGCGCCACTCGGTCGCGGGGGCGTGCACGTCCATGATCAGGTTGTGGTGGCGGCTCTTGAGGAAGGGGGCGTTCATGGCGCGGGTCCGGTGTTGCTGCGGCGCGGAAGCGTGGACCATGGGCCGCGGCCGCAGGCCGGGTCAATCCGGAACCTGCGGCGCCGCCGGGCGAGGGAGGCGTCGGCGGGCGGCGTAAACATCCCGGTAACGATGCCGGCCGTATCGTCCGGGGGCATCGCGGGGGGCGCCGCCCCTCGCCGGCCCATTCGTCAGGATCCCCCCGGATGACACGAGCCCTGCAGCGTATAACGTATGTGGAGGACGAGCCGGACCTCCGCGCCATCGCCGACGTGCTGCTCACCACGGTCGGCGGCTTCGAAACCGACATGTGCGCCTCGGGGCAGGAGGCGCTGGACAGGACCGGCGATTTCAACCCCGACCTCATCCTGCTCGACGTGATGATGCCGGGGCTGGACGGTCCGCAGACCCTCGCGGGCCTGCGCAAGGACGCGCGGCTGGCGCGCACGCCGGTGATCTTTGTGACCGCCAAGGTGCAGGGGCGGGAGGTGTCGCGCTACATCTCCATGGGCGCGGTGGACGTGATCCCCAAGCCGTTCGATCCGCTGACCCTTCCCGACCGGCTGCGCGTCATCTGGGACCGCGCCTGCGCCGATCCCGAGGGCGGGGGGGGCGCGGCGGCGGAACGCGTGCTGGCGCTGGTGGAGCAGCATTGCCGCTCGCTCGCGCTGCAGTCGGAGCTTCTGCGCGACATTCTTGACGCCGCCGCCGCCGCCGCCGCCGCCGCGCCGCCCGGGACCGATGCGGCGGCCGCGCCCGATCCCGATCCGGCGCGGCAGGTCGCGGCCATCGCCCACACGCTGACCGGCAGCGCCGGCGCCTTCGGCTTTTCCGGGATCAGCGAGGCCGCCCGCGCGCTGGAAACGGAGGCCGAGCGACTGGCCGCCGCCGACCCGCCCGAGCCGCTCGACGCCCTGCGCGCGCCGTTCGAACGTCTGGCGGCGTTGATCGCCTCGGTCACGCCCGCGCAGTCGCGCCTCTATCGCGCCCGGCTGTCCCGCGGCGAGACGGGGGGCGGCGGCGCCTCATGAGCCCCGGGGCGCGGGACTGTCGAGCGTCTGGCGGAGGCGCGGAGGCGTCGGGCGCGGGCTCGGCCGCCCCGACCATTCGCCGCCGGACCCGCCCGCCTCCGCCATGAACGCGCCCGCCCGCCGTCGCGTCGCCCCGGGCGGCTCCGCCCCGCACCATACCTGCGCGCCGCCAGGCCGGCGCCGCGCCCACCTCCCCGCGCCGCGCCCGCCCCCCCCGCCCGCGCCCGACCCACTGCCCGCGCCCGACCCCCCGCGCCGCGCCTGACCCATCGTGTTCGCCTGCTCTTGCCGCCTGATGCGCCCGCCCCGCGCCGCGCTCGCCGCGTGCTTGTCGGCGCAGCGCCCGCACGGCGCCGAACCCGTCCCCGCCACGCCCGCCTCATGCTCGCCCGCACCGCTCCGCGCTCGCTCCGTTTCGCGCTCGCCCGCAATGCGGCCGTGCGGCGCCGAGCCCGCCCCAGCCCGCCCCGCCCCAGCCC